>NZ_JAACFX010000001.1:0-1064200 GCF_029237275.1 Pseudomonas sp. 3MA1 | reverse complement strand
CTTGTGTGAAACTGGCGTCCCCTAGGGGACTCGAACCCCTGTTACCGCCGTGAAAGGGCGGTGTCCTAGGCCACTAGACGAAGGGGACACAAACCTTCTGACAGCTGACCAGTGCTGAGTACTGGTCGATTCAAGGCCGGTGTGGCCAGGCCTTGAACTGTAAATTGGTGGAGCTAGACGGGATCGAACCGTCGACCTCTTGCATGCCATGCAAGCGCTCTCCCAGCTGAGCTATAGCCCCGGATTTTCGCCTCGCGGCGCAGCGACATCTTGCAACATCGCTTGTGTGAAACTGGCGTCCCCTAGGGGACTCGAACCCCTGTTACCGCCGTGAAAGGGCGGTGTCCTAGGCCACTAGACGAAGGGGACACAAACCTTCTGACAGCTGACCAGTGCTGAGTACTGGTCTATTCAAGGCCGGTGTGGCCAGGCCTTGAACTGTAAATTGGTGGAGCTAGACGGGATCGAACCGTCGACCTCTTGCATGCCATGCAAGCGCTCTCCCAGCTGAGCTATAGCCCCTCATCGCTGAGGACGGGGCGAATCTTAAGGGGGGATCTGAAGGCTGTCAATTTTTTTTCCGCTTTTTGAAAAAAAATCTGCCGGGATAACAACCACTTACCGCCCCGCCCCGAAAACCCTGGCTTTTGCGGCCTTGCCGAGCCACCTCGACTCCCGCAAAAGCTCCGTTACAAGCCGACAGAAAACGCCAAGGGCGACGATCAAACCATCTGCGCCTGGACTTCAAGCGTAGTCGAAAAGATCGCCGCCCCAGGCGCAACCGTCCCGCAAAGGCGCCTTAGCCGATGGCGCCCAGCAGTTTTTCCCATTCCTTGTTCTCTTTCTTCGACACACCACCGAGCAGGTCGATGGCCTGACGCAGACGGAAACGCGTCAGATCCGGCCCCAGGATCTCCATGGCATCGAGCACCGATACCGAGCTGGCCTGACCGGTGATGGCGGCGAACATCAGCGGCATGGCATCGCGCAGCTTCAATTCCAGGGATTCAACCACCGCCTGAATGGTCGCGGTGATGCTGTCTTTCTCCCACTGGCGCAGGCTTTCGAGCTTCCACAGGATCAGTTGCATCAATTGCCGCACCTGATCACCAGAAAGCTTCTTGGATTCGAACAACTTGGCATCCGGGGTCACGCCACCGGCGAAGAAGAAGCCGGCCAACGGTGCGATCTGGCTGAAAGTCTCGACCCGGCCCTGCACGTGCGGCGCGATCTTCATCAGGTACTCGGGATTCAGCGCCCAGGTCTGGACCCGGCTGGCGAACTCTTCCACCGGCAGATCCCGCAGCCACTGGCCATTGAGCCAGGACAGCTTCTCGATATCGAAGATCGGCCCACCCAGGGATACCCGCGACAGGTCGAAGTTATCGACCATTTCCTGCAACGAGAACTTCTCGCGCTCGTCCGGCATCGACCAGCCCATGCGCCCCAGGTAGTTGAGCATGGCCTCGGGCATGAAGCCCATGCGCTCGTAGAAGGTCACCGAAGTCGGGTTCTTGCGCTTGGACAGCTTGCTCTTGTCCGGGTTGCGCAGCAGCGGCATGTAGCACAGCTGCGGTTGCTCCCAGCCGAAGTACTCGTAGAGCAGGATCAGTTTCGGCGCCGACGGCAACCATTCCTCACCGCGCAACACGTGGGTGATGCCCATCAAGTGGTCATCGACCACGTTGGCCAGGAAGTAGGTCGGCAGGCCGTCGGTCTTCATCAGCACTTGCATGTCCATGCGATCCCATGGGATCTCGACGTCGCCGCGCAGCATGTCCGGCACCACGCAGACGCCTTCGGTCGGCACCTTCATGCGAATCACGTGCGGCTCGCCGGCCGCCAGGCGCCGGGCTACTTCTTCCTTGGACAGCAGCAAGGCACGGCCGTCGTAACGCGGGGTTTCGCCGCGAGCCATCTGCTCGGCACGCATCTGGTCCAGCTCTTCGGCGGTGCAGAAGCACGGGAAGGCGTGCCCCAGGTCCACCAGTTGCTGGGCGTACTTCTGGTAGATGTCACCGCGCTCGCTCTGACGGTAAGGGCCATGAGGACCACCCACATCCGGGCCTTCGCTCCAGTTGATGCCCAACCAGCGCAAGGCGTCGAAAATCTGCTGCTCGGACTCGCGGGTCGAGCGCAACTGATCGGTGTCTTCGATACGCAGGATGAACTCACCGCCATGCTGCTTGGCAAAGCAATAGTTGAACAAAGCGATGTAAGCGGTACCTACGTGGGGGTCCCCGGTAGGCGATGGCGCGATGCGCGTGCGAACGGTGGTCATGGCTGGTCTCGAACAGATAGAAAAACGAGGAATAAAACAGGGGGCGAATGGTAACAGGCGACACCAGCACCGCTCCAGTAAGGAGGGCATTTAAGCCAAGGTTGCGACTACAGGCCGCTGCCAGCCCGCTGAATGACCAATAATCAACAAGCGGCATTTACCACCCAGTGGCTATATGCCAGATTCGCCGGCTGATAGATTTCCTTACACTTTTCTCGACTACAGTCTGCCCATGCCTGCCCAACTCAAGCGTCGCCTGTTTGTTTTCCTGTCCCTGGTCCTGCTGGTCGCCCTGGGCTTCCTCGCCCATTGGTGGTTCCACGGCCGTTTTTATGAAACCACCGACAACGCCTACGTCCAGGGCGAAATCACCCGGGTTTCCAGTCAACTGAGCGCACGGATCGACGAAGTGCTGGTCCAGGACAACCAACACGTAGAGAAAGGCCAATTACTGGTACGCCTGGAAGGCCAGGACTTCCAACTGGCGGTGGACCGCGCCCAGGCGGCCCTGGCCACTCGCGAGGCCGACCGCCTGCAGGCCCAGAGCAAACTGACCCAACAAGCCAGCCTGATTGCCGCCAGCCAGGCGCAGGTGGCATCGAGCCAGGCCAGCCTCGGCCGCTCGCAGATCGACCTGTCCCGGGCCCAGACCCTGCGCAAGCCCGGTTATGTATCCGAAGAACGGGTCACCACCCTTTCCGCCGACAACCACATCGCCCGCTCCCAGGTGGCCAAGGCCGAAGCCGACCTGCAAGGCCAGCGCCAGCAAGTCAACGCCCTGAACGCCGAGATCAAGCGCCTCGACGCACAGATTGCCAATGCCCAGGCCGAGCTGGCCCAGGCGCAATTGAACCTGACCCGCAGCGAAATCCATGCCCCCATCAGCGGCATCATCGGCCAGCGTGCGGCGCGCAGCGGCCAGGTGGTGCAGGCCGGCGCCTACCTGTTGTCGATCGTTCCGGACCAGGACATCTGGGTTCAGGCCAACTTCAAGGAGACTCAGATCGGGCACATGCAACCCGGGCAACAGGCCGAGCTGACCTTCGACGCCTACGGCGACACCCCGATCCAGGCCCGGGTCGACAGCCTGTTCGCCGCCTCAGGGGCGCAGTTCAGTCTGCTGCCACCGGACAATGCCACCGGCAACTTCACCAAGGTGGTACAGCGCATTCCGGTAAAACTGACCTTTGCTGCCGACAACCCCCTACAAGGCAAGATCCGCCCGGGGATGTCGGTGACGGTCAAAGTGAACGTCAAAGACCCTGTCGATGGCCGGTGATCAACTGCTGCGTCCGACAGGAGAACCCTCGCGACGCGACTGGATTGCGGTGATGAGCGCCATGCTCGGCGCCTTCATGGCGGTGCTCGATATCCAGATCACCAACTCTTCGCTCAAGGACATCCAGGGCGCGCTGTCCGCCACCCTGGAGGAAGGCTCGTGGATCTCCACCTCCTACCTGGTGGCCGAGATCATCATGATCCCCCTCACCGCCTGGCTGGTGCAGTTGCTCTCGGCCCGGCGACTGGCGACCTGGGTGTCGGTGGGTTTCCTGATCGCCTCCCTGCTCTGCTCCATGGCCTGGAGCCTGGAAAGCATGATCGTGTTCCGCGCCCTGCAGGGCTTTACCGGCGGCGCGCTGATTCCCCTGGCCTTCACCCTGACCCTGATCAAGCTCCCCGAACACCACCGGGCCAAGGGCATGGCCATGTTCGCCATGACCGCCACCTTCGCCCCCTCCATTGGCCCGACCCTGGGTGGCTGGCTCACGGAAAACTGGGGCTGGGAATACATCTTCTACATCAACGTGCCCCCGGGCCTGCTGATGATCGCCGGCCTGCTGTACGGCCTGGAAAAGAAGGAAGCCCACTGGGAACTGCTGAAAAGCACCGACTACACCGGCATCCTCACCCTCGGCCTGGGCCTGGGCTGCCTGCAGGTGTTTCTTGAAGAGGGCCACCGCAAGGACTGGCTGGAGTCGAACCTGATCGTGACCCTGGGCAGCATCGCCCTGATCAGCCTGATCACCTTCGTCATCGTCCAGATCTCCAAGCCCAATCCATTGATCAACCTGGGCATCCTGCGCAATCGCAACTTCGGCCTGTCGAGCATTTCCAGCCTGGGCATGGGGGTTGGCCTGTACGGCTCGATCTACCTGCTGCCGCTGTACCTGGCCCAGATCCAGAACTACAACGCCCTGCAGATCGGCGAAGTCATCATGTGGATGGGCATACCGCAGCTGTTCCTGATTCCCCTGGTGCCCAAGCTGATGCAGTTCATCTCGCCCAAATGGCTGTGCGCCCTGGGGTTCGGCCTGTTCGGACTGGCGAGTTTCTCTTCAGGCGTGCTCAACCCGGACTTCGCCGGGCCGCAGTTCAACCAGATCCAGATCATCCGCGCCCTGGGCCAGCCGCTGATCATGGTCACCATCTCGCTGATCGCCACGGCTTATATACAGCCCCAGGATGCCGGCTCGGCTTCGAGCCTGTTCAACATCCTGCGCAACCTCGGCGGCGCCATCGGCATCGCCTTGCTGGCGACCCTGCTGGATGCCCGGACCAAGACCTATTTCGACTACCTGCGCGAGGCGCTGGTGCCGAGCAACCCGCAGGTGGCGGAACGCCTGGCGACCCTGACCGAGAAATTCGGCAGTGAAACCGCGGCCCTGGGCAAGCTCAGCGAGATCACCCACCAGCAGGCGCAGATCATGGCCTACAACGATGCCTTCCATTTTGTCGGCATCGCCCTGGGCATCAGCATGCTGGCGGTGCTGTTGACCAAGGCCCTACCCAAGGGCCTCAAGGCCGGCGAAGCCCACTGACCCACAAATGGCCTGTAGGAGCTGGCTTGCCAGCGAATCGACCCTCAACCCTTGCACAGGATTTGAGGACCTCTTCGCCGGCAAGCCGGCTCCTACTAGGGATCGAGTGGCGTTAGACGGTGAGCAAGCGCTCGCGCAGCTTGGCGATTTCGTCGCGCATCTGTGCTGCGGCCTCGAACTCCAGGTCCCGGGCCAACTGGTACATCTTCTCTTCGAGCTGACGAATGCGCTTGGTGATCTCGCTCGGCGAGCGCAGTTCGTTTTCGTAGCGGGCACTTTCCTCGGCGGCCTTGGCCATGCCCTTGCGCTTCTTGCTCCGCGAGCCCGGCACGGTGGCGCCTTCCATGATGTCGGCGACATCCTTGAACACCCCTTTGGGGGTGATGCCATTGGCCAGGTTGAAGGCGATCTGTTTGTCACGCCGCCGTTCGGTTTCGCCAATCGCCCGCTCCATGGAGCCGGTGATGCGGTCGGCATAGAGAATCGCCCGGCCATTGAGGTTACGCGCGGCCCGGCCAATGGTCTGGATCAATGAGCGCTCGGAACGCAGGAAGCCTTCCTTGTCGGCGTCGAGAATCGCCACCAGCGACACTTCCGGCATGTCCAGGCCTTCACGCAGCAGGTTGATCCCCACCAGCACGTCGAAAGTGCCCAGGCGCAGGTCGCGGATGATTTCCACCCGCTCAACGGTGTCGATGTCCGAGTGCAGGTAACGCACGCGCACGCCGTGGTCGGCCAGGTAGTCGGTCAAATCCTCGGCCATGCGCTTGGTCAGGGTGGTGACCAAGACCCGCTCCTCCACCGCCACGCGCTTGGTGATTTCCGACAGCAGGTCGTCCACCTGGGTCAGGGCCGGGCGCACTTCCACTTGCGGGTCCACCAGCCCCGTGGGACGCACCACCTGCTCCACCACGCGCCCGGCGTGTTCCGCCTCATAGTTGCCCGGAGTGGCGGAGACGAAGATGGTCTGCGGGCTGACGCCTTCCCACTCGTCAAAACGCATCGGCCGGTTATCCAGCGCCGACGGCAGGCGGAAGCCGTATTCCACCAGGGTTTCCTTGCGCGAACGGTCGCCCTTATACATGGCCCCGACCTGGGGCACGCTGACGTGGGATTCGTCGATCACCAACAGCGCATCCGCCGGCAGGTAGTCGTACAAGGTGGGCGGCGCGGCCCCTGCAGGACGGCCCGAGAGGTAGCGCGAGTAGTTTTCGATGCCGTTGCAGTAGCCCAGTTCGAGGATCATCTCCAGGTCGAAACGGGTGCGCTGCTCCAGGCGCTGGGCTTCCACCAGCTTGTTGTTGGCGCGAAGGTATTCCAGGCGCTCCTGCAACTCCACCTTGATGCCCTCGATGGCGTCCAGCAGGGTTTCCCGCGGGGTCACGTAGTGGCTCTTGGGATAGAAGGTGAAGCGCGGCAGCTTGCGGATCACTTCGCCGGTCAGCGGGTCGAAGGCGCTGATGCTTTCCACCTCGTCGTCGAACAGCTCGATGCGGATCGCTTCCAGGTCCGATTCCGCCGGGTAGATATCGATCACATCACCGCGCACGCGGAAGGTGGCACGGGCGAAGTCCATGTCGTTGCGGGTGTATTGCAGGTCCGCCAGGCGGCGCAGCAAGGCACGCTGGTCGAGCTTGTCGCCGCGATCCACGTGCAGAACCATTTTCAGATAGGTTTCCGGGCTGCCCAGACCATAGATGCAGGACACCGTGGTAACGATGATCGCGTCCTTGCGCTCCAGCAGCGCCTTGGTCGCGGAGAGACGCATCTGCTCGATGTGGTCGTTGATCGAGGCATCCTTCTCGATAAAGGTATCCGAGGACGGCACATAGGCTTCGGGTTGGTAGTAGTCGTAATAGGAAACGAAATACTCCACCGCGTTGTTCGGGAAAAACGCCTTGAACTCACCGTACAACTGGGCGGCCAGGGTCTTGTTCGGCGCCAGCACCAGGGTCGGGCGCTGCACCTGGGCGATCACGTTGGCGATGCTGAAGGTCTTGCCCGAACCGGTCACACCGAGCAGGGTCTGGTGGGCCAGTCCGGCCTCGATGCCTTCGACCAGCAGGCGGATGGCTTCCGGCTGGTCGCCGGCGGGCTGGAAGCGAGTGACTAGCTGGAATTCGGACATAAACCTACCTCTGGGATCATTGGTGCGCGGCGATACCGTACAGGAACAAGAAAGACCGCGTACGACCCATGTCGCCGAGGAAAAAACCGGAATGAGCTGGATGTGGAGGCAGATACCACGGCTTTCAAGGTAAAGGTCTTACACCCGCTAACACCCGGAATGTTGCAATAAGACTAACGGTCGAAAAATAAAGCGAAAAACTTGTCGCAAAAGGTCAATCGGCTGTCGCCCCCCGCGATGATGGCCTCTATACTAGCTCCCCGTTTGTGCACCGCTCTAGTGCATTCGGCTGGAGCGCGACACGTCCCTCCACACTCCATTCAGAGCCGCCGTAAAAATGAGCCTGTTCTCCGCTGTCGAAATGGCACCACGCGATCCAATCCTGGGCCTCAACGAAGCATTCAACGCCGACACCCGTACCAACAAGGTCAACCTTGGGGTGGGCGTGTACTGCAACGAGGAGGGACGCATTCCACTCCTGCGCGCCGTTGTCGAAGCCGAGACAATTCGCGCCGCTCAACACGCTTCCCGTGGCTACCTGCCGATCGACGGCATTGCCGCCTACGACCAGGCGGTACAGAAGCTGCTGTTCGGCAACGACTCGCCCCTGCTGGCCGCTGGCCGCGTGGTCACCACCCAGGCCGTTGGTGGTACGGGCGCCCTGAAAATCGGTGCCGACTTCCTCAAGCAACTGCTGCCCAACGCCGTGGTCGCCATCAGTGATCCAAGCTGGGAAAACCACCGCGCGCTGTTCGAAACCGCAGGTTTCCCGGTACAGAACTACCGTTACTACGACGCCGCCACCCACGACGTGAACCGTGCCGGCCTGCTGGAAGACCTCAACGCCCTGCCGGCCCAGTCGATCGTGGTGCTGCACGCCTGCTGCCACAACCCGACCGGTGTCGACCTGAGCCCGCAGGACTGGAAAAACGTCCTGGAAGTGGTCAAGGCGAAAAACCTCGTGCCGTTCCTCGACATGGCCTACCAGGGCTTTGGCGACGGCATCGACGAAGACGCCGCCGCAGTGCGCCTGTTCGCCGAGTCGGGCCTGACCTTCTTCGTGTCCAGCTCGTTCTCCAAGTCGTTCTCGCTGTACGGCGAGCGCGTTGGCGCCCTGTCCATCGTCAGCAGCTCGAAGGAAGAAAGCGCTCGCGTGCTGTCCCAGGTCAAGCGCGTGATCCGCACCAACTACTCCAACCCGCCAACCCATGGCGCAACCATCGTCGCCGCGGTGCTGAACAACCCGGAACTGCGCGCCCAGTGGGAGCAGGAACTGGCGGAAATGCGCCTGCGGATTCGCGGCATGCGCACCCAGATGGTCGACTTGCTGGCCAAAGGCGCCCCTGAGCACGACTTCAGCTTTGTCGGTCGCCAGCGCGGCATGTTCTCCTACTCCGGCCTGACCGTTGAGCAAGTGACCCGCCTGCGCAACGAGTTCGGCATCTATGCGCTGGACACCGGCCGTATCTGCGTGGCCGCGCTGAACCAGAACAACATCGACGCCGTGACCAAGGCCATCCTGCAAGTGATCTGATTCACCGCAGCGATACCCGAAGGGGAAGCCGACAGGCTTCCCCTTTTTTGTCGGCGTCGCACCATTCCCCTGCCTGGTCCCACAGCCTCTAGACTGTGACCCTGTATTCCCCTGCTGATCGAGAAACCGATGAAAGACGATGACCTGCGAGCTGACCGCGACGAACTGGAGCATTACCGGCCCCGCTCGCAGAAACGCGAGAAAAGCCTGGTCCTGCAAATTGCTCTCGGGGTGTTTCTCGGCGGACTGGCCTTGTGGCTGGTACAACTGGCAGCCAGCTCGCTGATGGCCAAGCTGATGCTCGGCACCCTGACCTTCGGCGGCTGAACAGCCTCACCCCGTCAGTTCAACCAAGCGGTGGCTGGCGGCATCATCGAACGCCACGTACAACGCCTCGGCCACCTGGCTCTTGATGGCCTTGGCGCTTTCCAGTCCAAGGACAAAACCCTCGGCCTTGCCGCCGGCACGATTCAGATCGGGCGTCGAAGCGGCCTGGGTAATGGCGTCCAACAGCTTGCTGGCCTGAGGCCCCACCCCTTTGGGCAGGCTGATCTGCTCGATGCTCATGACAGCACCCCGCAGCGGGCGGCGAAAAACACGGAAGAAACCTGGGATACATCGAAGCGGATCATAAAGGCTTACCTATGCGGGCTTGAGGCCGGTAGCGCGTGGAACCACTTCCGGGCAGCCATGGTAGCCCCTATCGGATCACGTAACGGCCCGCCAGCCGATAAAACCCTCGAAGTCATGTCGGCCGTTCATTCAGATCCTCGCCGCGCTGAAAAAAATCTTCATGACTTGTTGACTTCCCTTTTTGAATCAGTAAGATACGGCGCATTCCGCGATAGCTCAGTTGGTAGAGCAAGTGACTGTTAATCACTGGGTCCCTGGTTCGAGTCCAGGTCGTGGAGCCATATTCCTACACTGATTTGCCTCAAACCCTACAAGAGCGCCCTGCTCTTTCGGCCAATCAGCTCAAACGCGTCCCCCAATAAATTTCCCTATCCGCATGTCAGCCAGGCATGCGGATGAAATGCTTTGTCGAGCCGAAAGACTCAGGCCAAGGTCGGGTTGCCTTGTCGCAATGGCCTGACGTAGGCTGTGCGCCTATTTTTCCGGCCAGTCAGACAACGATGTTCCTGCCAGCACAGTTCCCGTGCCTCTCCCCTTCGATGAGCCCTTCGGCAACCCTGGCCGTTGCCCAGCATGATTGCGCGATCAACCGTCGTCGTCGCAGCGTCCTGTTCGCCTTCACCTTCTCCCCGCACCAGGGCCGTCGCTAACCGCGATTGAGCCCGGCGCCGCCACGCCACCTTGGGCGCCAGCTGTCGGGGCCGACTCGCCAGCGAAGACGCGCTGAAAAGCAACGCATCAGTCAATCAGCGCTTCGCCGGCAAGCCGGCCCCAACGCCAAGGGCACAAACCCGGCTCTCGCCCGTACCTCGGCGGATGCTGTCACGCCGCGTCCGCACACCTCTATTTTTCAGCGCCTGAAGTGCCGGGCGCGGGTCTTGAACATGAACAAAGCCTTGTTAGCCGCCCTGATCCTGGGCATTTCCATTGTCGGCCTGAGCATAGGTTCCACGGTGCCGATCCTCGCCCTGCGCCTGTATCAGGCCGGCGCTTCGAACAACCAGATCGGCATCATGTCGGCACTGCCGGCAGCGGGAATGATGCTCTCGGCCTTTATGGTCAATGCCCTGGGCCAGCGCCTGACCCGACGCCAGATCTATCTGCTGTGCTTCAGCCTCTGTGCGCTAAGCGTGGCTGCCCTGGAACTGCCCGACGCCAGTCTCTACAGCCTGGGCCTGGCCCGGGTCGCCATGGGGCTGGGTGCCGGGCTGATCATCATTCTCGGGGAAACCTGGGTCAATGAAATGGCCGAGGACGCCAGCCGTGGACGCCTGGTGGCGGTCTACACCACTTGCTTCACCTTCTTCCAATTGCTGGGCCCTGGACTGGTGTCATGGCTGGGCACCGAGGGGCCGGCGGTGCTGGCGATCGTCAGCGTCGGTTATGCCATCGCGATTGCCGTGGTCTGGCTGACCCTGCCGCAGACAGACGCCGCGAACCTCCAAGAGGAAAGCCGGAGCTTCTCGGTTCTGGGCTTTATCCGCATCGCCCCGGCCTTATGCGTGGGCATCCTGTTCTTCGCCTTTTTCGACAGCGTGGTGCTGTCGCTGTTTCCGGTGTACGCCGCCGGCCACGGCTACAGCATCAAGCTGGCGGCGCTGATGGTGACCATCATTCTCCTGGGGGATACAGCGTTCCAGTTTCCCCTGGGCTGGCTCTCGGACAAGCTGGGGCGCCCCGGCATCTACCTGGGTTGCGGTTGCATCGCCCTGCTGATCGGCCTGTGCCTGCCCCTGCTGATGAGCGCCCCCGGCCTGCTCTGGCCGAGCCTGGTCATCCTCGGGGCGGCGGCAGGCGGTATCTACACCCTGGCCATCGTGCTGATCGGTCAATCCTTCAGCGGAGCGGACCTGGTCACCGCCAATGCCAGTGCCGGCCTGCTCTGGGGCATCGGCAGCCTGCTGGGCCCTCTGCTCAGTGGGGCCGCCATGAGCGGCGGCAGCTATGGCCTGCCCCTGACCCTGTCGGCCGCCGCCGCGGTGGTCGTGGGGTTTGCCTTGTCCCTGGTGCGCCAGGAGCAACTCGACAAAGTGGCGCAATAGTCAGGCGGCCGTCTGCCGGCGCGGCCTCTGATCATTCACAGGCCGCGTTTTTGTCATTACCATCGCGCCCTTCGACGCCCCCCAACGGATACCCCTGCCATGGACCGAGCTCTGCGCCTTCTGCCTCTGTGTGGACTGCTGTCACTGCTGCCTCTGCCGGCCCTGGCCAGCCCAGCGGTGGATTGCGCCACCCTGAGTGACAACGCCTCCCTGGAGGCCGGCCAATACCGTCCGCCCCTGGAGGCCAAGGTCATCGGCGAAGGACGGCTGCACTTCCACAGCGGGCCCGACACCGCCTGTGTGAACAAGAAACTCTATGTACTCCCTGGCGACGGCCTGACGGTGTACGCCTCCAGCGACACTGGCTGGGCCCAGGTCATGTACATCGCCAAGGATGGCGAGGACTACAGCGGCTGGGTCGAGGAACAGCGCCTGCAGCTGGGCGGTCATTACGGCGGCCCGCAACTTCCCGACGAGGTCACGGCCTTTATCCAGCGCCATGAGGATTGCCTGCACTTTGCCGGCGAGGAGGCCTACGACGAAGAGCGCCGGGCCGAACTGGAGAAAGCCGTCAATGCAGTCTGTGTCGGCCATGATCGCCAGCTCGCCGCCCTGCGCAGCCAGTACCAGGACAACCCCGAGGTCCTGCAAGCCCTGGAGCCCCTGGAAAACCTCGAATAATCACGCCCCAATAAAAAACGGCGCCATCAGGGCGCCGTTTCTTCATGCCGCACCACTTGCACTCAATGCGTGACTTCGGCGCTGCCACGGGCATGGCTTGGCGCAGAACCGTCACCAGGCTGCGGCGAGGACTGGCCCGAAACCTCAGCCACCAGCGGAACCTCATTGCCTTCAGCATCGTGCAGCTTGCCACCGCTGAAATAGTCGCCTTCACGCAACCCAGCAATGTCCTGGAAGCGCAGGCTTCGCTCGGTGCCGGCGACGAACACCGACTGCTGGTCGGAGTTGCCCGCGGTGAAGTGGTTGAACGCCAGGTTCAGCACGATCGCCATGATCGCCGAGGAACTGATGCCCGAATGGAAGATCGTCGCGAACCAGCTGGGGAAATGGTCGTAGAAGCTCGGCGCGGCAATCGGGATCATGCCGAAGCCGATCGAGGTGGCAACGATGATCAGGTTCATGTTGTTGCGGTAGTCGACCTTGGACAACGTGCGGATGCCACTGGCGGCCACGGTGCCGAACAAGACGATACCGGCCCCGCCCAGCACCGAGGTCGGCACCGCGGCAATCACCCGCCCCATGAAGGGCAGCAGACCGAGAATCACCAGGAACAACCCGCCGGTGGCGACCACGAAGCGGCTCTTGATCCCGGTGACCGCCACCAGCCCGACGTTCTGGGCAAAGGCGCTCTGGGTGAAGGAGCCGAAGATCGGCGCGATCATGCTCGACAGCATGTCGGCACGCAGGCCATCGCCCAAACGCTTGGAGTCGACTTTGGTGTGGATGATTTCACCCACCGCCAGGATGTCCGCCGAGGTTTCCACCAGGGTCACCATGACCACGATGCACATCGACAGGATCGCCGCGACATGGAAGGTCGGCATGCCGAAATGGAAAGGCGTGGGCAGACCGAACATCGGCCCCTGGGTGACACCGGAAAAGTCCGCCATGCCCAGGAACACCGCAACCACGGTGCCAATGATCATCGCCAGGAGAATCGACAGCCGGGAAATCGCCGCACTGCCGATCTTGCTCAGCAGCAGCACCAGGGCCAGCGTCAGGGCCGCCAGGCCGATGTTCGACATGCTGCCAAAGTCCGCCGCCCGACTGTTGCCGCCCATGGCCCAGCGCGCCGCGACCGGCATCAGCGTCAGGCCGATGGTGGTAATGACGATGCCGGTGACCAGGGGCGGAAAGAACTTGGTGATCCGCGAGAACACCGGGGTGATCAGCAGACCGATCAGCGAGGCGGCGATCACCGCCCCGAGCACCGACTGGAAGCCGCCTTCCCCGGTACTGGTGACAATCGCCACCATGGTTGAAACACCCGCAAAGGACACCCCTTGCACCAGTGGCAGCTTGCAACCGAAAAACGGCACACCGAGGGTTTGCAGCAACGTCGCCAGCCCTCCCGCGAACAACGAGGCCGCAATCAACAGGCCGATCTCCGCCGGTGACAGACCGGCCGCCTGGCCGATGATCAAGGGCACTGCAACGATACCGCCGTACATGGTCAGCACGTGTTGCAGGCCATAGGCCATATTCGCGCCAATACCCAAATTTTCATCTTCGGGCCGTTGCTGTGAAACCTGGGGCGTATTCATGGTGTGGGGTTCCCTGTTTTTGTTATGCGCACACTGTATGCAACATCCAAGACAACTGTCCATAGGATTGTATACAGTTTGCCACTCGGGATTTATTTGACCCCCATCAACGGACACCCCGGGCAAAGCCCTCGACTGCCTCCCCTTCACCAGCCTGAAAAGCCGCCCCAGAGCCATCGCTCAGCCGAGCACCGGACACCAGCGGCGCCCTCGCGCGCGTTGTTTCACGCCATTCCAGGGGTTGAAAAACAGGATGAAAAAAGCCGATCCGCTTGCCGGATCGGCTCAGGCCCCGCATCCGCGGAACAATTACTGGGCCGGAACCCGGATCTTGTACACATTAGGGGCGACACGGACCCACTGATCACTGACCAGCGGATAGACCTTGGTCCGCGCCGACAAGCGCAGCAATTGCGAGTTGATGGTGGCCAGGGTCTTGAGGTTGCCATCACGGGTATAGCTCAGCATGTTGTCCCGCAGATTGATGATGGTGTTCCAGGTGTCCGTGTTGTTGATGATGTATTGGGCGTTGCGCTCGAACGCCTCACCCGGGTCATCATTGCGACCGTTAGGCCCAAGGAACAGGTTCCACGGCATCCAGGTGTAGAAGCCATGGAAGGTGTCCCAGCCCAGCGGCCGTGGCGGCACGCCGGCGTTGGCCCGCACCACGCCCCGGCCGATCTCTTCAAGCAGGGTCTTGGCCTGGTCGTAGTCGGCCTGTACCGCCGGGGTGACGTTGACCTGGTTGTCCCGCCCATAGCTGAGCAAGCGCCCGCCAAAGCCGTCCCAGAACCCTTTCAGCTCCTTGAGATGCCCACGCTGCACCACGGACATGTAGAAATCCCGCAGCTGGTTGTAGGCAATGATGTGATGGCGACTGACCGGGACGGTGTACGCCGCTCCGGCACCGGAAGCCGTGAGATCGGCGTTGTAGTTGTTCGACGGTGGATAGGGTGAGCCGGCACGGGCGTCCATGCTCAGGTTGTAGTTGCCGTCGGGATTGGGCACGGCGTAGCTGGCGCTGGCCCACAGGCCGAGCACGACCAACAGGGCTGCGAGCAGCCCTGCCTGGAAACGTCTCAGCGATGCACCAGTGCTGTCGAGCAGGCTTGAACGGGGTGTTTTGTGCATGATTCTCTCCTTGAGAAATGACCGGCTTGCCGGTGCAGTCTAAGGAGCAGGACCCTGCAGATTTAACCGGGAATCGATTCCGCGCCCGCCCCTGGCGGGCACTGCAAAACCGGAAAAATCAGGACCCAAGCAATTGTCCGAGCGCCCGCCGCAGTTCGGGAGGGTTGGGCAGGCGCAAGGCGAACTCGTCCTGCAGCAGGCGCATCAATTCCCCGGCCTCGGTGATCTCCCGTCGCTCGCTGGGCTGCCCCATGCGATGCAGGGCGTAGCTGCCGTTGTTCAGCGTGCGGCGCACTCCAGGCCCTATCAGCGCGACTTTCAGTTGGCCGAGGAAGGGCGAATCCGGGTGGGTGGAGACGTACCAGTTGCCCATCTCGTAATCCACATCGCCCTGCACCTGCAGATCGAAGACATAGAGAGCCCGCCACTGCTCCGCGACCTTGGCGCGCAGGGTGTAGCTGCCCTCGCGCCGGGTGATGCGATAGGGCTCATGGGGCGTGGCCTGCTCTTCTTCGGTGTCCAGCAGCAAGGGCGTGGTGGGCACCATGCCGCCAAAGCCGACGTCGGCGATGTAGCGTTGCCCATCCAGATGCAACAGGGTAAGCCGATGGCTGCGAGCGGTGAGCGCATCCTCCGGCCCTCCCATCACCACCCGCCCGGTGATGCCCCGGGCCTCGTAGCCCAGGTGCTGCAGCAAGGCCAGGAAGCTCTGGTTGAGCTCGTAGCAGTAGCCGCCGCGCCCCTCGTGGAGAATCTTGCGCTCCACGGATGCCAGGTCGATGGGCACCGGCACCCGCAACAGGGTCGACAGGCTTTCGAAGGCAAAACGACAGACATGACGCCATTGCAACTCCCGCAGGTTTTCCAGGGTCGGCGCTGGCGCGCGCGGGTAACCGAGTTGCTGCAGGTACAGGTCAAAGTCCATCAGGTGCGGCTGGCTCATGCACAAATCCTTGAAATGAGGGTCGCCCAGGGTCGCAACCGACCCTGGCAGGTCGGCGCTATGTATAAGCCAGAAGCAGGGAATCCAGACAATAAATTCGATTGATATGTTTTATTGCCTTGGCCCTGGATTGCCCCTTGCCAAGCGCCAGGGACGACTCTGTAATAGTCCCCCTTCGAGTGGCAGCGTCGCTTCGGCAACGTCGAGGCCCAGCGCTTGGTGCGGCGCCATGCCCTTGAACATAAGGCCCGGGGGCGGGTGCAGTGCATCACCGGTGAAATCTCGCGCTGCGATCCTGCGTCCCGGGCACGACAGCAAGGCATCATGCCCGATGGGCGCCCGCGTAAGTACGTGCGCTCTGGCATCATCGACGACAATCCGCCAGCACCTGCAACACTGTGTCAGCCGATCCTGAACCTTCAAACCAGCCCCCTTTACAAGGATGTAGCCATGCCGGTCGATTTCACCCTACGTCACGCTGAGCGCGGGGATGCGCTGTGCATCAGCGGCCTGGCCACCCAGGTCTTTCTCGACACCTACGCCACCGATGGTATGCGCAGCGACCTGGCACAGGAGGCCCTGAGCGTCTACGCCCCGGAGCAGTTCCGCCAGCGCCTCGAAGATCGCTCCAGGAGCCTCTGGCTGGCTGAACGCAACGGGCACCTGCTGGGGTTCGCGGAATTCAGCCGCCAGGCCCGCCCGCCGCTCCCGGAGTTATCCGATGCCGTGGAACTGGTGCGCCTGTACGTGCAGCGTCACGCGCACCGGCAAGGCGTTGGCCAGGCGCTTCTGCAACAGGTGGAAAGCCGGGTGGAAAACAGCGATACCCCGTGCCTGTGGCTCGCCGTGTGGTCTGAGAACCACCGGGCACAGGCCTTTTATCAAGCCCAGGGATATGCCTGCATCGGCCACACCGCGTATGAATTTGCCGGCAACGCCTACGCCAATCAGGTGTTCTGCAAGCGTTGGTAGCACCTCAACGATCGGAGCGCTGCAAGGGCTCCCCGGCGCGCGCCCCTGGCAATGCCATGACACGGTTGCGACCCATGGCCTTGGCCTG
The DNA here is from genome assembly GCF_029237275.1 of Pseudomonas sp. 3MA1. NCBI lineage: Bacteria > Pseudomonadati > Pseudomonadota > Gammaproteobacteria > Pseudomonadales > Pseudomonadaceae > Pseudomonas > Pseudomonas sp. 3MA1. The sequence goes on along the minus strand of NZ_JAACFX010000001.1, from coordinate 1,047,344 downwards.
GTAAAGCGCCTCGTCCGCGCGCTCGATAAACATCTCGATACTGTCGCGCCCGGTGGGCACGAAGGCATAACAGCCCAGGCTGACCGTCACGCATCCCACCGGGGACCCGGAGTGGGCAATGTTGCGCTGCATGACACTGCAGCGAATCTGTTCGGCCATGGCCAGCGCGCCATGGATATCGGTATCGGGCAGCAACACCGCAAACTCTTCGCCGCCGTAGCGCACCGCCAGATCGGCCTTGCGCTGGCAACAACCCTTCAGGGCCTGGGCCACCTCCGTCAGGCAGTGATCGCCCGCCACATGGCCATAGGTATCGTTGTAGCGCTTGAAGTAATCGATATCGACCATGATCAGGCTCAACGGGCTGTGTTGCCGGGCGCCACGACCAAACTCGATCATCAGGGAACGCTCGAACAAACGCCGATTGGCCAGGCCGGTGAGGCTGTCATGGGTGGCGATCACCTCCAGCGCCTCCTGGGCGTTGCGCAGGTCCGTCTCGATCCGTTCGTTGTTGCGCACCTGACTGACGAACACCCAACCGAACAGCCCCACCCCCAACAGCACCAGAGCGACGATGGCCGAGGATTGATAGGCCGAGGCGTACCAGCCCTTGAGAATCGAATCCTTGGAGTTTGCCGCGGCCACCACCAGCGGGTAGGCCTGCAACTGGCGATAGCCATACAGGCGTGTCACCCCATCCACGATCGAGGTGATCATGGCATTGCCGGCAGTGGCCTCGGGCAGGTACTTGCTGAAGATCTCGCCCCGGGCCAGGGACGCACCGATCTGCCGCTCCTCGAATGGCCGCCGCGCGATCAGGGTGCCATCGGACAGGGCCAGGAACATCGCGCCCCGCTCATCGATATTGAAGCTTTTGAAGAACTGATCGAAATACGCCAGCTTGATACCGGCCATCAGCACGCCCTGGAAATGGCCATCCTGGTCATTGATCCGGCGCGAGATGGGGATGATCCATTCACCGTTGGCGCGACTGCGAATCGCCGGGCTGATATGGGCTTGCAGCGAGGCGTTCTGCTGGTGAAAGCGGAAGTAGTCGCGATCGGCAACATCCTTGCCATGGGGCGAATCGTTGAACGAACTGACCACCCACTGGCCTTGCTTGTCGTAGAGAAACACCCCGCTCAGCTGGTTCAGGGCCTGCACCCGCCGGGCAAAGATCTGCTGCAGGCGCGGGCGCTGCCGTGGCCCGTCCCCCAGGGCCTGGATCCACTCGGACAGGCTCATCAACACCAGGTCGGCCTCCATGAAGGTGTCCTCGGCCTGCTGGGCAATGGCCCGGGTCAGGTTGGTGGAGTTGACCTCAGCCTGAGCCAGGTCATGACGCCAGGACTGCTCCAACTGCAGATACAGCAAACCGCACAGGCACAGGAATACCGTGGCAATGAAGGCCACCGCGGCCTTGAGCAGCGGCAGGCGCTTGAGGTTGCCGCCGGGGGCATGCTGAGGATCGTAGATGGGGACAGGCAATAGGGTCTTCCTGACGGGAAAGGCCTGGGCAACAAGGCGCATCCCCTGGTTGTTTTCGAGACTGGCGCAACGGCCAGCACCCTGCGAAGCATCATTTCCGTGACGTTTGAACACCGGCACGGCGCCCACGCAAGTGCACATGGCCTGCCCCACGCTGGGGTTATCGGCCGCAAAGGGCGATGCCTGAAGCGCGCACCGTCGACTGCCACAACATTCTGCAATCCGCCAAGACAGGACCGCCCTCCGCGCCCGATCCGCCCCAAAGCCCCCTGAACACGCGAAACCGGGCATCGGGCAACGGCGGCGACGGTGCTCGGGCAACAGTGTACAGAGCCCGGCCCGGTGGCGACTGCGACAAATCGAGCCCTGACAACCTTCGCCAGCCCTCTGCCCCGCCATCCTTGCCGCTCAGGCGCGAGCGAGCAAAAAAACTCGCAGAAACTCCATCGTTTCATGCATTCCTGGTCTATACACAACTTATAAAAACAGCCCGCTGTACCCTGTTCTCCCCTTCATCAGAACCTCTTGGTCACACACAGGCAGCGCTGGAAATCGAGTTACCAAGGAGTGGACGTTGATTGGTAGTCACACGCTGAATCGCTTCATGTTCAGGCCCTGGCGCCATCGAGAACTGCTGTTGGCCCTGATCGAACGTGAAGTGGCAGGCCGCTATCGCGGCTCGATCGCCGGGCTCCTGTGGTCCTTCCTCAATCCCCTGCTGATGCTGCTGGTCTACACCTTCGTTTTCAGCGTGCTGTTCAAGGTGCGCTGGGAAACCGGCAGCGACTCGAAACCCCAGTTCGCCCTGCTGGTGTTCACCGGCATGCTGGTCTTCAACCTGTTTTCCGAATGCCTCGTCCAGGCTCCGGGGCTGATCCTGAACCACGCCAATTACGTGAAGAAGGTGGTGTTTCCTCTGCAGATCCTGCCCTGCGTGATGCTCGGGGCAGTGCTGTTCCATACGCTGGTGAGTTTTATCGTCTGGCTGATCTTTCACCTGCTGGTCTTCGGCCTGCCGCCGCTCACCACCCTGCTATTGCCTCTGGTCCTGCTGCCGCTGGTGCTGTTCACCCTGGGACTGTCATGGTTGCTGTCCGCCCTTGGCGTCTATCTGCGGGACATCGGTCAGGTCGTCGGCGTACTGACGTCGGCTCTGATGCTGCTGTCCGGGGTCTTCTACCCGGTGAATGCCTTGCCGGCCACCTACCAGCACTGGCTCTACTTGAACCCGCTGACCCTGGTGATCGAGTCTGCCCGCGATGTACTGATCTGGGGGGTGGTGCCCGATTTCGGGCCATGGCTGGGACAACTGACGGGAGCCGGCATCGTGGCGGTTCTCGGTCGCGTGTGGTTCGAGAAAAGCCGCCAGGGGTTCGCCGATGTGCTCTGAACTGGCGATCAGGACTCAGGGCCTGGGCAAGTGCTATCAGATCTACGACCAGCCGCGGGATCGCTTGCTGCAATTGCTCAGGCCTAGCGGCAAACAGCGCTATCGCGAGTTCTGGGCATTGAAGGAGGTGTCGCTGGAGATTCGCAAGGGCGAAGCCCTGGGCATCATCGGGCGCAACGGCAGTGGCAAATCAACCTTGTTGCAACTGATCTGCGGCACCCTCACCGCCACCACCGGCAGCCTGTCGAGCCACGGCCGTATCGCCGCCCTCCTGGAGCTGGGGTCGGGCTTCAACCCGGAGTTCAGCGGCCGCGAGAACGTCTACCTCAATGGCGCAGTACTGGGCCTGAAACGCGCGGAAATCGACGCGCGCTTCGACGAAATCAGCGCCTTTGCCGGGATCGGCGAGTTCATCGACCGGCCCACCAAGACCTATTCCAGCGGCATGCTGGTGCGCCTGGCGTTCGCAGTCTCGGTGTGCGTGGAACCGGACATCCTGATTGTCGATGAGGCCCTGGCCGTCGGCGACGCCTCGTTCCAGTTCAAGTGCCTGGAACGGCTCGACCGCCTGACCCGACAAGGCATGACCCTGCTGTTCGTGTCCCATGACATGGGCATGGTCAAGCGCTTCTGCACTCGCGCCCTGTACCTGCGTGACGGTGAAATCCGCGCCAGCGGAGCGCCGGAAACCATCGCTGAACTCTATCTGCTGGACATGCGCGACGAGCAGCGCCGCTGGGCCAGCGCCGGGGCGATCCAGGTCCATGCGAAGACGCCGCTCAACCCGGAAAGCGGCATGGCCTTCGGCACCGCTGAAGGGCGGATCACCTCAGCGGTCTTCAGCAGCACCGGCGCGCTGTACTCGAGTTTTGCCCACGGCGACATGATTGAGATCGTCATCGACACCCTGGTCAGCGACAGCGTCACCCGCCCCAACATCAGCCTGACCGTCCAGGAAGCCCGGCTGCTGGTGGTCAGCGGGGTGAATGCAGCCCTGCACAGCGATGTATCCGAGGCCGGCTGGCGACGCGCCTCGATCTGCTTGCGCTTCGCCGCCAACCTCGCCGCCGGGCGCTATCACATCACGCTGAAGCTGATGGACGGCGAGACCGAGGAAACCTCCCAACTGATTGAAAAACAGGTGGCCCTATTGGCCTTCGACACCTTGCCGGGCAACCAGCACTTTTTGGGGATCGTCGACTTGCATATCGAAGACGTCACGGCAAAGCGCCAGACAAACCCGCTGACCAAGGAGCGCTCATGAGTGACAAGACGTGGCAGGTGGCGATCTTCGGCACATTTGACGTGGCCAACTATGGGGACCTGCTGTTCCCCATTCTTGCCGAGGCGGCACTGCGCAAGCGCCTGGGCGCAGTGCAGTTGCGAGCGTTCTCCTACCACTCGCGCAGCACACCAGAGTGGCCTTACGACGTTACTTCGGTCAGCGAGCTGCCCCAGTTCATCGACGGCCTGGATGGGGTATTGATCGGCGGAGGCTTCATCATTCGTTTCGACAAGGTGATCGCCCCCGGCTACTTCCCTCCCAGCCCGCAGATCCACCATCCCACGGGCTATTGGCTGTCGCCCGCGCTGATTGCCCTGCAACACAACGTGCCGCTGATCTGGAATGCCCCCGGCATGCACTGCAATCCGGTTCCGTGCTGGGCCAAACCGCTGGTCAGGCTGGCCCTGGAACAGAGCCCCCATGTTCGGGTTCGCGATGCACTGTCAGCAAACACGCTGTCCACACTGAGCGAGCAGGCGCAGGTCGAGGTGCTGCCGGATACCGCCTTCGGCCTGCCCGACCTCGTGGACCCACAGCAAACGACCCCCGCCTACCGGCGACTGTGTGAAACGGCGGGATTGAACGGCCCCTACCTGGTGGTGCATGCGATTACCGGCCTGGAGCACTTCCTGCACCTGTGGAAAACCCACAATGCAACGTTTGCCCGCTGGCAGTTGCTGCTATTGCCCATTGGCCCAGTCCTGGGGGATCAGGAGTCCATTCTCGGCACTGACCTGCCGCGGGCCGTCAGCCTTGATACCTGGCCGGAGCCACTGCTTCTGGCCGAAATCCTGGCCCACGCCGAAGGGGTGATCGGCCACAGTTATCACCTGGCAATCAGCGCCTTGGCCTTTGGCGTGCCCATCTTCAGCTCGGCCGACCTGAGCCTGGGCAAGTACACCGCATTACTGGAATACCGGGGGATCCACGCCCTGCCCAGCGGCCAGGCCATCGACCCGCAGTGGTTCCTGCAACGCCTGGGCGCAACGCAGCCCTGCCCCCGGGTGAGCGCCGCGCGGGAACAAGTGCATCGCCATTGGGATCGGGTGGCTGAAGTCATCGGTCAGGGCCCACGCCCCACCAGTCAGGCGCTGGACCGTTTCTGGCAAGCGCTGCCCGGCCTGCTGGAAGAAACTCGCCTGGACTGGCGCGAGGAATGCCTGAGCAAGCAGGCCGAACTGGACGAGCTGAAAATCCGCGTGCAGCAACTAACCGACCTGCAGGCACAACAACAGGAGCTCATCGGCCAGACCAGCGGCGAGCTCGAACGCATGTACAACTCCAGTTCCTACCGCATCACCGCGCCCCTGCGCTCCTTGCGTCGCAGCTTCAGACACCTATTGAGGAGATGAAATCGATGCTAGACCTGACAAGACTCAATCAACAGCCACTCCATACACAGCCCTTCCACTGGGGGCAGATCGATGGCCTGTACTCAGCCGAAGACGCCGCCGCACTGGCCACCACCTATCCCCATGACGCCTTCAAGCGGGTCTACGGATATGGCGGAGAAAAAGACTACGAGTATCAAGCCAGACAATTGGTGGAAATGGGCACCGGGCGCATCGTTCATCCGGAGGGCCTGAGTCCCGCATGGCGCGCACTCGCCGCCGAACTCAGCTCAGAGGCCTATCGCCTGGCGATGTCGACGCTGACCGATATGGACCTGCGCACGGCTCCGATGGAGATCAATGTATTTCACTATGGCCCGCAGGCCTGCCTGGGTCCTCACCCGGACCTGAGCGACAAGTTGGTAACCCACATCCTGTATTTCAACGAATCCTGGAACATCAGCGATGGCGGCTGCCTGAACATCCTCGGCTCAGCGGACCCGACGGACGTGGTGGCGGTGATCCCGCCCCAGGTAGGTCACTCAGCAGTCCTGGTGCGTGCCGACCATTCATGGCACGCCGTATCGAAGGTAGCGGACAACTGCCGGACTTCACGCCGCAGCATGACCGTGACCTTCTACCGTGCAGGCTCTCTGAGTTCGATGTGGCCAGCTGCGGACCAAACCCCGCTGCATGACTATGAAGGGCCTCATGACTGAACCTTACGCAGACACAACTGACTGCAACATCGCCAGACAGGAAGCCTGGAATGCCGCTCCCTGATCTCTCGGTGCTGTTCAGCCCACTGCGCAAACTCTATCGGAGACTGCCGCTGCCTTATGCTCTGCGAGCCTTGCTGGGTCGAATCTATCGCCAGATAGGGTCGCCGGTGCGCCGCGCCATACAGCAACGCATACTGGCCAAGAGTCTGTTTCAGCCTCCCCATTGTCCCTTGCAGGAGTCGCTGGGAGACCTGCCGGACTATCTATTCTGGGGCGTCATCGACTGGGACTTCCGCCACCAGCGCCCGCAACACCTGGCCGAGCAATTGAGCCTTGGCGGGCGTCGGGTGTTCTATATTTCGAGCACTCTGCAGGACGACCCTCGCGCCGGCTTTGCACTACGCCCTCTTGATCAGGCCGGGCGTCTGTTCGAAGTACGACTTTTTGCCCGTGCAGCTCCCATCATTTACCACAGGGCACCGGACGCAACGCTGACCTGTCAGTTGCGCCGCAGTATCGGTGAACTGCTGAGCTGGGCGAACACCCCCCGGGTGATATCGCTGATCCAGCACCCCTTCTGGACACCTGTGGCTGGGGTACTGCCCAACAGCCGGGTGGTCTATGACTGCATGGATCTGCATCAGGGGTTTGGCAACAACGCCGCCGAGTTGCAGGACCTGGAACGCGATCTTATCGGCGTGGCTGATCTCACCTTGTTTGCCTCGGCGTGGCTTGAACAGCATTGGCACCGACAGGTCTCGAGAACGCCCAACCAGCAGTGGGCGGTGCTGCGCAACGCCGCTGACTTCGACTATTTTTCCAAGCCCGCACATCACCCTTATCAAGTTCCAGGAGAAGGTCCGGTTATCGGCTACTACGGGGCACTGGCCCATTGGTTCGACGTGGAACTGCTATCCGCCATCGCCGAGGCCTTCCCCTACTGCACCGTCCTGCTGATTGGCACGGACACCGCGCGCATTGGTGCACGCCTGCGACGCCACGCCAATGTCAAGCTCACCGGCGAAGTGCCGTATCGACAACTATCGGCGTACCTGCAGGCATTCGACGTGTGCATCCTGCCGTTCCGGATCGAGGCGCTGACCCTGGCCACCAATCCGGTCAAGGTGTACGAGTACCTGAGTGCCGGCAAACCGGTGGTGACGGTGGATCTCCCCGAACTGCACGAGTTCAAGCAACAGGTCACCATCGCCAAAGACCAGCACGCCTTCATCGACGCCATCGCCCGGGCGTTGCAGGACCCCGGAAGCAACGCCGAGTCTCGACAGCGCCAGGCTTTCGCAGCGCAGCAAACCTGGCAGCACCGAGTACAAGATTTGCTCGCCCTGACCGAAGGCACTCAACAACAGCCTCGGGCGAGCGTGATCGTGGTGACCTATAACAACCTGGCCTTCACCCGGGACTGCCTGGCGAGCCTGACCGCCGATCCTCAGGGGCAGACGCTGGAAATCATTGTCGTGGACAACGGCTCCAGCGACGGCAGCGTCGAGTTCCTCCAACAATGGGCGGCAAGCTGCGGGCAGACGCTGATCCTCAACAGTAGCAATCGAGGTTTCGCCGCCGCCAACAACCAGGGCCTGGCTCGGGCCAGGGGCGAGTTCCTGGCGCTGCTCAACAATGACACCCAGGTCACTGCCGGCTGGGCACAGACCTTGCGTCGCCACCTGCAACGCAACCCCGGGCTTGGACTGATTGGAGCGGTGACCAACAACATTGGCAACGAAGCGAAGATCGACATCCACTATCAGGACTCGCAAGAGATGGCCATTCGCGCCCGTCAGTACACCTGGCGCCATGCCGGGCTGATCGTGCCCTGTGCCACGCTCGGTTTCTTTGCGGTGATGATGCCCAGGTCGACCTATGAGCGTGTCGGCCCCCTGGACGAAGCCTTCGGCCTGGGCTTCTTCGAGGATGATGACTATTGTCGCCGCGTCGAGCAGGCGGGGTTGTCCTGCGCCTTCGCCGAAGACGTGTTCATTCATCACCACCTTTCAGCCTCCTTCGCGCAGATGCCCGGCAAGCAGCGCCAACGGCTATTCGAACGCAACAAGGCCCTCTATGAAGCCAAATGGGGCCGTCCCTGGGTTCCTCACGTCGCCCGGGAAAAGCCATGAGACTGGTCTATCTGTCACCCGTCAGTTGGCACAGCTTCACGCAACGACCGCACGAACTGGTCCGACAATTCCATATCGCGACCCGGGCCCCAGTGTTGTGGATCGATCCCTACCCCACTCGCCTGCCGGTGCCGGGAGATCTGCTGCGACGACGCTCACTCAGCACCGCCCATGAGCCTCTGCCCGACTGGCTGAGCCTGATCCGTCCACGGGCCCTGCCAATAGAACCCCTGCCCGGTTCGGGGTGGTTGAATCGCCTGCTCTGGCAGGGCCTGATACAGCAAGTCAGACAGTTCGCCCAGGGCCCCACGCAACTGGGTATTGGCAAACCCTCGCGACTGGCCCTGCAACTGCTGCAGGAGCCGCTGTTTGCCGGCAGTTTCTATGACGCCATGGACAACGTTCCGGCGTTCTACAACGGCTGGTCACGGCGCGCCATGCACCAGCGCCAGCACCAAACCGCCAGGGCTGTGACCTCGGCCCTGAGCTCCTGCTCGACCCTGCAGCACTACTGGCTGCAACAGCAGGTCAATACACGACTGCTGCTCAATGGCTGTGCCAGCGAACGGCTGCCCGAGCTGCCGCTGTCTCGGTCCAGGAGAGAATCCGCGCCCCCCGTATTCGGCTATATCGGTACCCTCGCCAAATGGTTCGATTGGGATTTTGTACTGACCCTGGCCCGGGCATTTCCCGAGGCCGAGGTACGCCTGATCGGTCCCCAGCACGGTCCATATCCATCCCCACTGCCCAGCAATATCCGGCGCTTTCCAGCACTTCCCCACGAGGCGGCGCTGCATGCCATGACCGAATTCGACGTCGGCCTGATTCCGTTCAAACGCGATGACATCACCCGCTACGTCGACCCGATCAAGTACTACGAGTACCGGGCCCTGGGCTTGCCGGTGGTGAGCACGGCATTCGGCGAAATGAGCACCAGGCGCGGTATTCAAGGCGTGTTCCTCAGCGATGGTCTTGCCGACATTCCCCAGGTCATCCACCAAGCGCTGGCGTTCACCGAACCGCTGGCCGAAACCCTCAAGTTCCGCGAGGCCAACTCCTGGGCAAAACGCTTCGAGGTGGCCCATGCCGCAATCCTGTGACGTGGTGGTGGTCAACTACAACGCCGGCCTGCTGCTGCAAGACTGCGTGATATCGGTGCTGGCCCAGGGCGTCAACCGACTGGTGCTGGTGGACAACGCCTCCCACGATGACAGCCTGGAACGAGTTGCAACTAGGTTTGGCGCTGATGAACGCCTGATCATCCTGCGCAATCCAAGCAACACCGGCTTTGCCGCCGCCTGCAATCTGGGCGCCAGGCACTGCGAGCAGGCGCATATCCTGTTCCTGAACCCCGATACCGTATTGCAAGCAGGAGCGCTGCAAGCAATGATCGACGCCCTGCGTCACTCCGACGACCTGGGCATGGCGGGTGGCCTGCTGTGTAATTTCGACGGTAGCGAACAACCCGGAGGGCGCCGGGTCTTTCCCACGCCACGGCGAGCGGTGGTGCGCGCCCTCAACCTGTCGGGCCTGGCCTGGCTGTCGCCGCGGCTGTTTTCGGACTATCTCCTGCACCGTGAGCCCCTGCCTCTGCATCCGACACTCGTGGAGGCCATTTCCGGCGCCTGCATGCTGGTCAAGCGCAAAGCCCTGGACAGCGTTGGCGGCTGGGACGAAGGCTATTTCCTGCACTGCGAGGACCTGGACCTGTGCATGCGCTTTCGTCAGGCAGGCTGGAAGGTCTGCTTCGTACCACAGGCAAGGATCTTTCATACCTGGGCCGCCTGCAGTCGCACACGCCCGGTGTTTGTCGAGTGGCACAAACACCGCGGAATGATTCGCTTCTATGGCAAGTTTTTTCGAGATGACTACCCGAGGCTGCTGTCCTGGGGTGTTTCGGCGGGGGTTTGGGTTCGATTCGGAATTATGGCGGGTTATCACTCGGTTCTGCGGCTAGGGCGAATACTTGGGCAAAAATGCTAGGATCGCCGCCTTACTGAAAACTGAACGCTTCGACGGCACCTAGGGCGCGGTCGATTTTGCAAAAGGAAGTCGCAATGAGCGTCCACCTACTTCTCTGGCTCATTCTGACTGGCATGACCGCCTACCTGGCGAACGCACGTGGCCGATCAGGACCACGATGGTTTGCAATCGGGCTTTTTCTCCCTGGCGTTGCCCTGATCGCTGTTTTGTTGATGCCACGCTTGGCGAAGACTGGCGTCGACGCCCTGGTGCATGAGGACCTGCGCCCCTGCCCTGCCTGCACCCAGAGCATCAAAGCAGCCGACACACGATGCAAACATTGCAAGGCCGAAGTGGAACCTATCGCGTTGAAAGATCGCAGCGGTTGGGTGGCACGATTCACTGCCAACAGCGATCAAGAGTTTGAACGACTGGCCGCGCAGCTAACGCTGATCGACATACCGACCATCCTCGATGAAGCCCCCTACGCGTTCGCCGGCCCGTTTGAAGAAAAAGCCGAGGCACAGAACATGCTCAACTACCTGAAGTCCACCCATGGTCTGGATGGGCTGGTGACTTGGCGCTCGGTCACGAGATAACGTCCCCCTTTCAGCCCGGGCCTTATATAGCGCGCCGCAAATCCCGAGCCAGCTGTTTTCAGACGCGAGCCCAACTCTCTTGATAAACTCGGACAGCGTCGCAACAGCCGTATCTGTGCCCTATTGGCCGATACCACCTGCGGTCTGTAAGCGAAACCTGATCATGACAATAGTCCCTTGGCATCCGTGCAAAAGTGCTTGCCACCTTGAATCAGTATTTCTCGGAAAACGCCGGTTTACCCCAAAACACGCCACAAACACGTAGAGCAAAATGGTCCAGAATTCAGCTACAGCCCCAGTAAACTCGAGCCCTACGCTGTCTCGGCGGTTTAGCGTGGCACCCATGATGGATGGGATCGACACAACCCTCTACAGGCCTTGATTTTACTGGGCCACAGCCTTTCCCCACGCTACCTCGTGTGCACTCAGTGTGCAATTTCAGAACCACTCGTCGTACCCCTTACGCCCGCCTAAAGACCCCCTTTAGCTCCGTCAGCTCTGCATCAGTCCAGTCGCTGGCTATGCCAATGCCCCCCAAAAGTCTGTCCAACCCCTGGCACTGCCGACTGACACTACTCATATAAGTCACCGCTTAAGCACCAGGCTCCGCTCAGCATGAGTGCGACCCAGCTTTAGGTCACTGCGGTCGACTGCGACACCCAGGTATTTCGCATTCACCATTAGTGACATGAGGGCATTTCGCTCTCCCGGACTGCGACTATTCATAATTTCGCACACCAGCAAAGCGACCCCTGACGCTCCCCGCACTCACGCACAGTAACAGCCATGACATATCGCATTGACACATTGCGAAGTCAGAAGTATATCGGGCCATTTAAGGCACTTCTGTTGCCAGCGCTGGCACTTGAGTTGCCATTTGCGGCACTTTTATCGCCACTTAAGTCAAATATTTCTCATAAAACACTTCCACCACACTTTGCTCCATTTGCATAATAAAACTAGATCTTATGGGTGGCCAGTTGTGTCTATGATAGACATTTAAGCTGCTCACTCTCCTTCGGAGGTTGCGATGATGGACAATAACAATAAAAAAGCCAGGCCAACTCTTGATGCTTCAAAACGTCGGGACAAGCCACTAATCATTCGCCTAAGCGAGAAAGAGCGAACAATTATAAAAGCCAAGTGTGAAGAAGCAGGTTACCAAGCCGCAGGGGCATTCGTGCGTGACTTCTTAGTGGGTTCGAAGGTAGCGGGCAAGGTGCGAATCCCGCTGTCGCATATCCAGCTCTCGCTAGAGCTACAGCGAATTGCTGGCCTTATTAGCAAAGGTGAAGACAGCGAGGTAGTTGTTCAAAAGCTAGTAGATATCAATAACCGCCTATTGGGTCTTGGAGAATAATAAGATGATTGGGAAAATCACAGATAAGGGCATTGGGTCATTCAGAAACCGTATCGAATATATCTTCGGACTGCGGAAGCACGAGCACGCACTGACAACTATCAGAACAATTGGTCGGAATTGCTTTTCTCCTGACCCGCTTCGGAATGGGCACGAAAAAGACAAGATCGATGTCGAGGGAATGATTGCCGAATTTGATGCTGTCGAGAAACTGCGGGACAACGCAATTGACAGCGATCGAGTCGTTAAGCCCGTCTGGCACGCAATCCTCGCATTGCCTCCAGGTGAGCACCTAAACGACAAACAATGGAGCGAAGCGATCGATATGTTCCTGTCCGACCTCGGTTTTGATGAGACAAATAAGTGGGTTGCAGTACTTCATGGTGACACTGATCACGAGCACTGCCACATCGTCGCAAACCGCATCCGCCTGGACGAAGAGTTCTCAATGGTAAAGGACTCCAATGAGCGCTCCAGAAGCTGCGACAGCACGGGCCGCATCGAAGACCACTTTGGCCTGAGCAAAGCACCTGCGCCTTCAGAAACATGGGGTACGGCGATCTCTCGTGCGCAGATGGAGGCCGCTGAACGCGAAGGAACGATCCCTCTCAAGCACAAAATGATCGCGAAGATTGCCGGCGCCGTCGAAGCCACCCAGCAGGCTCATGGCGACATGTTCATGCTTGTGTCACTCCTGCGTCGGCAACAGGTCTACGTTCACTTCACGAAGAACGCCGATGGCCAGCCGACAGGCATCAGCTACGAGCACCAAGGCACCGTCATCAGTGGCCGTAAGCTCAAACGCAGCCGACTCACATTCCAAAAACTAACAACACAGGAAGGCATCGAATATGACCCAGAAACCTTTCGCGAACTTGAGATTGAAGCTGCTCGAAGAGATGCAGAACGCGAAGAGCGAGTCCGAGTTTTCTATCTCGTGCTCAGAGCCCGTAATCGAAGACCCATCCGTCTCAGCTTCAAAGCGCGTCAGCAAAAGGAGCTCGAAGACACCATCAAAGCCATCATTGCCTTGCTCCTGAGCCTGCTGGGCATCCGCGCAAACTGGGAGCTTGAAGACAAAAAGCCTGGCGAGCCCTATTACCAGCTTCGTAGCGACTGGGTGACGCTGCCTAGGGCCGAACAGGAGCAGGAGCTGGCCATAGCGTGGGAAGAGGATCCTGCGCTAGCCCTGTAATGAAAAATCCCCGGAGTCCGGGGATTCTAATGACTTCGGCATGGCCGTAACGAAATCGACTGAGCTCAAGTCGTCGCAGAACGAGTAACAATGACGACAATGGGATTTGAGCTGACCCCTGCGCTGTACGTGCTAACCCTGAACTCCAGCTCCTCCCTCAACACCCCGCCATTGCTGCTGGCCTCGCCCTCGAAACGCCAGAAATTCCCGGTCAAATTGTCCACCTGCTCAACCTTCACGCCCCCGCTAAACACCGCAATCGACACGGTGCCAGCAAAGGCTTGATCACGATCATCACTGTAAAACACGACAGCTTGCTCAGCCCCACTCCGGTACCGCCAGGACACCTCAGCCACCCCAGAAATCTCACCACCCTCAACGCCATTCACCAACACCCGAGCAGGCGGGAAAACCAGGTCATTGATGCCTTTGACGACAAAGCTTTTTTCGGCTGCCTCGGCTTCGGTTTGACGGCGGGTTTGAGTTTTGACGAGCGTCTTCAAGTAGACCGCTGAACCCTGGGCGAACTGGCCGAGGGTGATGCCATAGCCTTCGGAGACTGCCCAGACTTTCGTGCCTGCAGGGGTGTCTTTTGCTGTGCTACCGAACAGGGCGCGCCTGACGTTTTTGAGCTGCGCGGTAGTGCTGGTGAGGATCATGAACGTCTCGTAACAGAGCCACTCGCCATTGATGTACAGGATGCCCAGGGCTTCTCGGTTTTCATTTTGGCTGTAGTTGTCGAGCATGCTGATGTCGCCGCTGATGATGGGCCCGGTGGCCAGGGTTGCAGGGCTTGCAGGGCTTGCAGGGCTTGCAGGGCTTGCAGGAAGAGCTTCGCTGAGGGTAAAGACTGGAGTGAATGGATAATCTCTTTGCTCGCTCCAGCTTTCGATACCCTGTCTCGTGATCAGCTTGTAGTTCTGGCCTGCTGCAGGCTGTTCGACAAGTGTCATGAGCGTGCGTGTCAGGCCTGCAGTCTCGTTGAAGATTGTTGGCGCCTCGATGATCTGGACGCTCGGCGGATCTACTGGCTCGATGACTGGTCGTGTCCAAGTGCGCTCGCCGCCATCTGCGTAGACGGTATTTTGAACACCGAAAACGTCTTGGCTGAGCGTCAGTTTTATAGAGCTGTCATTCAGGCTCCCGACGTCGACACCCATCACTCGCATGACCAGGCCTTGGACATTGAGTGGCGGCCAGTCGAGAGTGACAACGTCGAGCATTTCGATGTCGTACATGCTGCGATTGCACTCGACGATACAGCTAGCCAGGGGCACTGACAAAGGCCTGAGTTCTCGCTGCGCGACTCTGGCAGCAAGGGCTCCGGTCGAGATGCTCATGTAGTCGTAGCTAACGCCGTCGCTGTCACCTTTGTGAATCCGGAGACCCAGGTTTTGCGCAGTCGCAGTGCGCTCAGTGAAGCCATCGCTGATCGACATGTATTTGATTTTGACTTCGTTGACTGCGGTGTCCAGGCTGCCCCGGTTGAAGTTGCTGATGCCTTTGATGTTCGAAGCGTCTAGAGCTGGAAGGTCGGCGATCACGTAGTCTTCGCGAGCCAGCTTTAGCTTAAGCTTGCCAGTTGCCGCGTCAGTAACGAGAGATCCATTGATAACCTTTAGAATGTCGTCGATGACCGCTGATGCTTGTTTTGCCGAATCGACCGCGCCGCTGACACCATAGCCTTCGTCAAACAGAATTTGGGCACAAGCCTCGATCGTTGCCTGGTCGACCAATGCGCTTGAAATTGACGCGCCAAAACGCTTGTCAGTCAGAAATTCGTAGATCACGAAGGCAGGGTTGGCATCATCTCCGATGACTTCTAGTGCTTTGTTTCCTCCAGGGGATTTGGGAAATCGACTGCAGACAAAAGAGACCTTCGCAGGCGTCTCAGTATTGCCAATGTAAAACTGCTCAAGGACGGCATAGCAGACCCCGCGCAAGCCAGAAACGAGGTCGGCACCAACCACCCGCTGCAGGTAAGCGTTCACCTTCTGGAGCAGCCCGCCGCTGTAGAAGCTGACGGTACCCTGAACTCCGCCGCCGCTCTCTTCACCGCCAAACAAATCAGGTTTGTTGATAGTGAAAGAACCAGAGGTCACTTGGCCCGACCAGGCTTTGTCGTCGTCAAACCAAACTTCTTTTAGAGTTACATCCGACCCGTGACAGATCCCCAGCTGAACACCCATGAAATATTTATAACCAATCGTCATCTTTTTTGACGAGAAGCCAGATTTCACTTTCTTCGTAATTTCTTTTGAGCGGAGATCTCCATACCAAAGGACGTTGGCTCCACCGAGTTTTCGAGTCCCGTACAGAACTTGAATCGGTCTCTCCGCAGCGGTCGGGAAAGTGAAATCTTCTAATCCGGCAGGCTTGCGGTCATCTTTCACTTTGCTGCCAATAAACATCATGGCCACAGCAATGACCATCATGATTATTTGAAAAATAGCGAGGGCGCCCATGAGTTACTTCTTATTTTTATAGGAATGGGTTTTCGTCAGGAATGGTCAGACATCCTGAGAAGTTGTCAAAGTTGTTGAAAGATTGGCAGGACTTAGCAGAGCGATCGCAGCCTTTGGCAAGTTTGACTTGGCTACCGGCTGATAATGAGTCCATCCCGGAAATCATCGTCACTGAATTTTCTTCAGGATCTACTTCCAGGATCATTCGATAGTCAGTTTCGTCAAACGAGACAAGACCAGCTAAGTAGTATTCAGCTTCATGATTAAGAGATGAAAGGAAGATCTTGGCGCCGCCGTCTTCGACTTTCAGGATTGTCTGGTTTTCCTGGTATTGCGTGATATCCAGACTGCAGAGGTCATCGTAGAGGTGATGGTTGCATTGGCTTTGATAGCCGAAACGAAGGATCTGACGCCGGAGCAAAGCGCTGGCAGGATTGCACGTGAGGGTTGCGATTGAGTTGTTCCAAGCTACAGCGCTGACTTCGCCCGCAAACACGTTGACGTACAGGTTCTTGTCGTCGCGCTGGGATCTAAAAATCTTGAGATTGACGTGCTTGGCAGGTAGGTGCGAGCGGAACAGCAAGGGCACCGGGGAGTCGCCAGGCAAATCAATCGTCAACTGGTTTTTGTAGTCTTCGGCAGTCCTCTGGACTTTACCACGCTTCATTGCCAACGGTTCGTAAATAATGCCATCAGTGTGAAGATGAGCCTTGGAGCTAGAGGTGTAGGCGAAGAACTGCGAGCCAAACTCGAACAGATATAGCTCGACAGGCTTGTTAAGCGAGAGTGACCGCTCTATCGATTTCAGAGTCAACATAGATCAGCTGCTTTATTATTTTTGTGATTGAGCTGTCGGCGGGCGTATCGAAAGTTTGAGCAAACTCGTCAGATTCGAAACGACCTAGAAATAGAGGTGCTATATACTCGACGTCTTCCATCCTGATGTTATTGACCGGTTCATGAAGCGTAACCACTTCGGTGTTGTCCTGCCCTTGGATCGCACTGTTGACGTTTCGATATAGCACAGTTCCATTATACAACTTGAGTGCAATCGCAGGGGCGAACGTGTTGGACTTCAAGAAGTTTTTGTAGTTGGCTTGGACAATGATTATCTCAAGTGTCGAGGCTTCGACATCCTTGGCCAGTTGCATAGCCACTAGAGGGCTTTCGATGTAGAACTCGCCTTGGGCGCCGCGCTCAAGCTCAGCAAAGTCATCAAATCGTTTTCGGAAAATCTGGCCGAAGAATCTCCAACTGTACTGGAGATATTTAACTGCGCCCTGCACACGATCATGGATGTATCGCCGTCCGGTGCTGGGATCAAGGGTTTCACGGAGACGCTTGTACTGAAGAGTGCAGTCCTTGGATCGGTCGGGCCTGACGTCCAGAACCCGCCTTCCATTGAAAATGGTGAAGTCGTCGACAGGCTCAGGACGATGCAGCTCGACTTCGTCGAAATCAAACGATGCCCCTGTAACTTCGACGTCCATCCCATGTGTCGTGGACGAAACATCCTCACTGATCCAGGCCTGGCTGATGGGAACAATGCGAGAGCCGCTACGGTAGTTTTTCTTAACCAAATCACTGAACATCACCTCGCCACCTGCAACTGACGCAACCACGCAGATCTCCCACGTATCAGCGTCAGACAACATCACTCGGCAGCCTGGCACGACCCATGCGCTCAGATCGGTCACGACCGCTTTGCTATCAAACCTTGCAACAGGCTCTGCTATCTCAGATTGCATGGGCCAGATAGGAACCAAATATTGCCCTGAAAAATTCCCGACTAGGCTGCTGAAGAGGTACTGGTCGGCGTCAGCAAGTCCGTACTGATACGTGGCCGAGAGTCGAGGTTGGTCACGAAGAGAGATCCGCTGCTCAGACCCATTCCAGCTCTCAATGACCTCGGTGAGATAGCTGTGCCGGAGCTTTGGCTGCATGCTCCAGTCGACTGAGAAATGCAGAACAATGGCCATCGTCGCTGAGAGCTGGAAGCTGTATGAGCCTGCCTGACCAAAATCAAAAGAGGCTCTGTAGCTCAAGTCACCGGATGCTTGGTTAAGAAAAACTGAGTACGCTGATGAAACGAAAGAGGCCACTCGACCTGAACGAATGCCATCTAGGTCGACCCCATCAGCTCCAGATTCAGTAACCCCGGCCAGCTGCAGGCTCGAACGATACGAATGCCAAATCGAGAATTCGAACGACTCTCCGCCAGTGATAAGTCCTGCATCAATCACTGGTGGCGATACAAATACATTGTCGAAAAACACGTCTCCCCACGTTCCCGCCTCAAGCCCCTGATGTACCAGATTCAGGCCTGCGTATCCGACGTATCCGTACCCACCGCGCACTCCAGCTCTAGCACTCACCGGCTTCGGATCGAGCGTAAACTCATAGCCACAGTATCCAGGCTCAACCGCTGCAATGGTCAGGAATCCAGGGGAAATCTTAGGCATCGACTTTCACCGCAAAGCCCAGCTGGAAGTACGGTTGAATGCGAACTGCCGGGATCTCGTTCCCGAAGAAAGGGAACACCTTGAATGCTTGGTCACCCACGACATAATCCTGCCCAGCGTTCATAAGGTCGCAATTCACGAAGTACAAGTCATCGAACTCAGTGAATGGAGACCACGCACCGTCATTCAAGACGTACGTGTACACCGGCATCAAAGCAGAGAGCCCATTCAGTCTATTTGAGCTCCTGGCGCTGCTTCCGATCGTGCCAACTTGCCCAGGCGAAGAAGGACTGAAGTTGGGCACGCGCACGCCATTACCAGCTGACAGCCCAGAGGCAAACCCGCGAGTTCCGGAGTCCTGATACGAATACAGCCAGCCGCTGTAATCCACCTTTGAAACCCACAGCGAAGTGACGGCACCGGAGTGATCGAAGGGCACGGCTTTACCATCTCCAGCTGCGTATTCCATCCCCGTCAGAACACTCCCACCAGTTCCAGCAACGATGACAGGTGCGTCGCCAAAGAAGGCATGGCTGTAGCGCCCATTTTCAAATTCAGAAATCAGCAGCACCCGCTCACCAGCAGTGAACAGATGGTATGTCCCTGAAGCCCCAGCTCGCACATAACGACCGCTGTTCGAGTAGCCAGGCTGCTGGAACCAGGATTGGGCTGCATCAAAGCCAGTACTGATGCGCATATCGATGCCAGACTTCCCGTACCCGCTGCTCCAGTTCGCACCAGTTGGGTTGAAGTCGTCAAAGCTTCTCATGGCGATGTACGTAGACCCCTTGCGCATGTGCAAACGCTTCCCGAAGCGGGAGTCAGCGCTGTCGACGTAAGCATGGAGGTCAACGACCCAGCCCTCGGCGAAAAGCCTCTCTCTCAAAAGCTGCAGGAGGTTTTCGGAGCCCGCAAACGAGCCAGTCTGGTATTTCATGCGAGCCTCAGAGCGAAGGATTGGGAGCCCCTGAAGATGTTCGGGACGAGGAGATATTGGTCAGCGCCGATCGTGATCACAGACTCAGCCGAAGCCCCGACATTGCTAACTGCAAATACGCCGTCGAGGTACCCGCACCAGAGCCCGTCATCTACACCTTCACCAGTAGCTGGAGAGCCTGAGACCACCATCGCGTTGTACAAGACATGATCCCCGGCAAGGGTCTTGCCTAGGCCTGCAACACCGCCGTCAAAGGGCCACACGTAGCCCAGGTCATACCCGTAGTTCGGAGTGAAATTAAGGCTGTCGCCAGAGTCGTTTTTGGCTACTGCTTGCCACCCGCCGCCAGGCAGGCAAACCCTCGGTGGCCTCGAAGTCCCGCCATACCAAGGGAAGCCTGAGGCTGTGGAGGCAGTGGAAGACCAGAGCTCAGCATCACCCGATCCCCCGACAAAACATGGAAACGGGTAGCTCTCAGTGTTCGCAAACGGCAGCAGCAACCCCAGGTAAAAACTGTGATAGGCATTGGAGATCCGGCATACCCCGGCCAAGCGCCTTTCGGACACTGACAACCAGCACTGGAAGCTTTGGTCATGTAGCGGCAACCGAGGCAGCTTGTAACCCCCGACTGGCGTCTTAATAGCCCCGATCTGATCGCCAATTCCACGACCTGGATCAAATGACCGAAACGCCTGCAGCTCGATATTCACGCCGTCAATCAACAGCGCCACGTACCCACCCGCAGGCACGCGCAAGACTTTAAAAGAAGGCTGATCCGACTCAACAACCCATCCCTCGGCCACAACATTGGCAAGGAGTTTTGTCACAAAATCGGTGTGTGATGCAGCAGTGAAAGTGTAGAGAGCCATGTTGTTATTCTTGTAGGCCTTTTGCTTTATTATAGCATTTACATGCTCTTGATTTCGGAACGATTTGCGCGAATGTGGTTCATGATTACTCGCTCGCCATCATGGCCTTCCAGGGCTGATGCGATGCTTGGGGAGTCCAAGACGTTGTTGATCGTCACCTTCTGCTGACCGCCTGAGCCTCCTCCCCCACGGGCCAAAAGGTCTTCGTTCCTGCGCTGCTCGGCTTTAGTCATGACCTTTTCGCCATCCTGGAGCACTGCCAGTCCCTCATCAGCATTGAGTCCAGAGGAAGATGACAAGGTACGGAATCGACCACCACCAGAGCCGAAGATGCCACCGTCATGGTGAACCGGCAACTTGACTGAGCTCGCTGCGCTGGAGGCCGCCCCAACTGCTGTTGAGCCCCCACCAGTTACCATTCCCAGCATTGACTGGATGGCGTACTGCACGAGCAATTGAGCGATGACTTGCATAATGGTGCCGATCATCGCAGCACCCATGTCAGCGAATGCCTCTTGAGCATTTTTGGAGCCGCTGATGATCGAAGTGAATGCATCGCCCAGGCCGTTCGACATGCTGCCCTGCAGATCTTTCCAGGTTTTGCTGAAGCTGAAGACCTCAGACTTGGCCGCTTCCAAGGAGTCCTTCGTGCGATCAACATCCTCCTGATTGCCCGTGGTCTCAGAAGCTTTTTGCCCACGCTCGCCCAGAGCACTCACTTGGGTCAGATAGTCTTTCGACGAGATTTGGTTGTTTTCCAGCTTGCGCTTGAGGGCCGCATACTGCCGGTCAATCTCATCCAATTCGGCCTTGGCCTTTTTCGCGGCAACAAGGTCTGCAGCAGCAGTGGAGTCTTCCCCCATCGCTTCCAGGATGCGCTTCGTGTCAGCAAACTCGCGCTCGATCTCAAGCAAATCAGCTTTGTAGTCAGAGCCCCTGATGCGCAGCAGATCGACCTGGAGCTGCTCTTTGATCGCGTCAACTTGGGCCTTCGAATCCGCGAGTGCAGAAGCCCTATCAGCCTTGAGCAGAGCCTCCTGATTCGCCAGAGCGCTGGTCAAATTCAACTGCTCCTGGCGCTTGACCGTGATCTGCGCTTCCAGGTCAGCAATCGCACCCAAAGCAGTCCCGCGCTCGCTGTCGATCGTCGACTGACCAAGGACTTTTCGCTGTGCCGCCAGCTGGGCCTGCAACACCTTCAAATCTTCGCCGATTGAAGCTTTGCGCTGGTCGCTGATCTCCCGGTTTGCTTTCAAATCGATCGCTAGGCGTTGATCGGCGATCTCACCGGCAGTCAGTTTTTCTGCAGTTACGCGGGCGTCCAGGGCCTTCTGTTCGAGCTGCTGTTGCGTCTGGATACGCTCGATGTTCTTGTCGATCGCCATCTTCGCGATATCGGCCTGGAGCTTTGCCTGGGTCGCGGCTAGGGTTGCGGCAGTCTGAGTTTTGGTCAGGTTGTTTTTGGCGTCACCGCCTTTCCCGATCCCAAGCTTGGCTCGATCGGCATCCTGTTTTACTAAGGCCTTGTTCTGAGCCTCAATCGCGGCGCCGGCATCGAGCAGTTTGTCGGTGGCGGTTGAGATGGCGCCGCTGATCCCGCCTACGCCAGTGAGCGTTGCCTTCACTGCCTGCTGGCCGAGCTGGTCTAGGACTTTTGAAGCGCCGTCGGCTTGGGCAGCGAAGTCTTTGAAGATGCCGCCGCCGAGGTTGATGCTGACTGGCTTGTTGAGATCCGCGACTGATCTGTTGATGTAGCTGCGGACGCTGTCGAGGCTTGACGACATTGAGCTGGCGAGGCTGCCAGGGATCTTGTTCAGCAGTGCTTGAATGCCAGGGACAAACGAGTTGCCGACCAAGCTCAACACGTCCGCGAACGCTTTGCGATAGAACGTGACAAAGCTGCTCACGAACTTGCCGAGATACGTCAGAATCTGATCGAAGCCGAGAGCGAAGACCCCAGCCGTGTCAGTGGCCCCTTTTGCGATCGCGAAGAAGATTGCGTAAAGGGCATCGCCGACCCGACCGAACGCGGCAAAGGCCTGACCTGCTGCGTTCACGATTCCACGGAATTGCTCTCGACCAGACGTGCCAAGCTCACTGACCCCAGTCTTAACGTCAGTGGTGCCCTGAAGCATCATTTGGATCAGTGCAGTGAATTCCGGGGCAGCGTCAGCCACAGCCTTTTTAAAGCTGACAGAGACTGATGTGGACAGCTCGTTGAACGTTCGGCTAAGTTGCTGGACATTCTTCGTATCCAAACTACTTAGTGTGTAACCAGCGGCCTTGGCCTGTTGCATCAGATCTTTAAACTTTCCCGACCCATCCTCAAGCAGTGGAAGCAAATTTCGTAAGTTGTCAGAGCCGATCTGATCTAAGAAAGTAAATTGGGCACTAGAGGACATGCCCTTCATAACATCTGAAATCTTTTGTAGCTGCTCCAGCGGATTCAGTTTAATGAACTCGGCGCTAGATGTCTTCATGATCTGGAAGAAATCAATGGCACCGCCCGACTGGATTGAGTTCATCTCTTCAATCTTGATCCGAACTTCTTCCAGGGCGTCTACGAACTGCTCTGCCCCGACGCCACTGGTTTTGAATGCCGCGTACTGAGCAGCAGTCAAATCCTCGACACTGACTTGCAAGCGTTTCGCAGCAACATCCAGTTCAGTAAGCTGGCCAACTGTTTCCTTGATTGCACTAGCGCCAGCAAAGGCAGCAATAAGTGCACCGATCTTAGCAGTAGCGCTACTAAGGCCTTTGGACATGTCGTCACGGGCTCGAAGAACGAGCTGAATAATTGTAGAACCTGCCATTTATTATTCTTCTTTTTGGCTTAATTGGTCGATTAGCTTCTTGAATTCTTTCCCGTCGCCTGTAGCAATTGCAATGCGAGACATATGGTCAGCGATGATCCGGGTCATTAGCTGGTCACGCAGACGCTCTTTATGAACGCTAACCAAGTGCAATAGGCGCTTGATTGAGTACTGGTAGGGATTCAGCCCGGCATGACCATTTGCTATCAGCAGTTCACAACAGTCGATAAGCACAAGCGCAAACTGCTCTGGATCTTGTTCTTCGGTAGGCTTGGATTTTTTCCTTGCCGCTTCGAACTGAGCTACTTTTTGAGCAGGGGTAAGATCGTCGGTAGCAGCTTTTCCAGGCTTTTTTTTAGACCATCAGGAAATGTCAGAGCGAAGACTGTTGCCAGCAGCTCAAGCTGGATGGGGAAAGGGAGATTTCGAACATACTCTTCGGCACTACGCTGTTTGCAAGCACATGCAACACAGGCAGCCGAAAAACCAGGAAAGCTCATCAAGACTTGCTTGGATACATCGGGATCAGCCAAAGACTTTTTGACGTTATTTAGAAAGATAGCGCCCAGAGCTTCCTTATACCCATCAACAAGATAAATGAAATCTTCGGTAGTGAGCCCGAACACATCGATAGTGACTTCCGGCTTGTCAGCGGATGCCTGGGTAATAGTTATGGGCCGCGAGGGGATCACGAGATCTGAGAGTGCCATGGTTTCTTCTTATTATTCTGTGTGGCTTTTTTCCATTATACCGAACCCCGCCCCCCCTGTGCGCCAAACCCAGTTTGACAACAAAGAAAATCGAGGTAGAACTATTTTCGCTGTATACCTCGGTTGTCGGCGATGTCTACTAGCGCGGCATGGTAGGCATCGGTAGTATTGAAGATATAAGCAATACACAACAAGAGAGAGATTTGAAATCAGCGACTTTGAATACGATCCCGAGCTGGTAGCCACCAAGTCTGAGATTTATGCCGCAGTCAGAGATATTGCCATGAATTCAGATGCCTATAACTTCGTAGAATTCCGCAAAGAAGTCGAAGGCTCGATCGGTTGTGATCTACTCATTCCGCCTGAAAACGATTGGATGGTGGAAGAGGCTCTGCAGGAATACAGGTTTCTGGCCCTCGACGAGGAGAATGATCATGTTTGATGCTCGCACTGATCTACCACCGTTGCTATGTGATGAGCAGATGAATTCGATGTCTCTTCAGGAAGTTATGGAGTACATGTGCAAGCGGAATGTCGTTGAGCGCAATGATCCAGCTTATGAGCGTGAAAGGATTGATGAGCTGGCCGAGTTCATCGAAACCCATCTGCTGGATGAGTTGGCTGACCAGGGATGTGTTGAGGGTTTCTGTCTGAATGCCAGGGCTGGACTGGAAAGGGCATTCCACAAGTTAGAGGCGTTCAAGGAATCGTGGTGTACTGCAGCAGCACGGCAGATCTGGTACAAATACAACCACTGAGTCAAAAAAACCGGACTACGCGTCCGGCTTTGTGTGTTAGTTGTCGCTACCAATCAAAGATGTAGCGCTCTGGGCTGAAACTCTAATTACTGAAAGTGGTGATCTTACAAAACCAGCCCCTAGCTTTAGCGAGGCCTCATCAATTTCCCCTGCTGCATGCAGCTGAGGAATGATTCCTTTAACATTCTCGATTTTTGTAAGAATATCGTGGAGCTTGGTAGCGTATTTTAGTCTGCCTGCAGCATTCTTCCTATAACTATCAACAGCTTCATATTCGTATCTATCCCTGCCATTATTCCAATTCTTTTCAAGACAGAGCTTGCTGAAGCTCTCGAAAAAATCGACAGGTGTGTCACATCGGCCATCATGAACCACCAGATCCTCAATTATCTTAGTGTCAACTTCCCGCTCTAGATAAACATAGGCGTATACGGAATTAATCAGCGCCACCTTATCTGGCTCACCGGGGCCATCGTAGTCGATGAGCAGTTTTTGATATATTTCCCTCACTGCACTTTCTAGACTTTCGATCTTATTGGTGCTGGTAGTATCAACAGAAAAACCCTGGCCGTGCAGCCAGTACCCACTCATAATGTAAACAAACAGAATATTCACATATGAGTCAACAGTTCGTACTGTATCATCAGGATCGACCCAAAAATCATTAAGGCTTCCTAACCCCTTCATGCTTCCGAACTCAAAGGGCGAGATAGCGTCAAGGCTTTTGGAGTTTAGGCCGTCGAGTCGATCACCGTTATCTCTATAATAAGCCAGATTATTTAAAATGTTGCCATACTGAATAGACAAACTCTCAGACATAGCCCTATTACGGTCTTCAGCTATAGCGCGAACCACACCATCCAGGTTAATCTCTTGGATTATCTGATTGTAGACGTTGTAGCTGACAATCGATCCAGGCAAAGGACTAATTTCTGTGGCCTCAAGGTGGCGAACGATCGCCCCTTTATCTCTCACCAGCTCGATAAGCTCTACTGTGTATTCGCCCTTGTTAATGAGACGGCGAACATCATTTGTCGTTAAGTCTGAATATTTTGAGCTCATTACCCCCCCAGAGCGTCTACCTTGGGCCATTTGAGGCCTGACACCATAAAATAACGCCTGCTGGGAGGTAAGTCATGCGAAAACCACAAGCCATTGAGGCCCGTGGCTTGGAGCCGCAATGGCTTAGGCGTATTCCTCCCGGAATAGCTTAGACAGCCCGCTACCGCTGACGGCTTTAGATGCAAGCAATGTGCCCTTGATCTCCTGCTCGCCGTAGTCGCTGGTGATGAGCTGACGCTGGGCTGCAGGCGACAGTGAGACTTTGTGATAGGTCACTTTCACCTCTTTGTCGTCTTCCGCCAGGTTGAAACCATCGAAGACTATCTGGACGTTGATGCCACTGTTCACAAGGCCTTCGAGGCGAGTGGTGGCCTTACTGGCATACGTGACCTCGACCACAGCGCCATCCTCGAAACCAGCATCTGCGTCAAACTCAATGGAGCCACCGGAGACGCGATAAAGCCCGGCATCCAGCGGCTCGCCGGCAACAGTTACGGTCGTTACGGATGCGATCACCCCTGGCACAACCACGCTCTTGCCCAGGTAGGCTTTGCCAGTCCAGACCTTCGACGCGACTGCAGCATCCTTGGACAGCGATCCAAAGAGAGCAAGGCGCATTAATTCAGAATTGAAATCTTTCGCGTTGATGGTCAGTTCACCGGAGTTTTTGATGACCTTGCTCTTCGCAGTCGACAGAGTGCCAAAAGTGGTGTCCTGCATCTCGACTTTATCCGAGGTCAGGGCCAACACAGCCGATGACGAGTGCGCGACAGCGGTAAAGCCACCTGTGGGCTCATCGTTTTCATCAAGCACGGAGATTAGGATGGCTCCGTTGCCGATCCAGCCGATACTTGTGTCTTTTACGTTTACAGACATGTAATCACCTTTGTTCTTATTGTTTGGGTGGTGGACATTTATTAATCGAACGCAACATAGTGCGTCCACGCCAACTGCCAGGCGCTAAAGTTATTATTTGGAGACCTAAATCCAGATAGAAGCTCTTCAAATGACTGGATCTTTGGTAGATTTGGATTAGAGCTTGCGACGCCACGGTACTTCTTCAGAGCCCTAGAGATCTCAACGCCCAAACTCATGGCTCGACGGGAGACCCCCTTTGTATCTTGGTCTGCTCTGGAGATAATGAACGCGCCGAAGATGGCATCACAGTACATTTTGGGAGTATCGGCGACAATTGGCCCACCGCCACATGCCAAGAGCACATAACACTGGTCGCCCTGGAGCGAGATGTTCTTCAGCGTCTCATCAGCCACTTTGCCGGAGAAAAGATCTACCTTCGGCTTTGATGGCAAACTTTCGATGAGGGATTTGTAGGCTTCTAGGGTTTCTGTGATTGCCATGTTTTTCTTCTTATTTTATCACAGGCGGAGTTGTGGCTAGGGCATTTTCGATGTTTTGCAAGAGGATATTTTGGTATTCAGCGAGCCAGGTTTTTGGGAGGCCTTGTTTGTCTGGCAGGTACCGTCTTTGTTTAACGGTGATGCCGTATTGATGGTTATCAGCATATATAAGATTGCTGGCTAGTTCGAGATTCGTGCCTCGGACGTTGTGTTTGATGCTGTTTCTTAGTCTGCCAGTGTCTAGCAATGGTTGACATTGGCGGTGCTGAATGGGGGCCCAGGGATTGCCATACGGATCAATGCTGCGCTGGAAGCAGGTTTTGACTCGGGCAATCCAACGAACGCCAATTTGATTCAGGCCTTTCTTGACGTGCGGGTTCGCGGGGCCCAGGCGCTTCACCTTGCTGATGAGTTCCTGGAGGGCCGCCGCGTCAACTTCAAGGGTGATGGGCTGGGTTGCTGATGTGATCATGACCGGATCAACCGAACGTTGTGGAAGCCAGACTTGCGGGATTCCTGAGTCGCAGTTCTGATTCGGTTGCGGCCAGTTCCGAGGCCTTCGAGCCATCGCCGGGCATCTTCGAACCTGAGCCGCTGCTCGTCCGTGGGGTTCTCGTCCCACCTGTAGTACCGAGCGATGTCTAAAACGAAGCCTCTGATGTCTTCGATCGCTTCGACGTCGGTTAGTGGAGCATCAAGGCCGGCAGACCGAATGTAGCTATCTGCGAGCCGGGAGGCCTTCTCGATGACGCGGGCGATCCGAGTTTCGCCTTCGCTGGGGAGCTGGTCATTCGGGAATTCTGAGGTGTAATCAAGGTAGGTTGCGTACATAGTTTTTCTTAACCAAAGAAATGGGTTTATGGTCTCCTAGCCTGGGCTTCTTACCCTCAACGGTACCTTCTCTTTTTAAATAGAAGAGAGGGGGTTGAGGGTGGAAGTAAGATTCTTTGGGTTAAGAGAACCGCTTTTTATGACAGCGACAAGCCTTTCATTTCGGTCAAAGGGATGACGTGGTAGGAGTCTTGATCAACGAAGCCATCGAGCGGCATACCCTTTTTCCACATCCTGAATCGAGAGGGGCCAAGGATCTTCACTTGGTCGTCTTCATCCAGACCCTTGAGAAAGTCGTCGAACGTGTCCGGCACTGGTTCATCATCCGGGTCGAACACTGCAATCATCGTCGTTCGGCAACCTGGGTGAAACGGAGGCACCTTTCGTTTCGGATCGCTGACCTTGAATTTCTTACCGTTGAGGGCAGCGCAAGTCAGTGTCGTTCTGGTATCCAAGATCGCGCTTAACTGGTACTGCTCAACCCCAGCTTCTTCGAACCCCAGCAGGTCAGCATTCGACGTGACATGTACCGAGGCCGTACGCACCAGGATCTCAATGTTCCGCCGCGAAGCGTTGAACGGATTCACTGGATCGCTCGTAACCGCATCGACGATCTTGCTCACCGGCAACCCATTGACGACACCCAGTCGAACAGCCCTTTTCACGGTATTCTGCGTTGCCAGGCTCTGCTCCCCGACCCACTCCCGCAACAATTTGCCATCAAAGGGATCACTCTCGATGAACGATCGAATGAAGTCCTCACTCGTCTGAGCACCGCCAATGTCGACTTCGAGGGCTTCGGAATTCCAGTCCGTTTGTGATTTGTAAAGCTCCGTCAGCTCATCTACCAGATCACGCTCCATTGTGCTGTACTGGTCAGCTATTGCCCGGTCGATCTTCCTGAGCTTGGCCTTTGACTGAAAGATCGTGAGCATCGAGCTGCGCTTCAAGCCGTCCTGAAGCTCCGCAGCAACCTGTTCTTTGAGCTGCTGGAGCTGAGCAACAGCACCTCGGGCAATGCGGGTGTACTGACCCCTGAGCTGTATGTGGCGGGTGATGGTTTCCTTTGTTCGTGACTTCGCCATCAAGCTACCCAGAGCTCGGCTTCGGCCCGGCGCCTTTTTACGAGCCCTGGCAGCTTCACGCCCTTGGCATACACCCATCGCATGAGCTGGGCCGGCACCGCCGCCAAATCCCCTCGATTGATCACTCTGCGAATCGTCGAAATCTCGAAATTCCCCGCCCCCGCGTTGAACACAAAATCGATCAGGGCCGCGACCTGGTTCGCATTGAGCTTGACCTTGACCAGGCGCATCACTGCACCGGCAGCCTTCAGCAAGTCAGCTCGCAATAGAGCTTCAGCCTGTGCAACCGTGATCGCTGGAAACTGCTCCAACGGCGCCCAAGCCTTGCGCGAAAGCAGATGGCCGTACCCGATCGTCGGAAGCCCTACTGGGTCGTAGTAAGGCTCAATGACAGCCGTGGAGCGATCCGGATCATGTAGTCCATCAAACTCAGGACGACTCACGAACCTGGCTGCGATCTCAACCGCTTGTTCGAGCAGCGAGCCAGCCATTACTTGGCCTTCGTATGACGTTGCAGGATACGACCACCGAACCAGAAGCTGATGACTGCGGCCAGCATGGCTTCATCAAACTCAGTCCAGCTGCCCTTCAGTGCTTCATAGCCCGTCAATCCCATTGACTGCAGGGCATGGAACACAGCGTTCTTGTAGAACATGTAGAAGCCGACCATGAGATAGGTGATCAGAGGTCGACACATCCGAATCACAAAATCGACATGGACACCGATCAAAGCCACGTACGCTTTAACCCACCCCGGCAGAGCCCCACCCCCAACACTCGAAATCAGCTTGTCGGCATACGACTCTTCGGGCTTATGCACCGCGACAGCTTCAGCAATGTCAGCCTGGGCATTGATCTCTTCGAGCTTCCACATGTGCTCAGAGGAGGCCGATTCCATCCGCAACTTCATCATCTCAATTTCTTGAGCGTGATCTTGTTTCGACTGAAAGAAGTCAAAGAGTTTTGGAACAAACGGCCCCAAGAATCCGAAGATGGCAGATACGATGGCAATCATTTCGACACCCCCTTAACAATCAGGGCATCAATCCTCACGCTGATCTTGTCGAGTTTGTCTTCAATGCGCTTGCTGTCTTCTTTGCGCTCAATTTGATAAGTCTGAATTTGAGCTGAGACGATGTCGACGCGCTGATCCAGGAGTTCGATTTTCTTGTCTAACCCGGAATAGGCCCACACACCACTAACCACAAGTGAAAGCAGTGGAATCAGAGCGTATAAGGAAATAACCAAGTTCGAGGCGTTGG
Organism: Pseudomonas sp. 3MA1; assembly: GCF_029237275.1. NCBI lineage: Bacteria > Pseudomonadati > Pseudomonadota > Gammaproteobacteria > Pseudomonadales > Pseudomonadaceae > Pseudomonas > Pseudomonas sp. 3MA1. The sequence continues at coordinate 1,017,268 of NZ_JAACFX010000001.1, read as the reverse complement.
TGGGCGCCGGAGGGTTTGCTGACATTGTTATTCTTCTTATTATTAGTCAGAAGAGCTCTTTGGCCCTTTCTTATTATATTACCACAGCCGATATTACCGAGTAGGCTTACTCATGACCCTTTTGTGTAATTCCTGGAGTTCTTCACACTCATTTCTACTAGATTCATTGAGTAGTTCAAAAAGCTCGTTATGCCCCATCCAATAACCGGCGTGATCTACTCCCGTCTGGAGCTGAACGAGCTGCTGGTGAGTGAGCTTTGCAGACCAGGCTCGGAAGCTCATCTCGACCTTTTCGCGCTTCTCATGACAATCAGGGCACAGCGCCCGCAGAGCGCCCAATGGATATTCCCAAGGATGGAATCCGTTGCTCATTCGAGCGTAGTAACAGTGATGCGCTTCTAGCCTGCCTCCTGACCCGCAGTCCTGGCACTGATGCTCAGCCACTTTCTTGACCAAGTCAGCTTTGCGCCTCCACCGAGGATCTCTGAGCAGTTGCGAATAGGACATGCGAGCCACAGGCGTGAAGTCAAAATCCTCTTCAGGATAGATCCCCAAATTCCAGCTATGGCCCAGCTCATACCAGAAACCGAAGGACTCGAAGATGTCGTCAAACTCTGTCAAATCACAGCCGAAATTCAGCATGTGGTGGACAGTGCTGCCGTCGAATACCATGATCGCCACAGCGTCGTTATGGTAGTCCTCGCCCCGCTTTTGCCACTCAGCAGGCGTGTAGAATTTGGCGTCCCCCAAAAGCCCCTCTCGCACCAGCCAGTCCTCGAATGCCAGTAACAGACGACGCAAATTCTCTTCCATGCTGAACTCCAATGAGTGGAAGCCACATGCTATCACCAAGGCTTTTGCGGCCAAACAACAGCCTCAGGATCAGCAGCAAGCGTGATGTCCCGTAGGGCCTGCCTGTACTCAGCAATTGCCCGAATCCGTTCCTGGTCGGGGTCGGCCTGAGCGATGCGGGCTTCATCATAGGCAATGTTTAGCGCGTGATCAGCACACACCAGGAGCTCGTCGCGCCTCGTCCTGATCATGTCCCATGCCGCTGCCAGGTCTGTCTCCCAGACCAGCTCGCCGCTGAAAACTCTAGGTACCAGGCCGAGGTTGAGCTGCTCCAGGTAGTCTTGGAGGTCTGGGATTTCGAGGCTCGGGAGGTTTGTCAGGCCGGTGGAAGTGAGCGCGGTCACGTAGCCGCTGGCTTCGTTGTATGTGATTTTCATGTCTTGATAAAAGCCTTGAGACCGGCCGCTCCGCTGCTGAGTTTGGGTGTCCTGAACACCACATTGCTCGGAAAATTCATTGCGTTATTCTGCATCGAGCCAGACTGCCCATTCACCGATCCCGCCGTGCCCACGTTACCTGCAACGATCAGTTCACCCACCATGTGGTCGTAGTCGACAGCGCGATAGCCAGTCATCTCAGGCACGTTTTCCCAGCTGCTGCCGCCGTCGAAACTCATCACTGGCCTGGCACCGCTCAGACTGTTGAGGACGACGAAGGAGGCCCCGTAGGTCAGGCCGCTGTAGTAACTGGCTGGCATCACGACTTTCACGCTCGTATCGTCTTCAGCATTGAGCCTAAATTCCAGGTTGCCGGTTCCGTACAACAGGTAGTTGGACTTGCCGCCCACTAGGCGCACGTAAGCCCCGGCAACGATCAGAGCTGAGCTAACGGCGTTGGCAGTCACAGTGAGCTTGTGCAGCCCTTGAACCCCGCCAGCAATCCCAGCAAAGTACCCGTTGCCGTTTTCAGCCTGACAGACAATCGGGATCAACGATCCTTGGGCCTCCAGTGCTCCGATCTGCACACCCATGCTGACCGATGTCGTGTCGTATCGCACAGCAATCACGGCGGTCGACGTCTTGATAAATACAACATCGACAGTGCTGTTGAGCGAGACAATCCCTACAACGTCAGTCAGCCCTGTTGCTGTCCAGACGATCGATGCCAAACCTTCCTTGCTCACTGCGTACACGGACTCGGCCCCCGAAGCCTTGCGCTCTTTAAAGTACAGAGCCTTTTCAGACTTTAAGAACACGGTATTGGCCTGGCCGCTTTGCGCTATCGACGAGCTGATAACGTTGTCGAAGTAAATCCTGTTTTGACCCGCCTCTCCAGCCACTTTAACCCGACCCAACTGAGCAATGCCGTACACGTTGGCGGTGCCAAAGCGGGTGCCGCTGTTCGCGTTGACGCTGATTGGGGTTGTACCGAACGACCCGATGTTTAGCATGCCCGCCAAGACCGGGAAATCAGCCGTCTGCCTCAGCTTCCCATCGCACTCCAGAGCATCGCTGTACGACCCATTTGGCCGCAAAACAATGTCCCCAGTCTGCAGGCCCTCTCCGGTAGTGATTAGGCCCGCAAACTCGCTCAAGGTCAGTGCCTGAGAGCTCCCTGGCTTGTGCACGTGCATCCGCATGCTCGGATCACCGCCCCAGCTTGGAAGGTCACTGATTGTCTTCTTCGAACTCATAGAAAAGTTGCTCTAAATCGTCTGTGTGCTCACCCGTAAAGCTGCCTGCCGCCATCTCGAACAGCACAGCATCTTCAACAGGGGCCTCAAAAAGGTGGGCTTGCTTCGGCGCTAGGCGCATTCCAAAGAGCGCAGCTGGCCCAATGTTTTTGATCATTTAACTGCGTGCACCCAGCAGGTCGCATTCTCTTCACCATCCATCAGCCGCACCTTGAGAACAGAGCCTCGATCGACGGCAATGAATGACCCACCCCTGGCATCGATTGGCGAAGAATCAGTGCTGACATCCGCGCCTGCAGACACATGGATCAGGGATTTGCAAAACAGGTATGCAGCTTCGCTCTCGCACGGCAACGCCACCAAAACCTCAGCCCCCGAAAGCTCTTTACGCCCCAGCAGCTCTGCAGGCGCAACGATCGGCAACGGCTCCCGCTCTCTTGTCTGAGCAGTAAACAACCCAAGGCGCTTACTCATGACCAGTCGCCTCTACAACGGCCTTCCGACTCCGGCGCTTCGGCTTCTCATCAGCAATACCAGGTTCACCAGGAACAGATCCGAGAGCAGCCGAATCCTGATACCCGAGGCCCAGCCAATGACCTTCAGCAGATGTTCCACGGTCGACAATCACGGTGTGCCCATTGAGCTGCAGGCTGTAAGTCTCGATTTCTCGCTTCACGTTTGTTCTCAAAAAAGGTCGTGTTCCACGTGGAACATATTATGGCAAATAGTGCAAGATGAAGAGAAAGGGCCCCGCAGGGCCCAGTTTGTCAGTGGCCGCCGAGGCGCAGGGCGCGTTCCGGGCAAACAGTCTTGATCCCCAGCAGCGTCTCGAACTTCCACTGGGTGGATTCGGTGCGAGGCTCGTACCAGCGAAGCATGCGAAGGGTGATACCGGTGCGCGGATCAGCCATGGAAGCGATGGTCACGCCAGGGGTGTCGTCAGGGGTCTCCATCTGGCGGAAAGCGATGACGAAAGCACTTTTGGTGAATGCCAGGTCAACGGGGTGGTCTCCCAGTACAGTCACTGCGGTGCCAACTGGAATGCTCTCTAGGACTGCTGGATAGATACCAACCGCTGGGCCAGTGGAGTCTGCAGTGACAACAAAGGTCTGCGGGCTGCCGGCAATAGTCAGAACATCTCCCTTCACAAAAGTGGAGCCGCTTACACCATCCAGAGTCAGTGCAGTTGCGCCGAGCAATGCCTGAGTCGCTAGGGTGATACCTGCGTTAGCAGAAGCAGTACCCGCGACGTGGTAAGGAGCTTGGACGTCAGAGTACAGGTCGAAGCCGTATTTCTGACCGATCAAGCCTTGGCTAACAACGCCAACATCACCAGATTCGTTGATCTTGCTGAACTCAAGAAGCAAGTCAGCCTCGGTGTCAGAAGTCAGGATCAGCTTGCGACCACCCATGACCTTGCGATTTTGCATTTCTTTACGAGCAGCAATTAGGTCTGCTTTGTCACGCCCAGAGGTCGATCCAGGGTTTCCCGAAACGTAAGGGATGTTCTTGTACTCTTCGAACAGCAGCTTGTTGATGGTGCGACCCAGCGCATCGAGAGCGCCTTCAGCTGCAGATGGCAGAGTGAACTGGTTAGCGTGTGCGCTGAACTCGCGGTCTTTCATACCGAACTGCTTGTACAGATGACGGTTCAGAACAACGTCGACTTTGCCAGCGTTGATGTCCTCAGATTGAGAGCCTGCGGAGTCGGTTGGGTGATCATCGGCATCCGAGAACTCCACTGGCTTCGCGATGCGGACGGTCTCGCCGTGGTTTTTGGCCTCGTCGCTGGTGTTGATCGTCACATGGTTCGGCATTGTCAGCTGACCGTAGAGGCGATCAATTGCCAGCGGCAAAAACACGTCAGTCATTAGGGCTTCGGTGTCGTTACCGTGACGGATCAGGGCAACAAGAGGGAGCATTGCAGTCATTACTTTCACCTGTTTTTATTGTTTTTATTGGTGATTATTTGGAAGGTTTGAAGCTACGCTGGCTCACAGAGCTCATGCGGTTGCCGGCACAGCCAGCAGATCTGAACGCCCCGTAAACCTTGCGGCTCCCAGGACGTCGGTGCAAAGGAGATCAACGTTGAATGCTGATCTCGCCAGACTTGTATTTTGCGAGCAATACAGCTTTTTCTTCGCCCGTAGCCATGGCAAGTTTCTTCTGCCAGTCGCCCAGGCTTACCGTCATGCCATTGCCCTGTCCGCTACGGGAGCCAGAGCCTGGCACCTGCTTAAACCAATGCGGCTTTTGAGGCATAAGTCCTGAAACCCATTCGTCCGCCGTGATAGGTCTGCCGGTCTTGCCCATGATGATATTGCCGCTGGAGTCCCGAGCTTCGAGCTCCCCAGCTTCATTAAGCTGCCAAGTATTGCCTGCAACTGGCATGAGATCGTCTAGCGCAGAATGGTGGAAGTGCTCGTTTTTGAGAGCAATCTGACCAATAGTTTGCTTGATCTGGAATTGCTTCAACTTGAGTCGCTCGCTGTCGATAGCCTTGCGCAGATCTTCTTTTTCAGCCTGCTCAGCAGCCAGCTTCTCTTGCCAGCTGACACTGTTGGCGTTGACGCGCTTATCGAGCAGAGTTTGAAGATCCAGCTTGCCAGCTTTCAGCGCTTCAAGGTCGTCTTTCTCCTGGATGCCTGCTTCAAAGGCCTTCATCCGTTCTGCAAGGGTTTTCTTCTCGTTCAGAAGATCGGCGTTTTTGCTCTTGAGAGGAGCCACTTCTTTTTCGACATGGGATTTGACGAAGTCAAGGAAAGCGGGATTTTCTGCAAGGGTGTTGAAGTCCAGTGGTGGAACTTCATCTTCGCCGAAGCGAATAAGACTTACCAGCTCGTGCATCTGAAACATTTAGTCCCCCAAGGACGTTGTTTTCTTATCGTTATGTCCTAATTATATCAATGCCAAACACACAAAGGGGGACGAATGCAAATATTTTTCAGGCTTTTTTACGAGCATGGAATTGCTTGAGAAACAGCTGCTCCTGAGGCTTCAAGTGATTCAAAGCGTTGTAAAAGGACTGGCTAGGTACGAACTTACCCGTCTGAGCTCTATATAGAATATTGTGCACGAAGCCTGTGTCCACCATCAGTCTCATGATCTCCAGTGCCACCAACTCCTCATTGCCTTGGCTATTAAACGAGACAACTTCATCCAACGCCTCGAAAGCCTCGTAAAGTTCCATGGCAGTCAACTTACGCTCTGGCTTGCGACCTGCCGGCAGCTTGTGCAGATAGAACCGAACCAGCAACATACCAACGTTAAACTGCGAGTTCATCAGCGCGACAGGGATTTGCGCAATCACAAGCTCGTCCTGGTGCTCCTGCAGCTGGTTAAGCAAGCAGCGCACAAGCTCATAGTCACCGCTGATCCCAGACCCGCGCTGAGTCCCAAGCAACACCCCCACAGGCCCCACCAGGGTCGCGAGCTCCAGCAACTGCTCGCGGTACTCTTCAGTCAACGGCTTGATTTTGCCATCAAAACCAAGCCCGTGCAGGTAGTCAGCGATGTCGGCCAGCAGTTGGACTGTGCCTGCCTGGAGCTCGTTTTTGTCGAGATGATGGCGGATGCATTGCAGGCCGTTGAGGTTGCGAGCCGTGAATGCCTTGAAGATCATTTCAGCTGATTGATTGAGCATATCTCACCATTCATTAATTTGGGCCAGAACCTCCCATGCAAGGGAGTCCAGGGTCTCTTCGTCAAAGGTGTCGACGCTGAACTCATAAGTTATATGCCGAAATTTGAAACGACCTGAGCTCAGGACGTACATCACCATGCATTTAAAAATCTGCAAGTGCTGTGTATCTCCGAGCTCCGCTTCAATCCCCCAGGGCTGGAGGGCTTCCTGGTGCTGCCCACGAAAAAAACGTGAAGCACCGGCATACCAATTCTTAGCTTTGTCATACCCGCCGCACAAATAGACAGCGCATAGATGACGGGTGGACTCGTCGCAAACCACAACGGGCTCGACCAAAGGTTTTGTGGTCATAACTAGCACTCTTTCTTATTGTTTTTATGGTTCATTATCGCCTGTGAGCCAAGAAAAAATCAATATCATGGCAGATATTATTATTCGCACTCCAAGGGTAGCCGGCAGGTGGGCGTGTTTATTTTGGCTAAGAAAAACTCTGAACTCGGCCAGTCCTCGCAAGGCGATCCGACACAGAGATTTTCTTAACCAAATCACAAGCCAAGGTCAGCAGCAGTGAGCTCGTCAACCAGATCAGCTTTCCCGGCGTCAAGTAGCCTCTGCCGAAGTACTGGCATGAATTCAGAATCATTGCGCAGAAACCTGTCGCATTCGCCCTCTGTCTTGCATTCATCGAGAATTGCAGCTCGTTCAGGGTTAACCAGGCGATATCGACGAATGAACTCTTCGCGCTTTTTGTCATGAAAGCTCTGGATTAACGATTTCATATTTCCTCCATACAGCATATCTTTGAACTTACCCATGTACTTCAGCGTAAACTTGATAATACCCAAGTCATTCCCGGCTGATAGATACCAGTAATACTCATCTGCCGCATTTTCTTTGACAATGAAAATCTTGTCCAGCCCTCCTACAAACCCCTGTCCCCAAGCTATCCCAGCAATTTCATTCCCCTGCGCGAGGTAGAACAAGTCATCATCAGCAATGGCGTCAACCAGCGCCCAAACCTTATCAAACCCACGCTCACGATAATAACTCCCAGGCAACGCTAGGAAGTTTGAGTACAAAACAACAATCAGATCACGCTCAGATGTATATGTCTGACGATCGTAAATTACATAGCCGTCGTGTGCTTTAAGCAGTACCGCAAATACCCATTTCAAGTAGCTAACAACTGGCAGTCGCACTCTCACTCGCAGTCGCTTGTCGAGCGTAGTCAGTCAGGGCATTGCAGCCAGCATCGATGTCACTGTGCTTGAGGCACCAGTACATCTTGGCCATAATTAAATCAAGGGATTCATTGCGACCCAGGTCATCAAAGAACACTGTGCGTAGCAAGTGCCACAGAAACTCCACATCATCAAGATTTGTTTGCTCATCTGAGATGCTATGAGCGATGCTGCTGAGACATTCGAATTCCCAGTCTATGTTAGTGCTCGTCTCAGAAAAAGAGTAGACTTGAGCGACATGGTCAAAGAACTCAATGAAAGTTCCGAACTCACACTCATCGAAATAGTATTTTCCGCCATCGAACCGGATCGCAGCTGGAGAACAAAACCTGATGATGTTCTGTAGACACATCATGTTTTAGCACCAAGATGCACGTAGAATCTAAGCAGCTCTTCATAGAGCGCATTACTCTCTGCATGCTGACAAAGCCAGTAAAGCTTAGAGAGAAGTGCCTGCACGCTTGGCTCGTGGTTATTATCGATTAGCTCGTCCATCAGCCAACAAACAAAGCCATCATCCGTTCTAAGCGTCTTGCCCCGCACGGCATCTTCAATAAATGAAAAATGCAACGTAACACCAACAAGATCACGCTGTTTGTAGAGCATTTGCATTGCAGCATAAAAATAATGCAGCCCTCTAAACTCCGGATTTAGTATTGGATTCTTAACTAGATCACTCTCAGCTCTGAGCTTCTTAACAAACGCCAATAGGCCTACAATCTCGATCATAGCCCCAACTCCGAACCGAACATATATTCACGCTGCTCGGCAGTCATCAATGCCATTCTTGCGCGCAAAAAACCCATGTCCCCACTAAGCAGTCGACGTAGTTCTTCTTCTGTTTCGCAAATGGAATGAAGATGGTAAGCGTGAGGCCTGTTGAGCTGCAGGTCTTTGAGAATCAATGGCTTCATCAAGTCGAAGATATCCCCTTGAGCCTGACGCTTATCAATCCCCAGGCACACCAGCTCAGAAGAGTATTGTTCTCCTACATCTGCCTCGGCATAAACGGACTCATAGTTATTGAACAGAATCCCGGCAACACATTTAACCTGAGCAGACCTGGAAGCATCGCTATCTCTCTCAGTAGTCAGATACGCAACCCAAATTCTTCGCAAATGATCCAGCTTTTCTTCTTTCAAAGCCGCCAGGAACTTCTGAATAAAATCATCAGGACTCTTGGCATTTAGAGCAACCCTGGCAAACGACGGAGCGAGGCAGACTACAGCACCATCCCAGACTTTGAACTTGAAGCTCACAATCGTGGCGACTTCGAGCAGTGACGAGCAATGACGATCAACTACACCGCCGCTGGCGGTATTAAGCTTCAACAGGTACTGCCCGTTTTCGAACGTAAATCCCCCGCTCATCGACCATACGTCGTAATTCTGAATCTGCTCATTAAGAACACGCTCAAGAAACACGTGGCTCTGCGCCGAAATCCCCACCAGCCCCTTAGCTTTTGCAAACCATCTCCACGCTGCCACTTTTGGCTTCAAAAAACGGAGCAGCAGGCGGTCGCGGGGGGTGATATAAGTGAGCATGACCAGTCCGTTATATCATGGCAGTTATTGACAGATTGGCAATCAGGCTCGGGAATGTCAAGGCCCAGTGGGGTTGCAGGGCCTGGTGCAGCTAGGGCGCTGTGCGCTCAAGGGCTTGGTAGAACTCGTTTTCGCAAGCCATGGCGCAGATGTACTGCCAGAGCGGGAGCTCGTTCAGGAGGGGGTGCTTGGAGGCCTTCGTCGACCCCAGGCGAAGCGCTTCTTCGACAAGCCTAATGCACTCGTTCTGACAAAACTCCTCGACCTCTGGCTGCATTTTTAGGATTGCGTGGATGCCGAACTGAACAATATTAATTGTGTTGGCTTCGACGATCGCTGCTCGGATGTCCATGATTGCGCTCTCTTATTATTTGCCATCATTTATATGATGCAGATGGAGCAAAAGAGAGCGCAACGCTCAACCTACTTTATTCTTGCAATAAGATAGTGATGATCGAATGAGACACGCTGATAACCCTTCTTACACAGCCTCTCGTGACCCGTGAAGTCATCAAGCCTTGATCTACTGACCCTAACGAGACGGAATTTTCCATCAATCAATGCGTTGTCATGCTCAAGCATCAGCACTGCCTCGTGAATTCGCTGAGCCTCACTCATCGCCAAGCCAGCTTCCTCAGAGCACATGATGTCAGCCTGCACAAACCCGTAAAAACACTCTGTTTGTCGCAGGTCAATACCGCACTTCAATGAGAGCTCGTCGACGACCCTATTCACTTCTGATTCTTCGACGGTACGAATGTAGACATCAGCCCCGAGTCCACGGGCTTCAATCTCGTGCGCTCGATAATGAATCCCTGGCAAATCAGGTTGCTCGTTAAAGAGGTTTGATAGCCGCACGGCTCCGGAGTCCGGTGAGTCTCGACCGGCTTTGTTCGGAGGCCATACAAGCAGGTCTGTAGACTTCAAATACAAGTAGTAAAGGAAGGATCGTATCTCTTCCAGCAGTTTTGGATCTTGGACTTCCCTGCTCCCCATTTGACCTCCCTTAGTCCTGCAACCAGCTTTCAACTTCAGCAGCACCGTGCTCACTTTTCCACGCCTTGAGAGTGCTGTGATTGCCACCTTTAGTCTCGACCACTTCTTGAGTGTACGGGTTTACATAGCGCTTTACCGCCCGTGGAGAACGCGGCCCACGACGCCCGTCAACCTTGCCAGCCCCGACAACACCAGCAGCCGAACCAGCGTTAGGATCGAGAATGGCAATGACGTTCCGCAGCGACATGCCGTATTCGGCGAGCAGCTTGCGCAGTTTGTCTTCAAATTCCAATTCTGCCTGCAGGGCTTCGCTGCCTTTCAGGGCTTCGAGAGCTTGAAGCTGTTCGGCGATCTGGCGTTCCAACGCCCTATATTCTGCTGCTTTTGACATCGATGAAGCTCCGCTTTTAGTAATTGCTATGAAATGTAGTGCCAATGTAGTCACACGGCAACCACTATCTCGCTAGTTGTTGTACGAGTCGAGAATATTTGCTATGGGGTATTGCGCGACTGTATGTGCATCCAGTACTTTGAAAGTAGAGACCACAAGAGAGAAAAACGCCATGCTTCGCAGCTCATTTAATTTCGCACAAGACATCACGATCTTTCCAGTTGAGGAGATCACTCTGGGCAACCGCAAGCTCATCAAAGACGTGTATGAAGTACTCCAAGACTTTGGTGATCACACCAAGACGATCGACCGGGTTCAAGTGCGCCATGGGGCTTCAAGGGCCTTAGTTTGAGAGGCCGCTGCTGCCTCAATGGTCGGGGGCTTGTAATGAATGATTTTGAAAAGCTGGTGACGTAAGATATTCAAGCGCCTTACGCCTTGATGAAGCTTAACGCTCGTATTAATTCGCTTGACGAGACACAAGGGCTTCAGGATAGAAGCGAATATAAGGTCTGCTATGCTATGACTGATCTTGTCAAACACGCTATGGCTGAGTTCGGGCTCGACGCAGTAGTTGAAGCCTCATCTTTAATGGCAAATGCTCAATATGCCTTCGTACAATGTTTACGAGGCTTGCGTCTTTCTAGCAATCTCGACAACGATCTAATTGGACTCATATCTATACGCAAGCAACAATACTTCTCCTACCTTCAAGATCGCCTGGCTGACGCATACATGGCCGACACATCAAAGACCCATTAAAGGGAATATGTCGACCATAAGTTAGGCGCTGATCTGGGCCTTTGACCCTTGCCTTTGTTTTCAAATCTACCTGCAGCTCATAACAATAAGAGGGAAGAGTATGAAAGACGCGCCCACTATCTTAGGCAAAGGCCTTGAGATCCACTACATCCAGGAGCTTTACGGCAACAACGACGAAATCTTGGACATCTACGAACTGCGTAAGGACTTTGGGCGTGGGAGGTTCAAGACACTGAAGCGTGTCGATGTGCCGACGGGGTCAGATCTGGAAACTGTTCGAGCCAAAATCCGGAACTCTAAAGTCGAAGACGGTTCTGGTCATTAGGACTGAGAGCATCTTCTGTGAACTAACACTGGATGAGAATGCCACCGCCAGTAGGCTATTTGTTTACAAGCGGTTTTTCTTAACCAAACAACGCTACCCAGGCCAGTTGCCACTTGCCCTGGGTGTGGGATCTCGGGTTGGCGGGATCTGTGGTTATGACTCACGCCTTTTGGGCTTACTCAAGCGACTCTGCTCAAGCGTGTAGTGGAAAGCAGGGAAGCCGATATCAAACACCCCAATCTCGTTTTGAGCTTTGATGGCATTGGCCAAAAAATCAAACATCACGGGCGCTGTGGTCTTCCCGTCCGCCACGGCCTTGGCAAATGCGTCGTTGGCGTCCTGCTCATGTAGCTTGCGCATACCGATAACAGCGACCTGGCCCTCCGGAATTTCCTTCATCGAAACGACGGCACCGTCTGGATCGCTCGGCAAAATTTCATACTGATACAAATGGTATTTTTTTGTTTTAGGGCAGCAGATGCCGAGAATAAAATCAGCTTGGTAAGCAGAGAACATGTGCTTCATATTTTTATGCTTCTTAGCCTGATTCAGAATCGCTTGGACTGAGTGCTCTACCACGTCGGCAATCACTTGAGCAGATAGGAGACTGCTAGGGCTAATATCCCGCTCCAAAAACATGTCTGTCGGATAATCACCATAGAGGAATTTATGCTCCTCGCAGACCATGGCCAGCTGATAAGTGCCATCTCGAAAAGTGGGATGCAAGTCAGCCAAGTGGTTCCGAATCGAATTCAGGATATGCTGTGCTACCAAGGTGCTGCCGGCGAACGCGATAGCGCATGCCCCTTCGTACCTGTATCCATGATAACCCTGAAACCATTCTTCGAGAAAGTTCAGCCCCGCGACCCGGATAGGCATCTCGATAACTTTCTTGAAGCCACTGACTAAGGGGGTACCTTGTTGTGTGATGCTGCTGTCAGATACGAAGAAAATCCCCTCGCAGAACTTATTATCCAACCGACTGAAACCCATATTGAGCAACGAATGCCCAGCGATCACCAAAGTCACAACATCACCTCCTGTTATGCAGGCCAACATTATAACAGGAGGCTGTTTGACAGCAAACCACTTTCAGGTGTATCAGGACTTGACGTATTAAGTCGAAGGCCCCGAATTCAAGAAGTACCCAAGAATAGTAAAGAAAGCGCCGCCAAAAATCACCAGTGCATTGATAGCTATGAACGTCTTCCAAACCTTTCTATTTCGAACATCTATGTATAGGAGCCATAGCCTCCAGTAGTAGTCAAAGACCGTATGCCTATGCAGGGCACTTGATTTAGAGGCATATTTAAAGAATTTGGCAGAGAGTTTTTTTATTTTTTGGTCAGACAGGTGACTGGGATCTTTGTACATCCCTAAAATAATTTCCTTCTCGTTAAAAGATACTAGATCTGACTTACACGGAGCCATAAAAACAGTTACACCGCCTGAAGGTGATTGGGAAAACCACATCACCGCCCCATTTTCTAAATGGGTCTTAAGCCTGACTCTCGAAACTTTGCTCTCAACCCCGTCAACGTTTCGAATTTCTTCAAAATTCTCAACACCTCTAAGCCCTAGCCGCTTTGTCATGCAAGTAATCTGCAGCTGATTTAGCTTATTGTTGACCGGGATTTCCTCTGCGAGGGGGTGCAGCCCTCCGTGAACCCTAATACCTCCGTACCATTCAGCTTGCGGCGAGCCTTCGATCTCTTTAAATAATGTCCTGACGCGCATCTCCATGTCAGTCCACATCACTCTCCTGACGAAGACCCGGCTTGAGTCCGTCTCTATCTCCTTAGCGTACTTCTCAAACGCTTTTTTCACTGACCACCTCCCTGAAATTCGGCAAGCATACCGACAGGGAGGCCCTTTGACATCAAAACATGGTGTGTGGCCTACCTCTCTTCCGAGCGATGGCTCACACAGAGTACACACGAGTGAAGGCATCACTCGCCAGGTGCGGTTTGGGCGGTCTTTTTCTCTAGACTGCACAACATGACGATAGCCGAGGCAGTCATGTGCAGAACGTATGCAGCAATCTCTGGCTCGACTTCGGAGACCTCCGAGCCTTGACCGTGCCCACCCTCCTTATTCCTGATGGTTGGAACACTGCTTTCCAACAAGGTTGAGAGAGCATTCAGGTGGTTCTGGTGATACGACGGCAGGAAGTTATTAGCCAGGAGTACAGCCAGAAGCCTTTTCGCTGGTGAGGCCTTATCGTACTCCCACCCTCGCAGCTCTAGCACAACCTTAATGGTACTTTCAAATGCCTTCAGCGCGTCGTTCAGGGCCTCTTTAAGGTTGCCGTGCCGATAGTGCTCGTATGCACCAAAGAATTCATCCCTTGGGCCAGCGTACTCAGACTGATTCAGGAAGCTTATGGCGGGCTTGACCGCTTCTGTATGAAGAAGCTCGGAGTCAATTCTAAGGACTCTTCCATCACTTACTTCGTAACCCTTGCCATGCTCTTTGAATCGCGTGTTTAACTCGGAAACACACTCATCAATGTAGGCACCAGTGTCTTCCTGAGGATACCGATACGTATAGGACTTATCTCTATAGGATTCCGCGATTACGAAGCAGAGCTCAATGGCATCGAGAACCCTGTCAATATCCTGTTCCAGTGATATGAACTGGCCAAGCTCATCCATTGCTGAAGCCCGAGCATGGAGACCTGCCACAAGCTTGTAGACCCCATACTCCCGCCGCAGGACTTCGCAAATGCTTCCGTAATTTCGCTCTAGCTCGTTTCGATCCTGAATGCCAAGCACATCATCGATCACATAGCATATTTGAGCTCGGAGGTTGGCACTAAAATTATCGTAGGTATAGACATCAGGTTCCAGACCGAGCTCACGCTTCCTACGTTTTGAATACAATTCGATGACTGGCATAGACCCTCCCGGCGCTGTGAATGGGAATCATAGCGAGCCGTGGGCCCTTTGACATCAAATCAGGCGGCGACGTACTCAGTCGCAAGCCTGTCTGCGTTGTCCTCGATCGAGAAGTCATTGCCCATAATCCCTCGGCGCTTGAGCTCGCGAAGGTATTCGTACTGACTAAGATCACCATTTGCACGAGCGGTAGCTAGCGCAGTGAGCTCTTGGGCGTTGGCATTGATGCCGTAGTCAGTGTTGATGTCGACTGCGAACGTGGCGTTGCTTACCCTGCTGAACCTCGCCAACATTCCAAATACAGTCTTGAGCGCCGACGCAGTTGCTGCCGCCATTGATGCGATCTGGTTGTTGTTGTCCGAGGCATTAAGTGAACGGCCTGTTGCTGTCTCGACAACCCCTGTGTTCTGCAGCATCTCGTTGCCATACGAGGCCATCAGCACCTCCAAGTCTTGCAGGCTGTCGCGTCCAGCGGTAATGGCAGCGCCAGTGTGCTCAACGAACTTCAGATCTGCGCCTTCGGCACTGCACATGATCGCGCTGTCGACGCCGATTTTGACCACGGTGCCCTCTGGAATGCCTTTGCCGAATAGGATTGGCACTCTGGCAACGTGGAGAATGTTGTCTTGGTCGCTCTGGGACTGCCAGTGCTTGATGTTGAGGTAGGCCAGGTCTTTCAGGGGCGGATCGCAGAACAGAGTGCCCCTGGTGTCAGCGGGGTTCGAATGGATCGGCACCACCGGAATCTCCTCAAGCCCAAAGTCCCTCCAGGCTTCGATTTGCACATAATCAGCGCCGTCAGACTCTTGGAAAATCGACCACAGCACCTTGCCATTGACCTTCCTGAAAACACGCACCCTGCAAACAGACTTTTCACCCCATTCGCCGTCTTCAATAGTGGCCTTTTCAGAGATACGGATCTCCCGCAGCTTGTCATCCTCGTCGAGCTTGTAGCCCAAGATGTCATCGCCTGAAAGCCGATAAGCGTAAGGCTGCCCACCGCCTACAGGAGCATCGACGCACAGGAAGGAAGCCCCATTCCAAAGAGCATCCTGGAAGGCCATCGCCGCTAGCGCACTTACTGAAGTCCCTTTGCCGTCGATGTTGCTGCTGAACAGTTCGGCAAGCTCTGGATGCGATTCCGAAGTGACAGCTACAGGTCGGGAGAATGGCTTTGCAGACAAACTTTTTACGACGCGGGCCATCCGGTTGTTCAGTGTCGTGCGGCATAGCCTGGCTTTGTAGGATTCAGGAGTTTCCCCGGCCATTTTGTGGAGGAATTCCTGGCTTGCTGCGCGCATGGCGTCGGTACCACCGCGCAGTGCGCGAATGGGGCGCCGGTCTGAGTAGAATTTGGAGCAGATTTCGGACTTGTCTTGTACTTTCACGGTCTTTTCGACTCTTATTATGGCGTTTATTTAAACCAATATCCCATGGGAAACCGTGGCCTGTGGGCGCTTCCAGGTCAGGCGATATGCCAAGGCGTCCCAGCTGTGGTCATCCGCGCCCTTGGCCACGCTGTCTGGCTCATCTTCATCTCGATACAGATCCGGGATCGTGCGTGTGAGGAATTTGCAGCCTGAAAAAACGTAGATATGGGGCTTCTCGGGGTTACGGTCGGCAGTAGCCTGGAGGCGCTCGAACATCAGCTGCGCTGACGTGATTCTGCTGCCGGCGCGCTTGTCGGATTGGGAAAAGGTCATGCCTTCTTTTCCCAGCTCCTTTGCTACGGTTGGGGCCGTTCCATTGTCGACCTGGGCGCCGTTGAAGATCTGATTGTCCGCAGGGCCAGCTGCGATACGAGCATGGTTTTTCAGCACTGTTGTCTGCAGCTTTACCTCACGGGCTTTCAAGCGCGCACCGATCTTACCGGCACTGAGAAACAAACCGAGATCCCGTTTCTGCTGCTTGCCATCAGGCGTCAAGGGCGTTCCGTAGTCCTCGCCGCAGATGATCAGCGACCCCTTGGGCGGGCAGAAAACCTTGCCACCGACCATGATGGCCTCACCATTCGCCTCTGCAGTCCACAGGCAGCAAAACGGAGTCGACTGACCGTAGTCGAATGCGCGATCCACCTTCCACGCTGCCGGAATCTCGAAGGGCTGCAGGATATGCACGTCCCTGTTCCAGACCTTGCCAAACATGGCAGTGTCGTCGACAACCTCCCAATTCCCGAAAAGCCAAGCTTCCCGCAACATGGGATCTGCGATGTTCATCAACCAGGCCTTGTATTCCAGGTCGACGTATTTGTTTTCAAAAACCGTCCCGAAGATCGCACAGCGCTTCCACTCGATTTCCTGGCTGTTGCCGTCTTCGTCGACCAGGGTTTTGATGGTGCGCTCGATCTCGCCGTTGCGTTTGCCGTCGATGAATCGTTCTTTCACCCAGCGTTTGCCCACTCCCCAGGGGTTGGTCATGGCTCTGACCTGTTTCGGGGGCATCAGGGGCTGCCGGGCTGTAGGTTGGTACGCCGTACGGAGCGTGGAGAGCAATTTTTCGTAGATCTCGTCCGTTGCCCACGTGGTCAGCTCATCAAAGCCAATGTATGTGAACTGCTGGCCGTGGAATTTGGCTTCGTATTGGGACGCTTTTTCGATGTATTGAAAGATCAGCTGCTCGCCGTCCGGGAACGCCCAGGTGCGCTCAGATTTGTTGTAAGTCGCGCCAGGGAAGAGCCTCGGGAAGACCTTTTCCGCCTCGTTGATCAGGTCGCGCAGAGCGGAATACTGACGACGAAGAATCACACCGCGCCAGTACGCGCCCCAGCCCTTACCGACATGCTGCGCAAACCCCATCAGCAGGCACGCGGACTTGCCATTTCCCCGAGTGCCATGGAAAAGCACCTCGTGAACCAGGGTGCCTGGCTGGCCCACGATGAGGAACATTTCCTGCGAGCTCAGACCGCCCGATTTGTTCTTGGTTGGCTCCCAAATCACTCTGCGAACGGCGGTATTCAAAGCCTTGCGGGGCAACATCGCGGTCATGCCGGCAACCCCTCAAAGCCCTTCAATCCCGCTCCGCTGTTTGCGCACAAAGCTGGTGTTTTGCTTACAAACACGGCTTCGAGCAGGATCAGGGATTCCAACGCTCTTGGCTCGGGGTAGCGAGGATCTGGGTCGTGCGCTTGGTAGCCATCCCAATACACCGCGTGCAGGCCATAACCACTACGCGAAAGGATCGTCAGGATCGCAGGACAGCCTCGGACAATTTCGGAGTTGCAGGGATTTCCGGGGCGACCGAGGTGTGTGTAGAACTCAGGGAATGTGACGTACTGATTTTGAATGCCAAGCTGTGTGAGAGCGTTTGCTGTGTCTGCGGCTGTTGTGCCCAGGAGGTCGGATTGAGGCGCAAAGAGGGTCAGTGCCTGGTCATAGCTCAGGCTGAGCGCTGTCGCGAATGAGGCGATCCCACAGTCGAATCGGGTGCGCTGCTTAATCATGACCTGACTTCCTCGCCTGGGTTGACGATTTGGCAAGGTCTACGGCTGCGGCCTGCTGCTGAATGAGGATGGCTTCTAGATCTTGGCCTGCGGCGCCTCCAAGGGTGGGGATGTTGGCAATACCGGAGTTTTGCTCGCCGTTCGTGTCGGTTTTGATCGTGACTTCTTTGCGATCGTAGTCACCGAAAGCATCCGGCATGCGGCGAGCTAGGAGCTTTTCGGCAGCTTTGACGTCACCCATTTTGATTGCTTTCTGAATTGTGTCGATCGCCGGGAGGCAGGATAATTTCCTGGCAAGCTCAACGGACTCCACAAGCTCTACGCACAGAGCCTCATCAGGAGTCATTTCATCCTGTTCAACCTCATCTGCGATCAAGGCCCTGCCGAGTGCTTGCCACTTGTAAAAGCCAGCTTCTGAGACACCGGCAATGGCGCACGCGAGCTCGATAGTGGTTGTCCGCTGGACACCATCTACGATTTTTTTCACGAGTTTTGCTGAGAGTTGATTAGCGCGGCGCATCGAGAAACCTCACGCCAAACTTGGCAATCATGAGGGCATCGCTGATGCCGTCATTCACGCCACGGGTGCCGTCCTTCTTCAGGCGCTTGCCACGGTAGATCTCGTCAGAGCCAAAGACTTCGAAAGCGATCTCACCGATCTGCTCTTTGCTCAAACCAGTGAGGCTTTGACCACCGCGCCAGGCCTGCGGACGCTCAAGGCGATAGAGGAAGCCCAGGCACTCCAAAACTGCTCTGACAGCACCATAGCCGTCGCCAAAACTGAAAGCCCCAACAGCCCCTTCGCCTGGCCTCGTGCCAACAAGCTCCAGCACCGCCAGGTCAATTTTGAATTGAGAAAGCCGAGCGAAGAGTGCCCCGGCATCAACTTTATTCTTACCACCAATGTCTTTCACGGGCATGCGAAAACAATCAACGAGCTGGAAGCACTCGTCAATTATTGCAATACCACCTGAAAGACCCGGATCGATACCTAGGATATGTCGCATGAGGACTGACTTTATTATTTTTATTGTACAGTCATTGTAACACTTGCTGATTGTTGTTTGTGCGCAAACAGGGCCGGATTAATGAGAAGCTGGTCGATATGCCTAACGTCCTTATGCTCCCCAAGTTGAGGAAGGTTCACGCCCGTATTCT
Organism: Pseudomonas sp. 3MA1; assembly: GCF_029237275.1. Taxonomy (NCBI): domain Bacteria; kingdom Pseudomonadati; phylum Pseudomonadota; class Gammaproteobacteria; order Pseudomonadales; family Pseudomonadaceae; genus Pseudomonas; species Pseudomonas sp. 3MA1. The sequence goes on along the minus strand of NZ_JAACFX010000001.1, from coordinate 998,387 downwards.
CTACGAGCCATTGACGTCTTTCACTTTTTATCCAGGCACCTTCCTGACCTTTGTAGCAATAGTCAAAGCCTTCCTTAACGCACCAGTCCTCAAGAGTCATTACCGAGCCATCTTTACGAGGCTTGCGAATCATCCATGGGCACTGGATGTTAGGAACGGTCAGGATAAATACGTGATGTATGCAGTTTTGCTTTGCGGACGCAATGTAGCTTCTGGCTGACTCAAGATTGGCGATGACGCCCTTGCCCTGATACCAGACTCTATTGTTGAGCGGATCGACCCAATCCGGAACGTGCTTGTGCTTAACGTAGTAGTAGACCTCAAGACCCTTGGGTTCATATGCAAAACCCTGCATGCCGCCAAACTCAGAAGCACTGAACTCTGCCCAACTCCGGTAAGGGCGCGGATACTTTGGAAGATCTGGGGTCTTTATGATTTCTTCACCATCCAAGAAGTGGCGAGCGTATGCTTGTCTGTTGTAATCATTCCATGGAAAGGCAAGTTCAATCTCATGTACAGCTTCGGCGCAAAGCTGCAATAGTGCCCTGGAAATTTCGCGATAACCGTAGGGCTTAAGAAGCAGAGCCTCATTCTCAGGCGTCTTAAGAATCTGAGTAATCAGGTGTGGATCGGCATTCATGTCGCACTCTCTTATTATTATATTGTGTTGCTTATGATCTTATTATCGTTAATGAGCAAAACCTGGCGCAACACCTAATTGCGCGATTTATTCAATTATCTTAATTCTTTCTTGCGTCGGACAACTTGCGGTGAATAAGGGGCATCCTTGCCCCCAGGCAATCCCTTAAAGCCCTGTGTATTCTTTCATTTGCTCAAGCGACTTCGAATCGATGATGTAGTAATAACCCGACTCACCGCCATCTTTCCGCTTTGTTTTCAAACCATGGGCTTTGAGGATGTCGGTGATCGCTCCTTGCTTCGAACGATCAGAAATTAACTTGGACTGCCTGGGCATGTTGAAACCCGCAAGGAGCACTTCAGCGCGGCACTCGTTTAGATCGTCGTAAGCTTCGACAGAGTCAGCAGGAGTCCATGATTTGGTTTCAGTCATGCCCTTGAATACACGCACCAGGACGCGATGGAGCCTCGACACTGAAGGCTTATGAAGGTCTTCGAACTTGCGGAGCTTCGCTTTGCCTTCGCCTTCCTTCCAGAATTCGGCATCAGCGAAGGACAGGTCGGTTTTCCGCAAGTGCAGTTCAGCCTCGGCTCTGATCGCGCTGAAGTACTCCTTGTGGCTGGATGCGCCATCCCTGACCAAGGCTTCAGCAGCTTTGATGTTAGTCATTGGGATCGCGTCCAGGACTGCCTTTGCGACGTCGATTTTCAGGGCGCGACGGACTTTGCTGTGCTCTTTGAGACCTTCCTTCGCTTGATCATCATTGTCGATCTGCTTCGAGACACTGAAGCCTTGGCGGCGCAGCTCAATGGCAAGGGTGAGCTGGATGTTGTCTTTCAACCAAGCCGCTGACTTTCTGTGATGATGGCGGAGCTCTTCAAAGGCTGTCTTTGGCCCATTCTCGAACTCTACTTGCACAAGCTCGGAGGTGCGGTTCTGAGGGTTTCTGACGCCCACCACGAAGGCCGTGGCCAGACGGTCGCGACGGAGCATCTGGATCGCGCCTTTAGGGCTTACTGACCCTTCAAACAAACCGAAGTGTTTGGTGAAATGACCCGAAGTGATGCTGATCGCGGACTTCATTGCCGGCGAGTAGATCAGGACGTCGTAGTCAGTGCAGTTGGGGTTCTTCAGGAACAGCTGCTGGTCAGCGTAACCGCCAGTTGTCGAAGTGATCAGCATGACCTTGCGGCCAGCACGCTCCAGCTCCAGGCCCATGGCAGCGGCGTCCCTCTTGTTATCACAGGCGATGAGGGTGTTCTCGACCAGTGCACTATCCATCGCTTGCTTGCGCACCTGATTGATCGAGCTGAGTTGGATCTCGATGTCGCTGTGAACGGCATCTGCTTTGAAGACCACAACAGGGCCCTTTCCTTTGCTGATCAGGTCGAAGCAGGATTTGTTGATGTCTGCGTCAGCAAACACGACGTTTGGAGCGTTCTTCACTACGGCCTGGAGAGCTGCCCAAACTTGATCACGATCGCGGACGGTGCCGTCCATGACGTGCTCGATCACTTGGCTGGCCTCGTCGATCACAACTAGGTCTGCCTGCGCGATGAAGCCAGCGAATCTCTCAGCGATGAGGGAGTTGACGACTACTTTAAGGCCGAGCGCGTCGTTCATTTGACCTGGCTCTACATCTTGGTAGTCGACCAGTCCGGGAACGTCGAAAGCTTTGACGATCGAGCGCAGGGGAGAGATGAAGAGCACACGCTTGCCTTGAGCCAGGAACTCTTCGATGTGATGTTTCAGGACGATAGAGGTTTTGCCGAAGCCAGTGTGGCATTGCAGCAGAGCCCTGCGTGGCACGCGGAAAATCTTATCTCTGATCTCTTTGGCGCTGAGCGTTTTGTACGTCAGTAGATGGTCAAAAGAGCCTGTGCTCTGATCAAATTTATCCGAATTGAATTTGACAGCCGACTCAAGAAGGTCGCGTGCCTGCATTTCTGTGAGCAAATCATCGGTGTCGATAGTATCGAGAGCTTCATCAAAGTCCATTCCAGCGAAAACTTCAGCCCCCAAGACTTTTGTGGAAAAAGCAATCTTGGCCTCGATGTCGCCAGAGCCATTCATTACAAGACGAACAAGAGAGGCCTTGTCGATGTCGTAAACGCTCTCAGCAATCACCGCCTGCCTTTCAGAGTCGTACAGGCCAGACGCTGTGCTCATGGCAGCTTTAACGGCCTTCAAGCAGTTTGGCTGAACATTAATGTATCTCTTGGCTCGCGGGTATTCGGATTTAAAGTAATGCGCCGTTTTCAGGCAGTCAATGGCAGGCACAGACCTGAAGCCATCAATCACTTCCGAATGACCGATGAGGTATTTATTTGATTGGGCGCCAAGGATAATCGATTCGTACGACATGATTCTCTTCTCTTTTTGTATTGTGTGCTCGCTGCACATTTATATTGTTGAGCATGAGCAAAACGCAGCGCAATACCTTTTGGGGTTGACACTTTGGCATATTGAGGTATGCAAGTAACGCTGGGTTGATTGGGAGCTATTGAGGTAACGCCCGGTTGATTTCGGTTGCGCAGAGATGCGGTTCGAGAGCAGGACGTAACGCAGCGTTGTGATTTCAGTTTTTCTTAACCAGGTGACTTGACCTGACTCCTGGCTCGGGTTTGTATAACCTCATCACAAAGCATCTGCACCCTCAACCACCCCTTTTCTTTTATAAAAGGAGAGACCCGTTGCAGGTGAGGAGTTTTTTTGGTTAAGAAAAACGGAAGTAGATTTCCCTTTCATATACCTCGACTTCCAAAATTGACAAGCGAAAAAGGTGTTGCGCAGGCTTTTGCTCATATTCAACACTGTAAATGTGCATGAGAGCACGACAATAAGAAGAGAGAGCATCACAATGAAATTCGGCATTCAATATTCAGCAGCAACCCGCCAGGTAAAAAATTGCCAAACAGCCAGCTTCAAAGAATTTTTCGAAAATGTCCTACGTGACGAGAACGTAGTAGAAGAGAAAAGAGGACATACATTTACTCCTGCGATCTTCAGACACCCCGAACGATTGATCGAACACGCGATGGAGCTATCGATGATCGTGCTTGATGTCGATCAAAAGCTCCATGACGACATTATCACCCTGGAAGAGATGGAAGATGCCTTGCTCGACATGAACTTTGAGCACTGCATATATACATCCCACAGCAACACTGCCGGATACCCGCGTTTTAGGGTCGTAATGCCATTGGATACCCCAATTCAACCGGAGTCTTTGCCAGCAGTAGCAGCTGCGGTTATCGAATGCCTTGACGGATTTTTTGATGGCCGTTTGATTAAAGTCCTGGATCGATGCTGGCAAGAAGTGTCGCGTTGCTATTACACATTCATGTCACACCCAGAGCGTCGTAACGGAGCCATCAGCTTCTATAACCCCGGCAAGCCCTTGTGCGCACTGGATCTCAAGCTAGCTCAGAGCTCGTACGGCCTCGACCTCGAATCGTCAACTCCAGGCAAGCCCCGCAAGCCAGGCACAGCCGTAGGCGCAGCAGGCCGCAGCTTCGAGCTGAACCGCATACTCGGTGGCATGTTCGGTTCGGCAAACGAAGAGCAAATCGTCCATAAAATCCTTGAGGTCGACCAGGAGCAGAACCCTGGGAGCGAATACTTCCGAGACCAATCTTACGCTCGACACAAGCCACGCCCAGGAGAGAGCCAAAACGCCGCCGCCCTCCGAGCATGCCGCTCATGGGTCAAATCGCACCTGAACTGGCTCCGCCGCAAAGCCCGTGGAGTCGACAGGACGGTCGTGAACCGCAAGGCTCAAAGCAAACAGCCAATGCCTACTCACGAAGCCATGATTAAGCTCAAGGACTTCAAACCAGGCAAGACCAAAGCAGGCGGCGAAACAGCCTTGGCCGAATTCGAAATCGTCAGCGGCGAGCACGCAGGCCGTCACGTCTGGCACCGCTTCTACGGCAATGGCAACCACCCCATAGCAACCAAAATCTCCAATGAGATGCTCGAAAAATTCAAGACCGCCGCCAGTCTTCCAACAGCCAGCTTCGACGATGCTTTGAAAGCAAAAGGCGTTATCGTCCACGCCCGGATCAAGCTCAAGGCAGGGACTGGGGGATTCCCTGATCAAAACGAAATCGGGACGTTCTTCACTCAACCCCTGTCGTGATATGGTCGGCCAGCCTGCGGTGCCATCATGGGCTGGCCCCCACCTTACGAGACCTAGGAAATGGATATTCGCTTCTTCTTCGAGCAACGCCTGGCCTTTATTAAGCAGCTGTACCTGAGTGGATCTGCGCCATTCGATGAGCGCAAGCGGAAGATCGAGAACGAAGAAGACCCGTTCATCCCACCGTACAGCGAAGATGGGGAGCCGCCGTTTATTAGTGAATGGATTGAAGCAGATGCCTCCATACAAGTTTTGGGTAGCTCGTGCCTGTCAATGCTGTCGGCAGCCCTGCATCTCTATCTGACCGAATGGCACCGTCTTCTGGGAACGCCACCTGGGCCATCTCTGAAGTCGACATTCAAGAACAAGGGCTGGCCCAACGGGTACCGCGCCTTTTACGAGGCTCATGGCTCAGATAGCTTCAGCACAGGGCCATTCAATTTCGACCTCATCGTTGAGCTGGTGCTCGCGAGAAATAGCATCCAGCACCCCGACTCATTAATTTTTGATACCTATCGATACACTGACGAAGACCTGGCCAAGATGCCAAGCCCGTTTTTCATCAGCGATCGCGATAAGGAGTTGTCGGAGGAGCTCGGGGAGCAAGGGCGTAACTGGCTGATGAGGCCTAACATCCATATTGATACTGAAAAATTCCTCCACGCCCTGGATCAACTCTCTGCTTTTGTCGAATGGCTCGAAAAACAAGGCGAGACCATCATGCATAAGCGTTATCTTGCGAGAAAAAAACAGCGCGAGATAGAAAGCGGCGCTGACCAAATTTGAAATGAGCCCCTACCCAGGGGCTTTTTTACGCCCTCACGATTTGACACCCAACTGCTTTCAGGTATACAGCCGAACAACTATTGCACTGAGAAATACTCACTGAGATAATAACGGTAAAAGAACAAAAAAACCGGAGTACCAAAATGTTTGACACCCACTCAGTCACTGACAAAGAAATCGAACAGCTACGCATTGGCAAACTGCCTGTGACAACTGCAGGACTTATCTATAAGTCTTTCTTCAGTCAGGATGAGCACAGCGCTCGACAATTGCTGCGCCATGCCTTTGAGTACTTATTCACCATCGACAAAAAGGGCAACCCTCACAACGAGACAGTGTATCGTTTTGAAGTAGAGTCCCGAAATGAAGAAGACCCGAGGGGCCTCGACGTTTCTATCTATAACACTGAGAAGAATGTTGCACTTCATCATGTTGTCATAGACAGACGTGGACTAGACCTCTTAGCCGGGGCGTAAGATTTTTTCTTTGCGCGCAAACCCACCAATCTTTGCACTCAAAAACCCAACTGCTTTTGATTTATCCCCACATACAGCTTAATGGCAGTGGTAATATAGAGGTGTAGGCAGCTTCTTTCTCTTCCTGTCTGCTTCTTTGTTGTGTGCTGCACCCAAGCCCTGACCAGGTTCCCCTCTCTTTCCTGTTCGGGGCTTTTTTATGTTGCCAATTTGTCAATTTCGTTGCCATTCGTCAGAGAAAGTAATGAGAGAAAGTTGGGGCAGTGTCAGACAACTCCCGGAATTGCTGGGCTTGCTGGGAGTGGTTGTCTGACACTAGGTATTAGTACACTTAGTTGATTATTTCCCGACGGTTTACAGGGATATTGATTGCTCTTAGCCTTGTGCTGGTCGGTTGACGACACAACAGAAAAGAGAGCGAAACGATGGGCATGTACGAGCGGATTCCGAATGACTTGATCACTGCCAGCGAAGCTGCAGAGGTCTTGGGTGTGAGCCTGAACACGCTGAAGACCTGGCGCACCAGGAATTCGAATTTGGGCTACTTCCGTGGTCATAATCGCGACATTCGTTACTCACTAAAGGAATGCCAGCAGTACTATCGCCGCTCGTTCCAGCGTGTGGTACCTGGATCTGGGTCTCAGTGAGCCGCTCACCCACCTGACAATTTATTATCAAAAATGATAGTTTTTTGTTGAGTTAAATGAGGGCTGATGATGAATCGAAAGCTGCTGCTGGAATCCTGCAAAACGCTGGCTGCAGCCGGGGTCTGGTGCATCCCCGAGTCAACCCTCAGCGCATGTGCGGGTTACCCTGACAAGCTATACCTGCGGGTTGCTCTCACTCGACATGTCAACGCTGGGCTGATCGAGCGCCTGGGGCCAAAGCTCTACTCCAACCCGTTTCTCAAAGCGCCATCTTCGGCACTGTTTCGCTTAACCAATTTTCTAAGGCCGGCAGACAGCTTTTATTTGAGCTGTGAGTCCATCCTGAGCGAGCATGGTTGGATCAGCCAATTGCCTTTCTGCCTGACCTTCGTCACTACGGGCCGCAGCTATCGATACAGCACCTTGCTCGGTGACATCGACTTCGTGCACACGGAGGAAGACCCCGACTGCTGGGTAGGCCATCTCCAGCGCAATGAAGATCGTCAGGTATGGGAAGCATCCCCCGAGAAGGCCCTGACTGATCTCAGGCGCTACAAGCGCAATCTCGACCTCGTCCTTCCCGAATCGGAGCGCCCGGAATAGCCTCTGACGGCGTCATGGCATATTATCCCCGATATTTGCACTAGGTGCCGTACCATGGCAAAGCCATCCGAAATCGAGCTAAAGCGAAATCAGCTCGCACGACTTAAAGCTAATCTCGACGAGTGCGGGTACAAACTCGCTGAGCCCCTGGCTGTGGATGATCCCCATACAGCGATTTTGCGCGCAAACGCGCTGTCCCAGCGCCTTAGCCTGGGGATGCTCATCTCAAGGGGTGGTGAGACCAAAGCAGCACTCTCGAAGCAGCTCGCGCAGTTGCCAGAAGTACAGGACGTGTTCGCGTTTCAGCAGACGCCTGAAGTCCAGCTAAGGGTGGGCAAGATCGCAAAGTCGGATGAGCAAACGTATGTCGAGCTTGTTGCCGAATTCACCAATTTGCTCGCCGAGCTAAATGCCCTTGAGGTCGACCAGGGTGAGGAGGTTTCGAGGCCAGAGGACATATCAGCCCGAATAGAAGCGGCGCCCAGAATCGGAAGACCTCCAAAGTCGCCGATTGAAAATTTGGACAGAGGATTGGCCGAAAATTACGGCATCGGGCGCCTGGCTTTAGCGAAAGCAATGATCAACGAAGAGTCACCGCGAACCATGGGGCGCCCAGCTCGCACAGTGGCCAAGGTTGAGGCTGACTACAGCAAGCGCAAGCAGGACTTGGACAATTCCATAACTGATCTCGAATCCAAGCTCCAGGGCGTAGAGATTCACGATCGAGCAGCAAAGATCTACCGAGACGCCCTTGCTCAGTTCAAAAGGCTCGTAAAGGAACTAGGCGGGGTCGACCAAATCGAAGCCAGAGCGGAGGTGAACCGCCTGGAAGCCCATCTTAAATTCCTCAAGGCCGATCGCAAACGCTACATTGAACTCGGCGAGCCCGATCTGCCGCTTGAGCACCACAACTCCCCCCGGTATCACCTTTTGAGTGCAAAGGCGGAGCTGGCAGCCGTCCGCGACGTATACGACCAACTGACGCTACCTCGGGAGATCAAGCGCCTTAAAGAAGTGGAAGCAAAGAAAGCCAAATAGCTAGAGTTCAAGCATCAGGAAATGGATTAGCGGCAGGTATTTTGACCCAAGCTATTGCCACTTTCGGCATGGGCTTTCCCTCTATCAGTTCAGGGCCAGGAGTGATCACAAACTCTCCATGCAGGTAAGCGATGCTCAGCGACTCGTGCAGGCCAGGCCCGATCAACGACAGCCATTCACTTTTTCCGACCCTGATTGCGCGCTTGAGCCTGTTGATGCCATAGACGATTTCGTATCCGCGCTCCGAGAGAAAGCCAACAACGTCATCGTCACCGAATCTGCAGTGCTTCCTTGCATTGGCAGCCTTTGTGATCACTCGCAGATTCCAAGGTACATGCAGCCCGCAGACCCTCTTCCCTTGGATCGGGATGATGTGATCAGCTTCGTGCTTGATGCCCGTCTCTAACGTGCGCTGCTTGCATTCAGCGTAGATAGCCTTGATTGCCTTATTGTCGACCCAGTCAGGCGTAGCCCACTCCAGAGCATATTTGCGCTGCTCAGCAGTAAATTTCAGAATTTCCCTGCGCCTTTCCACACGCATCTGAGCGTTAGGGTCGCCTGCTGCAGCAAGCAGCACATCATCTCGCTCAAATTGCCTCATCATCGCCTCCGTGCTGATCATGGCGATATGCAACCACCAGCATAGCCAGAAAGCAATTCCCCTTTGTTCCCAAAAACCCCGCCAGGCAGCTCCGAACGGGGTTGGGTCATGGGGCGGCTAGAGCCAGATAGAGCAGATGTACAGGATCATCACAAGCACAAAGAAACGCCGACACCAATTTTTGATGGTTTCCATTTCCGCCCCCGATTGACATATTATGGCATTTATTTAATCATAATCTCGCCTCCAGACAAGGGCAATGCCCCGGTTTTGCTGGGTATTTCACGCTTTTTAGCCACGCGGGGCTGAAATAGTACACCAAGTGTGTTTTCAGTACATTGCCAATTTGTCAATGGTGTATCTTAACATTTCCGACGAACGGTCTTGCCAGCAATTCGATTTGGCAACATATTAATTGGCAGGGGCTGCGTGGTGTCGCCCGTTGTGAGCACTGGAAAGAGAGATGAATGCGTGCGTGAAGGTAGAAAGGTTTGAGCTAGCTATCGATGATGCTGCTGCAGAGCGGGAGCGTGCGAGGCTTGCAGAGTCGCTGGGTTATTTCACTGAGGGCCAGTTAGCCACGCTTGCCGGCGTAAAGCGGTCAACGCTGGAATCATGGCGTAAAAGGTCGAAAGGCCCAGACTACATTATGTTCGGAAATGCGCCCCTCTACCCAATCGCAGACGTGAAGGGCCACTTCAATTCACTTGCTCAAGCGAGGTCAGACAGAAGTCACATCAGGGCTGCTCTGTGACTGATCCTCACCGGCTCTCCGAAGGGCTTTTCGACGCTCAACAAGATGCACGGATTCGGCCTTGATATGGGTGTAGCGTCGCAGCATCTTCCAGTCCTTGTGACCAGTGAACAAGGACACTGCTTCAATATCGAGCTCTCGCGAAAAGAGATCAGTAGCAGCGGTGTGGCGGAGATCATGAAACCTCAAATCATCGATGCCAAGAGCTTGGCAAGCACGAGTGAATGAAGCACTCACTGACCTAGGGGCGTAAGGAAACAGCCTTCCAGTTTTGCGACCACTCATAGCTTTTGTGATTGGCTCAACGAAGTCATCCAGAACCGGCACCTCGCCATGGTTACCCAATTTTTCAGTCGGATGCTTCCTGTCTCTGACGAGCATAACTCGACGCTCTAGATCAATGTCCTCAATCCTCAGCATGCAGATCTCTTCCTGCCTGAGCGAAGTCAGCACGGCAAATTCGATGACCGCAATCATGTCGATCGTGTTTCGTTTCATCCTCTGATAATGCTCACAAAGCTTTGCAAGCTCACCAGGGCTGGCAACTCGGGTACGCTCATTTGAACGAGTCTTGAGGCCACGCCTAGCCAACGACCGCTTAACATCCAAAGTAATGTCTGGGTCGAGATTTAGATTTCTGACATACCTGGCCCAACTGAGGACAGTTCGCATGTAAGCGAGATCGATGCCGATAGTGACGCCACCGGCTCCCTCTTTGACTCGGCGATCCACGAAATCTCGAACCACAGCCTCGCTCATGGCCCTTAGCTTTACATGACCTAGCTTGTCTTTCAGCGACTTCAGTACTGCCTTTTTGTTCTTTCCAAAAACCTTCACACCGCCAACATGCTCTTCGTAGACGCTGACGAGATCTTCGAAATTCGCATCTTTCGGCGGATCAATGTAGTCACCGCCAGTAGACAGCTTGAGCTGCTGTTCAATCTCCTTTGCCCACTTTTTTGCGATTTTCTCCTGGTCAAAGGTCTGAGATCTGTAGAATCCACCGACCCTCACCTGAGCCCTGGTCTTGCCAGATGGAAGCTTTGTGAACGTAGCCATGCTCGTGTGCACCCCGTGTGCAATTCGATAGGCACATATTATAGACATTACTGCTACCCATTAGTCACCTCGTGTGCACGCCGTGTGCACTCAGGGCGCCAAAGCGCGTAAAATGGGTGTATCACGTTAGAAAAAAACACTTATGAATCAACAAGTTATGTCGCGTATATTTTCCGTGGCACCCATGATGGATTGGACGGACCGCCACTGCCGCTACTTCTTGCGCCTACTATCCAAACACACCCTGCTCTATACCGAAATGGTCACTACCGGTGCGTTGCTCAATGGTGATCACGAGCGTTTTCTGCGCTATCACCAGAGCGAGCATCCGCTGGCGCTGCAATTGGGCGGCAGTACTCCGGCAGATCTGGCGGCCTGTGCACGAATGGCTCAGGAACATGGCTATGACGAGGTCAACTTGAATGTCGGCTGCCCTAGCGATCGGGTGCAGAACAATATGATCGGCGCCTGCCTGATGGGGCACCCGGCACTGGTGGCCGATTGCGTGAAGGCCATGCGCGATGCCGTGTCGATTCCAGTGACGGTCAAACATCGGATCGGCATCAACGGCCGTGACAGTTATGCCGAGCTGTGTGATTTCGTCGGGCAGGTCCATGAGGCCGGTTGCACCAGTTTTACCGTGCATGCACGCATTGCGATTCTTGAGGGGCTGTCGCCCAAGGAGAATCGGGATATTCCGCCACTGCGCTACGACGTGGCCGCGCAATTGAAAGCCGACTTCCCGCACCTGGAGGTGATCCTCAACGGTGGTATCAAGACGCTGGAGGCCTGCCATGAGCATCTCCAGACCTTTGACGGGGTGATGTTGGGGCGTGAGGCCTATCACAATCCCTACCTGCTGGCCCAAGTGGACCAGCAGTTGTTCGGCAGTGGCGCGCCGGTGATTTCCCGTGCCGAGGCGCTGGCGCAATTGCGGCCCTATATCGCCGAGCATCTGGCAAGCGGCGGCGCCATGCATCACATCACTCGCCATGTACTGGGACTGGGGACCGGCTTCCCCGGAGCACGCAAGTTCCGCCAGTTGTTGTCGGTGGATATCCACAAGACCCAGGACCCATTGGGCCTGCTGGATCAGGCTGGGCAACTGCTTGAAGGACGCTAAGCGTCAACCGGATTGAACCTGATGCGGCTTTTGATATCTGAATAACCTGAAATCTGTCCCCGCATTCAGACAGCTGTTTTCAGGTCACCGCCCCCGGTGCCGCCGTAAGCCTTTCGCGCCCTTGAGCGCCTGCCAGCGCTCGGGTAATGTCATCAGACCCATAGGACAGAGCACGCTCATGACTTCCAAGCTGGAACAACTGAAGAAAATCACCACCGTGGTGGCCGATACCGGCGACTTCGAGGCCATTGCCCGGGTCAAGCCGGTGGACGCCACGACCAACCCTTCGCTGCTGCTCAAGGCCGCGGCCATTCCCGGCTATGCCGATCTGCTGAACGCCTGCGTCAGCGATTGCAAAGGCGATGTCGGCCTGGCCAGCGATCGCTTTGGCGTGGCGGTCGGCCAAGAGATCCTCAAGGTCATTCCCGGCCGCATTTCCACCGAAGTGGACGCACGTCTGTCGTTCGATACCGAGGCTATGCTCAAGCGTGCCCATCGCCTGATCGAGCTCTATGAAAAGGCCGGCGTGGGTCGCGACCGGGTACTGATCAAGATTGCCTCCACCTGGGAAGGCATCCGTGCCGCCGAGCAACTGGAGCGCGAAGGCATCCAGACCAACCTGACCTTGCTGTTCTCCTTCGCCCAGGCCGTTGCTTGCGCCGAAGCCGGTGTATTCCTGATTTCGCCATTCGTGGGACGAATCTACGACTGGTACAAGAAAGCCACCGGTAACGATTACGTCGGCGCCGACGACCCGGGCGTGCAGTCGGTTACCCGCATCTACAACTACTACAAGGCCAATGACTACAAGACCGTGGTCATGGGCGCCAGCTTCCGCAATCTGAACCAGATCGAGCAACTGGCTGGCTGCGATCGCTTGACCATCAGTCCGGATCTGATCGAAAAACTGGCCGCCGACACCGGCAAGCTGGAGCGCAAGCTGAGTCCGGGCAAGACCGGTGAGGCCCGCCAGAGCCTGAACGAAGCGCAGTTCCGCTGGGCTTCCAACGAAGACGCCATGGCTACCGAAAAGCTGGCCGAAGGTATTCGCCAGTTCGCCCGCGACCAGGAAAAGCTCGAAGCCCTGCTGGCTGCCAAGTTCTGATAGCTGCGCGGCAATGCAAAAAGGGCGAACCCTCACAGGTTCGCCCTTTTTTCATGCGCAAACGCCTCAGTCGATCAGTGACGCTCTAGAGCGTTCACCAGGTCATGGAAGGCTTCGCGATTGGAGTCATTGAGCCCCATGAGGATCTTGTGCGCCTCCAGGACCTTGATCCGCACCACTTCCTCGGATTGATCCTGGGACGGCAAGTCGGTCAGGCATTCCGGGCAAGGTATCGGACGATCGACGATGTTGAACACCTGATCGAAGCCCATGGACTGCAACAGCCGGGTGATGTCTTCGTGGGTGGTGACAACAGTGGGCAACAGACCGACTTTTTGCCGTGACAGGATCGACAACTTGGCCAACAGGCCCAGGGTGGTGCTGTCGATGCTACGGGTTTCGGTCAGATCGATGACGATCGCCGAAAAATTCAGCGCAGTGAAAATTCGCTCAATAGTTGCATCCAGCGCCGAACACAAGGTCAGGCGCACTTCACCGATGAACTTCAGGACGAAGGTGCCATCCTGCTCGGCGAACTGGATTCTACCGGTACTCATTAAAGGTTCCTGCTCAACACTAACAGGGCGATATCATCCGGCATCTCCCCTAGCGTGGCCAATCCAAAAACTTGCCGCAGGCCATCCAGGCTGCCGCCCGCTGCTCTCACCCGTTCGGGCAAGGCCGCTTCTTTTTCTTTGAGTGTAGGCTCGGACAAAAGGTCCAGGATCCCGTCGGACATCAGCGTCAGGCTGAACACCGGCGGCAATTCCAGAATATGGTCCTCATAGGTCGCCTCGTTGAACAGGCCCACCGGCAAACCACGCCCTTCCAGGTAACGCACACTGTCCGGGGTGTACAACACCGGCAACGGCAAATGCCCGCCAATGCTATAGGTCAACAAACCAGTCTCCTCGTCGATGACTCCACCGACCATCGTGACGTGTTTGCCCAGCTTACAGCTGATCAGGCCACGGTTGATATGGCCCAGTACTTCCGAAGGCTTGAATTCCGGCAAGGTGCCATTGCGCTTGGATTCGAACAACAGCCGAGTGGTCATGAACTTCAACAGCACGGTGACAAAGGCTGATGAGGCGCCATGGCCAGAAACGTCCGCCAGGTAGAAGGCAACCCGACGCTCATCGACACGGAAGTAGTCGACGAAATCTCCCGACAGGTACAGCGATGGGATGATCTGGTGCGCAAAGTTGAATTCGTCGATCGACCAGGGACTGGTGGGCAGCATGTTCATCTGCACTTGGCGACCGGCATTCTGGTCTTCCTGAAGCAAATTGAGGCTTGCTTCAAGTTCGCGATTAGCGGCTTCGAGCTTTTCCCGATAACGCTGGTTTTCCAGGAGCAGGCGCGCTCGATCAAGGGCTCGGCGCACAGAGTGCTCGAGCACGGCCAGATCTTCCAGCGGCTTGATCAGGTAGTCAGCCGCCCCCAGGCGAAGGGCTTCGACTGCATCGTTCATCACGCCCGCACCCGACACCACAATCACCGGGGTTTGCGGAGACTGCTCGGTTACTTGACGGATCAGCTCGAGACCGCCCATCTGCGGCATGCGCAGATCGCAGATCACCAGATCGGGATGGTCGTGCTGGAATACCTGAAGACCCTGCTGGCCGTTAGCAGCCTGCAGTACGCTGAAGCCACTGTCTTCCAAATAGGCCGCGAGACTTGCGCGTACTACTTCGTCGTCATCGATTATCAGCAGCGTGGCACTGGTTTTTTGCATGTGGGCAAACGGCGCCAGAATTAGGTTGGCGTAGCTGGCTTGGCCCGGGGCCTGGCGCACGCTACTGGATTCGCTTTCTAGCCACTCTGGAAGTGGAGCCAGGACCTTCAGCCCTGCACGCCCGCCTATCAGAGGTGCCCTTCTAAGGCGCAGACGGTACTCCCATCCGCGGGGCGTTTCAAGCTCATGCCGATGGTCGCCTGACGTCTTTACATCGCAAATCACCGGGAGTTATAAAAACCGATAAAACCGCAACTCAATCGCAGGATGGAACCCATGAATCAAAACCAGCGTGACTACAGTGAAAAGCGCGATTACATCCGGATGCGGGTGGATGCCGAGGTCACGCTAATCCACCAGGGACAGGTGATTGAAGCGGTCTGTATCGACCTTTCCAGCAGCGGCATGCAGGTTCAGGCGCCCCGCTCGTTCCAGGTCGGTGATCGCCTGAGCGTGCGCATCGACTCCGACCACGCAGCCTTGAAAGGGCTGGAAGCAGAGACTGAAGTGGTCTGGATCAATGGGCTTGAGGGAGGCGGTCAGAAACTTGGGCTTACAATCCTTAAAATGAAGTAAAAATCTCCCCCATGAAAAAGGCGGCCCAATGGCCGCCTTTTTAGTGACTACCGGACAGTCGCTCGATCAGAAATCGTCTTCGACCTTACCGTCCTTGACCTTGAATTCACGATTCTGCAGGTAGGCATTACGAATGAAGGTGTACTTGTCACCGCGTATCAGTTTGTCCGCAGACAGCAGGCTGGCACGGGTATCGATGATATCCACGCCAATGGTGGTGTTGCGCGCAGGGATATCGTTCATGTAGCGATAGGGTTCGGTGTAGCTGTCGACATACTTGGCTGGTGCATCACGCAAAGTGCTAGGACCCAGCAACGGCAGCATTACGTAAGGACCACTACCCACTCCCCAGTAACCGAGAGTCTGACCGAAATCTTCATCGTTGCGCTGCAGGCCCATCTTGGTGCCGACGTCGAAGAAGCCCGCCAGTCCCAAGGTTGTGTTCATCAGCAGACGCGCCGTATCCACACCGGCAGCACGCGGCTTGGCCTGAAGGATGTCGTTGGCCAGGTTGCCGACGTCACCCAGGTTGCGGAACATGTTGTGGATGCCGTCTTCAAGAAACTGCGGCGTGACCGCCTGGTAGCCTTGGGCCAATGGCTTCAGAGCATAAGTGTCGAGGGTATCGTTGAAGGTGAAGATGGGACGGTTGATGCTCTCCCACGGATCTTCTTCAGCCGCCTGGACGACCAGGGGAGCCAGCGTCACACCGGCACTCATACATAGCGGAACTAGATAACGGCTCCAGCGCATAGCAGGAAACTCCTTGGGTTGTTCTCTCTTGGGGCTATGCCCTGAGGTTAGGCTCGGGAGTATAAATCGGATACGCCGGTTTAGGCAGCATCACTGCAATCAGGCTCAACGCGTCGGACCGCCAGTCCCGCTCAGGGTCACCCGACTGTCACTTGCGTGTCATCTTGTCCCGCTAGCCTCGATGGGTATTTCAAGGACGTTGATATGCCCCAAGCCGACGCCTCAACCCAGATTGCCGCGCCCTTGACCGCCGTACTCTTTGGCCTCAGTGGCTGCCTGGTGGATTTTGGGGCGCGTACGCGCCTGCACAGCTCCACAAGCCCCGGCCCGGAACAGGCTCAAGCCACACCGGGCGCGTTGGCAACCCTGCAGCACCTGCAACAGCAAGGCATTCCTTGCGCATGGCTGGAGCAACTACCAGCCGCCAGCGCCCGCCAGCTAGCCGCAGCACTGCCGGAATGGATCAAGCCCACCCCTGCCGTCCCCGCTCAATGGCCCGCGCCCGACGCCTGCTGGCAGGCATTGATGTCGCTCAAAGTGTCGCGCCTCGATGGCTGCGTGCTGGTCAGCGGCGAACCACAGCTTCTGCAGTCGGGGCTCAACGCCGGCCTCTGGACCATAGGCCTGGCCTCCTGTGGTTCGCTGTGCGGCATGACACCCAGCGAGTGGCAGGCGCTGAGCCAACAGGAGCGCGAGCTCAAACGGGGCAAGGCCACATTGCAACTGTTCGGCCTGGGAGTGCACTCGGTCATAGACCACCTGGGAGAATTGCGGACCTGTCTGGCCGACATCGAACAACGTCGACTCAAGGGTGAAAAGCCCTGACATAAGCCTGTTGATCAGGATCATGCACAGTGCCTGGTAGTGGATTACTCTAAGCCGTGGGCATGGATCTTTGCTTCAATCGCGCGGTCCATCCCTGTGCCTATCAATGAAGGGAGAACGCCATGCCTGCCCGCGAACTGCAAGAACAACTCGATACCCTGCGCGAGCAATTGGAGCAGAACCCACCGCTTTCGGAAGCCGAGCGCGCCAACCTGCATGACCTGATGCAGCAGATCGAGCTGCAACTCAAGCTGGAAACCAGCACCCATGACGCCAGCCTCGCTGACGGCGTCAATCTGGCGGTGGAACGCTTCGAACTGGAACACCCGGCCATTGCCGGAACCCTGCGCAACATCGTCCAGACCCTGGGCAACATCGGTATCTGATGGCGTCCGACAACAGCGCCTCATAAAAACAAAGCCCCGCATCATTTGCGGGGCTTCTGCTTACTGGCGAACCAATCGCTGATTGGCGAACTCCACGGTTTCGGTACTGCGGTACGGATTGATATCCAGCCCGCCACGACGCACATAGCGAGCGTAGACGGTCAGTTTCTCGGGTTTGAGCAAGCGCTGCAGATCAAGGAAGATCCGCTCCACGCACTGCTCATGGAAATCCGAGTGCTGACGGAAGCTCACCAGATACGCCAGCAAGCTGGCGTGATCCAGCGCCGCCCCCCGGTACTCCACCACCACGCTGCCCCAGTCCGGCTGGCTGGTTACCGGACAGTTGGACTTGAGCAGATGGCTGTGCACGCTTTCCTCCACCACGCGCGAAGCATCGCAGCGCAGCAGTTCCGGACGCGGGTGCTCGTAACTGTCGACATTGATGTCCAATTCGTCGATGCACACGCCGGGAAGCGCCACCACACCCTCGGCCTCTACTTCCTGCAAGCTGCGGATACGCACCCCCACCGGCTTACCGGCAGCGGCCGAAAGATCAGCGCGCAAGGTGGACTCAAGCGTCGCGCGGTCAGCGAATGGCGTCTGGTTCAATGAGTTGAGATAGAGCTTGAAAGACTTGGACTCGATGATGTTCGGCGAATCCGCAGGAATGCTGAACTCAGCAATGGCCACCACCGGCTTGCCCGACGGCAGCAACCAGGACAACTCGAAGCAATTCCAGAAATCCACACCTTTATAAGGCAGGGTATCGGCGCTCAAGCCCAGCTCGGCCCATTTCGCCGCCCGAGGAATCGGGAACAGCAGGGATGGGGTGTATGTAGAGACGTATTCACTGGACTTGCCCAGCGGCGAATGTTCGGCTGCGGGATGCATGGCGGAAACCTGACTGAAGAATCAGCGGATTCTACCAGCCTTTGCTCCCGCCTTTGAGCCCCCGAACTCAGGGAGTGACCGTCAGCTTGCCCACCATCCCGGCCTGGTAATGCCCGGGAATGTTGCAGGCAAACTCCAGGCTGCCGCTCTTGCTGAAGGTCCAGGTCAGTTCGGCCTGCTTGCCCGGCTCCACCAGTACGCTGTTGGGATCGTCATGCCGCATGCCATGGTCCATGCCTGCCATCGCCCCATGATCCATGGCCTGCATGCCGGTGGGCGTGAGCATCCCGCTCTGTTGCATCTTGAGCATTTCCTGCTGGTGCTCGGCATGCATGGCCGCATTGCCCAGGTTGAACTCATGCAGCAGTTGCCCCTTGTTGATCAGTACAAAACGCACGGTTTCCCCGGCCTTGATCTCCAGGGCCTTGGGATTGAAGGACATGTCACCCATCACCACCTCGACACTGCGACTGGCCTTGGCTGCCGGTGCCGGCTGGCCAAAGTCGTAGGACGCTGTCGGCGAAGCCCACAGCGGCGCGCTCAATAGCATCAGGCAACCGACCAGGATCGATCGGCCTGGCCACAACAGCTTCTGCATACTCATCATCAGACTCCAACAAGATCGGGATTCAGCCTGTGGCACACTCTAGAACCCTGCCGCTGCCAGCCAGCTGACAAACAGATTACAACTTTGTCAGTTTGAACCGCCCCGGCCTCCTGCAAGGTATAAAGCCCGGGTCAGGCCCGCCACGAGTCCCACCATGAAACTGCTGATCGTCGAAGACCAAGCCAAAACCGGCCACTACCTGCGCCAAGGCCTGAGCGAAGCCGGCTTCAATGTCGAACTGGTGGCCGACGGCAACACCGGTCAGCAACTGGCCCTGAGCGGCGAATACGCCCTGCTGATTCTCGACGTGATGCTCCCCGGCCGCGATGGCTGGCAAATCCTCCAGGCGGTGCGCAGCGCCGGCCTGGAGATGCCGGTATTGTTCCTCACTGCCCGGGATGCCGTGGAGGATCGGGTCCACGGCCTGGAACTGGGCGCCGACGACTACCTGGTCAAGCCCTTCGCCTTCTCCGAGTTGCTGGCTCGGGTGCGCAGCCTGCTGCGCCGGGGCAGCGCGGTAGCCCAGGAAACCAGCCTGCAACTGGCGGACCTGCGCCTGGACCTGATCCGCCGCCGGGTGGAGCGCAGCGGCCAACGCATCGACCTCACCGCCAAGGAGTTCGCCCTGCTGGAGATGCTGCTGCGGCGCCAGGGCGAAGTGCTGCCCAAATCGCTGATCGCCTCCCAGGTCTGGGACATGAATTTCGACAGCGACACCAACGTCATCGAAGTGGCGATCCGCCGCCTGCGCCTGAAGATCGATGACGATTACCCGAACAAGCTGATCCATACCGTGCGCGGCATGGGCTACGTGCTCGAAGAGCGCCAGGCCTGATGCGCCGCCTGTCCTTGAGCGGGCGCCTGGCGCTGCTGTTCGCCGCGTGCACCGCCGCGGTTTCGCTGGTGGCCGGGGTGCTGTTCAGCCGGGCCAGCGAGGCCCACTTCATCGAACTGGACCAGCAATTGCTGGACAGCAAGCTGATCGCCCTGCGCAGTGTGCTGCAGGATGCCCGGCAGGCCGGGGATTTCCCCCGGCTGCAGGCCCGACTGCACAACGAACTGAGCCGGCAGCCGGACCTGGCACTACGGATCCACGGTGCCGACGGCCAACTCTGGTTCGACAGCGCTCCCAGCCTGCCCGTCGCCCCGACCAACACCCCGGGCCTGCACAGCCTGATTCAGGGCGACACCGCCTACCGAATCTACGAGGTAGCGCTCAGCCCCGGCCGCAGCGACTCACCGCAGCTGACCCTGCTGCTGGACATCACCCACCATCAGCACTTTCTGCAACGCATGCAGCATCTGATCTGGCTGACCGTGGGCCTGTCCGCCCTGGCTACCGCTCTGCTCGGCGCCTGGACCGCCCGCAGCGGCTTGCGCCCGTTGCGTCGCATGAGTGCGGTGGCTGCCGGTGTCTCCGCCAGCTCCCTGACCCAGCGCCTGCCCCAGGAGCACATGCCCGCCGAGCTGGCAGAACTGGCCAGCAGCTTCAACGCCATGCTGGGACGCCTTGAAGAGTCGTTCCAACGCCTCTCGGCGTTTTCCGCCGACATCGCCCACGAACTGCGCACGCCACTGTCGAACCTGCTGACCCACACCCAGGTCACCCTGACCCGCCCGCGACCGCTGGAGGACTACCGCGAAGCCCTGCACAGCAACCTCGAAGAACTGCAGTGGATGGCACAACTGGTCAACGACATGCTGTACCTGGCCAAGGCCGACCATGGCCTGCTCAGCCCCAGGCGCGAAGCGCTGGAGCTGGCCCAGGAGGCCGACATGCTGCTGGAGTTCTATGCGCCGCTGGCCGAAGACGCGCAGATTGAACTGATCCGCGAAGGCCATGCCGGCTTTGCCGGGGACCGCAGCATGCTCCGTCGCGCGCTGTCCAACCTGCTGGACAACGCCTTGCGTTTCACCCCTGCCGGAGGCTCGATCAAGGTGCGGATCAACGACAGCGCGCAACGCGTGAGCCTGAGCATCGAGAACAGTGGCGAAGGCATCGCCCAAGAGGCGCTGCCACGACTGTTCGATCGTTTCTACCGGGCCGACCCGGCGCGGCGCGAAGGCAGCAGCGAACATGCGGGGTTGGGGCTGGCAATCACTCAGTCGATCATTCGCGCCCATGGCGGGCAGATCCGTTGCGAATCGGCGGCGGGCTGGACCCGCTTTGTGATCGAGTTGCCGAAAGGAGATTGAGGATCTGTTCGCCGGCAAGCCGGCTCCTGCACTAACCAGGCAGGAGCCGGCTTGCCGGCGACAGCGAATATCAGGAGTAGCGCAAGGCGTGGGCCGGCTCGACCTTGGACGCGCGCCAGGCCGGATACACAGTGGCCAGGAAGCTCAGAACGAAACCGGCACCGCAGATCAAGGCAACATCGCCGCCCTGCAACTCGGAAGGCAGGTTGCTGACGAAATACACGTCGGAGCTGAAGATCTGCTGGCCGCTGATCCGCTCCAGCCAGCCCACCAGTTCGCTGACGTTCAACGCCGCAACAACCCCCAGCACCCCGCCGATCAGGGTGCCGACAATCCCGATCACCGTGCCCTGGACCATGAAGATCGCCATCACCTGCCGCGGTGTGGCGCCGATGGTACGCAGGATCGCGATGTCCGCGCCCTTGTCGTTCACCACCATGATCAGGGTGGCGATGATGTTGAACGCCGCCACCGCGACGATCATCAGCAACAGCAGGCCGATCATGGTCTTTTCCATCTTCATTGCGCTGAACAGGCTACCCTGGGTGTGGGTCCAGTCGTCGGCGCGGAAGTCCGTCCCCAGGCCCTTGGCGATGTCCGCCGAAACCTGTGGCGCGGCATACAGGTCCTTGACCGCCAGGCGCACGCTCTGTACCTGGTTTGGCTGCCAGTGCTGCATCTCGGCGGCATCGGCCACGTGGATCAGGCCCATGGAACCGTCCAGTTCAGCACCGACCTTGAACACGCCAACCACATTCAGACGCTGCATACGCGGGGTAATGCCTCCGAGCGCGGTGCTCACCTCGGGCACGATCAGGGTCAGTTTGTCGCCGACATTCAAGCGAAAGCGTCGGGCGGTGATCTCGCCGATCACCACACCAAACTCACCCGGTTTCAGGTCCTGAAGGCTGCCCTGGACAATGTGCTGGGTAACGATGGACACCTTGCCTTCCTGGGCCGGGTCGATGCCGCTGATCTGGATCGGCTGCATCGCACCCTTGTAGGACAGCATGCCTTCCATCTCGGTGAAGGGCACCGCCGCGGTGACTTCCGGGTTCTTCAGGGCCGCAGCGGCCACCGGCTGCCAGTCGTCGATGGGCTTGACCCCGACGATGGTGGCGTGGGGCACCATGCCGAGGATCCGCGAGCTCATTTCCCGCTGGAAGCCGTTCATCACCGACAGCACCACGATCATCGCCAGCACGCCCAGGGCGAGGCCGATCATCGAGGTCATGGAGATGAACGAGACAAAGCGATTGCGCCGCTTGGCGCGGGTGTAGCGCGTGCCGATAAAGATCGATAAGGGTCTGAACATGGGCAAGGCACCCTGGAAAAATTAATGACCCGGCGTCGGCGGACCAGCCGCCAACGCCGCGTGCGGCCGCATCAGATGGCGACCAGGTGACCTTCTTGCAGGTGCAGTACGCGGTCCATCTGCCGGGCCAGGTTCATGTCGTGGGTCACCACCAGGAAGGCGGTGCGCATCGACGTGCTGAGCTCCAGCATCAAGTCCTGAATGCCCTGGGCGGTGTGCGAGTCGAGGTTGCCGGTAGGCTCGTCGAGCATCACCAACCCCGGCTTGTTTACCAGGGCCCGGGCAATCGCCACCCGCTGGCGTTCGCCGCCGGACAGCTCGGCCGGCTTGTGCTCCAGGCGATGGCCAAGGCCGACCCGCTCCAGCAGCGCGGTAGCACGCTGACGAGCTTCCGGGATCGGGGTACGGCCGATCAGCAGCGGCATGCAGACGTTCTCCAGCGCGGTGAACTCCGGCAGCAGGTGGTGGAACTGGTAGACAAAGCCCAGGGCGCGGTTGCGCAACTGGCCACGGGCCTTCTCGCCCAGCGCCGAGAGTTCCTCGCCGGCCAGCCAGACGCTGCCCTTGGACGGCGTATCCAGGCCGCCGAGCAAGTTGAGCAAGGTACTTTTGCCAGAGCCGGAAGTACCGACGATGGCCACTCGTTCCCCCGGGTGCAGCTCCAGCTGCAGGCCGGACAGAACCACCACCGATTCCGGGCCTTCCTCGTAGGACTTGCCCAGGTCACGGCAGCTCAGGATTGCTTTTTCACTCATGCCCAACTCACTCATAACGTAGCGCCTCCGCAGGCTGGGTGCGCGCCGCACGCCAGGCTGGATACAGGGTGGCGAGGAAACTCAGGACCAATGCCGCGCCGCAGACCATCAACACGTCCTCGGCCATCAGTTGCGACGGCAGGTAGTCGATGAAATACACGTCGGCATTCAGGAATTTATGGCCGATCAGGCCTTCGAGGGCGGAGATCGCGGCACTGACATTCAAGGCTGCGAGCATCCCCAGCACCGCGCCGATCAGGGTGCCGACCACGCCGATCACCGTGCCCTGGACCATGAAGATCGCCATGATGGTGCCCGGTGTGGCACCCAGGGTACGGAGGATGGCGATGTCGCCCTTCTTGTCGTTAACCACCATCACCAGGGTCGAGATGATGTTGAACGCAGCCACCGCGACGATCAGCAGCAACAGCAGGCCGATCATGGCTTTTTCCATGCGGATGGCCTGGTACAGGTTGCCGTGGGTACGGGTCCAGTCGCGGGCATAGAAATGGTTCTCGCCCAACTGCTGGGCAATTTCCCAAGCGGTGCGCGGGGCCTGGAACAGGTCGTCGAACTTCAGCCGCAGGCCCTGGACCTGATCCGGCTTCCAGCGGTGCAGGCGGCCCAGGTCTTCCAGGTTGGTCAGGCCCAGGTAGCCGTCGATCTCGCCGGCGCCGACATGGAAGATGCCCACCACGGTAAAGCGCTTCATGCGCGGGAACATGCCGGCCGGGGTCACCGTGACTTCCGGCGCGACGAAGGTCAGCTTGTCGCCAAGGCCAACGCCCAGCTTGGCAGCCGCCTTGTCGCCGATGACGATGCCGAAACTGCCGGGCGCCAGCGCGTCCAACTGCCCCTGCTGCATGAAGTGGTCGATGATCGACACCTGCCGCTCCTGCGCAGGATCGATGGCATTGAGCAGCACCTTCTGCACCTGGCCGTTGTTGGTCAGCAGGCCCTGCATCTGGGTGAACGGTGCCACCGCCAGGACTTTCGGATTCTGCTTGACCTTGTCGGCCAGGCTTTGCCAGTCGCTGATGGGCTCGCCGGATTCGATGGTGGCGTGGGGCACCATGCCCAGCACGCGGGTGCGCATCTCATGATCGAAGCCATTCATCACCGACAGCACCACGATCATCACGATCACGCCGAGGGCGAGTCCGATCATCGAGGTCAGGGAAATGAATGACACAAAATGATTGCGACGCTTTGCACGGGTATAACGCGTGCCGATAAAAGCAAACAGAGGTCTGAACATGTCGGGGCTTGTGCAGAGGAAAAGAAGACGTCCTTGTGGCGGGGCCTGGTAAGCAGCTTTACACTCAGACCACTGCCTCTACCTTGGGTTCGCCATGTCGACATTAGATGAAGAAGATCGCCGCGAATACTACCGTATCGAGGACGCGATCGCACTGGAAATTAGCCCCTTGTCCGCCCACGACGCGGCGAGCAAGGAAGTGTTGCAGGATGAGTCTCCGCTGTTCAATCTGCTCAGCGAACTGCACCTGAGCGAATTCGAATCCCAGCACCTGCTGCGCCAGGTCAGCGAACGGGATCGCACCCTGGCCAGTTACCTCAAGGCCATGAACAAGCGCATTGATCTGCTCAGCCAAGTGGTGGCGCAGACCGTATTCGGCAAGTTCGGCGAACCGCAGCGGGTGATCCTTTCCGAAGGCGGCATCGAGTTCAACCATCACCTGAGCTACGCCAAGGGCAGCCATCTGGCGGTGAAACTGCTGCTGATGCCCCAGGCCCTGGGTCTGCTGCTGCGGGCCAAGGTCATTCACTGCGAGCCACAAAGCTTCGGCACCTTCGAAATCGGCACCGAGTTCGAAGCATTGACCGACGCCCAGCGCCAGTTGCTGGCACGCTACATCCTGCAGAAACAGGCGCAACAACGCCGCCTGGCCCGGGAGCAGAGCGACCCCGCCGCCGGCTGAGCAATACGCCACCCCACTTCTTGTGCAACAACATCCGTGAAGGAGCAATTGTGACCCTGATCTATGGCCATCGCGGCGCTAAAGGCGAAGCACCGGAAAACACCCTGACCAGCTTTCAGGAATGTCTCAAGCACGGCGTGCGCCGTTGCGAGCTCGACCTGCACCTGTCCATGGACGGCGAGTTGATGGTGATTCACGACCCGACCCTCAAGCGCACCACCGATCGGCGCGGCAAGGTGGTGGAGCATTCCGCCGCCGAACTGGTGACCTACGACGCACGCAAGGGTGGCCCGGGCTGGGTCAGCCCCTGCCCTATTCCGCGCCTGGAAGAACTGTTCGAGAAATGCGACTTCGAGCACTGGCAGCTGGAAGTCAAGAGCGCCTCACGCACCCGCGCCGCCACCACGGTGCTGGCAATCCGGGAAATGGCCCAGCGCTTCGGCCTGCTGGACAAGGTCACCGTGACCTCAAGCTCGCGGGAAGTGCTGAAAGCGGCAGTCGAGCTGACCCCGGACCTGTCTCGCGGACTGGTCGCCGAATACGCCTGGCTCGACCCGTTGAAGGTCGCCCAGAGCTACGGCTGCGAGATTCTTGCGCTGAACTGGACCCTGTGCACCCCGGAGCGTCTGCAGCGTGCACAGCGTCAGGGTTTGCATGTGTCGGTGTGGACGGTCAACGAGCCCGCGCTGATGCGCAGGCTCGCCGACTTCGGCGTAGATAGCCTGATTACAGACTTTCCCGGTTTGGCCAGCGCCACTCTCGAGAATTACTGAAATCGGTCTCCCCGGCCGGCTCAGGCCACCGGCCGGAGCCGCTCAAAAAAGCCGGTTGAGGCCATCGTATGCCGCTACCCGATAGGCTTCGGCCATGGTCGGGTAGTTGAAGGTGGTGTTGACGAAGTACTTCAGGGTGTTGTGCTCGCCCGGCTGGCTCATGATCGCCTGACCAATGTGCACGATTTCCGAAGCCTGGTAGCCGAAGCAGTGCACGCCGAGAACTTCCAGGGTTTCGCGGTGGAACAGGATCTTCAACATGCCTTGCGGCTCACCGGCGATCTGCGCGCGGGCCATGCCCTTGAAGAACGCCTTGCCCACTTCATAAGGCACCTTGGCCTGGGTCAGCTCCTGCTCGTTCTTGCCGATCGAACTGATCTCGGGAATGGTGTAGATCCCGGTCGGTACATCGTTGACGAAGCGCCAGCTACCGTTGTCGACGATGCTGCCGGCAGCGGAGCGACCCTGGTCATGGGCGGCACTGGCCAGGCTTGGCCAACCGATCACGTCACCGGCGCCGTAGATGTTCGGCACGCAGGTGCGGTAGTTCTCGTCGACTTCGATCTGGCCGCGGCTGTTGACCTTGACCCCGATGTTCTCCATGCCCAGCTTGTCGGTGTTGCCGGTGCGGCCGTTGCACCAGAGCAAGGCGTCGGCCTTGATCTTCTTGCCGGATTTCAGGTGCAGGATCACCCCGTTGTCGACACCCTCAACGCGGTCGTATTCCTCGTTGTGGCGCACGGTGATGTTGTTGTTGCTGAAGTGGTAGCTCAGGGCCTGGGAGATTTCCGAGTCCAGGAAGCTCAGCAACTGGCCACGGTTGTCCACCAGCTCCACCAGCACCCCAAGACCACTGAAGATCGAGGCGTATTCGCAACCGATGACCCCGGCGCCGTAAACGATGAGTTTGCGCGGGGTGTGGCCGAGGCTGAGGATGGTGTCGCTATCGTAGATACGCGGGTGGCTGAAATCGATGTCCGCCGGGCGATACGGGCGCGAACCAGTGGCGATGATGATGTGCTTGGCTACCAGCTTTTCCACCACGCCGTTGGCGCAGACCACTTCCACGGTCTGCTCGTCGGCGAAGCTGCCAGTGCCGAAGAACACGTCGACCCGGTTGCGGGCGTAGTAGCCGGTGCGCGAAGCCACCTGCTTGGAAATGACCTTCTCGGCGCTCTTGAGCACGTCCGGGAACGAGAACCAGCGCGGCTCGCCAATGGCCCGGAACATCGGGTTGGTGTTGAACTGCATGATCTGCCGGACCGAGTGACGCAGGGCCTTGGACGGAATGGTACCCAGGTGGGTGCAGTTGCCGCCGACCTGGCGACGGCTATCGACCATCGCCACTTTGCGTCCTGCTTTCGCGGCGTTCATCGCCGCACCTTCTCCAGCGGGGCCTGAGCCCAGCACCACTACG
Source organism: Pseudomonas sp. 3MA1 (assembly GCF_029237275.1). Lineage (NCBI taxonomy): Bacteria > Pseudomonadati > Pseudomonadota > Gammaproteobacteria > Pseudomonadales > Pseudomonadaceae > Pseudomonas > Pseudomonas sp. 3MA1. The sequence continues at coordinate 971,242 of NZ_JAACFX010000001.1, read as the reverse complement.
TCGTAGTTGTAGACAGCCATGCGTACTCCTCAGAACAGGCCGAGATGCCCTTCTGGCATCTCCGGCTAAATCATGCCGCGGCCAGCGGCATGAAGGATCAATTTGGCTCGGTTACGAACCCGGGCACAGTCTATAGAAGCGTCAACGCCGCGCACATTAACCCTTGGTCGCGTCGTAGGCTACTTTTGCCTGCACTACAGCGTTCGTGACAGCGCGCCGGTTTATTGTTTTACCCCCGCCGACAACGCATCGAAGGCCGGGTTGCTGCGTGTGACGAAGCCTGTATCGGCACGCATCACAAAAAATGCGGCGATCCGGTGTTTTTCCGCGTACTCCCAGCCGGCCTCGGGGCCGAGAATCAGCAACAACGTCGACAGGCCATCGGCCATGAGCGCCGAAGGATGAATCACCGTCACCGACGCCAGCTTGTGGCTTATGGGCCTGCCGGTCCGTGCATCGAAGGTATGGGAGTAGCGCCGCCCATCCTGCTCGAAGTAGTTACGGTAGTCGCCGGACGTGGATACGCCATAGCCATCCAGCGCTATCACTCGCTGGGCCACTTGCTGGTCATCCCGAGGCTCTTCCAGGGCGATGCGCCAAGGTGAGCCGTCCGCCTTGCGCCCCACCGCCTTGAGTTCGCCGGTGGCCTCGGCCAGGAAACTGTCGACACCCAACTGCCCGAGCCGGGCAGCGATACGATCCACCGCATAACCGGCGGCAATGCTGTTGAAATCCACCTCCACCGCCGCGTCCTTGCACAGCTGCCCGGCCTCGATACGCAGGTGCCCATGCCCGACCCGCTGCCGCACCTGCGCCAGCGCTGCCGCGCTTGGCACCTTCTCTTCGCGCCCCTGGGGACCAAAGCCCCAGAGATTGAGCAGCGGCTCCACCGTCAGATCAAAGGCGCCCTCACTGTCAGCAGCCAACTGCTCCCCCACACGCACCAACTGCAGTACCGGTTCAGGCATCGGCTGACAGCTATTGGCCGGCAATTCGTTGAAGCGCTCGATATCCGAGTCAGCGCGATAGGTGGACATCTGCCGATCGACCTCGGCAAGAATCCCCTCGACTTCGCTCTTGACCCGAGACGCCGCCGGGCCATCAGCGTGCCGCACGTACTGCACCGAATAGGTACTGCCCATGGTCGGCCCGGAAATACTTTCCATGCGCTCGCCGCCACAACCCGCCAGCAGCAGTGCCGCCGCCCATAACACGGGACCCGGCCAGAAATGACTTGCCCACACAGTCCGCTCTCCCAATCAAGTGCCCCGCAAGGCCACTTCGCTATGCAAAACGCCATTATGTGACAGACGGCACCGGCCCACGCACCCGGAACCTTGTCTCACTCACGGCCGGAGCCCCTTTCCAGAGCCCACGCAGCCCAACCAAGAGATTTAGTTGCCTGATAGCGCTCATACACATATCGTTACAAAACTGTTCAGCGTGCAGCCTCAAAACCCCGGCTTTGCAGTAAGGGACGCATAACGACCAGGGATTGCTAACAAGACAGCCAAAGTGAGTGAAAAAAATGTCCACGACCACGGGCAAAGGCAAGGCGATCTTTCGCGTTGTCAGCGGCAACTTCCTCGAGATGTTCGACTTCATGGTCTACGGCTTCTACGCCACGGCAATCGCCAAGACCTTCTTCCCTGCCGACAGTGCCTTCGCCTCGCTGATGCTGTCCCTGGCGACCTTCGGTGCCGGCTTCCTGATGCGCCCCCTGGGGGCGATCTTCCTCGGCGCCTACATTGACCGCCACGGTCGTCGCCAGGGGCTGATCATCACCCTGGCACTGATGGCCGCGGGCACGGTGCTGATCGCCTGCGTACCAGGCTACGCCACCCTCGGTGTTGCCGCGCCCTTGCTGGTGCTGCTGGGCCGGCTGCTGCAAGGCTTCTCCGCCGGCGTCGAGCTGGGTGGCGTGTCGGTGTACCTGGCCGAAATCTCCACGCCGGGCCGCAAGGGCTTTTTCGTCAGCTGGCAGTCGGCCAGCCAACAGGCCGCGGTGGTGTTCGCCGGCTTGCTGGGCGTGGGCCTGAACCACTGGCTGAGCCCCGAGCAAATGGGCGACTGGGGCTGGCGCGTGCCGTTCCTGGTGGGCTGCATGATTGTTCCGGCGATCTTCATCATCCGCCGCTCCCTGGAGGAAACCCCGGAATTCCAGGCCCGCAAGCATCGCCCTTCGCTGCAGGAAATCGTCCGCTCCATCGGTCAGAACTTCGGCATCGTCATCGCTGGCATGGCGCTGGTGGTCATGACCACCGTGTCCTTCTACCTGATCACCGCCTACACCCCGACCTTCGGCAAGGCCGAACTGCACCTGTCGGACTTCGACGCCCTGCTGGTGACCGTGTGCATCGGCCTGTCGAACTTCTTCTGGCTGCCGGTGATGGGTTCGCTGTCGGACAAGATCGGCCGCAAGCCGCTGCTGCTGGGCGCCACCCTCCTGGCGATCTTCACCGCCTACCCAGCGCTGTCCTGGCTGGTGGCCAACCCCAGCTTCAGTCACCTGCTGATCGTCGAATTGTGGCTGTCCTTCCTCTATGGCTCGTATAACGGCGCCATGGTGGTGGCCCTGACCGAAATCATGCCGGTGGAAGTACGCACCACGGGCTTCTCCCTGGCGTACAGCCTGGCGACCGCCACCTTCGGTGGCTTCACCCCGGCGGCCTGTACCTACCTGATCCACGTCCTGGGCAACCAGGCGGCCCCGGGTATCTGGCTCAGTGGCGCGGCGGTGCTGGGGCTGATCGCCACCCTGGTGCTGTTCCGCGGCAATCGCCATGAACTGCGTACCGCGCAAGCGGCAACAGCGCGCGGCGCCTGAGACCAAAGCTTCGCTGGCAAGCCAGCTACTACGGCTTGCGCCAGCTTAGCTGGCCGGCGCAAGCCACAAACAAAAACGCCCCGACGAGTCGGGGCGTTTTCATTTCAGCAGTCGCTTAGCGTGGGAACGCTGGCGGGTTGACCCCGGCCATGTCTTCCATCACGCGCACCACCTGGCAGCTGTAGCCGAACTCGTTGTCGTACCAGACGTACAGAACAACGCGGTTGTCCTGGACGATGGTCGCCTCAGCGTCGACCACACCGGCGTGACGCGAGCCGACGAAGTCGGTGGACACCACTTCCTGCGAGTTGACGAAGTCGATCTGCTTGTGCAGATCGGAGTGCAGCGCCATGTAGCGCAGGTACTCGTTCATCTCTTCACGGGTGGCGGCTTTCTCAAGGTTCAGGTTGAGAATGGCCATCGACACGTTTGGCGTCGGAACGCGGATCGCGTTGCCGGTCAGCTTGCCGGCCAGCTCAGGCAGGGCCTTGGCAGCAGCAGTGGCAGCACCGGTTTCGGTGATGACCATGTTCAACGCGGCGCTACGGCCACGGCGATCGCCCTTGTGGAAGTTGTCGATCAGGTTCTGGTCGTTGGTGTACGAGTGAACGGTTTCAACGTGACCGTTGATGATGCCGAACTTGTCATTCACAGCCTTGAGCACCGGCACGATGGCGTTGGTGGTGCAGGACGCGGCGGACACGATCTTGTCTTCAGCGGTGATTTCGTTGTGGTTGATACCGTGAACGATGTTCTTCAGCTTGCCCTTGCCAGGCGCGGTCAGCACCACGCGGTCGATACCCGGGCAGGCCAGGTGCTGGCCCAGGCCGTCGGCGTCACGCCATACACCGGTGTTGTCCACCAGCAGCGCGTTCTTGATCCCGTACTGGGTGTAGTCCACCTCGGTCGGGTTCTTCGCGTAGATCACCTGGATCAGGTTGCCGTTGGCGGTGATGGTGTTGTTTTCTTCGTCGATGGTGATAGTGCCGTTGAACGAACCGTGCACCGAGTCGCGACGCAGCAGGCTGGCGCGCTTGGTCAGGTCGTTTTCGGCGCCCTTGCGCACCACAATGGCTCGCAGGCGCAGGCCGTCGCCGCCACCGGTTTTCTCGATCAGGATGCGCGCCAGCAGACGGCCGATACGACCGAAGCCGTACAGCACAACGTCAGTGCCTTTGCGGGCCGAAGCGTTTTGCTGGCCAACCACGTCAGCCATTTCTTCACGCACGAACTGCTCGGCGCTGCGGCCGTTGCCTTCGTTGCGGAATTTGAACGCCAACTTGCCCAGGTCTACCGAAGCCGCGCCGAGCTTGAGCTCGCTCATGGCCTTGAGCAGTGGGAATGTTTCGTGGACGGAGAGTTCGCTGTCGTCGGAGGAGCGATGGCGAGCAAAGCGATGAGCCTTGAGAATCGCGATGACAGACTGGTTGATCAGGCTGCGGCCATAGATCGAGCTCACCACATTGTTATTGCGGTAGAGCTGACCGATAAGCGGAATCATCGCTTCTGCGAGTGCTTCACGGTCGATCCATTCACCAAGACACTGGTCGGGCTTCTGAGTCACGGGAACCTTCCACATGTAGGGGCAGAAAAAAGGGGCTACATTATGCCGCCCCGCTCCTGTCGTAGCAATGCGCGCCTGTCGTGCGGAACGTAACAAAAAGCCCTTGCAAAAAAACACCACTGTGCTGGAGCCCAGTAAAACCGCGGCCTCCAGCAGCGTCAATTTTTTGGACGGCACACCAGCCTGTCTGTAACCCTCCGTAACACCAGCCGGATTCGGCACTACATTTCCGCTCAAAAAGCACATTTTGTTGTCATAGCCACTACATTTGCCCTGACCGGCGTAATAGACGCATCAGCCACTGACAGTGGCCACCCGGGGCCGTTACAATTACCGACTTTCGTCGCAACGCTTGGAGCTTGACCGTCCGTGCCCGTCCTGCGTCTACCGCTACTCCCCGCCGCCGCCGGTAAACAGCATTGGGGCAACCTGCCCGGTGCCGCCCTGAGCCTGGCCATCGCCGAAGCCGCCAGCGCCGCCAAGCGCTTTACCCTGTTGCTGACTGCCGACAGCCAAAGCGCTGACCGGCTGGAGCAGGAGCTGAGCTTCTTCGCCCCGGACCTGCCGGTGCTGCATTTTCCCGATTGGGAAACCCTGCCCTACGACCTGTTCTCGCCGCACCAGGACATCATTTCCCAGCGCATCGCCAGCCTCTACCGGCTGCCGGAACTGGAGCACGGCGTGCTGGTGGTACCGATCACCACCGCCCTGCACCGCCTGGCGCCGACCCAGTTCCTGCTGGGCAGCAGCCTGGTGCTGGATGTCGGCCAGAAGCTCGATGTGGAACAGATGCGCACGCGCCTGGAGGCCAGCGGCTACCGCTATGTCGACACGGTTTACGAGCACGGCGAATTCACCGTGCGCGGCGCGCTGATCGATCTGTTCCCCATGGGCAGCAAGCTGCCCTATCGGATCGACCTGTTCGACGACGAAATCGAAACCCTGCGCACCTTCGATCCGGAGAACCAGCGCTCCATCGACAAGGTCGACTCGGTACGCCTGCTGCCGGCGAAGGAGTTCCCCCTACAGAAAGAAGCGGTGACCCGCTTCAAGGCGCGCTTTCGCGAACGCTTCGACGTGGACTTCCGCCGCTGCCCGATCTTCCAGGACCTGAGCAGCGGGATTACCCCGGCCGGTATCGAGTACTACCTGCCGCTGTTCTTCGAAGAAACCTCGACCCTGTTCGACTACCTGCCCCAGGACACCCAGGTGTTCTCCCTGCCGGGCATCGAACAGGCCGCGGAAAACTTCTGGAACGACGTGCGCAACCGCTATGAAGAGCGCCGCGTCGACCCCTCGCGACCGCTGCTACCGCCGGCGGAGCTGTTCCTGCCGGTGGAAGATTGCTTCGCCCGCCTGAAAAACTGGCCACGGGTGGTGGCCAGCCAGCAGGACATCGAAACCGGCGTCGGCCGCGAGCGTTTCCCGGCCCACGAATTGCCCAACCTGGCCATCGAGGCCAAGGCCAACCAGCCGCTGGCGGCGCTCTCGGGCTTCCTCGACGAGTTCCCCGGCCGGGTGCTGTTCACCGCCGAATCCGCCGGCCGCCGGGAAGTGCTGCTGGAGCTGCTGGAACGCCTCAAGCTGCGACCGAAGACCGTCGACAGCTGGCCGGACTTCGTCGCCAGCAAGGAGCGCCTGGCGATCACCATCGCGCCCCTGGACGAAGGCCTGGTGCTGGACGATCCGGCCCTGGCCCTGGTGGCCGAAAGCCCGCTGTTCGGCCAACGAGTAATGCAGCGCCGGCGCCGGGAAAAACGCGCCGACGCCAACAACGATGCGGTGATCAAGAACCTCACCGAGCTGCGCGAAGGCGCGCCGGTGGTGCACATCGACCACGGTGTCGGCCGCTACCTGGGTCTGGCGACCCTGGAAATCGACAACCAGGCCGCCGAGTTCCTGACCCTGGAATACGCCGAGGGCGCCAAGCTCTATGTACCCGTGGCCAACCTGCACCTGATCGCCCGCTACACCGGCAGCGACGACGCCCTGGCGCCGTTGCACCGCCTGGGCTCGGAAGCCTGGCAGAAGGCCAAGCGCAAGGCCGCCGAGCAAGTGCGCGATGTGGCCGCCGAGCTGCTGGACATCTATGCCCGGCGCGCCGCCCGCGAAGGTTACGCCTTCGCCGATCCGAAGGCCGACTACGCCACCTTCAGCGCCGGCTTTCCGTTCGAGGAAACCCCGGACCAGCAGAGCACCATCGAAGCGGTGCGCGAGGACATGCTCTCGGGCAAGCCGATGGACCGCCTGGTGTGCGGCGACGTCGGTTTCGGCAAGACCGAAGTGGCCATGCGCGCCGCTTTCATTGCGGTGCACGGCGGCAAGCAGGTGGCGATCCTGGTGCCCACCACCCTGCTCGCCCAACAGCACTACAACAGCTTCCGCGACCGCTTCGCCGACTGGCCGGTAACCGTGGAAGTGATGAGCCGCTTCAAGTCGGCCAAGGAAGTGAACGCCGCAGTGGCCGACCTGGCCGAAGGCAAGATCGACATCGTCATCGGCACCCACAAGCTGTTGCAGGACGATGTGAAGATCAAGAACCTGGGGCTGGTGATCATCGACGAAGAACACCGCTTCGGGGTGCGCCAGAAAGAACAGCTCAAGGCGCTACGCAGCGAAGTCGACATCCTCACCCTGACCGCCACGCCGATCCCGCGGACCCTGAACATGGCGGTCTCGGGCATGCGCGACCTGTCGATCATCGCCACCCCGCCGGCCCGTCGCCTGTCGGTGCGGACCTTCGTCATGGAGCAGAACAAGAGCACGGTCAAAGAGGCCCTGCTGCGCGAACTGCTGCGTGGCGGCCAGGTGTACTACCTGCACAACGACGTGAAGACCATCGAGAAATGCGCCGCCGAGCTGGCCGAACTGGTGCCCGAGGCCCGGATCGGCATCGGCCACGGGCAGATGCGCGAACGCGAACTCGAACAGGTGATGAGCGACTTCTACCACAAGCGCTTCAACGTGCTGATCGCCTCGACCATCATCGAGACCGGGATCGACGTGCCCAGCGCCAACACCATCATCATCGAGCGCGCCGACAAGTTCGGCCTGGCCCAACTGCACCAGTTGCGCGGCCGGGTCGGACGCAGTCACCACCAGGCCTACGCCTATCTGTTGACGCCACCGCGCCAGCAGATCACCCCGGACGCGGAAAAGCGCCTGGAAGCCATCGCCAATACCCAGGACCTGGGAGCCGGCTTCGTCCTGGCCACCAACGACCTGGAGATCCGTGGCGCCGGCGAACTGCTGGGCGACGGCCAGAGCGGGCAGATCCAGGCCGTGGGCTTCACCCTCTATATGGAGATGCTCGAGCGCGCCGTGAAAGCCATCCGCAAGGGCGAACAACCGAACCTCGACCAGCCCCTGGGCGGCGGCCCGGAAATCAACCTGCGCCTGCCGGCGCTGATTCCCGAGGACTACCTGCCGGATGTGCACGCGCGCCTGATCCTCTACAAGCGCATTGCCTCGGCCACCGACGAGGACGGCCTGAAGGACCTGCAGGTGGAGATGATCGACCGCTTCGGCCTGCTGCCCGAGCCGACCAAGAACCTGATCCGCCTGACCCTGCTCAAACTCCAGGCCGAAACCCTGGGGATCAAGAAGGTCGACGGCGGCCCGCAAGGCGGGCGCATCGAGTTCGCGGCGGACACTCCGGTGGACCCATTGGCGCTGATCAAACTGATTCAGAGCCAGCCCAAACGCTACAAATTCGAAGGCGCAACCCTGTTCAAGTTCATGGTGCCGATGGAGCGCCCGGAAGAGCGCTTTAATACATTGGAGGCACTGTTTGAACGCCTCACCCCGAAAACTGCTTGAAGGACGCCCCATGCGCCTGTTCCGCTCCCTGACCCTGCTCCTGACCCTGGTCGCGCCCATGGCGTTTGCCGACGATCTGTACCAGGTGGAAATGATCCTTGTCCGGCAGAACGCCGAGCCGCAGATCATAAGCCGCGCCGCTCCGGAAGACTGGGCCGCCGGCGCTCAACGCCTGAGCCCCGACAGCCAGCGCACGCCCGCCCTGGGCGGGATCGTCGACAAGCTCAACGCCAGTGGCAACTACAGCGTGCTGCTGCACAAGGCCTGGCAGCAGACCCTGGGGGAAACCCCGGTCAAGGTGGCCCTCAGCGACGGCCCGGAACTGTTCGGCCAGTTCCCCATCGAAGGCACCCTGAACCTCAAGCTGGGGCGTTTCACCGATGTGGACGCGGATTTCTGGATCAACCAGATCGACAGCAATGGCCTGGTCACCCGCAGCGAACGCCTGAAACAGCAAAGCCACACCAAGAACGGCCAGCTCAACTACCTGGACAACGGCCATCTGGCCCTGCTGATCAAGATCACCTCGCTCACCGCACCGGCACCCCGTCCCGCTCCAACTGAAATACCGGACTGATCGAAGTCCCTATGAGTCCGCCCCTGACCAAACCCCTGGCCCCGTCCTGGGTCAACCGCTTCAAGGAACAAACCTTGGAGCGCGGCCGGCGTTATGCCCTGGAAAAGCGCGTGCGCATCGTCAGCGCCGCAGACAGCGCTATCAACGCCAGTTGCGAGGGCTCCGGTGGCAATGTCTACCGGCAAAGCATCAACCTGCGCGAGTCGAGCAAGGGCAACCTGCTGCTGATCGACACCCATTGCACCTGCCCGGTACGCAGCAACTGCAAACATGTGGTCGCGGTCTTGCTGCAAGTGGAAGAAACCCTGGCCTACCCGGCGGCGGCCAAAGACGCCGAACTGTTGGAGAAACTCTCTGCCGTGCTCGACAGCCGGCGGCCCGCCGCCCTGCCCCAGGTGCTGCTGGAGGACGTGCGCCCAGTGCCGCGCCTGTGGCTGGCGAGCATCGAGTTCAGCGCCTTCGAGCCGCGCAACGGCAAGATGCAGCGCTACATCCAGCACCGTGCCGCGCTGTCGTTCAACTACCAGGGCGAGTACGTCAGCGGCCAGAAAAATGCCGATGTGATCATCCGCCAGGAACACCAGAGCCTGCGCATCAAGCGCCAGCCAGAACTGGAGCAAGGCTGGCGCGAACAGTTGCGCAGCCTGGGCTTCAAGATCGCCACGCGGCAGAGCAAGGCCCTGCCGGAAAGCGCCGGCGAACTGTTCGAGATGGTCAACGACAGCGCCTGGCTGACCTTCACCCTCAATGAACTGCCCAAGTTGCGCAGCCAGGATTGGGAACTGCAGATCGACGATGGCTTCGGCTTCGACCTGACCGCGGTGGACGACTGGTATGCCAGTGTCGACGAAGCCCCCGGGCGCGACTGGTTCGACCTGGAGCTGGGGATCATCGTCAACGGCGAGCGCCTGAGCCTGCTGCCGATCCTGCTCAACCTGATGCGCTCCCACACCGAGATCCTCAACCCGGAACGCCTGGCCAAGCGCCGCGACGACGAGCTGATCCTGGTGAACATTCCCAATCGCCCCAACTCCTTGCACGGCCCGCTGCAAGTGGCGCTGCCCTACGGCCGCCTGAAGCCGGTGCTGGCGACCCTGGGCGAGTTCTACCTGCAGGAACCCGGCGAAACCACCCTGCGCCTGAGCAGCGCCGACGCTACCCGGCTCAACCCGCTGCAAGAGCTGCCGCTGCTCTGGGAAGGCGGCGAGCATATACGCACCTTCGCCCAGCGCCTGCGGGACATCCGCGACTACTCGGCGCCAGCGCCGCAAGGCCTGAATGCCACGCTGCGCCCCTACCAGCTGGAGGGCCTGAGCTGGATGCAATCCCTGCGTCAGCTGGAAGTGGGCGGCATCCTCGCCGACGACATGGGCCTGGGCAAGACCCTGCAGACCCTGGCGCACATCCTCAGCGAGAAGAATGCCGGCCGCCTGGATCGGCCGTGCATGGTGGTGATGCCCACCAGCCTGATTCCCAACTGGCTGGACGAGGCCGCGCACTTCACCCCGCAACTCAAGGTTCTGGCGCTGTATGGCGCGGGGCGCAAGAAACACTTCGCGCAACTGGCCGATTACGACCTGCTGCTGACCACCTACGCCCTGCTGCCCAAGGATGTCGAGCTGCTGGCCGCGCAGCCCTTGCACGTGCTGATCCTCGACGAGGCGCAGTACATCAAGAACCCGTCGAGCAAGGCCGCCCAAGCCGCCCGCGAACTCAACGCCCGACAGCGCCTGTGTCTGTCCGGCACGCCCCTGGAAAACCACCTGGGAGAGCTCTGGTCACTGTTCCATTTCCTGTTGCCAGGCTGGCTTGGCGATGCCAAGAGCTTCAACCGCGACTACCGGGTGCCGATCGAAAAGCACGCCAGCGAAGTGCGTCTGCAACACCTCAACGGCCGGATCAAACCCTTCCTGCTGCGCCGCACCAAGGAGCAAGTGGCCACTGAGCTGCCGCCCAAGACCGAGATCATCCATTGGGTCGAACTCAACGAGGCGCAACGGGACGTCTACGAAACCATGCGCCTGGCCATGGACAAGAAGGTCCGCGACGAAATCACCCGCAAGGGCGTGGCCCGCAGCCAGATCATCATCCTCGAAGCCCTGCTCAAACTGCGCCAGGTGTGCTGCGACCTGCGCCTGGTCAACGACTCGCCACCGGCGCGCGGCAGTTCCTCGGGCAAGCTCGACAGCCTGATGGAGATGCTGGAGGAACTGTTTGAAGAAGGCCGGCGCATTCTGCTGTTTTCCCAGTTCACCTCGATGCTGGGCCTGATCGAGGCTGAACTGAAACGACGCAACATTGCCTACGCCCTGCTCACCGGCCAGACCCGGGATCGGCGCACGCCGGTGCGGGATTTCCAGAGCGGCAAGCTGCAGATCTTCCTGATCAGCCTCAAGGCCGGTGGCGTGGGCCTGAATCTGACCGAGGCCGACACCGTGATCCACTACGATCCGTGGTGGAACCCGGCGACCGAGAGCCAGGCCACCGACCGCGCCTACCGCATTGGCCAGGAAAAGCCGGTATTCGTCTACAAGCTGATCGCCCGCGGCACCGTGGAAGAGAAGATCCAGCACCTGCAACAGGAGAAATCGGACCTGGCGGCAGGCGTACTGGATGGACGCAAGGCCGGCGACTGGAAGCTGCAGAGCGAAGACATCGAAGCCCTGTTCGCGCCCTTGCCGGACAACAAAACCGGCCGCTGAGGCCAGTCAATGCACGGGCACCGCGCAACTCGCGGTGCCGGGCCAAACCACCTCAATCGATCAACTGGGCGGCCTTCAGCGCTTCCAGAGCCGCGAGCCAGCGCGGGTCCTGCTTGTATTCGAGATTGGCGAACGCCTGACCGCGCATCCGGGCCAGGCGTGGCGACGGCTGCACCTTCAAGCGCTGCGCGGCGCTCAAGGCCAGCTCGGCCGCGGCGCGGTCGTTGCACACCAGCCCCATGTCACAACCAGCCGCCAGGGCCGCCTCGATCCGGCTTGCCGCATCGCCGACGACATGGGCGCCGGCCATGGACAGGTCGTCACTGAAGATGACCCCATCGAACTGCAACTCGCCACGCAGAATGTCCTGCAGCCAGCGTCGGGAGAAACCGGCCGGCTGGGGGTCGACCTGCGGATAGATCACATGGGCCGGCATTACTGCCGCCAACTGCTTGCTCAAGCGGGCGAACGGCAGCAGGTCCTTGGCGCGGATCTCGTCCAGGCTGCGCTCGTCATTGGGAATCGCCACATGGGAATCGGCCTCGGCCCAGCCATGTCCAGGGAAATGCTTGCCGGTCGCCGCCATCCCGGCGCTGTTCATGCCGCGGATAAAGGCACCGGCCAACAGCGCCGCGCGCTCCGGATCACCTTCGAACGCCCGGCTGCCCACCACCGCGCTGCGCTGGTGATCCAGATCCAGGACCGGGGCAAAGCTCAGGTCCAGGCCCACCGCCAGGACCTCGGTGGCCATGATCCAGCCGCACTGCTCGGCCAGGAACTCGGCATTCGGGTTGTCGGCCAGGGCGCGCATCGCCGGCAGACGGACAAAACCCTGACGCAATCGCTGCACCCGGCCTCCTTCCTGATCCACCGCCAGCAGCAGGTCCGGGCGGATGGCCCGGATCGCCGCGCTGAGCTCGCGCACCTGGCGTGGGTGCTCGATATTCCGAGCGAAAATGATCAGCCCGCCCACTTGCGGCTGACGCAGGAGTTGGCGATCTTCAGCCGTCAGCCAGGTACCGGCGACGTCCACCATCAAGGAGCCTTGCAGGCCAGCGGTCATAACATTTCCTTAGACACGAATGCGCACGCCATCGACGATGGCCCCCGCAAGACGCAGGACCAAGCCTCATCCGCAACGGACGCAACCGGGCCAATCAACGTCAACAAGGGGAAGGCACAGGGGTAAAAAAACAGAGTCGGCATGGGCGGCTAGCTTAGCGGATGCAAGCTGTCGCGCCCACCCGTGAGGTCAAGCCTTGGCGACTGCCGGGGCTGATTTGCTGCGGGGCTTGAGCTGGGCGCTGGCCATGGCTTCATCGGTGACGCCGGTTTCGGCGCGCATACCGGCGGCGAGGAACGGCACCATCAGCCGCATCACTTGCTCAATGGAGGTGTTGACCCCGAAATCGGTTTCGGCAATGGCCCGCAACGCCTTGATTCCGGACATGCTGAACGCCGCCGCACCCAGCATGAAATGCACGCGCCAGAACAGTTCTATGGGCGGAATACGCGGTGCCGCCTCGTTGACCAGCAGCATGTAGCGGCGAAACACCTTGCCGTACATGTCTTCCAGATAACGCCGCAAATGCCCTTGGCTCTGGCTGAAAGCCAGACCCAGCAGACGCATGAAAATCGACAGGTCGTTGCCGCTGCGTGGCTGCACCACCAGCGCCTGCTCGACAAGGATTTCCAGTAGCTCTTCCAGGCTCGGCTTGCTGTCCGGCTTGGACTGACGCCGCTCCAGCTCACGATCGAGACTGATGCAGAAAGGCCCGAGGAAGCGCGAGAACACAGCCTGGATCAGGGCTTTCTTGGAACCGAAATGATAGTTGACCGCTGCCAGGTTGACCCCGGCCTTGCTGGTAATCAGCCGCAACGAGGTTTCGGCAAAACCTTTTTCCGCGAACAACTGCTCGGCAGCATCGAGAATGCGTTCAACGGTTTCCGACTGGGCCATGGCTACTCCGCCTGACAAACACTTGTTTGAAACATACGTTTCAGGCTCGCCAATGTCAAGCCTGCCAGCCTCTGCGAAGGCCGTCCGGCGCGCTATTTAATCATACCTGCCGCGGTCTGTAGCCAGCCTTGAGCAGTGGATTGCTACCCCGGAATGACAACCGCCCGACCGACCACGGTAAATGGAGGATTGCCAAGCGACGTTCACTGTATATAATCCCAGTCACTGTATAAAAAGACAGAGCGATCGACATGCTAAAACTGACGCCACGCCAAGCTGAGATTCTGGCTTTTATCAAACGCTGCCTTGAAGACAACGGCTATCCGCCCACCCGCGCCGAGATCGCCCAGGAGCTGGGCTTCAAGTCGCCCAACGCCGCCGAAGAACACCTCAAGGCCCTGGCCCGCAAAGGCGCCATCGAGATGACCCCGGGAGCCTCCCGCGGCATCCGCATCCCTGGCTTCGAAGCCAAGTCCGACGACTCGCTGCCCATCATCGGTCGCGTTGCCGCTGGCGCCCCCATCCTGGCCCAGCAGCACATCGAAGAATCCTGCAACATCAATCCGACCTTCTTCCATCCTCGCGCCGACTACCTGCTTCGGGTCAACGGCATGAGCATGAAGGACATCGGCATCTTCGACGGCGACCTGCTGGCAGTGCATACCACCCGCGAGGCCCGCAACGGCCAGGTGGTGGTGGCGCGCATCGGCGATGAAGTCACGGTCAAGCGCTTCAAGCGCGAAGGCAGCAAAGTCTGGCTGATCGCCGAAAACCCTGATTTCGCCCCCATCGAAGTCAACCTGAAAGATCAGGAGCTGGTGATCGAAGGCTTGAGTGTCGGCGTCATTCGCCGCTAAAGGAGGCTCCATGCAGTTCCCTCATACACCACAGCAAGCCCAACTGCCGTTGTTTGAAGCGTTCCTGGCCCAGCCCTTGGCGCCTGCGCTCAAAGAAGCGGTCGAGTCGCCCTGGAATAAAGACCCAGAGGCTTTCAGCGAACTGTCGTTACGCGGCGCCGCCGGGAACTGCCTGAACCTCCTGGCACCCATTCTCAGAGAGTTGAGCCAGGAGCAGGACGCACGATGGCTGACTTTGATCGCCCCACCCTCAAGCCTGACCCAAAGCTGGCTACGGGATGCCGGCCTGAATCGCGAACGTATCCTGCTGCTTCACCCCCGGGGCTCTCAGAGCCCACAACAGCTGGCTTGCGAGGCCCTGCGCCTGGGGCGCAGTCATACCGTGGTCAGTTGGCTGAATCCACTGAGCGCTAGCGCACGGCAACAGTTGATCAGCGCCGCACGCACGGGAGATGCGCAAAGCCTGAATATTCGCCTGGGATAAACACCGGGAAATCGCTACACAATGCGCTTGAAAAGCACGAGGCTTCTCCAGGATTGAGAAGCCGAAATAAATATGACGAGCAACCGGAAGAAAACCGATAAACGGGCTTAGTGAAGAACCCGCGGGCCGTCTTCCTTATCGATTTCACCTTCTACCAGGCGTCCGGCCATCTGCACACCGACGCTCAACATGGCCTTGGCCACCTCAACATGCTGACCTTGCAAAAAGGCTTTGGCATCCTCGGAGAAATCCAAAGTAACCAGAGAACCCTCGTCCTCAGCTCTGCGCAGCTCGATACGGCCGTCTGGCAACTCGACAATTTCTAGAAAGGACGTTGGCATAAAGGTCTGGTCTCCACGAAAGGCCGGGATTATATCAGTCATCACTCCCGCCTCGCTCAGGATCTTGCACCCGACCTGGCGCTCTTCAACAGGCATGAGCCCCTGCCCTGCTTAAGAATTGCGGCGCTCCAGCCCTCAAAACTCCGTGCCAGCCCAGCTCAGAAATTCGGTTTGTATTCAAAACCCGCCGAAGCCTGGCTGTCGGAAAAAGGGGTGATCAGCGACTTGTTCAAGCTCAATCGATTAATCAAGGAACCGGGAAACATCTGAATGGAGTTGTTGAACTGCTCCACATTCAGGTTGAACAGGGTAATGGCTCCGCCGATATTGCCTTCCTGCTCCGCAACCTCACGCATCAGGTTGCTCAACAACGTAACGGACTTGAGGTCCGGATAGGCCTCAAACGCCAGGTTCAAGCCCCCCAGCAGGGCTTTGCTGCCCTCGTCGACCGACTTCAACGCATCGCCATCTGCAGCAGATGGCAAGCTGCCAATCGCGCTACGCAACCCAACGATCCTCTCCAGCAGTTGGCTTTCATAAGCCTGAAAACCGGCCACTTGCGGCTCCAGCAGATCCAGTACCTTGATGCGCTGCCGCTGGTAGGCAAGCACGTCCGACCAGGCTCGCTGGGCGCGGTTGTATGCGCTGACAATCTTGTTGTAGTGCACATAGGCCAGAACGCCCAAGGCAATCGCAATGACCAACAACAACTCCATACCCTATTGCTCCATTTCATCAGCGACCTTCATCGGAAGGTCGAAATTGTTGTCGTGCAATTCCGCCAGCTCATGCACCAGGGCCAGCACCGGAAACAGACCAGGCAACTCCAGCCCCCGCTCGATATTGGCGTAGAAGCCCGATAAGTCCTCAAAGGTTCCCGGATCCTTGTAGGCCATGACCTCGGCATCGTCGAAGCTCAGGCACAGACGCCCCTCATTGGAAAACTCCAGGTTCACCTTCTTCAACTGCCGGCAAAGCCTCAGTAAAAAAGCCAGGGTAGTGGGGGTCGCGAACTTGGCACAGGCCAGCTCGCTGTCACCGGTGAAATTGAAGGCTCTGTTGAAATCATCAGAAGTGGTCTCGAAGACTTTACGTTTTGTGCGCTTTTTATTCGGCCGATCACTGCACACCATCACACCGGTGACCCAGGGAAAGTCCACCACCAGGCTGAAGCGATCGAAGCTCTCGTAAACCCGCTCACTTTCGCCATCGGATTTGGATTTGTAGTGGGAATTCACATAACGCAAGTGGTGGAAGACAAAAGGCAACTGATGCCGCGCGCCCTGGTAGGTTCCCCCGGCGGAGTCGACGATGCGGCGGCTGTCGTTACCGCGCTCATAGTCCTCGAACTCGCCGCTCAGTTGGGTGAAACGCTCTTCGGCGGTTCCACCGGGATCGCAAAGACCGTTACTGAGGAATGAACATTTACGGGCGATCTTCTTTGGCAACTCATCAAAAGCGGCTTTACGACTCATCCAGATCATCAGACTGGCAAAGCCGAAGCATGCCGCGATGAACCACATCACCACCACGCCTGCCATGGCCGGGATCGCCGAAACAATCGCCAGCATCACCAGCATCAGGGGCTGGGCATGATCGAACTGCAACCCGCCCTTGAAGGATTGGAGCCGGCCGATGACCTGCAACAGATCCTCGTTGGTCTTGGCCCGCGCCACCTCGGCGTTGCAAGTGGCCAGTAATTGGACCAACTCGGCATCGTGCTTGAGAAACTGCATCATTCTTCCTTGATCAACTCGCTGGATTCCAAAACCTGCGGAACGACAGCATGACCGTCGTGCTCCTGGGCCAGCTGCTCTATCAGCTCCAACAGCGGATATAACTTGGGCAACTCGATGCCAGCCTCGATCCGCGCGCGAAAGACCGCCAGATCACTCAGCAACCCCGGATCGACGTGGGCCATGATGTCTTCGTTATTGAAGCTCAGGCAGAGTCGTCTCTGGCTGGAGAACTCCAGATTGACCCCATGGAGCTGGCGCGAAAGGTCCATCAGCAAGTCCAGCGTCGCAGGCGTGGCAAAATGCTCACAACTGGCGGGGTCAATGCCGCGCAGCACAAAGATCTGATTGAAATCCTCGCGTTCGGTCTTGAAAGGCTGTCCCGACAGCGCTACTTCCAAGGGGCTGGATCGAAGCGCAATCTCTGTCACCCAGGGAAAATCCACCACCAGACTGTAGCGCTGGTAGTTGGTGTAAACCGTCTTGAGGTCTCCACCGGCCCCGCGCTCGCAACTGGAGATCACATATCGCAGCTGGTGATACTCGAATGCCAGCGAATGTCGCTTTCCTCGATACACCCCCTGGAGCGAGTCCAGGATACGGCGCCGCTCACTCTCACTGCCCCGCCGGTAATCGGTGAACTCGCTGTCCAGTCTCTTCAGGCGCCAATCGGCACTACTGTCGGATTCACTCAAGTCGTTGCAAAACATCATGCACTTGCGGGTGATACTCGCCGCCAGATCCGTCAACGCCCCAGAGACGCCTTTGCGGACCCGATAGCTTAAGAAACACAAAGCCACAAACACCCAGAACATGCCGCCCATGCCATCCATCAACAGCGCAGTCGCGAGTGCGGCAAACGCCAGCACCAGCAGCGTTATTGACTGCACATGGTCAAACTCCAGGCCGCCAGGGAATATCTCCAGCCGGTCGAGCACCGCCAGCAGATCCGCCCTGGACCGGGCATTGATGACTCGCATCTGGCAATCGCTGAGCAGGCGAACCAGCGCCTGGTCACGCAAGAAGAACAACATGCATCTTCCTTGATCAATTAAACGCGCCGCGCATCAAGCGACGCTCAGGCTCAACACTCGTTCAAGCCATCTCGAAAACGAATGGCCAGGGACTTGAGGTTCTGCCGCCAGCTTTCCAGCTCTTCTCGACTCAGTTCCGGCTCCGGCTCCTGCTCGTCCAGATTGACCGCCATGATCAGCGGCTGGGTCACGTCGCCCTTGGGTTTGTGCGGCGCTCGTGGCGGTTGAAACAGCTCGCTGTAAGCAAGCAGCAGTTGCGCGAGCCAGGTCTGCGGGCTCTGCGCCAATTCCACCAGCTCCGCCAGCTCGGGAATGGCAATGCTGTCCAGTACTTCACGGCTGAGGATCTGCTCGACCCGCGCAGCATTGGCCTGCGGCAGCCGATAGAACCCGGCAATTTCATGGCATAGCCCCAGCAAGGCACCGTACAGGTGGAAAAGCACCGACTCGCGCCCCGCCTGGACCTGCGCCTGGGCATTCATCGCCCGCCCCTCTTCGGCCCGAGCCAGGGTCTCGAGCGCCAGGCCGGCAAAGTAGATTTTCTGATTGGTGCGGGTATAGAGCTCGTGGGCCATGTAGGCAGCCTCCACTACAAGAACAGAACCGGATGCGGGTGGCACAGTTTCAAGGATCACTCCCGCGCACCGCAAGGCAAAAGAAAGGCCGCATGACTCCCAACGGAATCATGCGGCCCTGTACCGCGCCATATCGAGGAGCAAGCCCCTCGACACAGACAGTGCTTAGCGCTTGTCTTCGACCTTCCAGGTGCCACCGTCGTAGAACGCGCGCCAGCCGGTCGGCTTGCCATCAACCTCGGTCTGCACGTACTGCTCCTTGGTCTTGCGGCTATAGCGCACCACGGCCGGACGACCGTCCGGGTCCTTTTTCGGCGCTTCGCAAAGGAAGTGGTACTTCGGATCAATTTCGTCCTTGTGCGGGATCAGCTCCAGCACCAGCGGCGCCCGGGTTTCACGGTTTTTCGGGAACTGACTGGCGGCCAGGAACAGACCCGAAGCACCATCGCGCAGGATGTAAGTGTCGTTGACCTTTTCGCACTTGAGCTCAGGCATCTTCACCGGATCCATCTTCGGCGGCGCCGCATCACCGCTTTTCAGCAGCTTGCGGGTGTTCTTGCAAGTGGCGTTGGTGCAACCGAAGAACTTGCCGAAACGGCCGGTCTTGAGCTGCATCTCGCTGCCGCACTTGTCGCACTCCAGGCTCGGACCCTCATAGCCCTTGATCCGGTAGCTGCCTTCTTCGATCTCGTAGCCGGCGCAATCCGGGTTGTTGCCGCAGATGTGCAGCTTGCGCTTTTCATCCAGCAGGTACGCATCCATTGCCGTGCTGCAGATCGGGCAACGGTGCTTGCCGCGCAGGACCAGGGATTCCGATTCGCCCTCGTCATCGGCGGCGATCTCGTCGCCCGGCACCAGGTTGACGGTGGCCTTGCAGCGTTCCTTCGGAGGCAGGCTGTAGCCCGAACAACCCAGGAACACGCCGGTGGAAGCGGTACGAATCTGCATCGGCCGACCGCAGGTCAGGCACGGAATGTCGGTCATCACCGGCTGGTTGGCACGCATGCCGCTTTCGGCGCCTTCGGCCACTTCGAGCTTCTTCTTGAAGTCGCCGTAGAACTCGTCGAGGACGTTCTTCCAGTCGCGCTCGCCCTGGGCCACGTCATCGAGGTTCTCTTCCATGCCGGCGGTGAAGCCGTAGTCCATGAGGTTGGAGAAGCTTTCGGAGAGACGCTCGGTGACGATGTCACCCATCTTTTCCGAATAGAAGCGACGGTTGTGCAGGGTTACGTAGCCGCGATCCTGAATGGTGGAAATGATCGCCGCATAGGTCGAAGGACGACCGATGCCGCGTTTTTCCATTTCCTTCACCAGGCTGGCTTCGGAGTAGCGCGCCGGCGGCTTGGTGAAGTGCTGGCTTGGGTCGAGCTTGATCAGCTTCAGCACTTCGCCCTGCGCCATGTCTGGCAGCACATCGTCATCACCTGGCTTGCTGATCTGCGGCATGACCCGGGTGTAGCCGTCGAACTTGAGGATACGGCCCTTGGCACGCAGCTCGAAGTCGCCAGCGGCCACGCTGACGGTAGTGGACAGGTATTGCGCCGGCAGCATCTGGCAGGCAACGAACTGGCGCCAGATCAGCTCGTAGAGCCGCTCAGCGTCACGTTCCATGCCCGACAGCTTGCTTGGATGGGTGTTCACGTCGGACGGACGAATCGCTTCGTGCGCCTCCTGGGCCCCTTCCTTGCTGCTGTAGACGTTGGGCGAGGCCGGCAGGTACTTGTTGCCGAACTCGTCTTCGATATAGGTCCGCGCCATCGCCACGGCATCAGCCGAGAGGTTGGTGGAGTCGGTACGCATGTAGGTGATGTAGCCGGCTTCATACAGACGCTGGGCCATCATCATGGTCTTCTTCACCCCGAAGCCCAGGCGGTTGCTCGCGGCCTGCTGCAGGGTGGAGGTAATAAATGGCGCCGACGGCTTGCTGCTGGTGGGCTTGTCTTCACGCTTGGCGACGCTGTAGGCCGAGGCCTTGAGCTTTTCCAGGGCAGCCATGGCCTGGGTTTCATTGAGCGGCTTGAAGGCTTCACCGTTCTCGCGAGCCACTTCAAAGCGCACCTTCGAGCCCTTGGCGGTGCCCAGGTCCGCGTGGACTTCCCAGTACTCTTCCGGAATGAAGGCGCGAATCTCACGCTCGCGCTCCACCACCAGCTTCACCGCTACCGACTGCACACGACCGGCGGACAGGCCACGGGCAATCTTCGCCCACAGCAGCGGCGAGACCATGTAGCCCACCACGCGGTCAAGAAAGCGCCGGGCCTGCTGCGCGTTGACCCGATGAATGTCCAGCTCGCCGGGCTGGGAGAAGGCTTCCTGGATCGCCTTCTTGGTGATTTCGTTGAACACCACGCGCTTGTAGCGGCTGTCGTCACCGCCGATGGCTTCGCGCAGGTGCCAGGCGATGGCTTCCCCTTCGCGGTCCAAGTCCGTTGCCAGATAGATGGTGTCGGCATCCTTGGCAAGGCGGCGCAGCTCTTCGATGACCTTTTCCTTGCCAGGCAGGATTTCGTACTTGGCCTTCCAGCCGTGCTCGGGGTCGACGCCCATGCGCGACACCAGCTGCTTGCGCGCTTTTTCCTTCGGCGACAGGGCCGGAGCTTCACCCGCAGCGGCCGTGCCACGCTTGGCGGCTGGCTCTTTGGCGGCACTGGCCGAACCGCTGGTGGGCAGGTCTCGGATATGGCCGATACTCGACTTCACCACGTATTGGTTGCCCAAGTACTTGTTGATGGTCTTGGCCTTAGCCGGGGATTCCACAATGACCAGCGATTTGCCCATGGATCGGAAAATTCCTGAATTCGAGAAGAGAAAGGCGGTTGGCGCCTGACGCGGCCCCGCTATATATAGTGGCAACAAGGTGAGGTCAAGCGCAGGGTACTGCGCGACCGGCACTTATGCCGGTGAAAAAAGACTGGGTTCGGCCTGCACCAAAGCAAAGCGTGGGACCTGCTCGCCGTCAACTTCGACCGACTCCAGGAACATGCTCAAGGGGCGCACCCAAAAACCGTAATCCCCATACAGGGCTTGGTAGAACACCACTTCTTCTTCCGTTTCCGAGTGCCGCGCCACGCTGAAAACGCGGTACTGCGGCCCCTTGTAATGCTGATAGAGCCCGGGTTGTAACTGCATGCTCTGGCCCTCGTGCAATTCTTTTCAAAATAAAAACAAACACATCTTCAGAAAAACAAAAACCGGGGCACAGGGCCCCGGCTTCCATCCACCCAACGCTTAAACGCGTTCGAAGACGGTCGAGATGCCCTGGCCAAGGCCGATGCACATGGTGGACACACCGAAGGTGCCGCCATTCTGCTTCATGACGTTGAGCAGGGTCCCGGAGATACGCGCACCGGAGCAACCGAACGGGTGACCCAAGGCGATCGCGCCGCCGTGCAGGTTAACCTTCTCATTCATCTTGTCGAGCACTTTCAGATCTTTCAGCACTGGCAGGGCCTGTGCGGCGAAAGCTTCGTTGAGCTCGAAGAAGTCGATGTCGTTGATGCCCAGGCCCGCACGCTTCAGGGCTTTCTGCGTGGCCGGTACTGGACCATAGCCCATGATCGCAGGGTCCACACCCGCCACGGCCATGGAACGGATCACCGCCATCGGCTGGATGCCCAGATCCTGAGCCCGCTGGGCCGACATCACGATCATGCACGAGGCGCCATCGGTGATCTGCGACGAAGTACCGGCAGTCACGGTGCCACCCTTGGGGTTGAACGCCGGCTTCAAGGCCGCCAGGCTTTCCAGGGTGGTTTCGGGACGAATGGTTTCGTCGTAGTCGAACAGTTTCAGGAAACCGTTCTCGTCGTAGCCCTGCATCGGGATGATTTCGTCCTTGAACTTGCCTTCCACGGTCGCCTTGTGGGCGAGCTGGTGGGAACGCAAGCCAAAGGCGTCCTGCTGTTCGCGGGTGATGCCGTGCATCTTGCCCAGCATTTCGGCAGTCAGGCCCATCATGCCCGAGGCTTTGGCCGCGTACAGGGACATGTGCGGGTTCGGATCGACACCGTGCATCATGCTTACGTGGCCCATGTGCTCGACGCCGCCCACGACGAATACGTCACCGTTGCCGGTCATGATCGCCTGCGCTGCAGTGTGCAGGGCGCTCATGGACGAACCGCACAGACGGCTGACAGTCTGGCCAGCCGAAGTGTGGGGGATCTGGGTCATCAGCGACGCCATGCGCGCGATGTTCCAGCCTTGCTCCAGGGTCTGGTTGACGCAGCCCCAGATCACGTCCTCGACTTCCGCCGGGTCGACCTTGGTGTTGCGCTCCAGCAGTTTGCTGATCAGGCGCGCCGACATGTCTTCGGCGCGGGTGTTGCGGTGCATGCCGCCCTTGGAGCGGCCCATCGGAGTACGACCGAAGTCGACAATCACGACGTCTCTAGGATTCAAGCTCATATGTTCACTCTCGCTCTAGTGTGGGCGCTTAACCGAAGAAGCTCTGGCCGTTCTTGGCCATTTCACGCAGCTTCGCGGTCGGGTGGTACAGCGCGCCCAGATCGGCGTACTGGTCGGCCAGGGCAACGAACTCGGCAACACCGATGGAATCGATGTAGCGCAGTGCACCGCCACGGAATGGAGGGAAACCAATACCGTAGACCAGGCCCATGTCCGCTTCGGCAGCGGTTTCGACGATGCCGTCTTCCAGGCAACGAACGGTTTCCAGGCACAGCGGGATCATCATCCAGTTGATGATGTCTTCGTCGGTGACTTCACGCTGCTCGTAGACAATCGGCTTGAGCACTTCCAGCACCGACGGATCGGCGACCTTCTTCTGCTTGCCCTTCTTGTCGGTTTCGTAGGCGTAGAAGCCCTTGCCGTTCTTCTGACCCAGGCGCTTGGCCTCGTAAAGCACGTCCACGGCCGAGCGACGGTCGTCCTTCATGCGATCCGGGAAGCCTTCAGCCATGACGTCGCGACCGTGGTGACCGGTGTCGATGCCGACCACGTCCATCAGGTACGCCGGGCCCATGGGCCAGCCGAATTTCTCCATGATCTTGTCGATGCGCACGAAATCCACACCGGCGCTGACCAGCTTGGCGAAGCCGCCGAAGTACGGGAACAGCACGCGGTTGACCAAAAAGCCCGGGCAGTCGTTGACCACAATCGGGTTCTTGCCCATTTTCTTGGCGTAGGCAACGGTGGTGGCAACGGCCAGCTCGCTGGACTTCTCGCCACGGATCACTTCCACCAGCGGCATCATGTGCACCGGGTTGAAGAAGTGCATGCCGACGAAGTTTTCCGGACGCTTGAGGGCCTTGGCCAGCAGGCTGATGGAAATGGTCGAGGTGTTGGACGCCAGGATGGTGTCCTCCTTGACCTGGCCTTCCACTTCGGCCAGCACGATCTGCTTGACCTTGGGGTTTTCGACCACGGCTTCGACCACCAGGTCGACGTTGCCGAAGTCACCGTAGGACAGGGTCGGACGAATGCCGTTGAGCACTTCAGCCATCTTCGCGGCGGTCATGCGGCCTTTATCAACGCGGCCTACCAGCAGTTTCGCGGCTTCCGCCAGCCCCTGCTCGATGCCGTGCTCGTTGATGTCCTTCATCAGGATCGGCGTGCCCTTGGACGCCGACTGGTAGGCAATGCCGCCACCCATGATGCCGGCGCCGAGTACGGCGGCCTGCTTCACGTCCTTGGCGATCTCGTCGTAGGCCTTGGCCTTTCTCTTCAGTTCCTGATCGTTGAGGAACAAGCCGATCAGGCTTTGTGCGGCCGAAGTCTTGGCCAGTTTGACGAAGCCTGCAGCTTCCACTTCCAGGGCTTTGTCGCGACCAAAGTTGGCGGCCTTCTGGATGGTCTTGATCGCCTCGACCGGTGCCGGGTAGTTCGGGCCGGCCTGGCCGGCCACGAAACCCTTGGCGGTTTCGAAAGCCATCATCTGCTCAATGGCGTTGAGCTTGAGCTTTTCCAGCTTCGGCTGACGCTTGGCCTTGTAGTCGAACTCGCCGGAAATGGCGCGCTTGACCAGGGCCAGAGCGGCATCCTTGAGCTTCTCGGGAGCAACCACAGCGTCCACGGCACCGACTTTCAGCGCGTCTTCAGCACGGTTTTCCTTGCCGGCGGCAATCCACTCGATGGCGTTGTCGGCACCGATCAGGCGCGGCAGGCGCACGGTGCCGCCGAAGCCCGGGTAGATACCCAGCTTGACTTCCGGCAGGCCGATCTTGGCGCTGGCGGCCATGACGCGGTAATCCGCTGCCAGGCACATTTCCAGACCGCCACCCAGGGCGATGCCATTGATCGCGGCAACGGTCGGCACATTGAGGTCTTCGAAATCGCTGAAGATCTTGTTGGCTTCGAGGTTGCCAGCCACCAGTTCGGCATCCGGCAGCTTGAAGTTATCGACAAACTCGGTGATGTCGGCGCCGACGATGAACACGTCCTTGCCACTGCTGACGATCACGCCCTTGATCGAAGCATCTGCCTTGATGGTGTCAACAGCCTGACGCAATTCATTCAGGGTTAGACGGTTGAACTTGTTGACGGACTCACCCTTGAGGTCGAAATTCAATTCGACGATGCCACTTTCAAGAGCCTTAACCGTGATGGCTTTACCTTCGTAAATCATCAACTGATCTCCACGATATGGAAGCTGAACAGTACACGTCGGACGCTGACTTCTGGCTTGGCACTAACGTCTCCGTCGATGCTAACGCCAATCCGCCAGGCACACCCGCCAACGCGATAGTCGGGATTCTGTATAGAGCTGCCTGCGATGCAAACGCTCATTTCATACGCCCGTTTGATTTGGGTACGCCACATTCAGGGAAAATCCGACAATTGTCAATCGTACAAAACACGGTTTGAAACGCGACTTTGCGGTCACTGCACTGCTCCCCGGACGATCAACACGGCACTGCATTCAAGGCCATTCATAGGATCAATATTTAGAAAAATCGCCCTAAATCCCCCGGCCTCCAAGAGCAAGCACGACTAAGCTGGGGATATATCTGAAGAAATGACCAGAAAACATTTATCGAATATCGCCACCGCCCAGACAGCAAAAAGCCACCCGAAGGTGGCTCCAACCCGATTACCGGCCTGCCTGGCCATCCCGCCCGATGCTGAGTCGGGCTTTTTATTGCCCAGCGCACAGGCCCACCCTGGGCGCTCTCTTCCAAGGCTTCAGGCCAAGGCCTTGAGCACCGAGGCGATACTTTCCAGGACACTGACCTCGCCACGCTCGTTCCAGTACAGCGCTATCAACTGCTTGTCCGCCTCAACCTTGAACACCCCGGACGGCAATGTTTGCAGGTGCTTGAGCAGCGACTCGTCGACACAGGGCTCGCGCCACTGGTTGACCCAGCAACCGGGGGCTGTCTGCCAGTAGCTCCAGCAGGCCGATTGCGCGCTGCGCCGCGGGCGGTGGTACTGCGGGCACGGATTGGGAGGTTCCTGACCCAGCCAGTGCGGCCACTCCTGAGGCGCCAGCTGCATGGCCAGGCCCATGCGTCGCGCCTCCATGCGCAAGGCAATCAGGCCGCTCTGGCGGCGCGAAGGACGCAACCACGCCAGCGGGCTCAGAACCACCGCAAGGATTGACACCACTATCCAGACCGTCATATCAGTACTCTCGATTTTTTGATGAGCGGGGCCTGGGCGAAACCAACCCGCTTGAAAGCAGCCATACTTGAAGCTATTGCAATCCTCAGGAGGAGCACCTCATGTCCTACCACCATATTCTGGTCGCCGTAGATCTAACCGAAGAGTGCGATCCTGTTATCCACCGCGCTCGCGAGCTGTCGGTGAGCAATGGGGCCAAGCTGTCCCTGGTGCATATCGTCGAGCCCATGGCCATGGCCTTCGGCGGTGATGTCCCCATGGATCTTTCGCAACTGCAACAGCAACAGTTCGACCAGGCCAGGGAGCGCCTGGACCGGCTGATCCACAAGTATCCGGAGCTGACCAAGGAATACAGTCACCTGACCTATGGACAACCGCGCCAGGAAATTCACCATCTGGCCAAGGAACAGGAATGCGACCTGATCGTGGTCGGCAGCCATGGCCGCCACGGCCTGGCGCTGTTGCTGGGCTCCACCGCCAATGACGTTCTCCACGGCGCGCCTTGTGACGTGCTGGCGGTGCACCTGGTCAAGCGCTGAATACACCCCTCCGGCCGCCAGCACGCCAGCGGCCTCGACAAAAAGCCCGACTCTGAAGTCGGGCTTTTTCATTACTCAGCGATCATTCAGGCATCCAGCTCGGCCCAGCGCTCGACCATCTGCTCCAGCTCGGCATTCAACTGCTCCAGCCGGGCGATGACCGCGGCGGTTTCCGCCACCGGACGCTGATAGAAACCGGCATCGGCCATTTCCGCCTCGACCCCGGCAATCTGCTGTTCCATCGCTTCGATCTGTCCCGGCAACGCCTCAAGCTCGCGCTGCAGCTTGTAGCTGAGCTTCTTCTTCGCCGCCGGAGCCTCCTGCACCGGGGCCGGGGCCGCGGCTTGCACCGGCGCAACCACGGCGGAATTCAGCTCGGCCTTGCCGGACTTGTTCTCGGTCACGCCCAGCAACCGTGGCGAACCGCCCTGACGCAACCAATCCTGATAACCGCCAACGTATTCGCGAACCTTGCCTTCGCCTTCAAACACCAGGGTGCTGGTCACCACGTTGTCGAGGAAAGCCCGGTCGTGGCTGACCATCAGTACCGTGCCCTGGAAGGTCAGCAGCACTTCTTCCAGCAGTTCGAGGGTTTCCACATCCAGGTCGTTGGTCGGTTCGTCGAGGACCAGCAGGTTGGCCGGCTTGCTGAACAGCTTGGCCAGCAACAGACGGGCACGCTCACCGCCAGACAACGCCTTGACCGGCGTGCGAGCACGTTGCGGGCTGAACAGGAAGTCACCGAGGTAGCTCAGCACGTGACGGCTCTGGCCATCGATCTCGATAAAGTCGCGACCCTCGGCGACGTTGTCGATCACGGTCTTTTCCAGGTCCAACTGGTGGCGCAACTGGTCGAAGTAGGCCACGTCGATCCGTGTGCCCTCTTCCACCTTGCCGCTGCTGGGCACCAGGCCACCGAGCATCAGCTTGAGCAAGGTGGTCTTGCCGGTGCCGTTGGCGCCCAAGAGGCCGATGCGGTCGCCGCGCTGCAGGACCATGGAGAAGTCCTTGACCAGGAACGGACCACCCGGGTGAGCGAAGCTGACGTTCTCCAGCACCATCACCTGCTTGCCGGACTTGTCGGCGGTTTCCAGCTGGATATTGGCCTTGCCGGTACGCTCGCGACGCTCGCTGCGCTCCACGCGCAGCGCCTTGAGCGCCCGCACGCGGCCTTCGTTACGGGTGCGCCGGGCCTTGATGCCCTGGCGAATCCACACTTCTTCCTGGGCCAGGCGCTTGTCGAACAGCGCGTTGGCGGTTTCTTCCGCCGCCAGCATGGCTTCCTTGTGCACCAGGAAGCTGGCGTAGTCGCCGTTCCAGTCGATCAGGCCGCCGCGGTCCAGTTCGAGGATGCGCGTGGCCAGGTTCTGCAGGAAGGAACGGTCGTGGGTAATAAAGAGCACCGCGCCCTGGAAATCCTTCAGCGCCTCTTCCAGCCAGGCAATGGCGCCGATGTCCAGGTGGTTGGTCGGTTCGTCGAGCAGCAGCAGATCCGGCTCGGACACCAGGGCCTGGGCCAGCAGTACGCGCCGACGCCAGCCGCCGGACAACTCGGCGAGGGTCTTGTCGGCCGGCAGCTGCAGACGGCTCAGGGTGCTGTCCACCAGTTGCTGCAGGCGCCAGCCGTCACGGGCTTCGAGGTCGTGCTGGACGTGCATCAGCTTTTCCAGATCAGCGTCGGTGACGATGTTCTGGCTCAGGTGGTGGTACTGGGCCAGCAGCTCACCGACACCGTCCAGGCCCTGGGCAACCACGTCGAACACGGTCCGCTCGTCGGCCACCGGCAATTCCTGGGGCAACTCGCCGATCTTCAGACCGGGTGCGCGCCATACGGAGCCGTCATCGGGCTTCTGATCGCCCTTGACCAGCTTCATCATGCTGGATTTGCCAGTACCGTTACGGCCGATGATGCACACCCGCTCACCACGGGCGATCTGCCAGGACACCTTGTCCAACAACGGCATGGCGCCGAAAGCAAGGGACACATCGCTGAATTTGAGCAGGGTCATGTTCTTCTCCAAAAACCGGGCGCGCATTCTACCTGACTTGAGCCCGCAGAAGGCCGGCTATTTCGCCGCCGGCCACCCCCGAGGCACTTTTGTTGCCAACTGATGCCGAGGGTTCGGCAAAGCTTTCACCGGTTGCTGGCAAAAGGCTAAGCTAGTGAGCAATCAGTGTTGGCCTTGTCGGCACTTGTCATGATTTCTCTGCCCGGATGTCTCATGCGCAGTCGCCTTTTCAGTGTTTTATCTTGCCTGCTTCTCACCGCCGCAGCCGTCCAATCCGCCCAGGCGGCAGACCTGACTCTACAACGCCAGTATTACGATGAAGCCAAGCGCGCCCTGGCCAAGGGTGATTCCGGCCCCTACTTCCGTTACGCCGATGCACTGCGCGACTACCCGTTGGAACCCTACCTGGCCTACGACGAACTGACCGCCCGGCTGAAATCCGCCAGCAACGCCGAGATCGAGAAATTCCTCGCCGAACATGGCGATCTGCCCCAGGCCAACTGGATGAAACTGCGCTGGTTGCGCTGGCTGGCCGAACGCGGCGATTGGGCGACCTTCACCCAGTACTACGACCCAAAACTCAATTTCACCGAGCTGGACTGCCTCAACGGCCAGTACCAGCTGGGACACAATCTCAAGGCCGAAGGCTACGCCGCCACCGAAAAGCTCTGGCTGACCGGCAAATCCCAACCGGCCGCTTGTGACGCCTTGTTCGCGCAATGGGCCGCTGAAGGCCAGCTGACCGAACAAAAACGCTGGCAACGGGCCAAACTGGCGGCCGAAGCCCGCAACTATCCTCTGGCCAACAGCCTGGTGAAGAGCATGACCACCCTGGCGCCCCAGGGCCGTTTGCTGGTGGACGTGGCGCAAAAACCCGAACTGCTGGGCCAGCCCTCGCGCTTCCAGCCGGCCGACGAGGCCATGTCCGACGTGGTCGGCCTGGGTCTGCGCCGACTGGCACGCCAGGATCCGGACAAGGCCATGGCCCTGCTGGACGGCTATGCCAGCAGCATGCACTTCTCCCGTGACGAAAAAGTGGCGATTGCCCGCGAAATCGGCCTGACCCTGGCCCGCCGCTTCGACAGCCGCGCCCTGGACGTGATGACCAAGTACGACCCGGAGCTGCGCGACAACACCGTCTCCGAATGGCGCCTGCGCCTGCTGTTGCGCCTGGCACGCTGGGAGGATGCCTATCAGTTGACCCGCAAGCTGCCTCAGGACCTGGCCAGTACCAACCGCTGGCGCTACTGGCAGGCTCGCAGCCTGGAACTGGCCCAGCCGCAAAACCCTCAGGCCCAGGTGCTGTTCAAGGGGCTGGCCCGGGAGCGGGACTTCTATGGCTTTCTTGCCGCCGATCACGCCAAGGCACCCTATCAGTTGAACAACCAACCGCTGATGCTGAGCCAGGCGGTGATCAACAAAGTCCGCAATACCCCGGGCGTGCGTCGCGCCCTGGAATTTCATGCCCGGGGCCAGATCGTCGACGGTCGCCGCGAGTGGTACCACGTCAGCCGGCACTTCAACCGTGACGAAATGGTGGCCCAGGCCAGGCTGGCCTACGACCTGAAGTGGTACTTCCCGGCCATCCGCACCATCAGCCAGGCCCAATACTGGGATGACCTGGACATCCGCTTCCCCATGGCTCACCGCGACACCCTGGTGCGCGAAGCCAAGGTCCGCGGCCTGCATTCGAGCTGGGTGTTCGCCATCACCCGCCAGGAAAGCGCCTTCATGGACGACGCCCGCTCCCACGTCGGCGCCAGCGGCCTGATGCAACTGATGCCCGGCACCGCCAAGGAAACCGCGCGCAAGTTCAGCATCCCCCTGGCCTCGCCCCAGCAAGTGCTGGACCCGGACAAGAACATCCAACTGGGCGCCGCCTACCTGAGCCAGGTGCACAGCCAGTTCAACGGCAACCGGGTGCTGGCCTCGGCGGCCTACAACGCCGGTCCCGGACGGGTGCGCCAATGGCTCAAGGGCGCCGACCACCTGAGTTTCGATGTCTGGGTGGAAAGCATTCCTTTCGACGAAACCCGCCAGTATGTGCAGAACGTGCTGTCTTACTCGGTGATCTATGGCCAGAAGCTCAACTCACCGCAACCGCTGGTGGACTGGCATGAGCGCTACTTCGACGATCAGTGAAACCCGGCCCTCCACAAGCCCGCAGCGATGCGGGCTTTTTATTGGGCCCTCACCTAGGGCAGAAGCTGGCTTGCCAGCGACCAAGCCTTCGCACTCGGCGCCAGGTTGATGGACGCTTTCGCCGGCAAGCCGGCTCCTACACAGAGGCCGGCGGGCCCTCGTTGAATTGCAGGGCCGCCAATCGCGCATACAGCGGACTGTTGGCGATCAGTTGCTGATGAGTCCCCACCGCCACCAGCTTGCCCTGATCCATGACCGCGATGCGGTCGGCATTCTTCACCGTGGCCAGGCGATGGGCAATCACCAGGGTGGTGCGGTCCTTCATCAGACTGGGCAACGCCTGCTGAATCAGATGTTCACTCTGCGCATCCAGGGCGCTGGTGGCCTCGTCCAGCAACAGGATCGGCGCGTCCACCAACAACGCCCGGGCTATTGCCAGGCGTTGCCGCTGGCCGCCGGAAAGCCCCATACCGCCGTCTCCCAGATGGGTCCGGTAGCCATCGGGCATCTGCTCGATGAACTCGTGGGCGTAGGCGATCTTCGCCGCATCCTGAACCTCGGCCAGGGTCGCGTCAGGCTTGCCGTAGCGGATGTTCTCTTCGATGCTGCCGTAGAACAGCGCCGGGTTCTGCGACACCAGGGCAAAACAGCGGCGCAGATCCTGCGGATCGAGCTGGGTCAGGGGGACGCCGTCCAGCAGTATCCGCCCCCGCTGGGGATCATAGAAACGCAGCAACAGGTCGTAGAGCGTGGATTTTCCCGCTCCCGAAGGCCCCACCAGCGCCAGGGTTTCCCCGGCCCGCACCGTCAGAGTCAAACCGTCGACGGCATAGCGATCCGGCCGCGACGGGTAGGCAAACCCCAGATCCTCCAGTTGCAGATCGCCACGCACCCGCGCCGGCAGGCTCACCAGGCCGCTGCTAGGCGGCTGGATGCTGCTGTCCGCCCGCAGCAATTCGGCAATGCGTTCCGCCGCCCCCGCGGCCCGCTGCAACTCGCCAATCACTTCACTCAAGGTGCCGAAGGCACTGCCGACGATCAGGCTGTAGAAGACGAACGCTGCCAGCTCACCGCCGGAAATGCGCCCGGCAATGACATCCATGCCACCCACCCAGAGCATTACCCCCACCGCTCCCAGGACCAGGACGATCACCAGGGTAATCAGCCAGGCACGCTGGACGATGCGCTTGCGCGCCGTATCGAAGGCTTCTTCCACCGTCACGGCGAAACGCCGCTCGTCCTGGGCCTGGTGGTTATAGGCCTGGACCGTCTTGATCTGGCCCAGGGTTTCCGAGACGTAGCTGCCGACATCGGCGATCCGGTCCTGGCTCAGGCGCGACAGGCTGCGGACCCGGCGACCGAAGATCAGAATCGGCGCCAGCACCAGAGGCAGGGCGATGACCACGATGCTGGTGAGCTTGGGGTTGGTGACAAACAGCAAGACAATGCCTCCCAGCACCATCAGCGCATTGCGCAGGAACAACGACAGCGAGGAGCCGATCACCGACTGCAGCAAAGTGGTGTCCGCCGTCAGCCGCGACTGGATCTCCGAACTGCGGTTGTTCTCGTAGAACCCGGGGTGCAGGTAGATCAAGTGATTGAACACCTGGCGCCGGATGTCCGCCACACAGCGCTCGCCGATCCACGACACCAGGTAGAAACGCACAAAGGTGCCCACCGCCAGGGCCAGGACCAGCAGCAGGAACAGGCCAATGGACTGATTCAGCAAGTGCGGCGACTGGGTCATGAACCCCTGGTCCACCAGCAGGCGGATGCCCTGCCCCATGGACAGGGTAATGCCGGCAGTGACGATCAACGCCAGCAAGGCGCCCAGCGCCTGCCAACGGTAGGGAGCGATAAAGCGGCTGGCCAGATGCAGCGCCCGGCGGTGACGAGAAGAGAGCATGCAGTTCATCCATTGACGCACCGGCGACTGATCCGCTGCAGCGGCGGCAACGAGATGAATTCGCAGGAACTTTGCTAAATCACAATGAGTCAGGTTGATTATGACCGCTGACACTAGAGCCTAGAGATTATCGGTCTAATCTGTGGCTGGCACTCCCTGGACATTTCTGGTGGAGTGAAGTGGCCGGGCCAGTCCCTGCAGCGGTCTGTAACAGCTTGGTCACCCGGCCATTCTAAAGTAAGCACACAACCTGATGAGGAGACAGGCCATGTCCTTGCAACACAGCAGCAATGACAAGATTCAAGTGATCCGTACCCAGCCAAACCAGTCTCTAGGGTGTGCCATCATCGACGCTCAGGGTCGCGAAGTACCTATTACTGAAGACATGATCCAGAACGCCTGCCGCGAACTGGAAAAGCGACTGGTCAAGCCTGCTCGGCAAGATTGACACACAGCCTCACGTCCTCTTGACCCGGCCTTGCGGCCGGGTTTTTTATGCCCGCACCTTATAGGTTGAACGGGCTCAGACTTGGCTGGCCCCCAGGGCCCGGACGATCCGGCTCAGCACCGGCGACTCGCCTTGAATCCGCACTTGCAGGCCATCAATTTCGCGGCGCTCCGGGTAATGCTTGCGCAGGCCATCGAAGGCGGCGCGCTGCTGAGCGACATCATCCACCAGACTGCGGCGAAAATCCGCATCATCACGACGCGGGTCGTACACCGCCCGGCAGATCATCGCCAGGGCCCAGGCCGGGTCGGCATTGGCATTGAGGCTCACTTGCGGCACCCAGGGCGCCGGCAGCAAGCTGGCCAGGCTGACCTGTTCCGCCTGCCCGAGAAAACGGCAATAGGCCTGGTAGATCTGTGCCGTGCCACGCTGCTTGCCGTCCAGGCTGTAACCGGCGATATGCGGCGTGGCCAACACGCACAGGTCCGCCAGCTCGCGGTCCACGGTCGGCTCCTCTTCCCAGACATCCAGCACCGCCTGCAAATCCTCACGCTGCAGCAGCACTTCACGCAGCGCCTGGTTATCCACCACTGGGCCACGGGCCGCGTTGATCAGCCAGGTGCCCTGCTTGAGCCGGTTCAGGCGCTGCCGATCCAGCAGGTGCCAGGTGGCATGCTCGCCGTGCCGGGTCAGTGGCGTGTGCAGGCTGATGACGTCGCAACGCTCGATCAACTGCTCCAGGCTGACGTAGTCGCCGCCTTCCGCCGCCTGGCGTTGCGGGTCGCAGACCAGTACCTGCCAGCCCAGGCCACGCAGGACCTTGATCAAGCGCCCACCGACCTCGCCGGCCCCCACCACGCCGTAACAGCGTTGAGTCAGGTCCGCCCCTTCGATCTCGGCCAGGGTCAACAGGCTGCCCAGCACATAGTCCACCACGCCACGGGCATTGCAGCCCGGGGCGCTGGACCAACTGATTCCCGCTTGCTGAAAGTAGTCCAGGTCCAGGTGATCGGTACCAATGGTGCAGGTGCCGACAAAACGCACGGGGCTGCCTTCGAGCAATTGGCGATCAACCTGGGTCACCGAGCGCACCAGCAGCACGTCCGCCTGCTCCACAGTCGCCCGATCGATGGCGCGCCCGGGGAAACGCCGGATCTCCCCGAAGCCGGCAAAGAACTCTTCAATCAGGGGAATATTTTCGTCGGCAACAATCAACATGGCAGGCTCCTCGTGCGGAGCCGCAGTGTAGGCGCAGATGCCAGGGCGAGCCAGCACCGCTTGAAGCCCAGAGCCCAGATGCAGCGCGGGCGCCCTTACAAATCCACAACACTGGATGTTTTCCTGACCTCGATGTCAACGCGTAGACTGTCGCGTCCTGCGCAACACACCTATGGACGCTCCGCCCCGTGAATTCCGTGACCGACACCCCCTCCAACACAGCCATCAGCCGCCCTGCCCGGGTCGGCCGCGAACTGCGGGACCTGCTGCAATTGGCCCTGCCCATCATGATTGCCCAGGTGGCCACCACCGCCATGGGCTTTGTCGACGCGGTGATGGCCGGCCGGGTCAGCTCGCGGGACCTGGCGGCCGTGGCCCTGGGCAACTCGATCTGGATTCCGGTGTTCCTGCTGATGACCGGCACCCTGCTGGCCACCACGCCCAAGGTCGCCCAGCGCTTTGGCGCCGGCAAGCTGCACGAGATCGGCCCGGTGGTACGCCAGGCCCTGTGGCTGGCCCTGGTCGCCGGGATCTCGGCGACACTGATGCTGGTCAGCGCCGAACCGATCCTGCACCTGATGAACGTCGATCCTGAACTGATCAAGCCCTGCATGGGCTATCTGCATGGCATCGCCAGCGGCCTGCCGGCGGTGGCGCTGTACTACGTGCTGCGCTGCCTGAGCGACGGCCTGGGACGCACGGTGCCAAGCATGGTCATCGGCCTGTGTGGCCTGGCCCTGAACATCCCCATCAACTACGTCTTCATCTATGGCCACTTCGGCGTGCCGGCCATGGGTGGCGTGGGCTGTGGCTGGGCTACCGCCATCGTCATGTGGGCCATGATGCTGGGCATGGCGGGCTGGATTGCCTGGGCACCGGCCTATCGCAAGATCCAGTTGTTCTGCCAGTTCGACTGGCCGCAAGGGGCCGTGATCGGGCGCTTGCTCAGCGTCGGCCTGCCCATCGGCATCGCGGTATTCGCCGAGTCGAGCATCTTCGCGGTGATCGCCCTGTTGATCGGCAGCCTGGGAGCCACGGTGGTGGCCGGACACCAGATCGCCCTCAACGTCAGCGCCCTGATGTTCATGATTCCCTACTCCCTGGCCATGGCCGTGACCGTGCGGGTCGGCCAGTCCCTGGGACGCCAGCAGCCGCGCAACGCACGCTTCAGCGCCGGTGTCGGCATGGGCGCGGCCCTGGCTTATGCCTGCCTGTCGGCGAGCCTGATGTTCCTGCTGCGCGAACCCATCGCCTCGATCTACACCAACGACCCACTGGTGATCCAGGTCGCTTCGATGCTCATCGTCTACTCGGCGCTGTTCCAGTTCTCCGACGGCATCCAGGTCACCGCCGCCGGCGCACTGCGGGGGTATCAGGACACCCGGGTGACCATGATCCTGACCCTGTTCGCTTATTGGGGGATTGGCCTGCCGGTCGGCTACGTCCTGGGCCTGACCGACTGGTTCGGTCCGGCGCGTGGCCCGAGCGGCCTGTGGGAGGGCTTGATTGCCGGCTTGACCTGCGCCGCGCTGATGCTGCTGATCCGCTTGACCCGCAGCGCGCGCAAGCAGATCCGCATCAGCCGTTCGGCCGGTTAATCGAGCTTCTTGCGAATCCAGTAGAGATAGGTTCCGGCCTCTTCCTGCTGCGCCACCAGTTCGTGGTCGAGAAACACACAGAACTTGGGAATGTCGCGGCGGGTGGAAGGGTCGGTGGCAATCACTTTCAACAGCCCGCCTGCCGGCAGGTCGCGGATGTGCTGGTGCAGCATCATCACCGGCTCGGGGCAATTGAGGCCGGTGGCGTCAAGGGTGCCGTCGACCGGCGTATCGATGATTTGACTCATGGTTCACTCCTGAAACAGGCGGGCATTGTCACGCAATGCCGCCATCGGGTCATCTGTTGCCGTCGTTCCACGCCCCCCGCCCTCCCGTAGGAGCTGGCTTGCCAGCGAAGGCATCCTCACGCCTTGCACGGGTGTGGGGCCTTTTTCGCCGGCAAGCCGGCTCCTACCAGGAAGCGCGTGGTGTTGCGGGGACTACGCCGATTTGGGCTTTTTCACATCCAGGCGCCGCAGGTGGCAGGTCACTTCCTCGCGGTCGTGATACAGCTGCTTGCAGCCAATCGCCACGCGAATCCCCCGGGCCTTGAAGCCGTCTTCAATCCGCTCCAGCAAGCGCTTCACTTCGGCATAACGCTGCTTCATCGGCAGCTTCAGGTTGACCACCGCTTCGCGGCAATGGCCCTCGCCGATCCAGGTTTCCAGGAGCGCCGCGTTGCGCGCCGGCTTCTCGACGATATCGCAGACCATCCAGTCCACCGGCTGCCGCGGCTTGAAGGTAAAACCGTCGGCCATCAAGTGCTGCACCAGACCGGTGTCCATCAGGCTTTCGGCCATCGGGCCGTTATCGACGGCGGTCACCAGCATGCCGCGATTGACCAGTTGCCAGGTCCAGCCTCCCGGCGCCGCGCCCAGGTCAACCCCGGTCATGTCGCTGTGCAGGCGCTCGTCCCATTGATCGCGGGGGATGAAGTGGTGCCAGGCCTCTTCCAGCTTCAGGGTCGAACGGCTCGGCGCTTCCCGGGGGAACTTCAGCCGTGGAATGCCCATGGGCCACATGGCCGAGTTGCCGGCATCCGCCAGTCCGACGAACACTTCACGGCCGCTCTTGAAGGTCAGCAGCAAGCGCGGCTTGGCGGCGTCGTCCACCAGCTTGCCGGCAGCGCTCAGGGCCTTGCGCAACGGACCTTCGAATTTCTTGCAGAAGTTCGACAGTTCCTTGCCGTCATTGGTATCCACCACCTCCAGCCACAGGCTGCCGCACTGGGGAAAGTGGGCCAGGTAGGCCAGGATCACGCTGATGCGGTCGGTTTCCGGCAACTCGATGAAGCCGCCACGGGCCCACTGCCGGGGAAAGATCAGTTCCGAGAAGCGCAAGCCCTGCATCAGGCGCTGGGCGCCGTCGTCCTCGGTGCAGATGAACTCGGCGCAGGCGCTGCTGGGCTTGGCCTTGGCGTAGCCGGCGACATTCAAGCGGGCCGCGTGATCGGCGATCTCGGAGCAGACTTCGCCCTCGAAACCGGGCCGGCAGTGGATAAACAGGGTGTTCATTGAATCTCCTGGGCAAATGGCGACGAATCGATGCGCAAACCTGCCCTGTAGCAAAGCCTGTCACGAAAACCGGCGCATCATAACCGAGTTCGGAACCTTGGACTTGCGCCAGCAGTCCAGTGATTAGCCATAGGCCGCAAACAGAGCTAGGTTAACTCTCTGTCCGTATCACAGGTCCGTAGCCGTGCGGGCCACAAGGAGTCATTCAATGCCATCCCTCGATAGCCTGAAAACCCTTAAAACCCTGAAGGTCGATGACAAGACCTATCACTATTTCAGCCTGCCGGACGCTGCCAAGAGCCTGGGTGACATCGACGCCCTGCCGATGTCGCTGAAAGTCCTGCTGGAAAACCTGCTGCGCTGGGAAGACGACAAGACCGTCACCGGCGCCGACCTCAAGGCCCTCGCGGCCTGGCTCAAGGAACGCCGCTCCGACCGCGAGATCCAGTACCGCCCCGCGCGGGTGCTGATGCAGGACTTCACCGGAGTGCCGGCGGTGGTCGACCTGGCCGCCATGCGCGCCGCCATGGCCAAGGCCGGCGGCGATCCGCAGCGGATCAACCCGCTGTCGCCGGTGGACCTGGTGATCGACCACTCGGTGATGGTGGACAAGTTCGCCAGCAGCAGCGCCTTCGAACAGAACGTCGACATCGAGATGCAGCGCAACGGCGAACGCTACGCCTTCCTGCGCTGGGGCCAGAGCGCCTTCGACAACTTCAGCGTGGTGCCGCCGGGCACCGGCATCTGCCACCAGGTCAACCTGGAATACCTGGGACGCACGGTCTGGACCAAGGACGAGGATGGCCGCACCTACGCCTTCCCCGACACCCTGGTGGGCACCGACTC
This sequence comes from Pseudomonas sp. 3MA1, assembly GCF_029237275.1. Taxonomy (NCBI): domain Bacteria; kingdom Pseudomonadati; phylum Pseudomonadota; class Gammaproteobacteria; order Pseudomonadales; family Pseudomonadaceae; genus Pseudomonas; species Pseudomonas sp. 3MA1. The sequence continues at coordinate 932,971 of NZ_JAACFX010000001.1, read as the reverse complement.
CCACACCACCATGATCAACGGCCTCGGCGTGCTCGGCTGGGGCGTGGGCGGGATCGAGGCCGAGGCGGCCATGCTCGGCCAGCCGGTGTCGATGCTGATTCCGGAAGTCATCGGCTTCAAGCTCACCGGCAAGCTCAAGGAAGGCATCACCGCCACCGACCTGGTGCTGACGGTGACCCAGATGCTGCGCAAGAAGGGCGTAGTGGGCAAGTTCGTCGAGTTCTATGGCGACGGCCTGGCCGACCTGCCCCTGGCAGACCGCGCCACCATCGCCAACATGGCCCCGGAATACGGCGCCACCTGCGGCTTCTTCCCGGTGGACGACATCACCCTGGATTACCTGCGCCTGTCCGGGCGCCCTGCCGAGCTGGTGAAGCTGGTGGAGGCCTACAGCAAGGCCCAGGGCCTGTGGCGCCTGCCGGGCAAGGAGCCGGTATTCACCGACAGTCTGGCCCTGGACATGGGCGGCGTCGAAGCCAGTCTCGCCGGCCCCAAACGGCCACAGGACCGGGTTGCATTGCCCAACGTGGCCCAGGCGTTCACTGACTTTCTCGACTTGCAGTTCAAGCCCACCAGCAAGGAAGAAGGCCGCCTGGAAAGCGAAGGCGGCGGTGGTGTTGCCGTCGGCAATGCCGATCTGGTGGGCGAAGCCGACTACCAATACGACGGCCAGACCTATCGCCTGAAAAACGGCGCGGTGGTGATCGCCGCCATCACCTCCTGCACCAACACCTCCAACCCCAGCGTGATGATGGCCGCCGGACTGGTGGCCAAGAAAGCCGTGGAACAGGGCCTGCAGCGCAAGCCCTGGGTCAAGAGCTCCCTGGCTCCTGGCTCCAAGGTGGTGACCGACTACTACAAGGCCGCCGGCCTGACGCAATACCTGGATCAGTTGGGCTTCGACCTGGTGGGTTACGGCTGCACCACCTGCATCGGCAACTCCGGCCCGCTACAGGAGCCGATCGAAAAAGCCATCCAGCAAGCCGATCTCACCGTGGCTTCGGTGCTGTCGGGCAACCGCAACTTCGAGGGCCGGGTGCACCCGCTGGTGAAAACCAACTGGCTGGCCTCGCCGCCCCTGGTGGTGGCCTATGCCCTGGCCGGTACGGTGCGCATCGACCTCAGCAGCGAACCCCTGAGCCAGGGCAAGGATGGCCAGCCGGTGTACCTGCGGGACATCTGGCCCAGCAGCCAGGAGATCGCCGAGGCCGTGGCCCAGGTCAACACCCGGATGTTCCACAAGGAATACGCCGAAGTGTTTGCCGGGGATGCACAGTGGCAAGCCATCGAAGTGCCGCAGGCTGCCACCTATGTCTGGCAGGACGACTCCACCTATATCCAGCACCCGCCCTTCTTCGATGACATCGCCGGCCCGCTGCCGCAGATCAAGGATGTCAACGGCGCCCGGGTCCTGGCCCTGCTGGGAGATTCGGTGACCACCGACCACATCTCCCCCGCCGGCAATATCAAGGCCGACAGCCCGGCCGGCCGCTACCTGCGGGACAAGGGCGTAGAACCGCGGGACTTCAACTCCTACGGCTCACGACGTGGCAACCACGAAGTGATGATGCGCGGCACCTTCGCCAACATCCGCATCCGCAATGAAATGCTCGGCGGCGAGGAAGGTGGCAACACCCTGTACATCCCCACCGGAGAGAAGCTGGCGATCTATGACGCGGCCATGCGTTACCAGGCCGACGGCACGCCGCTGGTGGTGATCGCCGGCCAGGAATACGGCACCGGCTCCAGCCGCGACTGGGCCGCCAAGGGCACCAACCTGCTGGGGGTCAAGGCGGTGATCGCCGAAAGCTTCGAGCGCATCCACCGCTCCAACCTGGTGGGCATGGGGGTCTTGCCCTTGCAGTTCAAGCTGGATCAGAACCGCAAGAGCCTGAAGCTCACCGGCAAGGAAACCCTGGACATCCTCGGCCTGAGCGATGTGGAACTGACACCGCGGATGAACCTGCCCCTGGTCATCACCCGCGAAGATGGCAGCCAGGAGAAGATCGAGGTGCTGTGCCGCATCGACACCTTGAATGAAGTGGAGTACTTCAAGTCCGGAGGGATCCTGCACTACGTGTTGCGGCAATTGATTGCATCCTGATCCGCCACGAAAACAAACACCGCCTCCGGGCGGTGTTTTTCGTCGGGCTGTCGAACAAGACTCAGCTGGTTATACTTGCCGCCCGCCGAAACTGACCCATCGGTCGCAAAAACGACTACAGATCCGGCGCTGTACCACGTCTCTGCAATACCCATTCTTCGCAACAAGGATTCCACATGACCGCTCTGCCATGGATGTATCTGGCACTCCTTTCCATTGGCTACGCACTGGCCCTGAGCTATGGCCAACTGGGGCTGCTGGCTGCCCTTTCGATCCTCCTCCTGCTGTGTGCCGGCTTTGCCGTGCGCCAGAAACGCAGTCGGGTCGGCCAGTACCTGGGCCACGGCCTGTTCGTGGTGCTGGCCCTGGCCCTGGCCATGCACTGGTTGCCTGGTTTCTACAACGGCCGGGCCATCGACCCGCAACGTTTTACCGATGATGCCGTGCCGTTTTCCATGTACCTGAACCAGGACAAGCCGCTGATCGGTTTCTGGTTGCTGCTGGCGTGCCCATGGATCGTCGGCCGGCGCTCGTTGCGCCTGTCGCTGTATGCCAGCGCCGTGGCCCTGACCCTGTGTGCAGTGGCGGCGCTAGGTGGCGCGCTGCTGCTGGGGATCATCAGCTGGGCCCCGAAATGGCCGGATCAGGCCTGGCTGTGGGTGCTGAACAACCTGCTGCTGGTGACCCTGGTGGAGGAAGCGCTGTTCCGTGGCTACATCCAGGGCGGCCTGAGCCGACGCTTCAAGGCGCTGCCCTACGGCGAGAACCTGGCGCTGCTGTGCGCGGCCCTGCTGTTCGGCCTGGTGCACCTGGGCGCGGGGTGGCAATGGACCCTACTGGCGGGCATCGCCGGGGTCGGCTACGGTCTGGCTTATCGTTTTGGCGGCCTGAGCGCGGCGATTGCCACTCACTTCGGCCTCAATCTGCTGCATTTCGGCTTGTTCACCTACCCGATGCTGGCCGGTTAAGCGGCCCGTCATTTAGCCAAACCAGTACTTCAGAAGTATTGACTGCCAAGGAAGAAGGTCAATGATTAGCCCCTCGCCAACGCCGGCTGAAACCCGCAGGCGTTTTTTGCAAGCGACACATTCTGCCAATAAGACCCAGAGCCGATTATTGAAAAATAATTTCAATAATCGGTTGAAGCGGCCGACAACCCATCAAAGCCTTGCGGATTGAAAAACCATGCGTAATAACCAGCCTGTCACTCAGCGCGAACGTACCTTCCCGGCTCAACAACGGTTGATTTCCACCACCGACGCCAAAGGCGTGATCACCTACTGCAACGACGCCTTTGTCGAGATCAGTGGGTTCTCCCGTGAAGAACTGGTTCGCGCACCGCACAACCTGGTCCGCCACCCCGATGTACCGGCGGCGGTGTTCGCGCACATGTGGGGCACCTTGAAACAAGGCTTGCCATGGATGGGCATCGTCAAGAACCGCTGCAAGACCGGCGACCACTACTGGGTCAACGCCTATGTCACGCCGGTGTTCGAAGGCAGCCAGGTGGTGGGCTACGAGTCGGTACGGGTCAAGCCCACCGCCGAGCAGGTACGCCGCGCCGAAGCACTCTACCAGCGGATCAACTCCGGCAAGTCGGCCATTCCCAAGCGTGACAAGTGGCTACCGATACTGCAGGACTGGCTGCCGTTCATTCTGGTCAGCCAACTGAGCTTCATGATCGGCGCCTGGCTCAACTCCCATTGGGGCTTCGCCCTGGCGGCGACGCTCTCGGTGCCCCTGGGCCTGCTGGGCCTGAGCTGGCAGCAACGCGGCCTCAAGCGCCTGCTGCGCCTGGCCGAGCAGACCACCTCCGACCCGCTGATCGCCCAGATGTACACCGACAGCCGCGGCGCCCAGGCGCGCCTGGAAATGTCGATCCTGAGCCAGGAAGCCCGCCTGAAGACCTGCCTGACCCGCCTGCAGGACACCGCCGAGCACCTCAACGAGCAGGCCCGGCAGTCCGACACCCTGGCCCACAACAGCTCCAGCGGCCTGGAACGCCAGCGGGTCGAGACCGAGCAGGTGGCCACCGCGGTCAACCAGATGGCCGCCACCACCCAGGAAGTGGCCAGCCACGTACAACGCACCGCCGATGCTACCCAGGAAGCCAACCGTCTCACCGGCCGCGGCCGGGACATCGCCGGGGAAACCCGCGAAGCCATCCAGCGCCTGTCGGTGGTGGTGGGCGAGACCGGCCTGACCGTGACCCAGCTGGCCAAGGACAGCGATGAGATCGGCGGCGTGGTCGATGTGATCAAGGGCATCGCCGACCAGACCAACCTGCTGGCGTTGAACGCGGCCATCGAGGCGGCACGCGCCGGGGAAATGGGCCGCGGCTTTGCCGTGGTCGCCGATGAAGTGCGCCAGCTGGCGCAACGCACCAGCGAGTCCACCGGGCAGATCCACACCCTGATCGCCAAGCTGCAGCAAACCGCCGCCACTGCGGTGCAAACCATGGACGCCGGTCATCGTCAGGCCGAAGAAGGCGTGGCGCGGGTGCTGGAAGCCGACCAGGCGCTGGTGGGCATCAGCGAAGCGGTGGCCAATATCACCGACATGACCACCCAGATCGCCGCCGCCACCGAAGAGCAAAGCTCGGTGGCCGAAGAGATCAGCCGCAACATCAGCACCATCGCGCAACTGGCGGACCAGACGTCGGAGCAGGCCCAGCACTCGGCCGAACTCAGCGAAGCCCTGACCCGCACCGCCCACACCCAGTACTCGCTGGTGGAGCGTTTCAACCGCTAAGCCCCCGGGCCGGCGACCAAAAAACCGCAAGCATCGGCTTGCGGTTTTTTTATGCCCGCAAACCCACCCAACAAACGTAGGAGCGAGCTTGCTCGCGATAAATCTTCACCGCGCTACAAATTCGAAAGCCGGGTGAACGCTTCGCGAGCAAGCTCGCTCCTACAGGATCAGGCCAGTGTTTGCAGGAACGCCGCGACCTTGGCCGCCGCTGACTCCAGATGCTGCTCATGGGTGTAACCGGAAGCCTTCAGGGGCTTGAGATCGTGATCAGCGGCGGTCAGCCAGTACAGCTCGATACTGGGCGCCAGTGAGTAGGCCTCGACCGCCTGGCGATTGCCCAGGGCGTCGCGCTCGCCCTGTACGATCAGGCTCGGCGTCGCCAGTTCGGCCAGGTGCGCCACCCGCGGTTTCTCCGGCTTGCCGGCCGCATAGAAGGGATAACCCAGGCACACCAGGGCATCGGCCGCCAGTTCGTCGGCCAGCAGACTGGCCATGCGCCCGCCCATGGACTTGCCGCCCAGCGCCAGAACCCCAGTGACATAAGGTCGCACCGCTGCCTGCACCTCACGCCAGCATTGCAGGAGTTTGGCCGCCGGGTTGGGCGGCCGCTTGCCGCCGTCCAGGCGCCGCTGGGCCATGTAGGGAAACTCGAAGCGCAAGACGTTCACCCCATGCCTGGCAAGGCGTGCAGCGATGTCGTTCATGAACCCGCTGTCCATCGGCGCGCCGGCCCCGTGGGCCAGGATCAGCGTCGGTGCTTGCAACGGGTCGGCAACAGCGGCGACCTCCCATAACCAGCCGCGTTCCTGCACGCACTGCGCCCATTGATCCCCGTCAATACTGGCCTTGTGCTCATTGCTCATGCTTGCCTCGCTTTTAGTCTGCCTATAACTCCAGACGAAGTGAGCGCGCCTTGCCGTGCGCAGTCGCTTTCACTTCAGCTGAACCGTGGATGGGGAACCATGAACACTTCTATCAGTACCGCCTACAACTACAAGGTGGTCCGCCAATTCGCCATTATGACGGTGGTGTGGGGCATCGTCGGCATGGGGCTCGGGGTTTTTCTCGCTGCCCAGTTGGTCTGGCCTGAACTCAACTTTGACTTACCGTGGACCAGCTTCGGCCGTCTACGTCCATTGCACACCAACGCCGTAATCTTCGCCTTCGGCGGCTGCGCGCTGTTTGCCAGCTCGTTCTACTCGGTGCAACGCACCTGCCAGACTCAGTTGTTCGCGCCGAAAATCGCCGCGTTCTGCTTCTGGGGCTGGCAGTTGGTCATCCTCCTGGCGGCCATCAGCCTGCCATTGGGCTACACCAGCTCCAAGGAATACGCCGAACTGGAATGGCCGATCGATATCCTGATCACCATTGTCTGGGTGGCCTACGCCATCGTGTTCTTCGGCACCCTGATGCAGCGCAAGACCAAGCACATCTATGTGGGCAACTGGTTCTTCGGCGCGTTCATCATCACCGTGGCCATCCTGCACATCGTCAACAACCTGGAACTGCCGGTGAGCTTCACCAAGTCCTACTCGGTGTATGCCGGTGCGACCGATGCGATGGTGCAATGGTGGTACGGCCACAACGCCGTGGGCTTCTTCCTGACCGCGGGCTTCCTGGGGATGATGTACTACTTCGTACCCAAGCAGGCCGAGCGTCCGGTGTACTCCTACCGCTTGTCCATCGTGCACTTCTGGGCATTGATCACCCTGTACATCTGGGCCGGTCCGCACCACCTGCACTACACCGCGCTGCCGGACTGGGCTCAGTCTCTGGGCATGGTGATGTCCCTGGTACTGCTGGCTCCAAGCTGGGGCGGCATGATCAACGGCATGATGACCCTCTCGGGTGCCTGGCATAAGCTGCGCAGCGACCCGATCCTGCGCTTCTTGGTGGTGTCCCTGGCGTTCTACGGCATGTCGACCTTCGAAGGTCCGATGATGGCGATCAAGACCGTCAACGCCCTGTCCCACTACACCGACTGGACCATCGGCCACGTACACGCCGGCGCTCTGGGCTGGGTGGCGATGATCTCCATCGGCGCGCTGTACCACCTGATCCCGAAAGTCTTTGGTCGCGAGCAGATGTACAGCGTCGGCCTGATCAACACCCACTTCTGGCTCGCCACCATCGGCACCGTGCTCTACATCGCTTCGATGTGGGTCAACGGCATCGCCCAGGGCCTGATGTGGCGTGCGGTCAACGAAGACGGCACCCTCACCTACTCCTTCGTCGAAACCCTGGTGGCCAGCCACCCAGGCTTCATCGTGCGACTGGTCGGTGGTGCGATCTTCCTCAGCGGCATGTTCCTGATGGCTTACAACACCTGGCGCACGGTGCGTGCCGCAGTGCCAGCCGAAGTCAACGCCGCTGCGCAGATGGCCTGAGGAGTTCGCCATGAAACACGAAACGATTGAAAAAAACGTCGGCCTGCTGATGCTGCTGATGGTCTTCGCGGTGAGCATCGGCGGTCTGACCCAGATCGTCCCGCTGTTCTTCCAGGACGTCACCAACAAGCCGGTGGAAGGCATGAAGCCCTACACCGCGCTGCAACTGGAAGGCCGCGACATCTACATCCGCGAAGGCTGCGTACAGTGCCACTCGCAGATGATCCGTCCGTTCCGCGCCGAAACCGAACGCTATGGCCACTACTCGGTAGCCGGTGAGAGCGTCTGGGACCATCCGTTCCTGTGGGGCTCCAAGCGTACCGGTCCGGACCTGGCCCGGGTGGGCGGCCGCTACTCCGATGACTGGCACCGCGCGCACCTGTACAACCCGCGCAACGTCGTGCCCGAGTCGAAGATGCCGGCCTATCCGTGGCTGGTGAACGCACCGGTGGATAGCAGCCATACCGAAACCAAGCTCAAGGTCATGCGCACCCTGGGTGTGCCGTACACCGACGAAGATATCGCCGGCGCTACCGCCACGCTCAAGGGCAAGACCGAGATGGACGCCCTGGTGTCCTACCTGCAAGTGCTTGGCACTGCGATCAAGAGCAAGAGGTGAGCCATGGGTTTTGAACTCGATAGCGGCATGATCCGCGGGCTCGGGACCCTGGTGGTGATGATCGCCTTCGTCGGCCTGTCGATCTGGGTGTTCAACTCCAAACGCAATCCCGAGTTTGCCCAGGCACGCCTGCTGCCCTTCGCCGACGACCCGATGCCGGGTGCGGCACCGGCCGGCAACACAACTGATGACGCTCAACCTCAAGAGCCTGCAACAAGGAGCATTCGGCCATGACCACCTTCTGGAGTACGTGGATCTGCGTACTGACCATCGGCAGCCTGATCGGCCTGACCTGGCTGCTGGTTGGCACCCGCAAGGGTGAAACCAAGGGCAGCGTGGACCAGACCATGGGCCACGCCTTCGATGGCATCGAGGAGTACGACAACCCCCTGCCGCAATGGTGGTTCCTGCTGTTCGCCGGGACCCTGGTGTTTTCCGTGGGCTACCTGATCCTCTACCCGGGTCTGGGCAACTGGAAAGGCATCCTGCCGGGCTATGAAGACGGCTGGACCCAGACCAAGGAATGGGAAAAGGAAATGGCCAAGGCGGACGTGAAGTTTGGTCCGATCTTCGCCAAATTCGCAGCCATGCCCGTGGAAGAAGTAGCCAAGGACCCGCAAGCACTGAAGATGGGCGGACGCCTGTTCGCCTCCAACTGCTCGGTGTGCCACGGCTCGGACGCCAAGGGTGCCTTCGGCTTCCCTAACCTGGCGGACGACAACTGGCGCTGGGGCGGCAGTGCCGACACCATCAAGGCCACCATCATGGGCGGCCGCATGGCGGCCATGCCGGCCTGGGGCGAAGTGCTCAAGGAAGCAGGCGTGAAGAACGTAGCGGCTTATGTCCGTCACGAACTGGCCGGCCTGCCTCTGCCAGCCGACAGCGACGCCGATCTGGTAGCAGGGCAGCAAGCGTTCAGCACCACCTGCGTGGCCTGTCATGGCGCCGACGGTAAGGGCACCCAGATCATGGGCGCGCCCGACCTGACCCAGCCGGCCGGCTTCATCTACGGCACCAGCCTGGCGCAACTGCAACAGACCATCCGTCATGGTCGCCAGGGCCACATGCCAGCGCAGAGCGAACTGCTTGGCAATGACAAGGTGCAACTGCTGGCCGCCTACGTGTACAGCCTGTCCCACCACAACAGCGACAAGCCACAAGCTGAAGGCGACAAGTAAAAAATCAACGGCAAGCTGCGAGATTTCACTTGCAGCTTGCCGCTTGAAGCTTTCCCCCCTGCCGCTTTGCGACCAAGTGTCGCACCCCTCTCCCCCGCCGCGTTTGCACTGATCCCAATCAGGTCTAAGCTTGCCCCGAAGTGGACTGGCAATGGCTGGTCACAGGCCATCGGTATCCCTGACGTTCGGAGCTTTCCTCAATGACAGGCCGCAAAGGCTGGTTTATACCGGCTGTCGACTGACTTACCGCCTGTCAGCTGATCCACGAGCTTCCACACACCCGGTTACAACTGACCTGACCCCCACGATTTTTTGTCCACTGCGACAGTTTGCCCGAGGACAATATTTGTCCCTACTCGGCATAGGGAAAGGCCGCAGAATCAGGCATGGAACGCATTGACCCAGGTCATAGCGCGTTGCAATGACCCCCTGCTTTCTCCATACTTGCGACCGATTTTTATCCCTAATAAAACACCCAAACCGTGGAACCTTAGAATGAGCACAGCAATCAGTCCGACTGCTTATAACTATAAGGTAGTCCGCCAGTTCGCCATCATGACGGTGGTCTGGGGGATCCTTGGCATGGGGCTCGGTGTCTTCATCGCGTCGCAACTGGTCTGGCCGGAGTTGAACTTCGGTCTGCCATGGACGACCTTTGGACGCCTGCGCCCGCTGCACACCAACCTGGTGATCTTCGCCTTCGGTGGATGTGCATTGTTTGCCACCTCCTACTATGTCGTGCAGCGAACCTGCCAGACGCGACTGATTTCCGACAGCCTCGCGGCCTTCACCTTCTGGGGCTGGCAAGCGGTGATCGTCGGCGCGATCGTGACCCTGCCACTGGGTTACACCACCACCAAGGAATACGCCGAACTGGAATGGCCCCTGGCTATCCTGCTGGCGATCGTCTGGGTCACCTACGGCCTGGTGTTCTTTGGCACCATCACCAAGCGCAAGACCAAGCACATCTACGTCGGCAACTGGTTCTACGGTGCCTTCATCGTGGTCACCGCGATGCTGCACATCGTCAACCACGCCTCCCTGCCGGTCAGCTTCTTCAAGTCCTACTCGGCCTACGCCGGTGCGACTGACGCGATGATCCAGTGGTGGTACGGCCACAACGCCGTGGGTTTCTTCCTGACCACCGGCTTCCTGGGGATGATGTACTACTTCGTACCCAAGCAGGCCGAGCGTCCGATCTACTCCTATCGCCTGTCCATCGTGCACTTCTGGGCGCTGATCACCCTGTACATCTGGGCCGGTCCGCACCACCTGCACTACACCGCGCTGCCGGACTGGGCGCAGTCCCTGGGCATGGCCATGTCGATCATCCTGCTGGCTCCGAGCTGGGGCGGCATGATCAACGGCATGATGACCCTGTCGGGCGCCTGGCATAAGCTGCGCACCGACCCGATCCTGCGGTTCCTGGTGGTGTCCCTGGCGTTCTACGGCATGTCGACCTTCGAAGGTCCGATGATGGCGATCAAGACCGTCAACTCGCTGTCGCACTACACCGACTGGACCATCGGCCACGTACACGCCGGCGCTCTGGGCTGGGTAGCGATGATCTCCATCGGCGCCCTGTACCACCTGATCCCGAAAGTCTTCGGCCGTCAGCAGATGCACAGCATCGGCCTGATCAACACCCACTTCTGGCTGGCGACCATCGGTACCGTGCTGTACATCGCCTCGATGTGGGTCAACGGCATCACTCAGGGCCTGATGTGGCGTGCAATCAACGATGACGGCACCCTCACCTACTCCTTCGTCGAAGCGCTGCAAGCCAGTCACCCGGGCTTTATCGTCCGCGCCCTGGGCGGTGCGTTCTTCGCCACCGGCATGCTGATCATGGCGTACAACGTGTTCCGCACCGTTCGCGCCTCGAACCCGGCTGAAGCTGAAGCCGCCGCTCAGATCGCTGTAGTTGGAGCTCACTGATGAAGCACGAAGTAGTCGAGAAGAACATTGGCCTGCTGGCCTTCTTCATGGTCATCGCCGTCAGCATCGGCGGCCTGACCCAGATCGTCCCGCTGTTCTTCCAGGACGTCACCAACAAGCCGGTGGAAGGCATGAAGCCGCGCACCGCCCTGGAACTGGAAGGCCGCGACGTGTACATCGCCAACGGCTGTGTCGGCTGCCACTCGCAGATGATCCGTCCGTTCCGTGCTGAAACCGAACGTTATGGCCACTACTCGGTGGCCGGTGAAAGCGTCTGGGATCACCCGTTCCTGTGGGGTTCCAAGCGTACCGGTCCGGACCTGGCCCGAGTGGGCGGTCGCTACTCCGATGACTGGCAGCGTGCGCACCTGTACAACCCGCGCAACGTGGTCCCCGAGTCGAAGATGCCGGCTTATCCGTTCCTCGTAGAAAACAAGCTCGACGGCAAAGACACCGCGAAGAAAATGGAAGTCTTGCGCAAGCTCGGCGTCCCTTACACCGACGAAGACATCGCCGGCGCCAAGGATGCTGTGAAGGGCAAAACCGAAATGGACGCGCTGGTGGCCTATCTGCAAGGCCTGGGCACCATCATCAAAAGCAAACGGTGATCTAGATGGATATCGGGATGATTCGTGGCCTGGGCACCCTTGTTGTGATGGTGGCCTTCATCGGTTTGGCGCTCTGGGTGTTCAGCCCCAAGCGCAAGTCCGAGTTTGAAGACGCAACCTTGCTGCCGTTCGCGGATGATCCCGACGCCATCAAGCACGTCGAGCAAGCTTCTAGGAGTAACAAAGAATGACTACGTTCTGGAGTCTGTACGTCACAGTCCTCAGTCTGGGTACCATCTTCGCCCTGACCTGGCTGCTGCTGTCGACCCGCAAGGGCCAGCGCGCCGAGCAGACCGACGAGACGGTCGGCCACTCCTTCGACGGGATCGAGGAGTACGACAACCCACTGCCGAAATGGTGGTTCATGCTGTTCGTCGGCACCATCGTCTTCGCCCTGGGTTACCTGGTGCTGTACCCGGGCCTGGGCAACTGGAAAGGCGTCCTGCCGGGCTACAACTACCTGGATAACGAGAAGCAGACCCCATTCGCCAACGGCCAGTCCGGCTGGACCGGCGTGCACGAGTGGGAAAAGGAAATGGCCAAATCGGATGCCAAGTTTGGTCCGATCTTCGCCAAATACGCTGCGATGCCTATCGAAGAAGTGGCCAAGGACCCGCAAGCCCTGAAAATGGGCGGTCGCCTGTTCGCTTCCAACTGCTCGGTCTGCCACGGCTCCGACGCCAAGGGCGCCTATGGCTTCCCCAACCTGACCGACGCCGACTGGCGCTGGGGCGGCGAGCCGGAAACCATCAAGGCCACCATCATGGGCGGTCGCCACGCGGTGATGCCGGCCTGGCTGGACGTGATCAAGGAACAAGGCGTCAGCGACGTTGCCGCTTATGTCCTGACCAACCTGGACGGTCGCAAGCTGCCGGAAGGCATCAAGGCTGACCCGGTCAATGGCCAGAAACTGTTCGCCGCCAACTGCGCGGTCTGCCACGGTCCGGAGGGCAAAGGCACCCCAGCCATGGGCGCGCCCAACCTGACCCACCCGGCAGCCTTCATCTACGGTTCGAGCTTTGCGCAACTGCAGCAGACCATTCGTTACGGCCGTCAGGGCGTGATGCCTGCGCAGGAACAACTGCAAGGCAACGACAAGGTTCACCTGCTGGCGGCTTATGTCTACAGCCTGTCCCACGGTGACAAGCAGGCCGACGCCGAGTAAGACCGACGCCTGAAAGCAACACCCGACGGCCCCGCCAATCAACCTTGGCGGGGCCGTTTTGTTTGCGCCTGGCATCGAGTGATGCGCGACGGCGGATCAGCCTTTCCGGCAACCCGGTCGCCAGATTTCGACAATATGGCGGACGTCAAAACCTGCGGCGTACACCTGCCCGCCCCTCGGAAGAATTGAACGGCGCGACGGGCAAAAGGGTCCATAATCCACAAGTCAATTGATTCAAGTCATTACACCATCAGTTGATTTCCCCCAACGCGACCAAAGGTCGCACCCTTGCGCTAGAGCTACAGGCGTATCATTGCGCCACTGCAACACCCCTTTTGACCGCGGTCGGCACGTACTGACCGAGGCATTTTTCCACTGCCGTGGGATGCAATGATGAGCAACCAGATTCCCGTACAAGACGTTACCCCGCCTGCCAAAAACGCGACCAACAGCGTCGATCTCTACGCCTCCAGGGAAAAAATCTACACCCGCGCCTTCACCGGCCTGTTCCGCAATCTGCGCATGCTTGGCGGCGCCGGATTGTTCCTCCTGTACTTCGGCACCGTGTGGCTCAACTGGGGCGGCCACCAGGCGGTCTGGTGGAACCTGCCGGAGCGCAAGTTCTTCATCTTTGGCGCCACGTTCTGGCCCCAGGATTTCATCCTGCTCTCGGGCCTGTTGATCATTGCCGCCTTCGGCCTGTTCTTCATCACCGTCTATGCCGGACGTATCTGGTGCGGCTACACCTGCCCGCAGAGCGTCTGGACCTGGATCTTCATGTGGTGCGAAAAGGTCACCGAAGGCGACCGCAACCAGCGCATCAAGCTGGACAAGGCGCCCATGAGCGCCAACAAGTTCCTGCGCAAGCTGAGCAAGCACAGCCTCTGGCTGCTGATCGGTTTCGTCACCGGCATGACCTTCGTCGGCTACTTCTCGCCGATCCGTGAACTGGTCATCGACTTCTTCACCGGCCAGGCCGATGGCTGGTCGTATTTCTGGGTTGGTTTCTTCACCCTGGCCACCTACGGCAACGCCGGTTGGCTGCGCGAGCAAGTGTGCATCTACATGTGCCCCTACGCGCGCTTCCAGAGCGTGATGTTCGACAAAGACACCCTGATCGTCTCCTACGACCCGCGCCGTGGCGAAAGCCGTGGTCCGCGCAAGAAAGGCGCCGACTACAAGGCCCAGGGCCTGGGCGACTGCATCGACTGCACCATGTGCGTCCAGGTCTGCCCGACCGGCATCGACATCCGCGACGGCCTGCAGATCGAATGCATCGGCTGCGCTGCCTGCATCGACGCCTGCGACAGCATCATGGACAAGATGGAGTATCCGCGCGGGCTCATCAGCTACACCACCGAGCACAACCTCTCCGGACAGAAAACCCATAAACTGCGCCCACGCCTGATTGGCTACGCCCTGGTGCTGCTGGCCATGATCAGCCTGCTGATCACCGCGTTCTTCATGCGTTCGCTGGTGGGTTTCGATGTCAGCAAGGACCGCGTGCTGTACCGCGAGAACGCCGAAGGACGGATCGAGAACGTCTACAGCCTGAAGATCATGAACAAGGACCAGCGCGATCACACCTACGTGCTGGACGCCGCCGGCCTGCCGGACCTGAAGCTGCAGGGCAAGCGCGAGATCCACGTGGTGGCCGGCGATATCGTCAGCATGCCGGTGGAGCTGTCGATTGCTCCGGAACACCTGCCCTCGACCACCAACGAGGTGAAGTTCATCCTTGAGGATGCCGACGACAGCAGCGTCCACATTGAAGCCAAGAGCCGATTCATCGGCCCACAAATCCGTTAAGAGCCAAGAGAAGTGATCATGCCCGCAGCCACCGCCACCAGCCCCTGGTACAAACACCTCTGGCCCTGGATCATCATTGGCATTCTCGCCTGTTCGGTGACCCTGACCCTGTCCATGGTGACCATTGCCGTGAACAACCCGGACAACCTGGTCAACGACAACTACTACGAGGCCGGCAAGGGTATCAACCGCTCCCTGGACCGCGAACTGCTGGCCCAGACCCTGAAGATGCGCGCCAGCGTGCACCTCGACGAACTGACCGGCGAAGTGGAACTGCGCCTGAGCGGCGACAGCCAGCCCAAGACCCTGGAACTGAACCTGATTTCGCCGACCCAGCCGGAGAAAGACCGCAAGATCACCCTGGCCCGCAGCGAAACCGAACACGGCCGCTACATCGGCCAGTTGAGCGATCAGGTCGAAGGCCGACGCTTCGTCGAGTTGCTGGGCGTCGAAGGCGACAAGACCTGGCGCATGTTCGAAGAGGAACAGGTCAGCCACGACAAGGACCTGTTGCTGGGTGACGAGCCGCTGCAAGGGGCGGAAGACCTGAACTGATCGCCCCGTCGTCCATCGCCGGTGCGCCGCCTCCCCCCTTTTTCAGGACTGGAGTCGAGCGGCCGGCGATGAGTTTTTCCCCGACCACAAAGATCGCCGATGACCACGCCACTGCCCTGCTACCATTGCGCCCTGCCGGTTCCCGCCGGCAGCCGGTTCACCGCCGTCGTGCTCGGCGAATCCCGGGAGTTCTGCTGTCCTGGCTGCCAGGCAGTGGCCGAGGCCATCGTCGCTGGCGGCCTGGAGCACTACTACAGCCACCGCAGTGAAGCCTCGGCCAACCCCGAAGCCCTGCCCGTGCAGTTGGTTGACGAACTGGCACTGTACGACCGTGCCGACGTGCAGCAGCCCTTCGTCCGTCACCAAGGCGAACTGGCCGAAACCACTCTACTCATGGAAGGCATCAGTTGCGCCGCCTGCGGCTGGCTGATCGAAAAACACCTGCGCAGCCTGCCGGCAGTGGCCGAGGCCCGACTCAACCTGTCCAACCATCGCCTGCATGTGCGCTGGGCCGACAGTCAACTGCCCCTGAGCCAGGTGCTCAGCGAGCTGCGCCACATCGGCTACGCAGCCCACCCCTACCAGCCGGATCGCGCCTCCGAGCAACTGGCCAGCGAGAACCGCCTGGCCCTGCGCCAGCTGGGGGTCGCCGGACTGCTGTGGTTCCAGGCCATGATGGCGACCATGGCCACCTGGCCGGAATTCAATATCGACCTGAGTCCGGAGCTGCACACCATCCTGCGCTGGGTCGCGCTGTTCCTCACCACCCCCATCGTCTTCTACAGCTGCGCGCCCTTCTTCAAGGGCGCCATGCGCGACTTGCGCACCCGTCACCTGACCATGGATGTCTCGGTATCCCTGGCCATCGGCGGCGCCTACCTGGCGGGAATCTGGACCGCCATCAGCGGTGTCGGCGAACTCTACTTCGACGCGGTGGGCATGTTCGCCCTGTTCCTTCTCGCCGGCCGCTACCTGGAACGTCGGGCCCGGGAACGCACCGCGGCGGCCACCGCGCAACTGGTCAACCTGCTGCCAGCCTCCTGCCTGCGCCTGGGCCAGGACGGCCAGAGCGAACGCATCCTGCTCACCGAACTGCGCCTGGGCGACCGGGTGCTGGTGCACCCCGGCGCGGTGCTGCCAGCCGATGGCAAGATCCTCGATGGGCAGTCGAGCATCGACGAATCCCTGCTCACCGGCGAGTACCTGCCGCAACCCCGCGGCCTGGGCGATAGCGTCACGGCCGGCACCCTGAACGTCGAAGGCGCGCTGACGGTGGAAGTCCAGGCCCTGGGCCAGGACACCCGGCTGTCTGCCATCGTCCGCCTGCTGGACCGCGCCCAGGCGGAGAAACCGCGGCTGGCCGAAGTTGCCGACCGGGCGGCCCAGTGGTTCCTGCTGTTCTCGCTGATCGCGGCCGCCGCCATCGGCCTGCTGTGGTGGCAACTGGACGCCTCGCGCGCTTTCTGGATCGTCCTGGCCATGCTGGTCGCCACCTGTCCTTGCGCGCTGTCCCTGGCAACCCCGACCGCCCTGACCGCCGCCACCGGCACCCTGCACAAGCTTGGCCTGCTGCTGACCCGCGGCCATGTGCTGGAAGGCTTGAACCAGATCGATACGGTGATTTTCGACAAGACCGGCACCCTCACCGAAGGGCGCCTGGCGCTGCGCTCCATCCGCCCCCTGGGCAGCTTGTCCAGCGATGACTGCCTGAGTCTCGCCGCCGCCCTGGAGAACCGTTCCGAGCACCCGATCGCTCGAGCCTTCGGCCGTGCCCCGGTGGCCGCCGAGGATGTCACCAGCAGCCCGGGCCTGGGCCTGGAAGGCCTGGTGGGCGAACGGCGCCTGCGGATCGGCCAACCCGCCTACGTCTGCGAACTCAGCGGCTGCAAGGTTCCGCCCATGCCCGATGAAGCCGGCCAGTGGCTGTTGCTGGGGGACAGTCAGGGTGCCCTCGCCTGGCTGGTACTCGATGACCGGCTGCGCAGCGACGCCCCGGCACTCCTGGCCGCCTGCAAGGCTCGCGGCTGGCATACCCTGCTGCTGTCCGGGGACAGCTCGCCGATGGTCGCCAGCGTCGCCGCCGAACTGCAGATCGACGAGGCTCGGGGCGGTCTGCGTCCGGACGACAAACTGCAGGTATTGCAACAACTGCATCAACAGGGCCGCAAAGTGCTGATGCTCGGCGATGGCGTCAACGACGTCCCGGTGCTGGCTGCCGCCGATATCAGCGTCGCCATGGGTTCGGCCACCGACCTGGCCAAGACCAGCGCCGATGCGGTGCTGCTGTCCAATCGCCTGGACGCCCTGGTACAGGCCTTCAGCCTGGCGCGCCGGACCCGCCGGGTGATTATCGAGAACCTGCTCTGGGCCGGACTGTACAATGGCCTGATGCTGCCGTTCGCCGCCCTCGGCTGGATCACCCCGGTGTGGGCCGCAATCGGCATGTCCATCAGTTCCCTGACCGTGGTGCTCAATGCCCTGCGCCTGACCCGCATGCCGCGGCCGGCCGCCAGTGCCAGCACCCCCGAACCCCGCCCGTTGCCGGCCTGAGCCGCCGGGCCTGGAGTCCAGATGCCAGCTCTTTATGTGATGATCCCGGCCGCACTGCTGATCGTGGCCATCGCCATCTACATCTTCTTCTGGGCCGTGGACAGCGGTCAGTACGACGACCTCGACGGCCCGGCCCACAGCATCCTGTTCGACGATCAGGACCCCAGCCACACCGCCGCGGTGGACGAAGCCAAGGGCCAACCCGAGACCCCGAGCGAAGCCACCCGCAAAACGGAACCACCCCATGCTTGAGCTGGCTCCCCTGCTGGTGTCGGCAGTGATACTCGGTCTGCTGGGCGGCAGCCACTGCCTGGGCATGTGCGGCGGCCTGATGGGCGCCCTGACCCTGGCGATCCCCCGGGAACAGCGCAGCCGGCGATTTCGCCTGTTGCTGGCCTACAACCTGGGCCGCATCCTCAGCTACGCCCTGGCCGGCCTGTTGCTGGGCCTGGCCGGCTGGGCGGTGGCCAACAGCCCGGTGGCGCTGTTCATGCGCATACTGGCCGGGCTGCTGCTGATTGCCATGGGCTTGTACCTCGCCGGGTGGTGGAGCGGCCTGACCCGCGTCGAAGGGCTTGGCAAAGGGCTATGGCGACATATCCAGCCAGTGGCCAATCGTCTGTTACCGGTTTCCAGCCTGCCCCGCGCCTTGCTCCTGGGGGCACTCTGGGGCTGGCTGCCCTGCGGCCTGGTGTACAGCACCCTGCTGTGGTCGGCGAGCCAGGGCAATGCCTTGGACAGCGCCCTGTTGATGCTGGCCTTCGGCCTGGGCACCTGGCCGGTCCTGCTGGCCACCGGCCTGGCGGCGGAACGGGTCACGGCCCTGTTGCGGCGACGCAGCGTGCGCCTGACCGGAGGCCTGCTGGTCATCCTCTTCGGCCTCTGGACCCTGCCCGGCCCTCACCAGCACTGGCTGATGGGCCACTGACCCCGGGGGCTGTGCCCGGCAACCGCAGCCCCAAGCCCCGCCAGCGCTACCCCGGCAGCTCCCGAACACCCTTGATACAAGTCAAGATGGCCGCGCGCCTAACCTCCTAGACTCGCGAACACTGCCAGCCTATCCGGGGGAATTCCCGCATGCTCGACGCCATTCGTTGGGACACAGATCTGATCCGCCGCTATGACCTGGCGGGACCGCGCTACACCTCATACCCGACCGCCGTGCAATTCAACAGCCAGGTCGGCGCCTTCGATCTGCTGCACGCCCTGCGTGACAGCCGCAAGGCCCAGCGCCCGCTGTCGCTGTACGTGCACATCCCGTTCTGCGCCAACATCTGCTACTACTGCGCCTGCAACAAGGTCATCACCAAGGATCGCAGCCGGGCCCTGCCCTACCTGCAACGCCTGGAACAGGAGATGCAACTGATCGCCTGCCACCTGGCGCCCAGCCAGCGGGTCGAGCAACTGCATTTCGGCGGCGGCACCCCGACTTTTCTCAATCACGACGAGTTGCGCCAGCTGATGGCGTTGCTGCGCAAGCATTTCAACCTGCTGGAGGATGACTCCGGCGACTACGGCATCGAGATCGATCCTCGCGAAGCCGACTGGTCGACCATGGGCCTGCTGCGAGAGCTGGGCTTCAACCGGGTCAGCATCGGCCTGCAGGACCTGGATCCGGCGGTGCAGCGCGCGGTCAACCGCCTGCAAAGCCTGGAGGAAACCCGGGCGGTGATCGAGGCGGCGCGCACCCTGCAATTTCGCTCCATCAACATCGACCTGATCTACGGCCTGCCCAAGCAGACTCCGGAACACTTCGCCCGCACCGTGGAAGAAGTCATCAGCCTGCAGCCCGATCGGCTCTCGGTGTTCAACTACGCCCATCTGCCCGAGCGCTTCATGCCGCAACGACGGATCAACGGCAGTGAACTGCCGGCCCCGGCGGAGAAACTGGAAATGCTGCAACGCACCATCGAACAACTGACCGCCGCCGGTTATCGCTACATCGGCATGGACCATTTCGCCCTTCCCGATGATGAATTGGCGATCGCCCAGGAAGAGTCGACCCTGCAGCGCAACTTCCAGGGTTACACCACTCATGGTCATTGCGATCTGATCGGCTTGGGCGTTTCCGCGATCAGCCAGATCGGTGATCTGTATTGCCAGAACAGCAGCGATCTTACGCACTACCAAAATGCCCTGGCAGGCGCGCAACTGGCCACTAGTCGCGGCCTGGTCTGCAATGCCGACGACCGTCTGCGCCGTGAAGTTATTCAACAACTGATCTGCAACTTTAGTCTTAAGTTCGAAGATATAGAGCAAGCCTTCAATATCGACTTTCGCGGCTACTTCAATGAACTATGGCCAGACTTGCAGGAGATGGACGACGATGGACTGATTCAACTAAGCCCCGAGGCCATCACCGTACTTCCGGCGGGACGCCTGTTGGTACGTTCGGTATGCATGATCTTTGATGCCTATCTCGGGCAGCAGAATCGCCAGCGTTTTTCCCGGGTCATCTAGGATTTCATGAGCAGTGCAGAGGCCTTCGCCACCTGCTCGGCACTCAAGCCGGCATCCCTCATCGCCTTGGCCAATGCGGCATTGGCGGTCAGCAATCCGCTGTTGAGGGCCGCCAGGGCCGATTGCAGGCTGCCGACCCTGGCCTTGGCCTCTTCCGGACTCAGGCGCTTGTCGGCCATGACGGCCTGAAGCTGGGCCAGCTTTTCAGCAATCTGTTGTTGCAATTTTCTGATCATTTTGAGGAGTTGTTGAATATTTTCGGGCAGGCCGCTTTCCTCGATGTCACTGTCATCGCCCGCAGCACTGGAGGATTTCTTCAGTCCGGCCCCCGACAGCGACACTTTGACGCCCTCTCCTACCACAGGTTCTGCAACTAACGGCGACGCCCTTAGTTCATCAGCCTGATCGCTTTTCGAGGATTCAGAAAGTGGCTGCAAGTTATTGCTGCCATTAGTAATACCGCCAACAAAGGACATAGTTGCGGCGCTCCAAGTTGTTTTCGTCAACAGGTTATCGACCCACAAAAGGATTGCTTTACGACTCACAGTTAATACGGCACGGACTGGCCGGAACCTCCTCCCGTGAGTTACCCTTACGGCTTATGTGTGTTTTCCCACAAGGATTCTAGAATGTCCGAGCCAGTTAAACTGCGCGCTCATAACCAGGCCCATTGCAAGGATTGCAGCCTGGCCCCTCTGTGCCTGCCACTTTCCTTGAATTTGGAAGACATGGACGCGCTGGACGAAATCGTCAAACGTGGCCGCCCATTGAAAAAAGGCGAATTTCTGTTCCGTCAGGGTGACGGCTTCGACTCGGTGTATGCCGTGCGTTCGGGCGCCCTGAAAACCTTCAGCCTCAGCGACAGCGGTGAAGAGCAGATCACCGGTTTCCACCTGCCCAGCGAGTTGGTGGGGCTGTCCGGCATGGACACCGAAAGCCATCCGGTTTCGGCCCAGGCTCTGGAAACCACTTCGGTGTGTGAAATCCCCTTCGAACGTCTCGACGAACTGGCCCTGCAACTGCCGCAACTGCGCCGCCAGTTGATGCGCGTCATGAGCCGGGAAATCCGTGACGACCAGCAAATGATGCTGCTGCTGTCGAAAAAGACCGCCGACGAACGCATTGCCACCTTCCTGGTCAACCTGTCGGCCCGGTTCCGCGCCCGCGGCTTCTCGGCCAACCAGTTCCGCCTGAGCATGTCGCGCAACGAAATCGGCAACTACCTGGGCCTGGCGGTGGAAACCGTGTCCCGGGTGTTCACCCGCTTCCAGCAGAACGAACTGATTGCCGCCGAAGGCAAGGAAGTGCACATCCTCGATCCGATCCAGCTGTGCGCCCTGGCCGGGGGCTCTGTAGAAGGCTGATCCACGGCGTTCGCGACTGAGCCAAGCCGCTCGGTCGCGGCTATACTGGCGCGGCCTAAATTGCCCGCCAGGACACCTGAAGATGGCCTTCGACTCCTTTGACATCAAATCCCTGATCCGCCCCGTCATCGACTTCCCGAAACCCGGGGTGATCTTCCGTGACATCACTCCCCTGTTTCAGTCTCCCCGGGCCCTGCGCCTGGTGGCCGACAGTTTCGCCCAGCGTTATGTCGAAGAAGACTTCAGCCACATCGGCGCCATGGATGCCCGAGGCTTCCTGATCGGTTCGATCATCGCCTACCAGTTGAACAAGCCACTGATCCTGTTCCGCAAGCAGGGCAAGCTGCCGGCCGATGTGCTGGCCGAGGGCTACCAGACCGAATACGGCGAAGCCTTCCTCGAAGTGCATGCCGACAGCCTGTGCGAAGGCGACTCGGTGTTGATGTTCGATGACCTGATTGCCACCGGCGGCACCCTGATCGCCGCCGCCAACCTGGTACGCCGCATGGGCGCGAAGATCTACGAGGCCGCCGCCATCATCGACCTGCCGGAACTGGGCGGCTCGCAAAAGCTGGAAGACATGGGCATCCCGACTTTCTGCCTGACCCAGTTCTCCCTGAGCGAACGCTGAAGCCAACATCGACAGTCGTCCCCAGCAACTTGCCGGGGCCGGCCCCTGATTGCCTGCCAGAAGAACGGCAGAGCGCTGCGGATTGCGGAACCTGACTAGAGTCCCATCTGCTTGCTGATGATTTCGTTCATCACTTCGCGGGTGCCGCCGCCAATGGACAGGATGCGGTTATCCCGATACAGGCGCTCCACCAGACTGTCGCGCATGTAGCCCATGCCACCGAGTATCTGCACCGCATCGTGGGTGATGCGGTCGGCGGTGTCGGTGGCGAAGTTCTTGGCCATGGAAATCTCCTTGATCACACTTTTGCCGGCCGCCATCTGTGCTGCCTGGCGATAGGTGAATTCCCGGGACACTTCCAGGGCCGTGGCCATCTCCGCCAGACGATGCTTGAGCACCTGGAATTTGGCGATGGGCTTGCCGAACGCCTCGCGCTCCCGGGCCCACTTCAGGCTCTCCTCCAGCGCCATCTGTGCGGTCATGTTGGCCATCAGCGCCAGGGCCAGGCGCTCACTCTGGAAGTTGCCCATGATGCAGGCGAAGCCCATGTTCTGGGCACCGATCAGGTTGCCCACCGGCACCCGGCAATCGTCAAAAAACAGCTCGGCGGTGTCCGAGGCCCACCAGCCCATCTTTTTCAGCTGCCGGCCCACCGTGAAACCGGGGCTGCCCTTCTCGATCAACAGCAGGCTGATGCCGCCATAGCCCGGATCCCCGGTACGCACCGCGACGGTGTAGTAATCGGCGCGCACGCCGCTGGTGATGAAGGTCTTGCTGCCGCTGACCCGATAGTGGTCACCGTCGCGCACGGCGCGGGTCTGCAGATTGGCCACGTCCGATCCGCCACTGGGCTCGGTCACCGCCAGCGCACAGATCTTCTCTCCGGACAGCACCTGGGGCACCACGCGCTCGCGCACTTCGGGGCGGGCCCATTTGACGATGGGCGGCAGGCCGATATCCAGCGACCCCAGCCCTGCCACCAGGCCGCCGGAACCGCTGCGCATCAACTCTTCGCTGGCGGCGATCTTGGCGAACAGATCGCCCTCGTGACTGCCGCCCAGGGCTTCGGGATAGCCGATGCCGAGAATCCCGGCGGCACCGGTCTTGAGATACAACTCGCGGGGAAAGCTTTCGGCCTCCTCCCACTGCTGGATCTCGGGGAGAATTTCGCGCTCGACGAAACGTCGCACGCTGTCGCGGACCAACTGGTGGCTGGGGTCGAAGTATTCCTGGCAGGCAGACATCGGCAAGCTCCTCTGAAGGGTCGAGGGAACTTACCAAGCGCTTGCTTGGTTTTCAAGGCGATCCGTATCGTCGCGCCAGCCGGTACAACGGCTGGCGCGAACGAACGCTACAAGGCTATGGGTTTGCGACCGGCAAAGGAGTGCGCCAGGGTGCCGCCATCCACCAGCTCCAGCTCGCCCCCCAGCGGCACGCCATGGGCGATGCGCGAGGTGATCAGGCCTTTGTTGGTCAGCAGTTGGGCAATGTAGTGAGCCGTGGCCTCGCCCTCCACCGTGGGATTGGTGGCCAGGATGACCTCGGTAAAGCTGCCCTGCTCCTCGATCCGCGCCAGCAACTGCGGAATGCCGATGGCTTCCGGGCCCAGGCCATCCAAAGGCGACAAGTGGCCTTTGAGCACGAAGTAACGCCCGCGATAGCCGGTCTGCTCCACCGCGTAGACATCCATCGGCCCCTCCACCACGCACAGCAGCGTGTCATCACGGCGTGGATCGGCGCACTGCGGGCACAGTTCGTCCTCGGTCAGGGTCCGGCATTGACGGCAGTGCCCGACCCCTTCCATGGCCTGGCTCAGGGCCTGGGCCAGACGCAAGCCGCCGCTGCGATCACGTTCGAGCAGTTGCAGGGCCATGCGCTGGGCGGTTTTCTGACCCACGCCCGGCAAAGTGCGCAGGGCGTCGATCAGTTGGCGAATCAGGGGGCTGAAGCTCATGGGCAAAGGTCCGACAAAACGACGAGACGCGGTTTATACCCGCGCCTCGGGGTAGCGTCAAATGCTCGCGTCCGGCGCAACCTGGACCACCAGCTTGCCGAAGTTGCGCCCCTCCAACAGTCCGATAAAGGCTTCGGGAGCTTGTTCCAGGCCCTGCACCACGTCTTCCTTGAACTTGACCTTGCCTTCAAGCACCCAGGGCGCCATGGCCTTGATGAATTCCGGATGACGGTCACCGTAGTCGTCGAAGACGATAAAGCCCTGCATCCGCACCCGCTTGGTCAACAAGGTGCGCTGCAACAGCGGCAGGCGGTCCGGCCCCGGTGGCAGCTCCCGAGCGTTGTACTGGGCAATCAGCCCGCACAGGGGAATGCGGGCCCTGGGATTGAGCAGGGGCAGCACGGCATCGAATACCTGGCCGCCGACGTTCTCGAAATAGATGTCCACGCCCTTGAAGCAAGCCTGGGCCAGTTCGTCGGCAAAGTCCGGACTCTTGTGATCGATGCAGGCATCAAAGCCCAGCTCCTCAACCACATACCGGCATTTCTCGGCGCCACCTGCCACGCCCACCACCCGCAGCCCCTTGAGCTTGGCCACCTGCCCCACCACCGAGCCCACGGCGCCGGAGGCCGCAGCCACCACCAGGGTTTCCCCGGCCTGGGGCTGGCCGATGTCCATCAGCCCCATGTAGGCGGTCATGCCGGGCATTCCCAGCACGCCCAGGGCCATGGAGGGGCTGGGCAGGCCGGAAGGCACGGGTATCAGGTTGCGGCCATCGCTGATGCAGTGGCTCTGCCAGCCGGTGGCGCCCAGCACCAGATCGCCTTCCTGAAACTTCGGATTCAGCGAGCGTTCGACCCGACTCACCGCGCCACCGGTCATGACCTCATCGATTTCCACCGGTGCGGCATAGGACGGCGCGTCGCTCATGCGTCCACGCATGTAGGGATCCAGGGACAGGTAGAGGGTCTTCAGCAGGACTTGGCCATCGGCCAGCTCCGGCAAGGCGACTCGCTCCAGGCGAAAGTTCTCCGGGACCGGCGCGCCCTGAGGGCGGGAAACCAGCACCACACGCTGGTTGAGGGTCAATGTTTGCGGCATCACAGACACTCCTGTTTCAAGGATTGAAGAGGACGGTATAGGGTGCAGACCCCGAAGGGGCAACGACGTTCGATCTTTCCAACCGGGTATACCAGCCAAACGGGGCTGATCGAGGGCACAAAAAAGCCAGGCTCTAGGCCTGGCTTGTGTGCGTCCATCCGAAGCGCCTGGGCGACTCAGAACGGCAGCTTCATGCCTGGAGGCAGTTGCATGCCGGCGGTCATGCCGGACATTTTTTCCTGGCTGTTGGACTCGATCTTGCGCACGGCATCGTTGACCGCCGCGGCAAACAGGTCTTCCAGCACTTCACGGTCATCTTCGCTGACGCCTTCGAGCAGGCTCGGATCGATGCTCACGCGCTTGATGTCGTGACGACCGGTCATGACCACAGTGACCATGTCGCCGCCGGCCTTGCCGGTGACTTCAGCGTTGGCCAGTTCTTCCTGCATCTTGGCCATTTTTTCCTGCATCTGCTGTGCCTGCTTCATCAGGCCGGCCATGCCACCTTTCATCATGGGAATTACCTCAAAGTACGGGGATGGAAACAGCGCCCGGCCCGCGGCCCGGCGCCCTTTAAGCAATCAACCCTGCGCGGCCGGGGCCTCGACAGGTTCAATAGTATCGTGGCGCACCAGTGCGCCGAACTCCTGGACCATCTGCTGGATGAACGGATCGCCGTGAATCGACTCCTCCGCCTCGCGCTGACGGTCGGCGCGACGCCGCGAAGCCGCCTGGGCCGGGGTTTCCTGCTCGGGCTTGATCAGCTCGATGGCCAGGGTCAGGGTGCGGCCATGGTACTGGTTCAACGCATCGTTGAGGCGACGCTGCTGCGTGGCGTTGAACAAGGCACTGTGGGCCGGGTCCAGGTGCAGCAGCCAGTTGTCGCCGTCCACAGCCATCAAGGTGCAGTTGGCGGCGATGCTACCGGTCATGCCGGAAATCGGCAGCTTCGGAAACAGTTCCAGCCACTCCAGGGCCAGGCCGGTGGCCGGCTTGGCGGCGGGCTCCGGCTCGGGTTCCGGGGCCGGTTCGGCAGCGTGCTCACTGGCCAGTTCGTCGAGGTAGCTGTAGGCCGAATCCATGTCCGGCTCGATGTAGTCCTCGTCCAGCGGCGGCTCGTCGTCCAGGTCGATTCCGGGCGTGGCGGCATCGACTTCGGCCACACTCGGCTCGGGCACCGGCGCACTGACCCACTCCGGCGCGTCCGGCACCACGCTGTCCGGCGCGGGAGTCGGCATCGGCGTCAGCTCCGGCTGTTCGGCCACCACGTCCAGCAACGGCTCCACAGCCGCCTGCTGCTCGGCCGGCGGTTCTACCGGATCATTCCAGGGCAGGTCGATCACTTCTTCAGCAACCGCCGGCTCTGGTTCAACCACCAGCGCTTCGGCCACCGCCGGCACGACAGGCGCGGGAGTGGCCACTGGCGCAGGAGTTGGCGCACCAGCCGCAACCGGCGTGCTGGCCATCGGAGCAACGGCAGCCACAGGCACAGCAGGAGCGGGTGCCGCCACGGCTTGGGCGGAATCAACTGTGGCCTGGTTGATCCCCACTGGCTTTAGCGGCTGTCTCGGCGCATCCGCCGTATCCGCCGGGCGGAAGGCCAGCATCCGCAGCAGGACCATCTCGAAGCCCCCGCGCGGGTCCGGCGCCAAAGGCAGGTCGCGGCGACCGATCAGGCCCATCTGGTAATAGAACTGCACGTCTTCGGCCGGCAGCGCCTGGGCCAGGGCCAACACCCGATCGCGGTCGCCATGCCCGTTATCGACGCCTTCCGGCAAGGCCTGGGCGATCGCTACCCGGTGCAGCACATTGAGAATTTCCGAAAGCACGCCGTTCCAGTCCGGGCCTTGCTCCGCCAGATGCCGTACCGCTTCCAGCAGCGCCTTGGCATCGCCGTTGATCAAGGCATGCAGCACGTCGTAGACCTGGCCGTGATCGAGGGTGCCGAGCATGGCCCGCACATCGGCGGCCATGACCTTGCCCTCACCGAAGGCGATGGCCTGGTCGGTCAGGCTCATGGCGTCGCGCATCGAGCCATCGGCGGCGCGGCCCAGCAGCCACAGCGCATCGTCCTCGAACGGCACGTTCTCCACACCCAGCACATGGCTGAGGTGCTCGACCACTCGCTCGGGGGTCATGTTTTTCAGGGAGAACTGCAGGCAACGCGACAGAATGGTCGCCGGCAGCTTCTGCGGGTCGGTGGTCGCCAGGATGAACTTGACGTAGGGCGGCGGCTCTTCGAGGGTCTTGAGCAGGGCGTTGAACGAGTGACTGGAAAGCATGTGCACTTCGTCGATCAGATAGACCTTGAAGCGCCCGCGGCTCGGTGCGTACTGCACGTTGTCCAGCAGTTCGCGGGTGTCCTCGACCTTGGTCCGGCTCGCGGCGTCGATCTCGATCAGGTCGACGAAGCGCCCCTCATCGATCTCGCAGCACACCGAGCAGGTGCCGCACGGCGTGGAAGTGATGCCTGTTTCACAGTTCAGGCATTTGGCAATGATCCGCGCGATGGTGGTCTTGCCCACCCCGCGGGTGCCGGTAAACAGATAGGCGTGGTGCAGCCGCTGGCTGTCCAAGGCATTGATCAGAGCCTTGAGCACATGGGTCTGGCCGACCATTTCGCGGAACGAGCGCGGACGCCATTTACGTGCAAGAACCTGATAACTCATCGAAAACCGTCGCAACTGGAAAGCGGAAGCCGGTAATGCTAGCGGAGCAAGGGCGAAATTGCATCCGGCGCGCTTGTCTAATCTGTCTAAGCTGCATTTTGCCAAGGATGGCTCGGCCGTTTGGAACCGTGGGAGAGCGTATGCGTTTGACTTGGGGCGCCCTGCTGCTGTTGAGCGCCAGTCTGGAAGCCGCCGAAGCGCCTTTACGCTTTGTCATAGCCGATAGCTGGGCCATGCCAACCATCGAGATTGAGGGCGAGCAACCCACCGCCGGCATCCTTTACGACACCATGAACAGCCTGGCCCGACACCTGGACACTCGCGCCGAGTTTCACGTCCTGGCCCGGGCCCGGGTGCAGAACGCCATGGATCAGGGCGAGGTCGACATCCGCTGCTTCGCCGCCCAGGCCTGGCTGCCGAACCTGTCAGGGGACTACCTGTGGAGCGTGCCTCTGTTCGTGCAACGCAACCTGCTGGTGAGCGACCGCCCCTATCCGGCACCGCTCAACCCTCAGGATTTGCCCACGCAGCACGTCGGCACCGTGCTGAGCTACACCTACACCGCCCTGCAACCGCTGTTCGACAGTGCCCGGCTGATTCGTGACGATGCGCGCAACGAGGAGCAGGTCCTGCAAAAGCTCCAGGTCGGGCGCTATCACTACGCAATCGCCAGCCAGTGGACCCTGGACTGGTTCAACAAGACCCAGGCCTCCGGCAAACCGCTGTACCGCGTCGCGCGGCTGCAGGAGCAGGCCGTGGGCTGCTACGTGCGTAACGACCCGACAGTGCCGGCCCGGCGCATTCTGCGCGCCCTGCTGCAGATGAAAATGTCCGGCGAAATCGACGCCATCGTCCAGCGCTACGTCGAACCGCCATCCAACGCCAGCACCTCCGACGCCGACGCCCCCTGAACGTCGCCCTGGCGCCATGCCTGCGGTGGCTGGAAAGCGCACACCCACTGCAGCACCGCGTCAGCCGGCATGGGCACGGCAATGAAGTCGCCCTGAGCCACCTCGCACCCCAGATCCATCAAGCGCTCTGCGTGGGCCAGGCTTTCCAGGCCCTCGGCCACCACTTGCCGACCAAAGGCCCGGGCCAGCCCTATCAGGGCCTGGATCAGCGCCTGATCATCCTGGTCATGCAGCATGTCGCGGACAAACAGACGATCGATCTTGATGGTCTGGGTGCGCAGGCGTTTGAGGTAACTCAGGGACGAATGCCCGGTGCCGAAATGCCCCAGGGAGAACTGCACGCCCAGCGCCTGACAGGCATCGAGACAATCGCTGACCCGCTGGATGTTCTCGATGGCCACCGACTCGACGATCTCCAGCTCCAGCAGCGCCGGCGAAACCTGCGGGTATCGTTCGAGCCTCTCCTTGAGCCGCTCGACAAAGTCCGGGCGCTGAAAATGCCGGGCCGCGACGTTCAGGCTCACCGTCCAGCCATGGCCTGCCGCCTGCCAGTCCTGCAGGCGAGTCATCACCTGATCCATGACCCATTCGCCGATGTCGACGATCAGGTCGGTTTCCTCCACCTGCGGCAGAAACTCGTGGGAGCCAAGCATTCCCCGTTGCGGGTGCTGCCAACGCAGCATCGCCTCGAAGCCCAGCACCGCGCCGCTGCGCAGGTTGACCTTGGGCTGGAAGTACAGCTGCAACTCACCGGCGTTCAGCGCCTGGCGCACCTGCTCGACGGTCTGGTAGGTGACCATGACCTCACGATCACGCAACACGTCGAACAGATGGAAACGGTTGCGCCCGCTCTGCTTGGCCACGTACATGGCCTGATCGGCATGGCGCAGCAGGGTGTCGGCGTCGTGGTTATCGGTGGGAAACAGGGTCACGCCAATGCTGGCAAAGACATTGATGTCCTTGCCCTGGATCGAATAGGGCTGGGAGATGGTGGCCAGCACCCGTTGCAGGGCCGCACGCAGTTCCAGCATATCCCGCACATAGCGCAGGATCAGCACGAACTCGTCGCCGGCCAGGCGCGCCACCACATCCTCACCGCGAATGATCGAGCGCAGGCGCGCCGCCACTTCCACCAGCAGCAAATCGCCACAGGCATGGCCGTAGCCGTCGTTGACGGCCTTGAAGCCGTCGAGGTCGAGCATGCACACCGCCAGGGGGATGTCCTCGCTGCGAGAGAACTCCAGGGCCTGATGCAGCAAGTCGGAAAGAAAGGCCCGGTTGGGCAGACCGGTGAGCACGTCATGCCCGACCCGCCATTGCAGCGAATGCAGCAACTGGCGCTTTTCGCTGACATCGAAGCGAATCGACACGTAGCGCATCACCTTGCCGGAACGCTGGTCTATCAGGGGCACCATGGTGCTGTCGACCCAGTACAGGCTGCCATCCTTGGCCCGGTTACAGATCTCGCCCTTCCACACCCGGCCCTGGGAGATGGTCTGCCACAGCTCGCTGAAGAACTCCGGCGGGTGCAGCCCCGAACTGAGCATCCGGTGGTTGGCCCCGATCAGTTCTTCCCGGCTGTAGCCCGAGACCTGGCAGAACAGGTCGTTGACATAGGTGATGCAACCGCCGAGATCAGTCTCGGAGAAGATGGCGGCGGCATCGACGGCCCTGCGGTATTTCTCATCCATGAGTCGAGATCACTGTCGCTAGCGGTTGAACCGCTCGACCAGGGCACGCAGCCCGGAAGAGATGTTTTCCAGCTCGGCGCCGCGAACCACCCCGGCGCTGGCGTTATCGGCGGTGCGTTGTACCGTGGCGGCCACACGGTTGATCTGTTCGGACACCGACTCGGCCACATGGGATTGCTCCTGGGAGGCCGCCGCCATCTGCTGGCTCATGTCGGTGATGCGCTCCACCGCGGCGCCGATGCCATGCAAGGCCTGTTGCGCCTGCAACACCTGTTGCACCCCTTGCTCCGCCTCTTCGATGCCGAGATTGGCGATCTGCACCGCCTCGTCGGCACCGGCGCGCAGGCTCTGGATGATGCCCTGGATCTGCTGGGTCGACTGCCGGGTCTTGCCCGCCAGGGCCCGCACTTCATCGGCAACCACGGCGAACCCGCGTCCCTGCTCGCCGGCCCGGGCGGCTTCGATGGCGGCGTTCAGGGCCAGCAGGTTGGTCTGGTCGGCAATCGCCTGGATCATGCTCGCCGCCACCATGATGTCCTGAGTCTGCCCGGCCAGGTCGCCCACTGCCTGGTTGATCTGGGTCACCGTGCGGGCCAGCAACTGGATGGCGTCCCGGGAAGAACCCGCCACCTGACTGCCCTCCCGGGCCAGGAGGTTGGCGGTATGAGCCTCGCTGGCGGTGTGCTGCACGTGCTCGGCAACCTCGGTGATCGAGGCGGCCATCTGGGTCATGGCGGCGGCCGTCATGTCGGTCTCGGCTCGCTGCTCCAGCAGGGCCGTCTCGGTGCGGCTGGACAGCTGGCTGGAGTCGGCGGCCGCCGTGGCCATCTGCCGGGCCAGATCGCTGAGGCGCGTCAGGGCAGTTTTCAGCCGCGCCTCCTCACTGATCAGGATCATCTGCAATTGCCCCGCCGGCCCCAGCGCTTCGCTGTAGGCCAAGGCGCAGATCGGATCGGCGAAGGTATGCGGGGTGCTGCTGACAATGTGCTTGAGCTGCTGTCGCAAACGACGCTGGGCCGACAATCCGACGGCAACAAAACCGGCGACGGTCAGGCCCTGGGCCGCCAGCGTCGGCAACCAGTTAAACGCGCCCAGGCACGCCACGGCCAGCGCCGCCGGCAACAGCAATGGCCGGGCTGCGGCCTCCAGTCGACGCCAAGCGCTGACCGGCGACTTGTTGGCGCGCATGCGGGCATACAAGACTTCGGCGCGACTGACCTGCTCCCGCGTCGGCTTGACCCGGACCGACTCGTAGCCCACCAGTCGCCCGTCTTCGAGAATCGGCGTGACATAGGCGCTGACCCAATAGAAATTGCCGTTCTTGCAGCGGTTCTTCACCACCCCCATCCAGCTCTGGCCGGCCTTCAGATACCGCCACATCGACTCGAACACCGCCGCCGGCATGTCCGGGTGGCGCACCAGGTTATGGGTGCTGCCGATCAGCTCGGCCTGGCTGAAACCGCTCATCGCAGCGAACTCGGCATTGCAATAGGTGATATGGCTGCTGGTATCGGTGGCGGATATGAGCCGCTGCTGGTCGGGAAAGGTCTGCTCAACAGAGTTGACCGGCAAATTGAGACGCACTTTAGAACTCCATAGACAGCCTGCGATCAACCGTGCCGGTAGTTCGGCAGCAGGCTGATTCGCGATGTACTTTCCTGGCGGTACGACTCAATCGGAAGGTTCGCCCTGATTGCAGCCGTACAGCGGTTTGCGCGGCAGATGACCGTCGATTCGACGAGGATCAACTAGGATCAGATAAGGCGTCAGGTGGGGACGGCGGACGGAGCGTTGGCGGGATTTACGAGACGTTCGAGCCTCTGCCAAGCCCTCGGTTTAGGTGAACAAGGGAAATGCAATGATTTCTTGTTTCATAAACCTGCCTGCTGAAACTAGATCACCAAATACCTGTCCGAAGCGCCGATTCTACGAAATGCATCACATTTTGCAAAGCAAGGTGATGAACCATGGTGTTGTCTAATGCCAATATTTATCGTTAAGTTCTTGATTCTAAATGGGAATTGAGCGATGCAAATTTCAAGTTTGGGTGCAGCCATCAAGCGTTATCGAAAGGTAGCGGGGCTTACTCAGGCTGAACTAGGTGAAAAAACCGGTTTTGACCCAAAAACCATCAGCCGCTTCGAAACCGGCACCTACACCCCCAGCGTTGAAGCTCTATTTCTGCTAGCCGAAGTACTGGGAGTGAAGCTGAAAGCCTTCTTCGCCGATCTGGGCGATGAAGAGGAACAGCGGGCTTATTTGTTCGGTGTCATTCACAAAGCCACCCCTAAGGATCTGGGAAAGCTGATAGCAGCGGTAGACCAGGCCTTGTCCAAGCCTTGAGCCCCGCAACAAATCAATCGAAAGAGGCCTGCTTATCGAACCCGACAAACAGGCCTCTTTGTTCATTCACGACTCCTGACAGGATCTGACAGACCCGGCACATAAGCTTGTGCCCACAGCACACAGCCCCTTGGAGTCGTCATGACCAGCAACACCTACTTTCTGCTTTATGTGGACAGCCCGGCCATCAGCGCGCAGTTCTACAGCCGCCTGCTAGACAAGCCACCGGTGGAATCATCCCCCACCTTCGCGCTGTTCATCCTCGACTCGGGGATCAAACTCGGCCTGTGGTCGCGCCACACGGTCGAACCCAGCCCCCAGGCGACCGGCGGTGGTGGCGAACTGGGCTGGGCCTTGGGCAGCCGCGAAGCCGTGGACGACCTGCATCGCCACTGGCAAGACCTGGGCCTGACCATCGCCCAGCCCCCCACCCAGATGGATTTCGGCTACACCCTGCTGGCCCTCGATCCGGACGGACACCGCCTGCGCGTGCTCTATCTGAGCGTCGACTGAACTCGCCTCCACCGCCCCCCACAGCGAAGAGGGCGTCGTCACCGGCGCCCTCTTAGCCCTTGCATTGAAATAAATAGAAACGTCTCATTGAGCCCCCGGGCGCTCATCGCTATCCTCCCCGCCGACTTGTCACAATTTGTAAGGGAATACGATGAAGTACCTGCGCCTCCTTCTGGCGATGGCCGTCCTCTGCGCCACGCCACTCTTTGCCTGCGCCGCCGCACCGAGCCAAAGCCCGGACAGCGAACCCCAGACTGCCGAGCAATTTCTCGCCTCGCTTTCGCCACGCCATGGCCAGGTCAAGCTGCCCGGTGATATCGCCAGCCTCGATCTGAGCCAGGAGTTTTACTACCTCAACCCCAAGGACACCGAGAAGCTGCTCACTGAAGGCTGGGGCAACCCGCCCGGCTTCACCACCCTGGGCATGATCGTGCCCAGCGCGGTCAGCCCGCTGTCCGCCGAAGGCTGGGGCGTGATCATCAGCTACAAGAATGATGGTCATATCTCCGACGACGACGCGGCGAAGATCGACTATCAGGACCTGCTCAAGCAAATGCAGGAAGCCGACGAGCAAGACAACAAGCAGCGCAAGGAACAGGGCTATGGCGCCATCCATCTGCTGGGTTGGGCCGAGCAGCCCAGCTATGACGCCCAGACCCACAAGATGTACTGGGCCCGCGAGCTCAAGGCCGAAGGCGCCGAGAGCAACACCCTGAACTACAGCATCCGCGTGCTGGGTCGCGAAGGCGTGCTGGAACTCAATGCGGTCGCCTCCATGGACGACCTGGCCACCATCAAGCGCGAGATCCCCAAAGTGCTGGCCTTCACCAACTTCACCGACGGCAACCGCTACGCCGACTACAACCCAAGCACCGACAAGCTGGCGTCCTACGGCCTGGCCGCGCTGGTGGCCGGTGGCCTGGCCAGCAAGGCCGGGCTGTTTGCCAAGCTCGGGGTACTGCTCCTGGCCGGCAAGAAGTTCATTGTCATCGGCGTCCTCGCCCTGGCCGCATTCGTCGGCCGGCTGTTCAAGAAAAAAGGCTGATCCCCGAGCGCAACGCCCCTGCCTGACGGGGCGTTGCACCTCACGAGTCCCCCAGCTTCACCCGCCCGCCCCGCTTCAGCCCAGGCAGGATCGGCGCTCGCCCGAGACGCCATTGCCGCCAGCGCCCCTCCAACTGCATCGCCATCACACTACCCAGCACCACCGCCGCCCCCAGCAGCACGGCCGATTGCACCGCCTCCCCCAGCACGGTTGCCGCCAGCAGCATCGCCACGGGCGGTATCAGGTACATGGCCATCGATGCCCGACTGACCTCCACCCGCGCCAGCACATAAGCCCAGGCCAGATACGCCAACGCACTGGGAAACAGCCCCAGCAACAGCACCGCCAGATTCACCCGCCACGGCGCCTGGACGACCTCCCGGGTCAATCCGGGCGCATACACCAACAACAGCAGGGTGCCGCCCCAGACCATGTAGCACACCGTGGTCAGCACCCCGTAACGCCCGGACAAACGCCGCTGCAAGACGAAGTACAGCCCCCAGGAAAAAGCCGCCAGCAACACCAGCAAGCCGCGAGGCTCGATCGACCCCAGCCCCTTGTCGGCCACAACCACCAGCACCACGCCAAACAACCCCAGCACCACGCAGCCCCAGCGCCAGGCACTGACCGCTTCCTTGAGCCAGAAGAACGCGATCAGCGTGCCAAATAGCGGCGCCGTCTGCGCCAGCACGCTGGACGCGCCGGCGCTCAAGCCTTGCTGACCATAATTGAGGCTGACGTGGTGCAGGGCGATGGCAAAGAACCCCAGCACCAGCAGCCAGGGCAGATCATGCCAACACGGCAGGGATATTTTCAGCACCACAGCCATCGCGGCCATCAACAGCGAGGCAACCAGGAAACGCAACAGCGCCAGATGCCCGGGACTGTAGCCCTCAAGGCCTATATGAATGCCCACCGGCGAATAGGCCCAGCACAGAATTACCGCAGCGGTAGCCAGCAACAGCTTGAATCCAGGTGAATGTTTCACGGCACAGCGCCCAGACAGAGAGAGGAAACCCAGTCTCTCGCCCTCCCCAACTCACCACAACTAACCGATACTGAGGCCATTCCTCACTGTAAATGAGCAATGGAGCCGAGCAATGGAGCTGAGCCAACTGAAAATGCTGAACGCCGTGGCCCGCACCGGCAGCATTGCCCGCGCCGCCGAGCAACTGCATTGCGTGCCCTCCAACATCACCAACCGCCTCAAGCAGCTGGAAAGCGAACTCGGCACCCCACTGTTCAACCGGGTAGGACGCGGCCTGAAGATCAGCGCCGCAGGAGAAGTATTCCTCGGCTACAGCGAACGTATTCTGGCCCTGGTCGATGAAGCCAAGCGCGCGGTGGACGACCAGGCGGAGCCCAGCGGCGTGCTGCGCCTGGGCGCCATCGAGTCCTGCGCGGGCGGGCGCCTGCCACCGCTGCTGGCGCAATACCACCGACGCTACCCCCAAGTGAGCGTGGAGCTGGTGACCGGCACCTGGTCGCAGCTCTTTACGGAGCTGCAACACCAGCGCATCGACGGCGCCCTGGTGGCCATCGACACCCTGCCACCCTGGCTCAAGCAGACAGTGCTCTACCACGAGCCCCTGGTACTGATTTCCAGTGCTGGCAGCGCTCCGATCCACAGCGCCAGCGATCTGCAAGGGCAGCACCTGTTCATGTGGCCGCAGGGCTGCCCCTATCGCCGCGCCCTGGAAAACTGGTTGGCCAGGCACGGCCTGAACCTGCCCATTACCGGGTACGCCAGTTGGGGCACCATCATCGGCTGCGTCAGTGTCGGCGCCGGCGTCTCGCTGATTCCGCAAGGCGTGCTGGAACGCTATTCACAGTCGGCGACCCTGAACATCCAACGCTTCAGTGACCTGCTACCGGTGGACAACCGCTTCGTCTGGCATCAGGAGGTACAGCGACACAAACCGCGGGATGCATTTGCCCGGCTGCTGCAGGAGCATCTGGGCGCATGACGGCCGCCTCGTCGAGCCAGCGAGCGTTTCGGCACAATCCACGAGCGCCACGGCACAGCACCCGGATCCGCCCGCCCCTAGACTGGCCTTTCATCCCCACCCGCCGGACGCGCCCGACATGAACAACCGACTTCTTCTTAGTGCACTTTGCTGGGGCCTGAGCCTTGGCGCCCACGCCGCCGAGTTCAGCGTCAGCAGTGACGACATCCGCGATGGCCAGCCCTTGAGTCAGCGGGAAGTATTCCGCGGCTTCGGCTGCGAAGGAGACAACACCTCACCTGAACTGTCGTGGAAAAATGCCCCGCCGGGCACCCGCAGCTTTGCCGTCACCGTCTATGATCCGGACGCTCCCACCGGCAGCGGCTGGTGGCACTGGACCCTGGTCAACCTCCCCAGCACCACCCAGGGCCTGCCCAGGGGCGCCGGCAGCCCCAGTGGCGAACAGCTGCCGCCGGGAGCCGTCCAGGGACGCACCGACTACGGCCAATCCGGCTTTGGCGGCGCCTGCCCGCCACCGGGCGACAAACCTCATCGCTACCAGTTCACCGTCTGGGCGCTGAAGGTGGATAAACTGCCCCTCGACGCCCAGGCCAGCGGGGCGATGGTGGGCTACATGCTCAACGCCAACGCCCTGGCCAAGGCCACACTGACCGCCACCTACGGACGCTGACGATGAACGCACCGGCCAGCCTGCAGCATCACCAAAGCCGCATCGACGCCTGTGTCATCCGTGCCAGGCAAGCCCACGCCCTGCAACGAGTACCGATTTTCGTCAGCGCCCTGTGCCGGGTGCGCCAGGGCGAAAAACGCATGGCCTGGGACGACCGCGAAATGCGCGTGGGCGGCCAGCACCTGATCCTGCTGCCGGCCGGGCGCGAAGTGGCCATCAGCAACGCTCCAGGGGCGCAGGGTCACTACATTGCCGATGTCGTGACCTTTCCCGCCCCGGCCTTGCGCGCCTTCAGCCTGCGCTACCCGCCGCAGATCGTCGCCCGCCCCGGACGCAGCGGCGCAGACCTGTGCATCCCCCTGGAGCGACACACGGCCCTGGCCTGGGACCACCTCCTGCAATGCATCGCCAGCGATGCGCCGGATGCCCTGCGCAACCACTACGGCGAGGCGGTGTTGCTGGCCCTGGCCCTTGGCGGCTGGGCCGGCCCTTTGCTGCTGGACCGTCACGACCCGCTGTGCGAACGGGTGCAGCAACTCCTCATGAGCAACCCGGCGCGGGACTGGACCGTCGCCTGCGTCGCCAAGCGCTTGAACCTCGGGGCTTCAACCTTGCGCCGCCAGCTGGCGAACGAGAACGACAGCTTCAGCAACATTCTCGAAAACGTCAGGCTGGGCATGGCCCTGCAATGGCTGCAAACCACGCCACGCCCGATCGGCGAAATCGCCGCCGCCAGCGGCTACGCCTCGGCCTCCCGCTTTGCCGTGCGCTTTCGCAAGCACTACGGTCTGTCGCCCCGGGAGTTGCGCGCGGCGATCTAGCCCTGGCGGGCCATCACCGCATCGATGAAGGGAGCCTTTTGCGCGAGATACTCGCCAATCCCCCCGCGATTGCTGGCTTCAAGCCCCAGCTTCAGATCCTGGTATTGCTGGCGCAGATCGCTGTCTTGCCGCAGCAGATCGCGAAAACCCAGCATGCGCCCGATCTGCCCATGTCCACAGCTGCAGACATGCACTTTATGGGTGCGCACGCCCTCGACATCGCGGCGGTAAAAGTGATGCCCCGGGGACAGATTGCTGCCTCGGACATAACCCAGGCTCGCCATGAAGGCATTGCGCGCCGCCTCATCCCGGTGCTCCACGACCACCAGCAAAAGATCGATTTCCGGCTTGGCCGCCAGACCGGGCACAGCGGTGCTGCCCACATGATGAATATCCATCAGCTCGGCACCGAAGCCCTGGATAATCCGCGCCTGCTCGGCACTGAAGGCCGCAGGCCAGCGCTTGTCATAAGCGCAGATATTACTGGTCAGCGCCATCGGTACTCCGTCCCTGGTCGAAAAAACGCGAGAGCTTAACCGCGATGGAACACCGGTGGAATCTTCAAGATCGCACCAGCGGCCAGTCAGGAATCACCAGATGGCGCTATGCGCCTTCTTTGCGCCCATCAAACTCAAACCAGAAGCTGGCGCCGCCACTGACGGAGCGGCCATACATGAGTTCGGTCAACAGGTCGTCATTGAAGTGTTTGTGATAGGCACTGCCATACAACAGTTGCGTACGCGGGTTATCAATCAATAAGGCCAACAGAAGATACTGCTCCGTCCAATAGATCTGATGATCAATCACCCAGCGCTGCGGAAGGGCAAAGGGAAGAAACACGTCATGGACATGGACAAATATTTTCTTGGTTATCTTCGGTAGCAGGCGCAAGTAGATATGCAGGCAATCGCTGCCGGTCTTGACCGTGTGCGTGGAGTCGATAAACAGGATATCGCCATCTTGCAGAATGGAATTCAGGCATTCGACCATCAGTTCCTGAGCCGGCCGCGCCTGCAACTCAAGCGCCCCTTCGGCCGCCAGCGCAGTAATGAACGGCCGTGGAAAGGGCTCGATGCAATGCAAGCGTCCGCCCGCATTCCTGGCCAATGCCTCCAGAGCAATCAGCGAAGAAAAACCACTGCCGATCTCGACAATGTTCCTCGGGCGGATTCGCCGTATATAGGCGTAGTAGGCCATGGCATCACTGCCTGTGAATTGACCGTTTTTCCAGAAGTACGAACGCGCGTTATCCATATCTCCGGTCTGCGCCGGGGTGAAGTCGATCCCATATCGAATCAGCTCAGCCAGCTCTGCGCGCAATTTGTCCTGGTCGAATAGTCCACAGTGCAAATACGGCGGCTCTGCTTCGCTGTATTCGTAGGAGTTGAATGTCTCGGCGATCGAAGGCGTGTTCGAATAGAAATTCACAGGGATCAGGTTGAGTCCATGCCCCTGCAAGCGCTCTCTGTCCTGGGGATCAGCCCACAACAGCTTTTGCATCACCGGCAAAGCCGCATTGAATTCCTTATCCGTTATGCGTGCCATCTCGTCGACTTCCTTATTCACGCGACGCTGGACAAAGCAGAACAAGGGCTACGGCCCCCTCTGCCGTTCGGAACAATAGCGTAGACCGTTCCAGCCAGGCAGCAGCGCAGGTTGCTGTTTGGGTAACGTC
Organism: Pseudomonas sp. 3MA1; assembly: GCF_029237275.1. Lineage (NCBI taxonomy): Bacteria > Pseudomonadati > Pseudomonadota > Gammaproteobacteria > Pseudomonadales > Pseudomonadaceae > Pseudomonas > Pseudomonas sp. 3MA1. The sequence goes on along the minus strand of NZ_JAACFX010000001.1, from coordinate 893,492 downwards.
GCAAGGTGCCTCAATCTGGTGACACTGATGACAGTGATCGCCTCCCGAAACAGCCGAGCATCCTTGCGGATCATCTGCTCGACGGGCATGCCACCGATGATTCAGGCCCCGCTTGCAACAGGTTTGCAGGGAGCGATGAAGTCTCTTTGGGGGAACAACGGGCGAATGACATCCGGCACCACAAATCGGACCTGACAGACCGAGTGGCGGGACAAAAAAGATAAGGCGGGGTACTCGACACGGATGTATCACTCCTTGTACCACTTGCTGGCAAAGGGTGAAAAACCGTTAAGAATCAATTGCTTGAAAGATTGGAGGCAACCCCACCAGCCACACCCCGGCACACAATGTTCCCGCTGTGGCTGCTTCCTTCCGGATCTGACCAGGTTCACGGGTAATCGTTGCGGGGGGACCGATGGGGTCACCATAACGACGTTCGCCTGTCGGCGAGCCGCGCCATTGTACCTATCTGAGTTGAACTTACAACCGCTCGTTGCAGATTAAAAAATTCGATGAGCTTCAAGCACTTGGAGGTGCTCCTGAGTGCAAGCCCGACCCAGCCATCCGCTACCGCTGAAGCCTGTGTGTTCACGGGGCAGACGCCGCGCCGGATCGGGGAAATCGCCCCCGCCGCCGCGAGCAAGCTCGCGCCTACAGGGCGGAGGGATCATCCATCCAGGGACAGCACTGCTTCGGCACGACCGCCTTCCTGCTGGATCACCAGATGGATGAAGTGCAATTTGCCGATCACCGCCGGCGGCAGGATGAAGGGGTAGAAATCCGCCTGCCCCATGCTGCGAGACAGTTCGTTAAGCATGCCCGCCAGTTCGATCCAGGCATTGACGAAGGCCAGGAACGCCGGACCGCCAGGATGCTGCGGGTCGTAAAGACTGCTCAGGGGAAACGGCTGGTAATCGAGATCGACGTCTCGGGCACTCATGCCAAAGCCCAGGGCCGTGTCCACCGCGTCCATCATGTGCAGGTAGTGAGCCCAGGTTTCCGCCCAGTCTTCCCAGGGATGCATGGTGGCGTAGGCGCTGATGTGGCTTTGCTGCCAATCGCTCGGCGGGCCTTGCTGATAGTGACGTTCCAGGGCCTGGGCATAACTGTCGCGCTCGTCGCCGAACAGGTGGCGAAACGGCTGTAGCCAGGGGCTGTCGGCAATCAGCCGATCCCAATAGTAGTGCCCCACTTCATGACGAAAGTGCCCGAGCAGGGTGCGATATGGCTCGCGCATCTGCGTGCGCACCTGTTCGCGATGGGCATCGTCGGCCTCCTTGATATCCAGGGTGATCAGGCCACCGGCGTGCCCGGTCATGGGCGCCCTGCCCTCAAGATCGACACCGATAAAATCGAAGGCCAGACCCCGCTCTTCATCGTCACTCTTGGGAATCAGTTGCAGCCCCAGGGCAAGCAGCTGCGCCACCAAACGGCGCTTGGCAACTTCCACCTTGCGCCAGCGCTCGGGGTTCTCAGGCACGGACAAGTCGGGAATGGTGCGGTTCAGGCGACAGGCTATGCACAGGCTGCCGGTCAGGTGCGCGGGCAGCAGCCAGTTACAGGCCGCCGCCGTATCCAGATTGGCGCAGCGCTTGAAAGCGCCGGCCTCGGGACTGGCATCGAGCACCCAGGTTTGCCCGACAGGCCCCGGCCGCAGGGAAGACAAGCTGCCCAGTTGCGGCGCGTAACCGAGCACGGCCGCGCAGGCCAGGCACTGGCTGTTGCGAAAGAACAGCGACTGCCCGCAACGACAGGCCCAGAGCTTGCCGCTGCGTGAACGATCACCGACAAAGGGTGCGGCGATGCGGGAACTGAGTTGCTCGAAGAAACGGTACATGGCGCATCCTCCGTGGGGCCTGCCAAGACTAGATCATCCTGACTGCCCCATCGTTCCCTCGGCCCGCCAGGAGCCAACCGACCGGCTTGCCATCGCGGGCCAGCCGGCGGCCACGGATCACGCAGGAATAGAGATGCCGTGCTCACTGAGAAAGGCGACGAAGGCAGCTTCGTCCAGCACCTTGAGCCCCAGCTCATTGGCCTTGGCCAGCTTGGAACCGGCGCCGGGACCTGCCACCACGCAGTGGGTTTTCGCCGACACCGACCCCGCCACCTTGGCCCCCAGGCTTTCCAGTTTTTCCTTGGCCACATCGCGACTCATCAGTTCCAGCGAGCCGGTAAGCACCCAGGTCTTGCCAGCCAGGGGCAGGCCTTCGACCACTTTCTTCTCACTCAGCCAGTGCATGCCGAACGCCGAGAGCTGCTCCTCGATGGCCCGAGCCAACTGGGCATTGGCCGGGTTGTCGAAGAACTCGCGCACCGCCTTGGCCTGCTTCTCCGGCAGGGCCTGGCGCATGTCCAGCCAGTCCGCGTCGATCACGCCTTGCAGGGAGCCGAACTTGTCCGCCAGCTTCTGCGCTGCCCCGGGGCCCACCGAGGGGATATTGAGCTTGTCGAGCATGCCGCCCAGGGTGGTACTGGCGGCGAACTCGGCCCCGAGTTCACCCTGATCCTGCAGTTGCAGGCCGCATTGGTCCGCGGCCAGCAAAGCACCGATCACCTGGCGGTTGTGGCTGTCCTGGAAAAAGCTGTGGATCTCATGCGCCACCTCCAGCCCCACATCCGGCAGGTAGGTCAGAACCTGCGGCAAGGCCTGCTGGACACGCTCCAGGGTGCCCAGGGAGCGTGCCAGAACCTTGGCCGTTTCCTCGCCGACATCGGGAATGCCCAGGGCATAGATGAACCGCGCCAGGGCCGGACGCTTGCTGTCCTCGATGGCCTTGAGCAGTTTGTTGCTGGAGACTTCGGCAAAGCCTTCCAGGTCGATGATCTGTTCGTACTTGAGCTGGTAGAGATCCGCGGGCGAAGCGATCAGTTGCTCGTCCACCAGCTGCTCGATGGTCTTGTCCCCCAGGCCTTCGATGTCCATGGCGCGACGGGAGACAAAGTGAATGATCGCCTGCTTGAGCTGGGCACCGCAGGCCAGGCGGCCGACACAGCGATACACCGCGCCCTCGCTGACGGTTTCCCGGCCCTTGCTGCGCTTGACCAATTGGGTGCGCTCGACATGTGAACCACAGACCGGGCAGCTTTCCGGAATCGCTACCGGCCGGGCATCTTGCGGACGGCGCTCGACAACCACCTGCACCACTTGCGGGATCACATCGCCGGCACGACGGATGATCACCGTATCGCCGATCATCAGCCCCAAGCGCGCCACTTCATCCATGTTGTGCAAGGTGGCATTGGACACCGTGACGCCCGCCACCTTCACCGGCTTCAGACGGGCAACCGGAGTTACCGCACCGGTGCGTCCGACCTGGAACTCCACATCCAGCAGCTCGGTCAGCTCTTCCATGGCCGGAAACTTGTGGGCGATGGCCCAACGCGGCTCGCGGGCCCGGAAGCCCAGCTCGCGCTGGGAGGCAATGCTGTTGACCTTGAACACCACGCCGTCGATTTCATAGGCCAGCGCGTTCCGGCGCTCGCCGATTTCGCGGTAGTAATCCAGGCACTCATCGATGCCCTTGGCCAGACGCAACTCGCGACTGATGGGCAGCCCCCACTGCTTGAGCTGCTGCAGATTGCCGATGTGGGTGTCGGCGATGTCGGCGCTGACCTGGCCCAGACCGTAGCAGCAGAACTCCAGGGGCCGGCTGGCGGTGATCTTCGAGTCCAGCTGACGCAGACTGCCCGCAGCGGCGTTGCGCGGGTTGGCGAAGGTCTTGCCGCCCGCCGCCAGCTGCGCCTCGTTCAATCGCTCGAAGCCGGCCTTGGACATGAAGACTTCTCCCCGCACTTCCAGGGTCGCCGGCCAACCGCTGCCCTGCAGCTTGAGCGGAATGTTGCGCACGGTACGCACGTTGACACTGATGTCTTCGCCCGTGGTGCCGTCGCCGCGGGTCGCGCCGCGGACCAGCACGCCGTCCTGGTACAACAGGCTCACCGCCAGGCCATCGAGCTTGGGCTCACAGCTGTACTCCACCGCCGCGCCAGCACCGAACAAGTCTCCCGCCGGCAGGTCCAGCCCCTCGACGACTCGACGGTCGAACTCGCGCATGTCGACTTCTTCGAAAGCGTTGCCCAGGCTGAGCATGGGGATCTCGTGGCGTACCTGGGTGAAGGCCGAGAGCGCCGCACTCCCGACCCGCTGGGTGGGCGAGTCGCTGGTGACCAGCTCAGGATGCTCGGCCTCCAGGGCCTTGAGCTCGTGGTACAGGCGGTCGTACTCGGCGTCCGGAATGCTCGGCTCGTCCAGTACGTGGTAGCGGTAGTTGTGTTGATCCAGCTCGGCGCGCAGCTCAAGAATGCGGGTTTCAGCGGCGGTCATGGGGTTCTCTCATAAAGCAAAAGAGCAGCCTAGGCTGCTCGATCCGAAATTGGAGGGGCGTGAGATTCGCTGGCAAGCCAGCGCCTACGCAAGCCAGCTCCTCTGGGAGGAGCTGGCTGTGGAAGCTTAGCGCTTTTGGGTCAGGGCGCGACGTTCGAACTCGACGATGCGCTGACGGTAGTGCTCGATGGTCTGGGCAGTCAGAACGCTGCGCTGGTCATCCTTGAGCTCGCCATTGAGTTCCTGGGACAGCTTGCGCGCTGCGGCCACCATCACATCGAACGCCTGTTTCGGGTGACGCGGACCCGGCAGGCCAAGGAAGAAGCTCACTGCCGGAGTGCTGAAGTGGTCGATATCGTCCAGATCGAACACCCCCGGCTTGACGGCGTTGGCCATGGAGAACAGCACTTCGCCGTTGCCGGCCATGCTTTCGTGGCGGTGGAAAATATCCATCTCGCCAAAACGCAGGCCGCTTTCGAGGATGTTCTGCAGCAATGCAGGGCCCTTGAAGCCGGCGGCATCGCGGCAGATCACACTGATCACCAGCACCTCTTCGGCTTGCGGCTGCTCTTTGTCGCCGTGACTGGCCGCCTTGTTGCCTTCCTCAGCCGGGAAGTCATCGTCGCGGCTGCTGAAGCTCGGGCCGTTGTCCAGGTCCAGATCCAGGTTGAGGTCGCCCTGATGAGGCTCGCCGCCACGCTTGCCGCGTTTGGAAGAGGAACCTTCCCGAGGCTCGCGGGCCGGCATGCTCACCGATGGCAGATCATGCTCGTCCAGCTGAGGCTCTTTATGAGTATCCAGCACCCTGGGCGGCCCCAGGAGTTCGGCACTGCCTTCGTCATCCGGCAGGTTGGACAGACTTCGATCAAGACGGAACTTCAACTTCCCCTTGCCGCCGCGCATACGCCGCCAGCCATCAAAAAGAATACCGGCGATAACAATAATGCCGATGACGATCAGCCACTCGCGCAGACCGATTTCCATGTAATCCCGTGCCTCTATGAAAAATGCTGAAAAATAAGGGGCTTACAATCTGCAAACCGCTTTAAAACGTGGCGCCAACTCTATGTTCTGAATGGCCTTTTGCCCACGCATAGGAAAAATTGACATTAAACTAGCACGACCAAAGGCAACTTTACACCGTCTGTCGCAACGGTTACGGCCAATATGCCGACTGGCCAGGTAGGTAACAGGAAAAATTCCCCGACTTGCCCCCAACTAGCGCCTCAGTCGCATGGACTCAAGCGTCCACCATCGCCATCGCCTCCTCGACATCCACGGCTACCAGGCGCGAACATCCGGGTTCGTGCATCGTCACGCCCATTAACTGATCAGCCATTTCCATTGCGATCTTGTTGTGGGTGATATAGATGAACTGCACTGTCTGCGACATCTCTTTAACCAATCTTGCATAGCGTCCAACGTTAGCGTCGTCCAGCGGCGCGTCAACTTCGTCAAGCATGCAGAACGGCGCCGGATTCAACTTGAAGATGGCAAATACCAGGGCCAACGCGGTCAGCGCCTTTTCGCCACCCGAGAGCAAATGAATGGTGCTGTTCTTCTTCCCCGGAGGACGGGCCATGATCGTTACCCCTGTATCGAGTAGATCTTCGCCCGTCAGTTCCAAATAAGCGCTGCCGCCACCGAAAACTTTTGGAAAGAGTGCCTGCAAACCGCCGTTGATCTGATCAAAGGTATCCTTGAAGCGATTACGGGTTTCCTTGTCGATCTTGCGGATCACGTTTTCCAGGGTTTCCAGGGCTTCCACCAGATCGGCATCCTGAGCATCCAGATAGCGCTTGCGCTCGGACTGCTGCTGGTACTCGTCGATGGCCGCGAGGTTGATCGCGCCCAGGCGCTGGATCCGCGCAGCAATCCGCTCCAGCTCCTCTTCAGCCGCCTGCTCGCTGGCTTCTGCAGTCAGGGTCGCCAGCACACCGTCCAGGTCGTAGCCATCGGCCAGCAACTGCTCTTGCAAGGTCTTGCGGCGTACGGTCAGGGCCTGCCATTCCATGCGCTGCTGTTCCAGCTGGCCGCGAATCAGTTGCGATTGCTGCTCGGCCTGGTTGCGACGCTTCTCGGCATCGCGCAGCTCGCGGTCGGCATCTTCCAGGGCGATTTGCGCGGTCTTGAGCTCGACATCCACGGTCATGCGCTTTTCCAGCAACTCTTCGAGCTTGAGGCGCAACTCCTCCAGAGGCGCCTCCCCCTCCTCCAGATTCAAACTGAGCTGCTCGCGCTTTTCGGTCAGGCGCTCCGATTGCAGCTCCAGACGCTCCAGCGCCTGACGAGTGGAATCGTGCTGGGCCTTGAGCGAGCCCATGCGCACCGCCAGTTGATGAGCGTGATCCTTGTGCTGGCGCGCTTCCTGACGCACCCGATCAAGGCGCTCGCGCAGGCTGTCACGCTGGGCCAGCAGCAGCTCGCGCTGCTCGGTATCCAGGGCCATGCTGTCGAGGGCTTCCTGCAACTGCAGGCGCGCCTCGCCGATCTGTTCGTGCTCCAGCTCACGCTGCTCGCCGAGCTCTACCAGCTCTTCATCGAGACGGGTACGTCGCAGGTTCAATTGCTCGGCCTTGGCCTTGCCGGCGGACAGCTTGGCTTTCAGTTCACCCTGCTGGCGAGCCTCGTCCTGCAACAGGCGACGCAAATGTTCACGACCGTTCTCCTGCTGGCGCTGCTGGGCCCGCAGGTTGAGCAACTGGCTTTCCAGGGCCTCGACACTGGCTTCGCGCTCATCGCGCTCCAGGGTCAGTTGCTGGATTTCCTGGCCCCGCGCCAGTACGCCACTTTCCGCTTCGCTGGCGCGACGCACCCGCAGGAAATGCCGACCGACCCAGTAACCGTCACGACTGATCAGGCTCTGCCCGGCACTCAGTTGCCCGCGCAAGGCCAAGGCCTGCTCCAGGCTATCCACCGGCTTGACCTGGCCCAGCCAGGGCGCCAGATCGACCTGTGACTCCACCTTGTCCAGCAGGCTGCCGGGCATGCGCGAAACATCCCCTTGCAGGCTCAGCAAACGCAGATCGCCCTGCTGAAAACCGGCCAGATCGATACCGGAAAAATCGTCCACCAACACCGCTTGCAGATCGGCGCCCAGCACGGTTTCCACCGCCAGTTCCCAACCGGCCTCCACGTGCATGCCATCGGCCAGCCGCGGACGCTCCGCCAGTTGCTGCTCACGCAGCCATTGCGCGGTACCGGTGCCCGGGTCGAGCGCCGCTTGCTGCAAGGCTTCCAGGGACGCCAGCCGACCATTGAGCCGCTGCAGTTCACCCTGGGCCTGCTGCTGGGCCTGGGTGGCCTGCTGCAATTGCTGACGCAGTTGTTCCAGGCGCTCGACCTGGGACTCTTCGCTGGCCTGCAGGTCTTCCAGGGTCGCTTCGCTGGCGGCCAGTTGTTCGTTGAGTTCAAGAATCGCCGCGTCTTCCGGATCCGCCGAGAGCAGCTCACGCTCCTCGGCCAGACGCCGCTGACGCTCGGACAAACGCTCCATGCTGCTTTCGAGCTGCTGAATGCGCGACTGCTGCACCTCAGCCTGGCGCCGCGGCTCGGCGGAACTCAGGTTGAAGGCATCCCACTGCTCCTGCCAGCCGTGCATGGTGGCTTCGGCTTCTTCCAGGGTCGCGGCAGCCTCCTCGGCCGCGGCGGCGGTGACTTCCTGCTCGGGTTCGAGCATGGCCAGCTCTTCCCCCAGGGTCGCCAGCAAGGTGCGGTCGTGGCCCAGATGGGATTCGGTCTCCAGGCGCGCGCGCTCGGCTTCCTTGAGGTCGTCCTGCAACTGCCGCAGACGCTGCTGCCCGTGCTGGATGCTCTGCTCGACCCGAGCGATATCACCGCCCACCGAATAGAAGCGCCCCTGCACCAGATTGAAGCGTTCGGACAGTTCGTGGTGCCCATCGCGAAAGCGTTCGATGGCGGCATCGGCGTTGCGCTGCTCGGCCACCAGGGCCTCGAAGCTGACCTCCTGACTGCCGATCACCGACTCGCGCTGCCCCACCTGTTCATTCAAGGCCTGCCAGCGCAGGGCCGACAGTTGCGCCTTGAGCTGACGCTCCTCGGCCTTGTATTCCTGGTACTTCTCAGCGGCCTGGGCCTGGCGATGCAAGCGTTCGAGCTGGCGCTCCAGCTCTTCGCGCAGGTCGGTCAGACGGGCGAGGTTTTCGTGGGTGCGGCGGATGCGGTTTTCCGTTTCGCGCCGGCGCTCCTTGTACTTGGAGATGCCCGCGGCTTCTTCGATGAAATTGCGCAGGTCCTCGGGCTTGGCCTCGATCAGCTTGGAGATCATGCCCTGCTCGATGATCGAGTAGCTGCGCGGCCCCAGGCCGGTGCCAAGGAAGATATCGGTGATATCGCGACGGCGGCACTTGGCGCCGTTGAGGAAGTAACTGTTCTGGCTGTCGCGGGTCACCTTGCGGCGGATGGAGATCTCCGCATAGGCCGCGTACTCGCCCACCAGGGTGCCGTCGGAGTTGTCGAACACCAGTTCGATGCTGGCCTGGCTCACCGGCTTGCGGCTGGTGGAGCCGTTGAAGATGACGTCGGTCATCGACTCGCCGCGCAGGTTCTTCGCCGAGCTTTCGCCCATCACCCAGCGCACGGCGTCGATGATGTTCGACTTGCCGCAGCCATTGGGCCCGACCACTGCCGCCATGTTACTGGGGAAGTTCACCGTGGTCGGATCGACGAAGGACTTGAACCCCGCCAGCTTGATGCACTTGAGTCGCACGTTTACGCATCCGCCAACGCAGACACCACCAGATCGCTGCTGCGCTGGGCGTAGGCCGTCAACACCTGGCGGATCTCCTGCAGATCACGAGCCAGTACCGCAGCCAGCAATTGCTCGAACAGCGCCAGGTACTCGCTCATCGACGCCTTGCGCTGCTCCAGTGCCAGGTAATAGGCACGGCTCATGGCCGGCTGCAGGTTCTCGACGGTTTCCTGCAGGTACGGGTTGTTGGCAAAGGGATAGGCCGCCCGCATCACGCTGAAGCTGTCTTCGACGAAGGCGCGGATGTCCTGGCGCTCGTAGGCACTCTCCAGACGCTGCTGGATCTGCAGGAACGGCGCCATGTCGCTCTGCTGCACCCAGCCGCTGGCCACGGAGTTGCCCAGCAGGATGTACAACTCGCTCATCAGGGTGCACAGGCTGCGGACCTTGTGCTCGGTGAGCTCGGTCACATGCGCGCCGCGACGCGGCAGGATGGCGATCAGATGGCGGCGCTCGAGAATCAGCAAGGCCTCGCGGACCGAACCACGGCTGACATTGAGGGCCAAGGTGACCTTCTGTTCCTGGATACGCTCCCCAGGCTTGAGATCCCCGCGAATGATACGTTCGGCGAGGTGGTGAGCAATCTGCTCGGCGAGGCTGTCCGGCGCCTTGAACGTCATGGTTTTCCTTCAAAATCTTTAAACGGCACAAGCGGCGCAGTGTAGCGCAATTGCTACATCATCGCGGAGTGCCCCGACAGGGGAATTTGGCATGAAACCAGCAGATAAGTACCGATCAAGGGGTTTCTCGAATGCCGTTCATACTTGCAATGTTGAGCATGGAAAATTCCTGACCTGAAAGTCAGAAAATCATTGACCGAAAAGTCAGACATGACTAAATTCGGCTCAGTTCGCTTAACAACAATAAAGAGTCTGCGAGGCCTTCCGTGATCCAGTTTTTATTCAACCAGGAACTCCGTAGCGAGCACGCCCTGGACCCGAACCTGACCGTGCTCAATTACCTGCGCGAGCACCTGGGCAAATCCGGTACCAAGGAAGGCTGCGCCAGCGGCGACTGCGGCGCCTGCACCGTGGTGGTGGGCGAGTTGCAGACGGATGCGCAAGGCCGCGAAAGCATTCGCTACCGCAGCCTCAACTCGTGCCTGACCTTCGTCTCCGCCCTGCACGGCAAGCAACTGATCAGCGTCGAGGGCCTCAAGCACCAGGGGCAACTGCACAGCGTGCAGCAGGCCATGGTCGACTGCCACGGCTCGCAATGCGGCTTCTGCACCCCGGGCTTCGTCATGTCGCTGTTCGCCCTGCAAAAAAACAGCAGCCAGCCCGACGCCCACCAGGCCCATGAAGCCCTGGCCGGCAACCTCTGCCGCTGCACCGGCTACCGGCCGATCCTCGCCGCCGCCGAACAGGCTTGCTGCGGCGGACAGAGCGACCAGTTCGACGCGCGCCAGGCCGAAACCATCAGCCGCCTCAAGGCCATCGCCCCCAAGGACACCGGCGAGCTCAACAGCGGTGACAAGCGCTGCCTGGTGCCCTTGACCGTGGCCGACCTGGCCGACCTCTATGACGCCTATCCACAAGCGCGGTTGCTGGCCGGCGGCACCGACCTGGCCCTGGAAGTGACCCAGTTCCACCGCACCCTGCCGGTGATGATCTACGTCGGCAACATTGCCGAGATGAAACGCATCGAACGCTTCGACGATCGCCTGGAAATCGGTGCCGCCACCGCCCTCACCGACTGCTACGACGCCCTGCGCGCCGAGTACCCGGACTTCGGCGAATTGCTGCTACGCTTCGCCTCGCTGCAGATCCGCAACCAGGGCACTCTGGGCGGCAACATCGGCAACGCCTCGCCCATCGGCGACTCGCCGCCACTGCTGATTGCCCTGGGTGCACAGATCGTCCTGTGCAAGGGTGAAGTACGCCGCACCCTGGCCCTGGAAGACTATTTCATCGATTACCGGGTCACCGCGCGCCAGGACAGCGAGTTCATCGAGAAGATCATCGTGCCCCGGGCCAGCGCCGAGCGGCTGTTCCGCGCCTACAAGGTGTCCAAGCGCCTGGACGACGACATTTCCGCGGTCTGCGCCGCCTTCAACCTGCGCATCGACAACGGCGTGGTCAGCGAGGCGCGCATCGCCTTCGGCGGCATGGCGGCGATCCCCAAGCGCGCCAAGAGCTGTGAAGCCGCGCTGATCGGCGCCCCCTGGAATCAGTCCAGCATCGAGCGCGCCTGTGCCGCGCTGGCAGAAGATTTCACCCCGCTCTCGGACTTTCGCGCGAGCAAGGAATACCGCCTGCTGAGCGCGCAGAACCTGCTGCGCAAATACTTCATCGAACTGCAAACACCGCACATCGAGACTCGGGTGACCGCTTATGTCTAACCATCACAAGGTCGAAAAGACTCAAGCCGAACTGAGCGCCCTGTTTCAACAGGACCTGACCAGCGGCGTCGGCCGCAGCGTCAAGCACGACAGCGCCGACAAACATGTGTCCGGTGAAGCCGTGTACATCGATGACCGCCTGGAATTCCCCAATCAGCTGCACGTCTACGCGCGGCTGTCGGACCGGGCCCACGCCAAGGTCATCAGCATCGACACCGGCCCCTGCTACGCCTTCGAGGGCGTGCGTATCGCCATTACCCACGAAGACATTCCGGGCCTGAAGGACATCGGCCCGCTGCTGCCCGGCGACCCGCTGCTGGCCATCGATACCGTGCAGTTCGTCGGCCAGCCGGTGCTGGCAGTGGCCGCCCGCGACCTGGAAACCGCGCGCAAGGCGGCCATGGCCGCGATCATCGAGTACGAGGACCTGGAGCCGGTACTGGATGTGGTCGAAGCCCTGCGCAAGCGCCACTTCGTGCTGGACAGCCACACCCATCAACGCGGCGATTCGGCCGGCGCCCTGGCCAGCGCCGAACACCGCATCCAGGGCACGCTGCATATCGGCGGCCAGGAACACTTCTACCTGGAAACCCAGATTTCCTCGGTAATGCCCACCGAAGACGGCGGCATGATCGTCTACTGTTCGACCCAGAACCCCACCGAAGTGCAGAAGCTGGTGGCGGAAGTGCTCGACGTGTCGATGAACAAGATCGTGGTCGACATGCGCCGCATGGGCGGCGGTTTCGGCGGCAAGGAAACCCAGGCGGCGAGCCCCGCCTGCCTGTGCGCGGTGATCGCCCGCCTCACCGGACAGCCGACCAAGATGCGCCTGCCACGGGTCGAAGACATGCTGATGACCGGCAAACGCCACCCCTTCTACATCGAGTACGACGTGGGTTTTGACAGCAACGGGCGCCTGCACGGCATCCAGCTGGAACTGGCGGGCAACTGCGGCTGTTCACCGGACCTCTCGGCGTCCATCGTCGACCGGGCGATGTTTCACGCCGACAACGCCTACTACCTGGGCGACGCCACCATCAACGGCCATCGCTGCAAGACCAACACCGCGTCGAACACCGCTTACCGCGGCTTCGGCGGCCCGCAAGGCATGGTCGCCATCGAGGAGGTGATGGACGCCATTGCCCGTCACCTGCACCTGGACCCACTGGCGGTACGCAAGGCCAACTACTACGGCAAGACCGAGCGCAACGTCACCCACTACTACCAGACCGTCGAGCACAACATGCTCGAAGAAATGACCGCCGAACTGGAGGCCAGCAGCCAATACGCCGAACGCCGCGAAGCCATCCGCCTGTACAACGCCAACAGTCCGATCCTGAAAAAGGGCCTGGCGCTGACCCCGGTGAAATTCGGCATCTCCTTCACCGCCAGTTTCCTCAACCAGGCCGGCGCGCTGATCCACGTCTACACCGACGGCAGCATCCACCTGAATCACGGCGGCACGGAAATGGGCCAGGGCCTGAACACCAAGGTGGCGCAAGTGGTGGCCGAGGTGTTCCAAGTCGACATCGGGCGGGTACAGATCACCGCCACCAACACCGACAAGGTGCCCAACACCTCGCCCACCGCTGCTTCCAGTGGCGCCGACCTCAACGGCAAGGCGGCGCAGAATGCCGCGCAGACCATCAAGAACCGCCTGGTGGAATTCGCCGCGCGCAAGTATCAGGTCAGCGAGGAAGACGTGGCGTTCCACAACGGCCATGTGCGGGTCCGCGAGCACATCCTGACCTTCGAGGAACTGATCCAGCAGGCCTATTTCGCCCAGGTGTCGCTGTCCAGCACCGGCTTCTACAAGACCCCGAAAATCTACTACGACCGCGCCCAGGCCCGGGGCCGGCCGTTCTACTACTTCGCCTTCGGCGCGGCCTGCGCCGAGGTGATCGTCGATACCCTGACCGGCGAGTACAAGATGCTGCGCACCGACATCCTGCATGACGTCGGCGCCTCGCTGAACCCGGCCATCGACATCGGCCAGGTGGAAGGCGGCTACATCCAGGGCATGGGCTGGCTGACCACCGAGGAACTGGTGTGGAACGCCAAGGGCAAGCTGATGACCAACGGTCCGGCCAGCTACAAGATCCCGGCGGTGGCGGACATGCCCCTGGACCTGCGGGTCAAGCTGGTGGAAAACCGCAAGAACCCGGAAGACACGGTGTTCCATTCCAAGGCCGTGGGCGAACCGCCGTTCATGCTTGGCATCGCCGCCTGGTGCGCGATCAAGGACGCGGTGGCCAGCCTCGGCGACTACCGTCACCAGCCGCAGATCGATGCGCCGGCGACTCCGGAACGGGTGTTGTGGGGCTGCGAGCAGATGCGCCGCCTGCGGGCAACCAGCACCGCGCAGCAGCCAGCCGAGCTGGCGCCGCTGTAATGGCCAGCGAGAGTCCCGGACAGACCACCAAGATGTCGAGGTGAACATGTACAACTGGATCAGCGCCCTCGCCGACCTGCAGAACCAGGGAGAGCCCTGCGTGCTGGTGACCATCATCGAAGAGCTCGGTTCGACGCCGCGCAATGCCGGCTCGAAAATGGTCGTCAGCGCCACCCGGGCCTTCGACACCATCGGCGGCGGCCACCTGGAATACAAGGCCATGCAGCTCGCCCGGGACATGCTCGCCAGCGGCCAGCAGGGCACCCACCTGGAGCGCTTCAGCCTCGGCGCCAGCCTCGGCCAATGCTGCGGCGGCGCTACGGTGCTGCTGTTCGAGCCCATGGGCCAGGTGCAGGCGCAGATCTCCGTGTTCGGCGCCGGACATGTCGGCCGCGCCCTGGTGCCGCTACTGGCCAGCCTGCCCTGTCGGGTGCGCTGGATCGACTCCCGGGAACAGGAGTTTCCGGAACAGATGCCCCCGGGCGTGCACAAGATCGTCAGCGAAGAGCCGGTGGAAGAAATCGACAACCTGCCTCCTGGCAGTTACTGCATCGTCATGACCCATAATCACCAACTGGACCTGGAGCTGACCGCAGCCCTGCTCAAGCGCAACGACTTTGCCTATTTCGGCCTGATCGGCTCGAAGACCAAACGGGTCAAGTTCGAGCACCGCCTGCGCGATCGCGGTTTCGACGCCGCCACCTTGCAGCGCATGCGTTGCCCGATGGGGCTCGCTGAAGTCAAAGGCAAGTTGCCCGTGGAAATTGCCATTTCCATCGCCGGTGAGATCATCGCCACCTATAACGCCCATTTCGGCCAGCCCAGCGCCAGCGCCGAACCCATTGCCAAACTGCTGCCGGCTTCGCGCCGCAGTCAGGCTTCGAACTGAAACGCCACACACCGAGAATCCCCATGCCTTTAACGCGCAAAGCCTACCGAGCCGCCATCCTGCACAGCATCGCCGACCCGGCCGAAGTCGGCATCGAAGCCTCCTACGAGTATTTCGAAGACGGCCTGCTGGTGGTCGAGGACGGCCGGATCAGCGCCCTCGGCCACGCCAGCGAACTGCTGGCCAAGCTGCCCGCCGAGGTGCAGGTCGAACACTATCCGGATGCCCTGATCACTCCCGGCTTCATCGACACCCATATCCACCTGCCGCAGACCGGCATGGTCGGTGCCTACGGCGAACAGTTGCTGGACTGGCTGAACACCTACACCTTCCCCTGCGAAAGCCAGTTCGCCGACCAGGCCCACGCCGATGAAGTGGCGGACATTTTCATCAAGGAACTGCTGCGCAACGGCACCACCACTGCCCTGGTGTTTGGCAGCGTGCACCCGCAGTCGGTCAATGCGTTCTTCGAAGCCGCCGAGAAACTCGACCTGCGGATGATCGCCGGCAAGGTGATGATGGACCGCAACGCCCCGGACTACCTGACCGACACCGCCGAATCCGGCTACCAGGAAAGCAAGGCGCTGATCGAGCGCTGGCACGGCAAGGGCCGCCTGCACTACGCCGTCACTCCACGCTTCGCGCCGACCAGCACCCCGGAGCAACTGACCCTGGCCGGCCAGTTGCTGACCGAGTACCCCGACCTCTACATGCAGACCCACATCAGTGAAAACCTGCAGGAAATCGAATGGGTCAAGGCGCTGTTCCCGGAGCGCAAGGGCTACCTGGACGTGTACGACCATTACCAACTGCTGGGCGAGCGCTCGGTGTTCGCCCACGGCGTGCACCTGTGCGACGAAGAATGCGCGCGCCTGGCGCAGACCGGCTCGGCCGTGGCCTTCTGCCCGACCTCGAACTTCTTCCTCGGCAGCGGCCTGTTCAACCTGCCGATGGCGGAAAAGCACAAGCTCAACGTCGGCCTGGGCACCGACGTCGGTGGCGGCACCAGCTTCTCGCTGCTGCAGACCCTCAACGAAGCCTACAAGGTCATGCAACTGCAAGGCGCCCGCCTGAGCCCGTTCAAGTCGCTGTACCTGGCGACCCTGGGCGGCGCCCGGGCCCTGCGTCTGGAGGACAAGATCGGCACCCTGCACCCGGGCACCGACGCCGACTTCGTGGTCCTCGACTACCACGCCACGCCGCTGCTCAGCTACCGCCTGAAGCAGGCCAAGAGCATCGCCGAAAGCCTGTTCGTGCTGATGACCCTGGGGGATGACCGCACCGTGCTGCAAACCTACGCCGCAGGCCGCCAAGTCCACCAACGCTAAGCCCGCGCACAAAAAATCCCCCGCTCGCCAATCCGCGAACGGGGGATTTTTCATGCCTGGCCGAACCGCGATGCCGCGTCGGCTAGAAGGTCACTTCCATGTTCAGGGTCGGCGCGCTGGTGCGCGTCCCACGCCCGCCGTCCACCCCGAACTTGTTGTGCCAGTACTCGTAACCGACGCCCAGATAGAGGTTGGGCTTGACGTTCTTGCCCGGCAGCACGGCCACCATCAGCGAACTGCGCAGCAGGGTTTCCGGAGCCGTGTCGCGGTAGTTGTAGTCGTGGCCCTTTTCCCCGGTGTAGTTGATGAAACCCTGGAACTTGGCCGCGTGGCTGCCGACTTCGAAGGGGCGCATCCAGGCCAGGTTCAGCAGGTAGGTGTCATCGAAGGTGTGGTCCGGATCCTTGGCCCCGGGGATGCCGGAATGGTTGTTTTCCTTGTAGTACAGCAAGCTCAGGTCAAGAACGCCGACGGTGTTGAACTTCAGGGTCGGACCGAAGACCAGGGCGCGCTTCTTCGCCGAGCCCAGGTTGTTGTTGCGACTGGCATCAAAGCCCAGGGTCAGCGCGTAGTCCTTGATCAGGCCGGTGCCCAGGGGCGTATCCAGGACCCGGGAGGCGAAGAGCTGGTGGCGGTAGACGCCGTAGACTTCGCTGCTGCCCTTGTTGGTGCCCTTGCGCGGATCGTCGCTATCGGAGAGCAGCACGTCCAGGTGCAGGTAGTTGCTGCCGTACTGGTAACCGCTGGCGTGGGTGAAGCTGTAGATGCGCTTGCTGATGTAGTGCGGGTTGTTCGGGTTGGTGAACTCCTTGCCGTACCGAAAGCCGACGCTGTTGTTCATCCACTCCAGGGCGGCCGCTTCCCCTGCTCCAATCAATGTCATCAGCAGGGTTGCGCCTTGTAATGCCTTTTTCATTTTTATTATGTCCTGTGGCGGTGTGGCGTTAGGCAGCTTCGCTGGCTGCCGACCGCACGCAGTATCGGCACAAGCGCCACGGGGCCCAAAGAACAGAATATCGACCAGGGTGCTGCCGAAACGGCAACAGCGCCTGTAACCGTGGATTCAGAGCACCGGCTGGCGGCAACTCCGTTCGGCCCGTTCGCGAATGGCGATCTCCTCGCTGAGCAGATGAGCCAGGGCCTCCACCACGCTGGGCAGTTCGCGCCCGCTGCGGGCGTAGAGCCCAAGGTCGCTGTAGATCCCGCCCTGATCGCTCAGGGGAATGTGCACCAGCTCGCCCTTGCCCAGGTCGGCCTCGATCCCGACCCGGGTCTGGAACGCCACGCCCATGTTGTGCCGGGCCATCTGCCGCGCCAGCTCCATGGAATTGCTCTGCAACGGCGGCTTGTCCAGCAGCCCCAGGCGCTTGTGCAACGGCGCCAGCAGGTGATGGATCGACAGCTCGCTCTTGGCCAGGATCAGGCCGTGCTCGGCGCAGGTGGCGAAGTTGACGCTGCCCCGCTCGGCCAGGGGATGATCGGGACTGACCAGGGCCCCGAGGCGAAAATGCCCGACGCTCAACTGGCGAATCTCCGGTGCGCGGGGCAAGGCGAAAGCCAGGCCCAGGTCGGCGCGACTGTTGATCAGGGCCAGGGGAATCGATTGCGACCCCTGCACCGTGACGCCGATGGTCACCTGCGGGTAGTGCTCGCGCATGCGCTTGAGCACCGAGGGCAGCAGGTCCACGGTGGCCCCTTCCACGGTGGCGATCTCCACGTGCCCGCTGCGCAAGCCACGCAGGGCATCGAACTCCAGGCGCACCCGTTCCAGGTCCTGCAACACCAGATTGACGTGGCGACTGAGGATCTCCCCGGCCAGGGTCAGGCGCAGGCCACCGGGCAAACGCTCGAACAGCGGCGCGCCGATTTCATCCTCGATCTTGAGAATCTGCCGGTTCACCGCCGAGGACGCGACGTTCAGGCGCCGGGCCGCCTCACGAATCGAATGGCAACGACGCACCATGTCGAAGTAATGGATGGCGGAGGAATGAATACGTAGCGTTCTGCCACTCATGCCGCAGGCTCCTTGCGCAGGACCATAGGCGCACGGACTCGCCGGCCATGCGCATTGAAGCAGGCACTGTATACAATCCTTGATAAAAGTTAAAACAATCCGCCGAAGGACCTGAGGCCAAACAAAAATCCCCCGCTGCGCGAGCCGCGCAACGGGGGATTTTCAGACGGGATCGAGGCTTACAGCTTGGCGCTCGGGCGCCCCGGCTTCTTGGTCTGCAACAGGTGCGAGAACACCGCGTGCAGGTCGTCCGAGGCGCTTTCCTCGTCGAGATTGAGCTTGCTGTCGATGTGATCCATGTGATGCATCATCAGGTTCACCGCCAGCTCGCCGTCCCGGGCTTCGATGGCGTCGATCAGTTGCGTGTGCTCATCGTAGGAACAATGGGAACGGTTGCCACTTTCATACTGGGCGATGATCAGCGAGGTCTGGGACACCAGGCTGCGCTGGAAGCTGATCAACGGTGCATTCTTCGCCGCCTCGGCCAACTTCAGGTGGAACTCCCCGGACAGGCGGATGCCGGCGCCACGGTCACCCCGGGAAAAGCTGTCGCGTTCCTCGTTGACCATCTGCCGCAACTCCAGCAGTTGCTCGGCGGTGGCGTGCTGCACCGCCAGTTCGGTGATGGCCCGCTCCACCAGGCGCCGGGCGAGAAATACCTGGCGGGCTTCCTCGACACTCGGGCTGGCAACCACCGCGCCACGATTGGGCCGCAGCAGCACCACGCCTTCGTGGGCCAGGCGCGACAGGGCGCGACGGATGATGGTCCGACTGACTCCGAATATTTCTCCCAACGCCTCCTCGCTCAACTTGGTGCCGGGCGCCAGGCGCTGCTCGAGGATGGCCTCAAAGATGTGCGCGTAGACAATATCGTCCTGGGTTCCGCTGCGACCGGCTTTGCCTGCTCGCGGTTGTTTCTTGAGAGGTTGCAACTGTTCGTTCATGGGCACTCGGGTCGGGAGGACTGCGGCGATTTCGGCGTGACTGTAATACGTCACGGTGGGTCGCTGGCAAGTATCGCGTTAAAACAGGGGCACATTGTACACAACCACCGGGTATCACTAGTAAAAAGTGTTCATGATCCCCGCACTCTTTCAGCGACTGTATGGCTATTTGTAGTCACGGCTGTATTGCAATGCAAAGTTGCTTTTAAGTTTAGGCTTGAACCCTGAACCCCTTGATCGGCCCATTGCTCGCGCATGATTCGAGCGATGTTCGCTGGACGTGGGTTTTGTGTCTTTCAAGAACAAGGAATAGCAGTAATGTCCGACGCCACCCCCGCGCAATTACGCCCCCTGGCGGACACTTCGCCCTCAGCCATCGTGGCCGGTTTCATCGCCATGATGACCGGCTACACCAGTTCCCTGGTGTTGATGTTCCAGGCCGGACAAGCCGCCGGCCTGACCAGCGGTCAGATTTCTTCGTGGATCTGGGCCATCTCCATTGGCATGGCGATCTGCAGCATCGGCCTGTCCCTGCGCTATCGCACCCCGATCACCATCGCCTGGTCGACACCGGGCGCCGCCCTGCTGATCACCAGCCTGTCCGGCGTCACCTACGGCGAAGCCATCGGCGCCTACATCACCTGCGCCGTGCTGGTCACCCTGTGCGGGCTCACCGGCAGCTTCGAACGCCTGGTGAAAAAGATCCCCGCCTCCCTGGCGGCCGCGCTGCTGGCGGGAATCCTGTTCAAGATTGGCAGCGAGATCTTCGTCGCCGCCCAGCATCGCACCGGGCTGGTCCTGGGCATGTTCTTCACCTACCTGGTGGTCAAGCGCCTGTCGCCACGCTACGCGGTACTGGCGGCGCTGCTGATCGGCACGGCCCTGTCGGGCGCCATGGGCTTGCTGGACTTCAGCGGCTTTCACCTGGAGGTGGCGACCCCGGTCTGGACCACGCCGCACTTCTCCCTGGCCGCCACCATCAGCATCGGCATCCCACTGTTCGTGGTGGCCATGACTTCGCAGAACATGCCCGGCATCGCCGTGCTGCGGGCCGACGGCTATCAGGTTCCGGCCTCGCCGCTGATCACCGCCACCGGTTTTGCCTCGCTGCTACTGGCACCATTCGGCTCCCACGGCATCAACCTGGCGGCCATCAGCGCCGCGATCTGCACCGGGCCCCATGCCCATGAAGATCACGCCAAGCGTTACACCGCGGCAGTGTGGTGCGGGATCTTCTACGGCATTGCCGGGGTCTTTGGCGCCACCCTGGCCGCGCTGTTCGCGGCCCTGCCCAAGGAGCTGGTGCTGTCCATCGCCGCCCTGGCGCTGTTCGGCTCGATCATCAACGGCTTGAGCATTGCCATGAGTGAAGTGAAGGAGCGCGAAGCTGCGTTGATCACCTTCATGGTCACGGCGTCGGGGCTGACGCTGTTCTCCATTGGCTCGGCGTTCTGGGGAATCGTCGCGGGAGTGGTGACCTTGATGATTCTGAATTGGCGCAGTGCCTGAAGGGCTTCGCCGGCCAGCCGGCGAATAGCGCCCACGACAAAGCCCGGGGCTGGCCCGTGGCAGAGGCAAAAAACACAAGGGAAATTCGACAGGCCGCCCAAGCAGGGCAGCAACGCATGAGCGGCCCGGACGGGCCGCTCATGCATGAAATCACGCGACTGGGTTGATCGCGTTGTCCGGGTACCAGACGTCCAGCAGCGGGCTGACTTCAACGTTGGTCAGCTCGGTGCGTGCCTTGAGCCAGGCTTCAACCTTGGCACGCTGCTCTTCGCTCACGGAACCGCGCTTGCTCAGGCAAACCAGACCGAAGTCATCGCCGCCTACATAGCCCAGGCCGTTGGCTTCCATCGCTTCTTTGAGGAATGCGTCGAGGAAAGCGTCAATAGCTTCGTCAGCCAGATCTTCTTTGAAATCCAGGTTCAGCTCAAAACCCAGCTCCTGAAATTCATCTACGCAGAGTTTTTTGCGCAGACGGCGGGAACGGTTAGTGGCCATGGAACAATCCTCATAAGTAATAACGGGCGGCACTTTACCAGTTTAGGCAAGCGATTGCCTGACTCTATGAGGACGCGGTCGTGCCATTGGTAAAAAAAATACCGCTCCGGCGGCCCGTGGCACGGCACAAGCCGCTATACCTTGGGGCATAATGCCGACACTTTCATGACCACTGAGGGATTTTATCTGCATGCCCTCGTCTTTTTTCCCCTCGACTGCAGGGTTCCATTTCATATGATCAAATCGTTGCGTCCTCTTCTGCTGGCCAGTGTTTTCCTCCCCCTGGCCTTCCCTGCTTCCGCGGCCCCGGTCAATACCACCCTGACACCCAAGGTCCAACAAGCCCTCAAAGCCAGCAAACTGCCGGACAACGCCCTGTCGCTGGTGATGATTCCCCTGAACGGCCCGGGCACCCCGACGATTTTCAACGCCGATGTATCCGTCAACCCGGCCTCCACCATGAAGCTGGTCACCACCTACGCGGCCCTGGAAATGCTCGGCCCGACCCACCAGTGGAAGACCGAGTTCTACACCGACGGCACCCTCAGTGGCGGCATCCTCAATGGCAACCTGTACCTCAAGGGCGGCGGCGACCCCAAGCTGAACATGGAAAAGCTCTGGCTGCTGATGCGTGACCTGCGAGCCAATGGCGTACAGCAAGTCACCGGCGACCTGGTGCTGGATCGCAACTACTTCGTGCAACCGCAACTGCCGGAATTCAACGACGACGGCAACGACGAGAACAAACCGTTCCTGGTCAAGCCCGATGCGCTGATGGTCAACCTCAAGGCCCTGCGTTTCGTCGCTCGCAACGATTCCGGGCGCGTGCTGGTGTCGGTGGAACCGCCGATCGCCAAGATCCGCATCGACAATCAGGTCAAGGCGGTCAACACCAAGCAGTGCACCGGCGATGTGCGCTACAACCCGGTGCCCCAGGCCGACGGCAGCGTGCTCGTCACTGTGGGTGGCCAGCTGGGTGACGGCTGCAGCTCCCAGACTTACCTGTCGCTGCTGGACCACGCCACCTATACCGCCGGCGCGGTGCGGGCGATCTGGAGCGAACTGGGCGGCAGCATCCAGGGCCAGGATCGCCTGGCGGCAGTGCCCAAGGACGCCAAGGTCCTGGCCCGGGCCTTCTCTCCGGACCTGGCGGAAATCATCCGCGACATCAACAAGTACAGTAACAACACCATGGCCCAGCAGTTGTTCCTGAGCCTGGGAGCCAAGTACCGCAATGAAGCCGACGGCGATGACGCCAAGGCCGCCCAGCGCGTGGTGCGCCAGTGGCTGGCGAAGAAAGGCATCACCGCGCCGCACCTGGTGATGGAGAACGGCTCCGGCCTGTCCCGCGCCGAACGGGTCAGCGCCCGGGAAATGGCCGGCCTGCTGCAAGCCGCGTGGAAGAGCCCCTACGCCGCCGAGTTCATCAGTTCGATGCCGATTGCCGGCATGGACGGCACCATGCGCAAGCGCCTCAAGCGCACCGCCATGTCCGGTGAAGCCCACATCAAGACCGGCACCCTGAACACCGTCCGCGCCATCGCCGGCTACAGCCGCGATGACAACGGCAACACCTGGGCAGTGGTCGCCATCCTCAACGATCCACGGCCGTTCGGTGCCTCTTCGGTG
The DNA here is from genome assembly GCF_029237275.1 of Pseudomonas sp. 3MA1. Taxonomy (NCBI): domain Bacteria; kingdom Pseudomonadati; phylum Pseudomonadota; class Gammaproteobacteria; order Pseudomonadales; family Pseudomonadaceae; genus Pseudomonas; species Pseudomonas sp. 3MA1. The sequence goes on along the minus strand of NZ_JAACFX010000001.1, from coordinate 870,853 downwards.
CTGGATCAGGTGCTACTGGATCTGTATCGCCAGCCCAAACTGGCCAGCAGCGCTTCGCCGCTGTAACGCCCCGGCCCGACGGCGGCGGATGCCCTGCGCCGCCGTCGCCGTTCAGGGGAACTCGGCCTGGACCCGGTCGCGACCGGCCTGCTTGGCCGCATAGACCCCGGAGTCGGCCCGCAGCAGCAGGCCATCCGCCCCCTCGCCCTCGCGCCAGCTGGCGATACCGAAACTGGCGGTGACCCTGCCCACCGGCGCGATGGGCGAACTGCGCAAGCCTTGCCACAGCTCCTGGGCCAGGATCAGCGCCTGTTCAGCACTGGTGTCCGGACACAGGACCATGAACTCCTCGCCTCCCAGACGGCAGAACACATCGGTGCGTCGCAAGCGCCGGCCAATGCGCTCGCACAGCCCGCGCAGCACCTGGTCCCCCACGCCGTGACCGTGCTGGTCGTTGATCCGCTTGAAATGGTCGACATCCAGCATGATCACCGCCATTTGGCCTCCGCCGCGCTCCAGGCGCTGCATTTCGCTCTGCAACTGCTCCTGGAAATAGCGCCGGTTGTGGATCCCGGTCAGCGAGTCGGTGACCGACAAGGCCCGCAGTTCTTCCTCGACCCGCTTGAGATCGGAGATGTCCGAGATATAGCCGTGCCATAGAACACCGCCGCCACTCAGGCTTTCCGGGGTCGCCGCCCCACGCATCCAGCGCAACCCGCGTTGCGGCAGGCAGACCCGGTATTCCTCGCGCCATGGACTCAATTGCTGTGCGGAAATGCGGATCGACTCGCGTACCCGCTGCACGTCCTCGGGATGGATGCGCTCGAACACCGCCCCGGCATCCTCCTGCAGCAACTGCGGCTCGATCTCGTAGATCTCGCGAATGCCATCGCTGGCGTAGGTAAAGCTGGCATGGCCATCGGCGTCCAGCTTGAACTGGTAGATGCCACCGGGAACATGGGCACTGAGCCTGTTCAACAAGCGGTCCCTGGCCGCCAGGGCTTCATGCACCCGCTTGCGCTCGGTGATGTCGATGCAGATGGCCAGGTGGCCGATCCACAGCCCCTGATCGTCCAGCACCGGGGTGGCCAGCATGTTCACTTGCAGGTGGCTGCCGTCGCGTCGTACCAGGGTCCATTCCCGGGCCTCATGCCCACCGGCCATGCCCTCTTCCACCAGCATCGCCTGGGACACCTCGATGGGCTTGCCATAGCGCTGACTGAGGCTGTGGGCCCAACTTTCCAGCTCCTGGGGCAGGTGCAGGCTTTCCAGGGTCAGGTGGCCCACCGCTTCGCTGCTGCGGTAACCCAGCATTTGCTCGGCGCCGGCGTTGAAGGTGCTGATGACCCCGCGCAAGTCGGTGGCGATGATCGCCACCTGGGTCGCGGCATTGAGCACGCTGCGCAACTGGCTGTGGGTCCCGCGCAGCTCCTGCTCGCGACTGCGCAGCTCACGGGTGCGCTGTTCGACCAGGGCCAGGGCCCGTTGCCGCTGACTCACCAGCACGTAGAGCAAGGCGCTGAGCAGCAGGCTGAGCAAGCTGCCGAGGATCACAAGGCTGGTCAATGAAGAATGATTGGCATGCAGGAACGCCGCGCTGGGGCGGATTTGCACTTGATAATCCCGGTCCGCCAGACGCAGCAAACGGCTGGCGCTCAGGTGACTGGTGACCGGCGGGTTGCTCGATTCATACAGCACTTCATGCTGGCCCTCGACGGACAGATCGAGAATCCGCACCGACAGGTTGTCGCTGGCCGCGGTCGGCAAGCCGTCCGCCACCAGTTGCCGCAGGCTGATCACCGCCAGCACATAGCCATAAGGCCTGGCCTCTGGCGAAGAACCATCCTGGGGGCGCCTGACCGGCGCCGCTAGCAGCACCCCGCGGGCATAACCCGGGTCTACCGCCACCAGATGCATGGGCGGCGAAACCGCCAGGCCGTTGAGTGCCCGGGCACGCTCCAGCGTGGCCCGACGCAGCGGCTGGGCCAGCAGGTCATACCCCAGGGGCGAGCCCAACGGGCTCTGGGTCTGGCTGTAGAGCACCGGCGCGTAGTCATCCTGGTCAGCGGCCGGCTCCATCTGCCCCGCCGCGTTCAACTGCACGATGGCGAAACCGGGCTGTCCCTCACGGCGCACCGCCTGCTCGAAGGCCGCCCGCTGGGCACGACTGATCAGCGGCGCAAAGGCATAGGCCTGGGTACGACGCAGCAGCGGCTTGGCGTAACCCTCGAAGTCGTGGCGAGTCACATGATCGGAATTGACAAAGAAACGCCGCAAGCCGTCCAGGCGTTGCTCCTGGTCTTGAAAGCGCTCTTCGATGCGGCTATAGCGTTCGCTGGCCAGCAATTGAAAGCGCTGGCGCAACTGCTGCTGGTTCAGGTTGTAGGTGGACCAGGCCAAGAGTCCGGTGAGAATGCTGCCCGCGAGCAACACCAGCACCGCCACCAGCCAGGCCGAAACCTCTTCACTAATGAAACCCAGGATTTTCGGGCGTACCACATGCAACGGCATAAGTAGAACTCATCACGCCAGCGAGTTTGGGTGTCATCCGGATCAAGTGAGAGTTATAGCCATTAGCCATTAATTTGACCAGCGCTATACAGGCCCCAAAGCCCGAATAATCGGGCCTTGGGGACTTATCCGGCCATCAGCGGGCAGTGATTTTCCAGGCCCGGTGAATCTTGCTGTTACGGGCAAAATCCGGGTCGATGGTCTTTGCCGTGATCTCCTCGACCTGATAGCGCGTCGCCAGGTTCTCATCCAACTGGAACTTGCGGAAGTTGTTGGAGAAGTACAGCACGCCGCCCGGAGCCAGGCGCGCCATGGCCAGGTCCAGCAACTGCACCTGGTCGCGCTGCACGTCGAACACCCCTTCCATGCGCTTGGAGTTGGAGAAGGTCGGCGGGTCGATGAAGATCAGGTCGAACTCATCGCGGCAACTGTCCAGCCAGGCCATCACGTCGCCCTGCTCCAGGCGGTTCTTGTCGGAGAAACCGTTGAGGGAGAAGTTGCGTCGCGCCCAGTCCAGGTAGGTCTTTGACAGGTCGACACTGGTGGTGCTGCGGGCGCCGCCCTTGGCCGCATGCACGCTGGCGGTGGCGGTGTAGCAGAACAGGTTGAGGAAGCGCTTGCCGGCGGCCTCTTTCTGAATCCGCATGCGCATCGGCCGGTGATCGAGGAACAGCCCGGTATCCAGGTAGTCGGTGAGGTTCACCAGCAGCTTGACCCCGCCTTCGCGGACTTCGGTGAACTGGCCCTGGGCACTCTGGCGCTCGTACTGCTTGGTGCCGCTCTGGCGCTCGCGACGCTTGATCACCACCCGGCTCTTGTCCACGTTCAGCGCCTGGGGAATCGCCGCCAGGGCATCGAACAGACGGGCCTGGGCCTTCTCCGGGTCCACCGACTTGGGCGCGGCGTACTCCTGCACATGCACCCAGTCCTGATACAGATCGATGGCCAGGGAGTATTCCGGCATGTCGGCGTCGTAGACGCGGTAGCATTCGACGCCTTCGCGCTTGGCCCACTTGCCCAGCAGCTTGAGGTTCTTCTGCAGGCGGTTGGCGAACATCTGCCCGCCTTCGCTCAGGCGTGCCTGCTCGACCACCGGGGCCGGAGCCGGTGCCGGCTTGATCGGGTTGCCATTCTTGTTGAACTGGCGCACGGGTGCCTCGTCCGCGGCGGCCTGGGCCTGCTCGCGCTCCACCTGACGCTGCTCGGCGGTGCGCCGCTCGCCGGTGACGAACTGATCCGGCAGCACCTTGATCAGCAGCAGCTTGCACGGCAAGGCGCCGTTCCAGAACGAGTACTGCTTGTGGCTGCGGATGCCCATGCGCTTGCCCAGGTCCGGAGCGCCGGTGAACACCGCCGCCTCCCAGTTGAGGCAGGCCTGACGCAGGCGCTCACCAAGATTCTGGTAGAGGTACAGCAGGCTGGCCTCATCACCCAGGCGCTCGCCGTAGGGTGGGTTGCAGATCACCAGGCCTTTCTGGTTCTGGTCCGGGCGCGGCTCGAAGGTGCCGACTTCGCCCTGGTAGATCTTGATCCAATCGCTCAGCCCGGCACGCTCGACGTTGTTGCGGCCCGGCTGGATCAGGCGCGGATCGGCCTCATAACCACGGATCCACAGCGGCGGCTTGGCCAGGCCGGCCTGAGCCCTGGCCAGCGCTTCATCATGCAGCTTGCGCCACAGCGCCGGTACGTGGCCGAGCCAGGCGGTAAAGCCCCACTGCTCGCGCTTGAGGTTGGGCGCGATGTCGGCGGCGATCATCGCCGCTTCCACCAGGAAGGTGCCGACACCGCACATCGGGTCGGCCAGGGCCCCGCCGTCTGCGGCAATGCGCGGCCAGCCGGCACGGATCAGGATCGCCGCCGCCAGGTTTTCCTTGAGCGGCGCGGCGCCTTGCTGCAGGCGATAGCCACGCTGGTGCAGGCTGTGGCCGGACAGATCCAGGGAAAGAATGGCTTCGCCGCGATCCAGGCGCAGGTGGATGCGCAGGTCCGGGTTGAGCTTGTCCACCGAAGGACGCTCGCCGGTCGGGGTACGCAGCTTGTCGACGATGGCGTCCTTGACCTTCAAGGCGCCGAAGTGGGTGTTGTCGATCCCCGAACCGTGGCCGCTGAATTCCACCGCCAGGGTGCCGTCGGCCAGCATGTGGTCCTGCCAGTCGACATCCAGCACGCCGTGGTAGAGGTCCTCGGCATCCTTCATCGGGAAGCGCTTGAGCACCAGCAGCACCCGATTGGCCAGGCGCGACCACAGGCACAGGCGATAGGCCGTCTCCATGTCGGCCATGCCGCGCACGGCAGAAGTGTGCTCACGCGCTTGCTCAAGGCCAAGCCCGACGGCTTCCTCGATCAGCAGGCCTTCAAGGCCTTTGGGGCAGGTGAGGAAGAGTTCGTAACGATCCGACATGGGAATACCAAGGCCTTTAGCAATAAGTGAACGGGCAACGCATCGCCCGCTCGGTTTTCAGTCAAGCGCTTTTCTTCAAGAGCGCTCGTGTGGCACGAAACTGTGCCGTCCCACCCCGGCAGGCAGGCTTTCTTGCAGGGCAAAAGAGCTTGGAGGCCGGGACAGATAAAAAGTCAGGGCAACAAAATGACATAAGTCGACCCTTCGTCGAATAGTAGTTGAGTGCAACCGTTCGACATTCTCACTAAAGCATTAACCCCATCATCTAGTGAGAGGCTGATCACAGCGGGCTTTGCCTGACAAACAGGATACAAAACCACCCCGGCTTATGGCCTGGACAGCAATATCGTTACGTCCTTATGACAAAACGATCATTCACTTGCTGTGACCTATTGGTTAGAACTCACCACAGGTTGGCGCCGCAACGGCGTCAACATCAAGGCTCGCCACGCCGGCAGCGAGCACCAACGGCAGAGACATTCTGCCCGACCTCAGAAGAAGGTCGACGGGACATAAAGCAGTCAACAAGTGAGGGAAACACCCTATGAGAAGACTAAAGCGTGATCCGTTGGAAAGAGCGTTTTTACGCGGATATCAGTATGGCGTTAATGGCAAATCCCGTGAGCTTTGCCCATTTACTCTACCGTCGGTACGCCAAGCCTGGATCAACGGCTGGCGCGAAGGACGCGGCGACAACTGGGACGGTATGACAGGCACTGCGGGCATCCACAGACTCAACGAACTTCGCGCTGTCGGCTGATCAGGGCACATTCCGACACCTACAACTTGAATAGATGACGACTTAACCACGCACGCCCCATCCGGGCGGCGGGCTTCGGCCCAGGGGCTCCTTCGAGGAGCCCTTTTTTATGACTGCGCTGGCGCCCGTTCTTACCGGCCCATGGCCGCGATAGCATCCACCGACTCGCGAATCAACGCCGGCCCCTTGTAGATAAAGCCCGAATACAGCTGCACCAGGCTGGCGCCCGCGGCGATCTTCTCAGCCGCGTGCTTGCCTTCGGTGATGCCGCCCACGGCAATGATCGGCAAGCGACCGGCCAGTTCGGCGGCCAGGACCTTGACCGTGTGGGTGCTCTTGTCACGCACCGGCGCGCCGGACAGGCCGCCAGCCTCATCACCGTGCTCCATGCCTTCGACGCCTTCACGGCTCAAGGTGGTGTTGGTGGCGATCACCGCATCCATGCCGGTTTCCAGCAAGGCCCGGGCCACTTCCATGGTTTCTTCGTCGCTCATGTCCGGCGCGATCTTGATCGCCAGCGGCACCCGCTTGCCGTGAATGGACGCCAGCTCCTGCTGACGCTGGCTCAGGGCCGACAGCAGCTGCTTGAGGGACTCGCCAAATTGCAGGCTGCGCAGGCCCGGAGTGTTGGGCGAACTGACGTTGACCGTGACATAGCTGGCATGGGCGTAGACCTTGTCCAGGCAGATCAGGTAGTCGTCCACCGCCCGCTCCACCGGCGTGTCGAAGTTCTTGCCGATATTGATCCCCAGCACGCCCTTGTATGACGAGGCCGCAACCCGCGCCAGCAGGTTGTCGACCCCCAGGTTGTTGAAGCCCATGCGGTTGATGATGGCTTCGGCCTGGGGCAGGCGGAAGATCCGCGGCTTGGGGTTGCCCGGTTGCGGACGCGGGGTGACGGTGCCGATCTCGACAAAACCGAAGCCCAGCTGGGCAAAGCCGTCGATGGCCGCGCCGTTCTTGTCCAGGCCGGCAGCCAGACCCACCGGGTTGGCAAACTCCAGGCCCATGACCTTGACCGGCAACTGGGCCGGCGCCTTGCACAGCAGACCGTTAAGCCCCAAACGCCCGCCCGCACCGATCAGGTCCAGGGACAGATCGTGGGAGGTTTCCGGGGAGAGTTTGAACAGCAGCTGGCGGGCCAGGGTATACATGGGCGGGATGAACTCGGTTGGCGGCGAAATTGGCCGCCGATTATAGCCGCGCCTGGGGCTTGCAGGCGAGGCGCAGAAGCAAATCCCCGGCAATGGCATATGCCTTGCCCCCCCTCTGGGTATCAAACCCGGGCCAATGGCGTCCCGGGCTCAAGAGCAACGGCGACGCTTTTTTATGCAAGGTGCCCCGTCATGCCCTGAAGCCTATGCCGGCCAAGCCTGAGCCGGGACTCTGGCAGGGCAAATCGCAGGCAAAGAAAAACCCGGCCTAGGCCGGGTTTTTCCAAGCTACAAGGCTAATTACTTAGCTTGAGCTTCAACCGAGGCTTCTACGCGACGGTTGATAGCGCGACCAGCTTCAGTTGCGTTGTCGGCAACTGGGCGGGACTCACCGTAACCAACGGATTGAACGCGGTTAGCGCCAACGCCGTACTGGTTGACCAGAACTTGTTTAACGGCGTTTGCACGACGCTCAGACAGCTTCTGGTTGTAAGCGTCAGGACCGACGGAGTCAGTGTGACCTTCAACAACAGTGGTGGTCTGTGGGTACTGCTTCATGAAGTCAGCGAGGTTCTTAATGTCAGCGTAGCTGTTAGGCTTGACGACCGACTTGTCGAAGTCGAACTTCACGTCCAGCTCAACACGAACAACTTCAGCAACTGGAGCTTCTGGAGCTGGTTCTGGAGCTGGAGCCGGTGCTGGAGCAGGTGCTGGAGCAACTTTGCCGCCGCTGCCACCGAAGTTCACACCCAGGCCGATAGTAGGAGCGTAGTCCCACTTGCCGTTGTCCAGCTTGTAGTCAGCTTCAACGCCGGCACGGGCGAACAGGTTGTCGGTGAAGTAGTACTTAACACCAGCGCCTGCAGTCAGGAAAGTCGACTGGTCGCGGCCGCTGTGACCGTCAGCGATCACGTTGGTCATGCTCTTGTGAGCAACACCGCCGGAAACGTATGGACGCAGAGCGTCACCCACGGTACCAAAGTGGTACTGAGCGTTCAGGCCGAAGTTGTCGCCCTTGATCTTCTGGTTACCAGTACCGTCGTTAGAACGGGTGTGGTTGGTCGTGTCGTAGGTAGCGTTCAACGACAGATCGTCGGTCAGGAAGTAACCGATCGATGCGCCAGGGTTGAAGCCATCTTCAACGTGTTTAACGCTGTCGTTGTACTGTTTTTTGTAAAACAGTTCACCCTCGACCGCGCCTTGGCCTTGCGCCAGAACGCCGAACGAAGTCACGGCAACAATAGAACCAATGGCAATGCCCAAGGTGTTTTTCAGTTTCATCCGTTAAATCCCCATCTGGTGATTGTAAAGCAGTCCCACATACCGGGGGACAACTCGGCGGTAAGTCTATCAGAACTCACCTAGACGTAAGAGATATTTGCGCCGAACTAAGTTTCAGCAATGCCTGCAAATTTCTCACGCAATTTATCAAGAGCACGTTTGTAACGCATTTTTGTAGCACTCAACCCCATGTGCATGATGTCTGCGATCTCCTGGAACTCCAGCTCTGCGACAAATCGTAGCACCAGGATTTCCCGGTCAATCGGGTTCACATGCACTAACCAGCGGTCAAGTCCGCCCTTTTCCTCTGGTTTTGGCGCCTTCTCTTCAGAGGCCTCCTCGAGGGGGTCAAGACTTAAAGCGTCCATCAACCGACGCTTGCGCCGCTCCTTGCGATACTGCGTGATGCATTCGTTGTACGTGATGCTATATAGCCATGTCTTGAACTTCGATTTACCCTCAAAGTTCTTAAGGCCATAGAGCACCTTCAACATCACTTCCTGACAGACATCATCCGCATCACGATCGTTCCCCAGATAACGTGCACAAACATTAAATAGGGTCCGCTGATAGCGTCGCATCAACTCTTCATAGGCGCGTGTTACGTGAAACAGCTCCGTATGTGAGCGCGCAACCAACTCCTCATCAGAGAGCTCACGGGGGTCATAGCGCGTGGATAGCGATTGGGTTTTATTCAAAACGAGTCGTGCCGACAGTCAGGTCAATGTCCGCCGCTGCCCGATGAGGGCATTTTGCGGCGGCATACATTAGCAGGGTTTGCCGGGTTAGCGGCTACTTACATGCTGCTCCAGCAGGATCCGATTGGACAGAGAGACTAGCTCACCCTCCTCGGTCAGCAATGTAGTTTTAACCGTGCCGATCTCTTCGATCTGGCCTTCGACCTCACCAACACGTACTTGTTGCCCAACCTGGTACAACTCACGCACATAGATTCCCGCAAGAATCTGTCCGGCAATTTCCCGACTTCCCAAACCCATGGCCAGCGCAACGGCCAGACCAACGGTAATCAATACGATCACGATCACATGGTTGAGCAGGTCGGTTTTGACCTCCAACTGACTGATCGCCACCGAAATACTGATGATGATCACCAGCCCCTGGGCAATGCGCCCCAGGCCACTGGCGTAATCCAGACCTACGCCTTCTGCTGCTCCACGCACCAGGCCATTGGCCAGTTGCGCCAGCAGGACCCCGACCAACAGCACCAGCGCAGCACCGAAAACCTTCGGCAAATACAGCGCAAGCATGTCGAGCGTAGCCGAAACTCGCTCAAGGCCCAGGGATTCAGCAGCAGAAACCAGAAAAATAAGCAGCACGAACCAATAGACAATCTTGCCGATCAAGGTCGAGATCGGCACTTGCAGGCCGGCGCGGGACAGCAATTTGGTCAAGCCGGTACCGCCCATCAGACGGTCCAGGCCCAGCTTGGCCAGCAATTTCGACAACAGGGTATCGAGCAGCTTGGCCACCACGAAGCCCAGCAACAGCACCACCAGCGCGCCGAACAGGTTCGGAATGAAGTTCGCCACCTTGGTCCACAAGGCAGTCATCGCCGTGACGAGGCTCTGCGTCCAGAGATCAAGTTCCATATTCAATCAGCCTTATCAGCAGTGCGAGCAGAAGATTTACGACGGGATACCGGCGCGATATGGGCCGATCCATTATTCAAGGCGATCATCAGCGCAGGCAGCCAGCGGCCCAGCAGGCTGAACAGATCCCCCGCCCCAACCTGACGGTTGGCGGTTTTCAGTACGCGGCCCAGGCAGGCATCATCATCGCGGCTCGATGGCGAGGCTTTGAGCATGTCACGCAAAGACTGTTCAAACGGATCGTGCATACGCACCTCTGGTGATGTCTGGAAAAGACGCGATCAGATTTATTCGGGTCACATGACGCATCATCACACCCAGCGCAAACGGCGGAACAACCACCATTGTCCGAGGGCCACCGCCACCAGCAGCAGGCAGGCGATGATGAATCCGTAGGGGCTCGCAGAGAACGGAATCCCGCCGACGTTGATCCCCAGAAGACCGGTGAGAAAACTCATGGGCAGGAAGATCCCGGTGATGATCCCGAAGCGGTACATGGTGCGATTCATGCGCACGCTCAAGCGGCGGTCTTCGGCCTCCAGCACAAGCCCCACGCGCTCTCGGGTCAGTTCCAGCTCTTCCAGGTAGCGCGTCAGACTGTTGTGTAACTCGTTCCAGTAGTCACCATCGTCGACGGCGAACCAGGGCAGTTTTATCCGGCTCAACTGGGCAAAAATATCCCGTTGCGGAGCCAGGAAGCGCTTCAGGCCAGCAGCCCGGCGCCGGATCTGCAAAATGCTGCCGTGCTCCGGGGTATACCGTTCGTCGGCATCCAGTTTTTCTTCTTCGACATCGACCACTTCAGACAGGTCGCTGACCAGATGCTGCACCTTGTGCGTCAGATACTCAGCCATATAAAGAAGCAGTTCGGCAGCGGTTTTCGGCCCCTTGCCTTCGGTCAGTTGCAGCAAAAGCTCATCAGTGGCGCGCAAAGGCCGCAGACGCAGGGAAATCACCCGCTGGGAAGACGCGAAGATCCGCACCGACACCATATCTTCAGGTTCGGCCCCCGGATTGAGATTGATGCCGCGCAAAAACAGCAGCAACTCCGAGTCGGGCAAGGACAGCAGGCGTGGCCGGGTATTTTCCTCCAGCAGCAGATCACAGCTGAACTCGCTCAAGCCGCTGGAACGACGCAGCCAGGTCTGGGTCTGCGGATGACTGCGATCCCAGTGCAGCCACAGGCTTTCATGGGCCTGCAGCTGCAGATCGTCGAGCTCAGTCCGGGCTATCGAACGCGCACCACCTTCACCATCCAGCACCAGGGCATGCACCAGCCCCCATTGCGCGTTGTCTTCCTCGAACATCCTCATCCCTTGTCAGGCCAATGGTTTATTCAGGCATCTTCAGTGGGCTTGGCGACACGATGACGCCATTGTTGTCGGCGTAGACATACTCACCCGGACGGAAAGTCACACCGGCAAAGGTCACTGCCACATTGAGATCGCCAATACCGCGCTTGTCGGTCTTCATCGGATGACTGGCCAGGGCCTGAACCCCGAGATCGGTCTGGGCAATGACATCCACATCCCGGATGCAGCCGTAGATCACCAGGCCTTCCCAGCCATTTTTTGCCGCCTTCTCGGCCAGCATGTCACCCAGCAGCGCGCGGCGCAGGGAGCCGCCGCCATCGACCACCAGCACCTTGCCGTGTCCCTTGAGTTCCACTTGCTCCTTGACCAGCGAGTTGTCCTCGAAGCACTTGATGGTGACGATTTCACCACCAAAGGAATCGCGACCGCCGAAGTTGCTGAACATGGGTTCAACCACCTGCACCAGGTCGGGATAGGCGTCGCACAGGTCGGGAGTGAGGTAATGGTTCATCGAGAAACTCCTGTAGCAGAAAGAACACGATCGAAGGTATCGGCCATTTCAGGGGCCATTCTGGACCTACGAGCCCGGCAAGCCGATGTTTAACCTGCCCCTTGAAAGGAACCGGTCAGCCTGTCGCGAATCGGCAGCCATGCCACCTGAACGGAAAGTCGACTCAATAACTGAATGTGACCAGAACAGCGCAATGCGTCATATCTTAGCCGCAAGCGCTATCCAACGAAATGCCCTTGTCAGAGCCCTCGCCTCAAACCTCAGCCGCCTGCTCGGCAGCAGAAGCCAGCAACGGCGTCTGCTGATCGTGCAGCCAGCGCGCCACCAGCGGCCAGACCTCGGCCTGCGCCGGCTTGCTTACCAGCATCTCGACATGGCCGAAATTGCTACTGAACCCTAGCTCACGGCCCAGGCAGATAAATTGTTTCTGCTCACTGGCCAGTTGATCGAACAACTTGCGACAGGCCCAGGTTGGATCCTGATGGTCCCCTGCCGCACTAACCGCCAGCACCGGCACCGTCACCTCCGTCAGCCCGGCCCACCAGTCCTTGTCGGCATCGCCAAAGCGACCGAACAAGCCATGCCAGCGCATGCTTTCCAGGGCCAGGCCGATGGGCTCGTCTTCCGGCCCGCGCTTGAGCCGGGAACCGGACAACTGGGCAAAACGCTTGATGAGCAGACGCCCGCCCCACTCCACCATGGGGATTTTCAACGGCCAGTAGGTACGACTGATCTGGGTTCCGAAAAACGCCGCCGAGGCCACACCGGCCTCCCCGAGGTACTGCCCGCCCAGCGCCGCCGCCAGCGTGGTGCCTCCCAGTGAATGACCGATCCAGTGGGGAATCTGGGCGCTTTGCTCACGGACAAAGGCGGCAATCGCCGGGAGGTCGTAGCGCGCGTAGTCGGCTACCCGGTTCTTGCGGTAGTCGGCATTGCGCCTCGACAAGCCATGGCCGCGCATCTCGGGAATCCATACATCGAAACCGGCACGGGCCAGGTAGGCGCCAAGGCCCACGCCCTTGGGCGAATACCAGAAGCGCCGGTTGGAAAAGCTGCCGTGGAGCAGAACCACAGGCACGCCCCGGGCTTGCGGCTCATCCGCCAGCCCCAGCCGGGTCACTGCCAGTTCGACCGAAGGGTCCGGGCTGTTGCCGGGTTTCAAGCGATAGACATCTTCGCTGAGGTCGCCTCGACGCTCGGCACTGATCAAGGCGACGGGAAATAGGTTGCTGCTGCTTTGCATATTCTTCTTGCACAAAAAAGGGCGGCATCCAGAAGAAGCACGCCCTGCTTGAATCTTCAAGAGCCGGTCCGCCGAGGCGCAACCGGCTCTTCGTTCACCGATTACGCCGCGCCCTGACCTTCGGCCAGGAAGAACCAGGTTTCCAGCACCGAGTCCGGGTTCAGCGAAACGCTTTCAATGCCCTGCTCCATCAGCCACTTGGCCAGGTCCGGGTGGTCCGAAGGCCCCTGGCCGCAGATGCCGATGTACTTGCCGGCCTTGTTGCAGGCGGCGATGGCATTGGCCAGCAGCTTCTTGACCGCAGGATTACGCTCGTCGAACAGGTGGGCGATGATCCCCGAGTCACGGTCCAGGCCCAGGGTCAGCTGGGTCAGATCGTTGGAGCCGATGGAGAAACCATCGAAGTACTCGAGGAACTCCTCGGCCAGGATGGCGTTGGACGGCAGTTCGCACATCATGATCACGCGCAGGCCGTTTTCGCCGCGTTTGAGGCCATTTTCAGCCAGCAGATCAACCACTTGGCTGGCTTCGCCCAAGGTGCGCACGAACGGCACCATGATTTCGACGTTGGTCAGGCCCATCTCGTTGCGCACGCGTTTCAGCGCACGGCATTCCAGCTCGAAGCAGTCACGGAAGGATTCGCTGATGTAACGCGAGGCGCCACGGAAGCCCAGCATCGGGTTCTCTTCTTCCGGCTCGTAGAGCTTGCCGCCGATCAGGTTGGCGTATTCGTTGGACTTGAAGTCCGACAGGCGCACGATGACCTTCTTCGGAGTGAACGCCGCAGCCAGGGTGCTGATGCCTTCAACCAGCTTGTCGACGTAGAAATCCACAGGATCGTGGTAACCGGCAATACGCTTGTCGACGCTGTCCTTGATCTCTTGCGGCAGCCCGGCGTAGTTCAGCAGCGCCTTGGGGTGCACGCCGATCATGCGGTTGATGATGAACTCCAGGCGGGCCAGGCCAACGCCGGCGTTTGGCAGTTGGGCGAAGTCGAAGGCGCGGTCCGGGTTACCGACGTTCATCATGATCTTGAACGGCAGTTCCGGCATGGCGTCTACCGAGTTCTGCTTGATGTCGAAGCCCAGTTCGCCTTCGAAGATCAAGCCGGTGTCGCCTTCGGCGCAGGAAACGGTCACCCCCTGGCCATCCTTCAGCAGCTCGGTGGCGTTGCCGCAACCCACTACCGCCGGAATCCCCAGTTCGCGAGCGATGATCGCCGCGTGGCAGGTACGACCGCCACGGTTGGTGACGATGGCGCTGGCGCGCTTCATCACCGGTTCCCAGTCCGGGTCGGTCATGTCGGACACCAGCACGTCACCGGCCTGGACCTTGTCCATCTCGGAAACGTCCTTGATGATCCGCACCTTGCCGGCGCCGATGCGCTGACCGATGGCGCGACCTTCCACCAGCACGGTGCCAGTTTCCTTGAGCAGGTAGCGCTCCATGACGTTGGCCTGGGTACGGCTCTTCACGGTTTCCGGACGAGCCTGGACGATGTACAGCTTGCCGTCGTCGCCGTCTTTGGCCCACTCGATGTCCATCGGGCACTGGTAGTGCTTCTCGATGATCATCGCCTGCTTGGCCAGCTCGCTGACTTCGGCGTCGGTCAGGCAGAAACGCGCGCGATCGGCTGCGTCCACGTGCACGGTCTTCACCGAACGACCGGCCTTGGCTTCGTCGCCGTAGATCATCTTGATGGCCTTGCTGCCCAGGTTGCGGCGCAGGATGGCCGGACGACCGGCTTCAAGGGTGTTTTTGTGGACGTAGAACTCGTCCGGATTGACCGCGCCCTGGACCACGGTTTCACCCAGGCCGTAGGCGCCGGTGATGAACACCACGTCACGGAAGCCCGACTCGGTGTCGAGAGTGAACATCACGCCGGCGGTACCGGTTTCCGAACGCACCATGCGCTGCACACCGGCAGACAGGGCCACCAGCTTGTGGTCGAAACCCTGGTGTACGCGGTAGGAAATGGCGCGATCGTTGAACAAAGAGGCAAACACTTCCTTGGCGGCACGGATCACGTTGTCCACGCCACGGATGTTGAGGAAGGTTTCCTGCTGGCCGGCGAAGGAGGCGTCCGGCAAATCTTCGGCGGTGGCCGAGGAACGCACGGCTACCGCGATGTCCGGGTTGCCTGCCGACAAGGCGGCGAAAGCGGTACGGATCTCGGTGTTGAGGCGCTCGGGGAACTCGGCTTCCATGATCCATTGACGGATCTGCGCGCCGGTCTTGGCCAGGGCGTTGACGTCATCGACATCCAGCGCATCGAGGGCGGCATGGATCTGGTCGTTCAGACCGCTCAACTCAAGAAAATCACGATAAGCCTGAGCTGTCGTGGCAAAGCCACCAGGGACCGATACGCCCGCACCTGCGAGGTTGCTGATCATCTCGCCCAGGGATGCGTTCTTGCCCCCCACATGCTCAACATCGTGTTTGCCGAGCTTATCGAGGGAAACTACGTACTCTACCAAGGTGATCTCTCCACTAACTGTGTTGGAAAAGCTCAGAAGCCGGCTGCTCGGGGAGCGTTTGCCCGCTATATGGCCTGGACCTGGAAAATAAGTGAGAATGCGGGCCATTCCCGGCCGACAAATCGCGCCTATCATATCCAAGAATCGTCACTAGCTTAAGGCCCAAGCCGCAAATGAAACGATCTGCTTTCTTTATTTCCGACGGTACCGGTATCACAGCGGAAACCCTCGGCCAGAGCCTGTTGGCGCAGTTCGAAAACATTACCTTCAGCAAATTCACGCGGCCGTACATCGACAGCATGGAAAAAGCGCGGGCCATGGTACAACAAATCAATATGGCCGCCGAAAAAGACGGCCATCGCCCGATCATTTTCGACACCATCGTCAACCAGGACATTCGTGAGATTCTCGCGACCTCCAATGGTTTCATGATCGACATCTTCTCGACCTTCCTCGCGCCCCTGGAACAGGAGCTCAGCGAGCACTCCTCCTACTCCGTCGGCAAGTCCCACTCCATTGGCCACAACTCCAACTACATGGAGCGGATCGAGGCGGTGAACTTCGCCCTGGACAACGACGACGGCGCCCGCACCCACTACTACGACAAGGCCGACCTGATCCTGGTGGGCGTGTCGCGCTGCGGCAAGACCCCGACCTGCCTGTACATGGCCATGCAATTCGGCATCCGCGCGGCCAACTACCCGCTGACCGAAGAAGACATGGAGCGCCTGCAACTGCCCAATGCCCTGCGCGCCCACAAGCACAAGCTGTTCGGCCTGACCATCGACCCGGACCGCCTCACCGCGATCCGCAACGAGCGCAAGCCCAACAGCCGCTACTCCAGCTACGCCCAGTGCGAGTTCGAAGTGCGCGAAGTGGAAAACCTGTTCCGCCGCGAAAACATTCCCCATATCAACTCCACGCATTTCTCGGTGGAAGAGATTTCCGCCAAGATCCTCGTGGAAAAAGGCGTGGAGCGCCGCTTCAAGTAGGTCGCACCAAGGCTTCAGCCAGCCCGATGTGGCAAGGAATCGTCCCTGCCACAAGGCTTGCCCGCATTACCCCATGCCCCCCGTCACCATCCCGGCAATCCACGCTCCTGGCGTAACGCCGTCGCCAATGCAGCAAAGCCCTCGGTCAGTTTCCGATCATCGGCCGTGGTGTTGCAGACACTGGCGCGAATGAACTGCGGCACCGCCGCCTGGCCCACGGCGAAGGTCTCGGCGGTGGCCACCAGATAGTGCTGCTGCTTCAAGTGCGCCTCGATCTCCGAAGCCCGCCAGGGCTCGGGAACACGGATCCAGAAATGCGGGCAGGCCTCTGGACTGCGCCAGTGCAACCCCTGCAGCAAGCCCGCCACCAGCCCCTTGCGCCGCATGATCTCGGCCATCTGCTGCTGACGCAAGCGTTCGGCAATGCCGTTATCGATCCAACCGGCAGCCAGCTCCAGGACCAACGGCGTGGCCATCCAGCAGGTTGCCCGCAGCGCTGCGGCCAATCGTCCCACCAGTGGCGGCGGCGCGCACAGGAAACCGACCCGCAACCCCGCGGCCACGGCCTTGCTCAGGCTGCTGATCAGCACCGTGCGCTCAGGGGCGAAATGAGCCAGCGGCGCCGGCCGCTGAGCCATCAGCACGGCGTGGGTTTCATCCTCCAGAATCAACAGGTTGTGCCGCCGGCAGACCTCGGCGATCGCCTCGCGGCGCGCCGCGGACTGCACCGCGGTGCTGGGGTTCTGCAAGGTCGGCGTGCAATACAGGGCCGCCAGCCGGTGATGCCGGCACGCCTCCTCCAGCGCCTCGGGCAACAGCCCCTGCTCATCCATGGGCAAGCCCAGCAACTTGATCCCTTGCATCCGAGCGCTACTGATCAGGCCCGGATAAGTCAGGTGCTCGGTGGCCAGGGTATCCCCGGCCTTGAGCAGCGCCAGCAGGGCGATATGCAAGCCATGCTGGGCGCCGTTGACGCAAAGCACCTGCGCGGCATCGACCTGCAACCCCTCCTGGGTCAGCCAGCGGGCACCGGCCTCGCGATAGCGCGCCAGCCCGGCCTCCGGACTGTAGCGAGCCACGTCCAGCAACCCCTGGGGATCGTCCGCCAGCGCCCGCAGGCCCTGAGCGATCAAGCGGCTCTCCGGCCCGGGAATATGGGTATTGCGACTCATGTCGAACAGCGCGGGCGACTCATCGCCGACGTGGCGAAACCCGGCGTCGCGCGGGCGCTGCAAGCCGTCCTGACGCACGTAGGTGCCATCCCCGACCCGCGCCACCACCTGCCCCACGCGCTCCAGCTCGGCATAGGCACGACTGATGGTGCCAATGGTCACCCCCAGTTGATCGGCCAGTTGCCGATGGGGAAACAACTTGCTGCCAGGGGCCAGCAGCCCCTGGTCAATGCCCTGATCCAGCGCGTCGGCCAGGCGCTTGTACTTGGGCCCCGCCCCTTCGCGCAAGGCGGAACGCAACATTGACACCATGTCAATACTTACTTTGACAGCCATCATTTACCCCAATAACGTGCTTTACAGGTTCAATCACCGGAAATGACTCGCTCAATATAGGGGTCAATTACCGATCACGAAAGGAGTGTCAGCGTGACCACGACCACCACGGCAGCCCCCACCACAACAGTGCCTTCGCGCCACTGGCTGGCCACGCTGGTGACCTGCACCCTGTTCCTGATTGTCTGCCTGAGCTGGGGCACCACCTGGCTGGGGATCAAGATCGCCGTGGAAAGCGTGCCCCCGCTGACCGCCGCCGGGCTGCGCTTTCTGATTGCCTTCCCGTTGTTCGCCTGCTTTGCCTGGCTGCGCCGCGAGCCGTTGATGTTCCCCAGGGGCAGCCGGGGCTTCCTGGTGTTCGTCACCCTGTGCTACTTCAGCCTGCCCTATACCCTGCTCAACTACGGCGAGGTGCACGTGTCCTCGGGGCTGACCGCGTTGCTGTTCAGTTGCATGCCGGTGTTCATCCTGATTTTTTCCGCCCTGTTGTTGCGAGAAAGGATTCATCTGGCGCAACTGCTGGGCATCGCCGTCGGCTTTGCCAGCCTGTTCCAGATCATCCGCGGCCAGGGCCTGCTCAACGATCACAACGAACTCTCGGGGGTGCTGGCGATTCTCGGCGCGGCGCTGCTGCATGCCCTGTGCTACGTGGTCACCAAGAAACACGGCAGCGCCATCAGCGTCATCACCTACAACGCCCTGCCGATCGGCATCGCCGGCCTGCTGCTGTGCCTGGCCGGGCTGGCCGTGGAAAGCCCGGACTTTGCCGCGATCAGCCCGCGCTCCTGGGGCGCCCTGCTGTACCTGGGGCTGGCTGCGTCGGTGGGCGGATTTATCGTCTACTTCTTCCTGCTCAAGCGCCTGAATCCGGTGATCCTGTCCTTCGTTTTCATCATCTTCCCGGTGTTCGCGGTGATCATCGGCGCCTGGTACGAAGGCCAGAGCCTGTCCCGGGACCTGCTGCTGTATGCCTCGACCCTGCTCGGCGGCTTCGCCATCACCAAATTGCCGCTGGATAAATGGCTGACCAGAAAGCCCGCCCGACGCTAAAGAGACGCGGTAGGAGCGAGCTTGCTCGCGAAGCTTCTCGGAACGCCACGCTCGCCCGGCAAACCCGCGTCATCGTTGACGTTCATCGCGAGCAAGCTCGCTCCTACAAGGGTGGGTATCAGATCACCAGCAGGTCGACGAACCTGTGCACCGGCGTTGCTTCCAACCGCGCCGGGTCCTTGTACAGCTGGAAAATCTGCGCCGAGCGCTGGGCGCTGAAGCGGGTGGCCAGGTTGGCCTTGAACTTGTCTTCCAGCAGCGGGATGCCTTCGGCGCGGCGCCGCCGGTGGCCGATCGGGTACTCCACCGCCACCTGTTCGGTGCTGGAGCCGTCCTTGAAGAACACCTGGATCGCGTTGGCGATCGAGCGCTTGTCGGCTTCCAGGTATTCCCGGGTATAGCGCGGGTCTTCAACGATCTGCATCTTGCCCCGCAACTGATCGATGATCGGGTGCGCGGCGTGGAAGTCGTCCTCGTAGTGCTCGGCCACCAGGGTGCCGAAGGCCAGGGGCACGGCGGTCATGTATTGCAGGCAGTGATCGCGGTCGGCGGCATTGGCCAGCGGCCCGACCTTGGAAATGATGCGGATCGCCGACTCATGGGTGGTGATCAGGATGCGGTCGATTTCGTGCAGGCGATTGCGCACTTTCGGATGCAGGATCACCGCCGCCTCACACGCGGTCTGCGCATGGAACTCCGCCGGGAAGCTGATCTTGAACAGCACGTTTTCCATCACGTAGCTGGCGTATTTCTGCGTCAGGCTGAACTGCCGCTGGCCCTCGGGCTTGAGCGCCAGGTCCTTGTTGGTGTGACTGAACAGCACGTCATAGAAGCCCCACTGCGGCGCGCTGAGCACCCCTGGAATGCCCATCTCGCCGCGCATTGCGATATCCGCCAGGCGCACCCCGCGACTGCTGGCATCCCCCGCCGCCCAGGATTTGCGTGAACCGGCATTCGGCGCATGACGGTAGGTGCGCAGCGCCTGACCGTCGACAAAGGCATGGGACAGCGCCGCCAGCAGCTGCTCGCGATTGGCCCCCATCAACTTGGCGCAGACCGCTGTGGAGGCAACCTTTACCAACAGCACATGATCGAGCCCGACGCGGTTGAAGGAATTTTCCAGGGCGATCACGCCCTGGATCTCATGGGCCATGACCATCGCCTTGAGCACGTCGCCCAGGGTCAGCGGCGCCTCGCCATTGGCCACGCGCTTTTGCGACAGATGATCGGCCACCGCCAGAATCCCGCCGAGGTTGTCCGAAGGATGCCCCCACTCCGCCGCCAGCCAGGTGTCGTTGTAATCCAGCCAACGCACGATGCTGCCTATGTCCCAGGCCGCCTTCACCGGGTCGAGGCGGTAGCTGGTGCCGGGCACCCGGGCGCCGAAGGGCACCACGGTGCCTTCGACGATCGGCCCCAGGTGCTTGGTGCATTCGGGAAAACGCAGGGCCAGCAGGCCGCAGCCCAGGGTGTCCATAAGGCAATGGCGGGCGGTGTCGAGGGCTTCTTGGGAGTCGATGGAATAGTTCAGGACATAGTCGGCGATGTCCTGCAGGACCTGGTCGTACTCGGGACGGTTGTTCAGGTCTACGTTGGCGCTCATGGGGGCGTTGCTCCTGTTGCAAGGTTGTGGGTAGCGGTGATTCCTCAGGTACAGGTCAATAACGGCATCGCAGGTCTGCGCCTGCTCAGCGATTCAATAACAGCGGCACTGCTGGCGGTTGTGGCGAGGGAGCTTGCTCGCGCTGGGTGGCGCAGCCGCCCCAAAGGCGGCCCATGGGTTGCAGCAGGTCAATCGCAAGTTCAAGGCTTACGACCGCTACGCGCCGGCCGGCCGAGCGGGAGCAAGCTCCCTCGCCACAGCAAGCCCCCCCCTCAAAGCCTGCGCTGCTGTTCCTAGAAACTGTCGCCGGGCACGCGCACCCAGCCTTCCATCAGCACCCGCGCGCTGCGGCTCATGATGGCCTTGACCACGGTCCAGTCAGCACCGTTTTGCGTGGCTTCGGCGCCGACGCGCAAGGTGCCCGAAGGGTGACCAAAACGCACCGCGCTGCGCGCACCGCCGCCGGCCGCCAGATTGACCAGGGTCCCGGGAATCGCCGCCGCGGTGCCAATGGCCACCGCCGCGGTGCCCATCATCGCGTGGTGCAGCTTGCCCATGGACAGGGCCCGCACCAGCAGGTCGACATCCCCGGCCTTGATCGCCTTGCCGCTGGAAGCCTGGTAATCCGCCGGCGGCGCGACAAAGGCCACTTTCGGCGTGTGCTGGCGCTGGGCGGCTTGTTCCAGGTGCTGAATCAGACCCATGCGCAGGGCACCGTGGGCACGGATGCTCTCGAACATGGCCAGGGCCTTGGGGTCGCCATTGATGTCGCCCTGCAGCTCGGTGCCGCGGTAACCGATGTCCGCCGCGTTGATGAAAATCGTCGGAATCCCGGCGTTGATCAGGGTCGCCTTGAAGGTGCCAACACCCGGTACTTCCAGGTCGTCCACCAGGTTGCCGGTGGGGAACATCGAACCGCCGGCGCCCTCTTCCTCGGCCGCCGGATCGAGAAACTCCAGCTGCACTTCGGCCGCCGGGAAGGTCACCCCATCCAGCTCGAAATCACCGGTTTCCTGAACCTCGCCGTTGGTGATCGGCACGTGGGCGATGATGCTCTTGCCGATATTGGCCTGCCAGATACGCACCACCGCCACACCGTTCTGCGGGATGCGCGCCGGGTCCACCAGGCCGCTGCTGATGGCGAACGAGCCCACCGCCGCCGAGAGGTTGCCGCAGTTGCCGCTCCAGTCGACGAAGGCCTTGTCGATGGCCACCTGACCGAACAGGTAGTCGACGTCGTGATCGGCCTTGATGCTCTTGGACAGAATCACCGTCTTGCTGGTGCTGGAGGTGGCGCCGCCCATGCCGTCGATCTGCTTGTCATAGGGATCGGGGCTGCCGATCACCCGCAACAGCAGGGCATCGCGGGCCGCGCCCGGCAGTTGGGCCGCCTCGGGCAGGTCCTTGAGATTGAAGAACACGCCCTTGCTGGTGCCGCCACGCATGTAGGTGGCGGGAATCTTGATTTGCGCTACGAATGCCATGAATTTCAGGTCCTGATAAAGACCGGGGGCGGTGCCTTGCGGCCCGCCCCCGGTAAGTCATTTAGCTGACGACTGCCGATTCCAGGAAGTCCTGGGCGAAGCGTTGCAGCACGCCGCCCGCCTCGTAGATCGACACCTCTTCGGCGGTGTCGAGGCGGCAGGTCACTGGCACCTCCAAGCGCTCGCCGTTGCGGCGGTTGATCACCAGGGTCAACTGCGCGCGCGGCGTGCGTTCGCCGATCACGTCATAGGTTTCGGTGCCGTCGATGCCCAGGGTCTTGCGGTCGGTGCCCGGGAGGAACTCCAGGGGCAGCACGCCCATGCCCACCAGGTTGGTGCGATGGATGCGCTCGAAGCCTTCGGCGACGATGGCTTCCACACCGGCCAGGCGCACGCCCTTGGCCGCCCAGTCGCGGGACGAGCCCTGACCGTAGTCGGCGCCGGCAATGATGATCAGCGGCTGCTTGCGCTGCATGTAGGTTTCGATGGCTTCCCACATCCGCGTGACTTTGCCTTCCGGCTCGATCCGCGCCAGGGAGCCCTGCTTGACCTTGCCGTTTTCCTGAACCATTTCGTTGAACAGTTTCGGGTTGGCGAAGGTCGCGCGCTGGGCGGTCAGGTGGTCGCCACGGTGGGTCGCGTAGGAGTTGAAGTCCTCTTCCGGCAGGCCCATTTTCGCCAGGTACTCGCCAGCCGCGCTGTCGAGCATGATGGCGTTGGACGGCGACAGGTGGTCGGTGGTGATGTTGTCCGGCAGCACCGCCAGCGGGCGCATGCCCTTGAGGCTGCGCTCGCCGGCCAGGGCCCCTTCCCAGTACGGCGGACGGCGGATGTAGGTGCTCTGTGGACGCCAGTCGTACAGCGGCTCGACTTTCGGGCCGGTGTCTTCGTGGATGGCGAACATCGGGATGTAGACCTTGCGGAACTGCTCCGGCTTGACCGCCGCCTTGACCACCGCGTCGATTTCTTCGTCGCTCGGCCAGATGTCCTTGAGGCGGATTTCCCGGCCATCGGCGTCCAGGCCCAGCACATCCTTCTCGATATCGAAACGGATGGTGCCGGCAATCGCGTAGGCCACCACCAGCGGCGGCGAAGCCAGGAACGCCTGCTTGGCATAAGGGTGGATGCGCCCGTCGAAGTTGCGGTTACCCGAGAGCACGGCGGTGGCGTACAGGTCGCGCTCGATGATCTCTTTCTGGATCACCGGGTCCAGGGCGCCGGACATGCCGTTGCAGGTGGTGCAGGCAAAGGCCACCACGCCAAAGCCCAACTGCTCCAATTCATGGCCCAGGCCGGCTTCTTCCAGGTACATGGCCACGGTTTTCGAACCCGGGGCCAGGGACGACTTGACCCACGGCTTGCGGGTCAACCCCAGCTTGTTGGCATTGCGCGCCAAAAGGCCCGCCGCGATCACGTTGCGCGGGTTGCTGGTGTTGGTGCAGCTGGTGATGGCGGCAATGATCACCGCGCCGTCGGGCATCTGCCCCGGCACTTCGGACCACTGCCCGGCAATGCCCTTGGCCGCCAGCTCGCTGGTGGCGACCCGTGCGTGCGGGTTGCTCGGCCCGGCCATGTTGCGCA
The DNA here is from genome assembly GCF_029237275.1 of Pseudomonas sp. 3MA1. NCBI lineage: Bacteria > Pseudomonadati > Pseudomonadota > Gammaproteobacteria > Pseudomonadales > Pseudomonadaceae > Pseudomonas > Pseudomonas sp. 3MA1. The sequence goes on along the minus strand of NZ_JAACFX010000001.1, from coordinate 847,374 downwards.
CCACCGACGACAGGTCGAACTGCAGACCGCGCTCGTAGCGCGCGCTCTTCAGGCTGTCGGCCCACAGGCCGGTGTGCTTGGCGTAGCTCTCCACCAGGCGCACTTGTTGGTCTTCGCGGCCGGTGAGCTTGAGGTAGTCGATGGTCTGCTGGTCGATGTAGAACATCGCCGCGGTGGCGCCGTATTCCGGGGCCATGTTGGAAATGGTGGCGCGGTCGCCCAGGGTCAGTGCCGCAGCGCCTGCGCCGAAGAACTCCAGCCAGGCACCCACCACTTTCTGCTTGCGCAGGAACTCGGTCAGCGCCAGCACCATGTCGGTGGCGGTGATCCCGGGTTGCAGCTTGCCGGTGAGCTCGACGCCGATGATTTCCGGCAGGCGCATCCACGAAGCGCGGCCGAGCATGACGTTCTCGGCTTCCAGGCCGCCCACACCGATGGCGATCACCCCCAGGGCGTCCACGTGGGGGGTGTGGCTGTCGGTGCCGACGCAGGTATCAGGGAAAGCCACACCGTCGCGCACCTGGATCACCGGGGACATTTTCTCCAGGTTGATCTGATGCATGATGCCGTTGCCCGGCGGGATCACATCGACGTTCTTGAAGGCCTTCTTGGTCCAGTTGATGAAGTGGAAGCGGTCTTCGTTGCGCCGGTCTTCAATCGCGCGGTTCTTGTCGAAAGCGTCCGGGTCGAAGCCGCCGCATTCCACGGCCAGGGAGTGGTCGACGATCAGTTGGGTCGGCACCACCGGGTTGACCAGGGCCGGGTCACCGCCCTGATCGGCAATGGCATCGCGCAGGCCGGCCAGGTCCACCAGCGCGGTCTGGCCGAGGATGTCGTGGCACACCACGCGGGCCGGGAACCAGGGAAAGTCCAGGTCGTCGCGACGTTCGATCAACTGGCCAAGGGAGGCGTTGAGGGTCGCCGGATCACAGCGCCGCACCAGGTTTTCCGCCAGTACGCGGGAGGTGTAGGGCAGGCTGTCGTAGGCGCCGGGCTGGAGCGCATCGACCGCCGCACGGGCGTCGAAATAGTCCAGCTGGCTGCCGGGCAGCGTCTTGCGAAATTCAGTGTTCATGGTCAGGGGACTCGATCACGGTAGTTTCAAAGGGAGCGTCTGGCACCGAGTTGAATGGACCTCTATCCCTTGTAGGAGCGAGCTTGCTCGCGATGACTGAAGCAGATCCGACATCGCGTCGGCTGAGCCATCGCTGTCGCGAGCAAGCTCGCTCCTACAGGTGTGTGGTGCATTCAAGCCACAGTGCTGGCGCCCTCCCGGTCAGCGGCGTTCGATTGGCACGAACTTGCGCTGTTCAACGCCGATGTACTCGGCGCTTGGACGGATGATGCGGTTGTTGCCCCGCTGCTCGAACACGTGGGCGGCCCAGCCGGTCAGGCGCGAGCAGACGAAAATCGGGGTGAACAGCTTGGTCGGGATGCCCATGAAGTGGTACGCCGAGGCGTGGTAGAAGTCGGCGTTGGGGAACAGCTTCTTCTGCTCCCACATGGTCTTGTCGATGGCTTCGGACACCGGGAACAGCACCTTGTCACCGACTTCGTCCGCCAGCTTCTTCGACCAGCCCTTGATCACCTCGTTGCGCGGGTCGCTGTCTTTGTAGATCGCGTGGCCAAAGCCCATGATCTTGTCCTTGCGCTCCAGCATCCGCAGCAGTTCGGCGGTCGCCTCTTCGGGGTTGTGGAAGCGTTCGATCAGCTCCATGGCCGCTTCGTTGGCGCCACCGTGCAGCGGGCCACGCAGCGAACCGATGGCGGCGGTGATGCACGAGTACAGGTCCGACAGGGTCGAGGCACAAACCCGGGCGGTGAAGGTCGAGGCGTTGAACTCGTGCTCGGCGTAGAGGATCAGCGACACGTTCATCACCTTGACGTGCAAGTCGCTGGGCTTCTTGCCGTGCAGCAGGTGCAGGAAGTGGCCGCCGATGGTCTGCTCGTCGCTGACGCAGTTGATGCGCACGCCTTCATGGCTGAAGCGGTACCAGTAGCACATGATCGCCGGGAAGGCCGCCAGCAGACGGTCGGTGACATCGTGCTGCTGGGAGAAGTCCTTCTCCGGCTCGATATTGCCGAGGAACGAGCAACCGGTGCGCATCACGTCCATCGGATGGGCCTGGGCCGGAATCCGCTCCAGCACTTCCTTCAGCGCCTGTGGCAGATCCCGCAGCTTGCTCAGCTTGGCGCTGTAGGCGGCCAGTTGTTCCTGGGTTGGCAGGTCGCCGTACAACAGCAGGTAGGCCACTTCCTCGAACTGCGCATCGGCCGCCAATTCGCGCACGTCATAGCCGCGGTAGGTCAGCCCGGCACCGGCCTGGCCCACGGTGGACAGCGCGGTTTGCCCGGCGACCTGGCCGCGCAGACCTGCACCACTCAATACTTTTGCTTCGGCCATTGCTCTCTCCAATCTTGAATTTGTTAGGGACTTGGCAACTTCGTTGGTCGGGACTCACCCCGACACTGTAGGAGCGAGCCTGCTCGCGATCCAGGCTCGCGCGTTAGCGTCGACGGCCATCGCGAGCCAGCTCGCTCCCACAAGGATTGATTCAGCCTTTCTTCTGGGCGAACAGCGCATCGAGCTTCTGCTCGAAGCTGTGGTAATCGATGCGCTCGTAGAGCTCCATGCGGGTCTGCATGGTGTCGATCACGTTCTGCTGGGTGCCGTCGCGACGGATTGCGGTGTAGACGTTTTCCGCCGCCTTGTTCATGGCGCGGAACGCCGACAGCGGGTACAGCACCAGGGAAACATCCACGGATTTCAACTGTTCGGTGGTGTACAGCGGAGTCGCGCCGAATTCGGTGATGTTGGCCAGGATCGGCGCCTTCACCCGATCGGCGAAGATCTTGTACATCTCAAGCTCGGTGATGGCTTCTGGAAACACCATGTCGGCGCCGGCCTCGATGCACGCCGCGGCGCGTTCCAGGGCCGACTCCAGGCCTTCCACCGCCAGGGCGTCGGTGCGCGCCATGATCACGAAGCTGTCGTCGGTGCGGGCGTCCACCGCGGCCTTGATGCGGTCGACCATTTCCTGCTGGGAAACGATCTCTTTATTGGGGCGGTGGCCGCAGCGCTTGGCGCCGACCTGGTCTTCGATATGGATCGCCGCGGCGCCGAACTTGATCATCGACTTGACGGTGCGCGCCACGTTGAAGGCCGAGGAACCGAAGCCGGTGTCCACGTCCACCAGCAGCGGCAGGTCGCAGACGTCGGTGATGCGACGCACGTCGGTGAGGACGTCGTCGAGGCCGGTGATGCCCAGGTCAGGCACGCCGAGGGAACCGGCGGCGACCCCGCCGCCAGACAGGTAGATGGCCTTGAAACCGGCGCGCTTGGCCAGCAGGGCGTGGTTGGCGTTGATCGCGCCGACCACTTGCAACGGCTGTTCGCTGGCGACCGCATCGCGGAAACGCTGGCCTGGAGTGCTCTTGTTGGAACTCATGACTCACCTCGTGGAGTGGCTGTCTGATGGGCGCTGTCCTGGTAGTGACGCGCAATATTGCGTTTCGAGGCGCCGATGTGGCGGCGCATCAACAACTCGGCCAGTTCGCCGTCGCGATCGGCAATGGCATCGAGAATCCGGTGGTGTTCGGCAAACGCCTGGTGCGGGCGGTTGGGGGTCGCGGAGAACTGGATGCGGTACATGCGCACCAGTTGGTACAGCTCGCCGCAGAGCATCTGCGTAAGGGTGCGATTGCCCGCGCCCTGGATGATCCGGTAGTGGAAGTCGAAATCCCCTTCCTGCTGGTAGTAGCCGACGCCGGCCTGGAACGCTGCATCGCGCTCGTGGGTATCGAGCACCCGGCGCAGCTCGTCGATCTCCTCGGTGGTCATGCGCTGCGCCGCCAGGCGACAGGCCATGCCTTCCAGGGATTCGCGGATTTCGTAGAGTTCGATCAGTTCGGCGTGGCTCAGGGACACCACCCGGGCGCCGACATGGGGCACCCGCACCAGCAGGCGCTGGCCTTCGAGGCGGTGAATCGCCTCGCGCAACGGGCCACGACTGATGCCGTAGGTTCGGGCCAGCTCCGGTTCGGAGATCTTGCTGCCCGGGGCGATCTCGCCCTTGACGATGGCGGCCTGGATGCGCCGGAAGACGTTTTCGGACAGGGTTTCAGAATCGTCCTGCGCCGGCAGCGGATGTTCCAGTTGATCCAGCATATTGTCGACACCTTGAAAATCAATGAGGCAAAAACTAGCCAATACCCGGAAGACAGTCAAAGGAAAAATTGAGATTGTCGACAATCGTCTAATAACCCGTTGCACCAGAACGAGACAAAAGGCCCGCCCCCAGCGCTGGCGCGGCAAAACCAGCATGCTAGAATGCCGCCCGCATTGGCCTGTCATCTTTTTATGGCACGCACACGAGGGAGCTTGCGCAGCAATGCCGGTCGCCTTGAATTGAAGAACCCATGCCCATCAGGATCTATGAGACTCAAGGCCCTCCCCCCCCTCCTCTGCCTGCTTGCCTTGCCCGGCATCAGTGCCGCCGCCGGCAAGACTGTCTACGGTTTGAATGAATATGCACGGTTGTCGGACATTGACCTGGAAGTCGCGGCCAAGCTCGACACCGGCGCCAAGACCGCTTCCCTGAGTGCCCGCGACATCAAGCGCTTCAAGCGCAATGGCGAATCCTGGGTGCGTTTCTACCTGGCCATCGACACCGCCCACAGCCACCCCATCGAGCGGCCTCTGGCCCGGGTCAGCAAGATCAAGCGCCGCGCCGGCGACTATGACCCCGATGAAGACAAGAACTACACCGCCCGGCCGGTGATCGCCCTGGATGTGTGCATGGGCAGCGCCTTGCGCAGCATCGAAGTGAACTTGACCGACCGCAGCACCTTCCAATTCCCGCTGCTGATCGGCTCCGAAGCCCTGAAACGCTTCGATGCGCTGGTCGACCCCAGTCTTAAATACGCTGCTGGCAAACCCGCCTGCGCCACCGACGCTCATACCGCAGAGTAATTCCCATGCGTTCTCTTACCCTTCATCTGAAAGTCCTGATCGCCATCCTGGTGGTGCTGGGCATTTCGATCACGGCCTATCAGATTTTCGTGCTGGGCATTCCGGTGACCGAAGACGCCACCGACGATCTGTGGAACATCGACGCCAAGGTCGAATTCGTCGCCAACGGCAAGGACCCGATCAAGATCCAGATGTTCGTGCCGCCCCTGAGCCGCGACTACGTGAGCCTCAACGAGAGCTTCATTTCCAACAACTATGGGGTGTCGGTGAACCGTGTCGACGGCAACCGCAAGGTCACCTGGTCGGCACGCCGGGCCAAGGGCAACCAGACCCTGTACTACCGCCTGGTGCTGACCAAGCGCTACAGCGCCGAGAAATCCAAGATCAAGGGCCCGACCTTCCGCGACAGCATGGCCGTGGAAGGCCCGGAGAAGATTGCCGCCGAAGCCCTGCTGGCGCCGATCCGCCAGCACTCGGCGGACGTCGAGACCTTCATCAGCGAGGCCATCAAACGGGTCAACAACGCCAGTGACGACAACGCCAAGCTGCTGCTGGCCGGCGACCCGTCCAGCGCCAACAAGGCCAAGATCGTCGAGTTGCTGCTGTCCATCGCCCACGTGCCGATGGAGAAGGTCCACACCATTCGCCTGGTGGCTGACCAGCCGCAGACCCCGGAGCTCTGGCTGCGCAGTTTCAACGGCACCGACTGGCTGTACTTCAACCCGGAAACCGGCGAGCAGGGCATGCCCAGCGACCGTCTGCTGTGGTGGACCGGCGACGACAACCTGATCACCGTCGATGGTGGCAAGAAAGCCAACGTCACCTTCAGCCTCAACAACAGCGAAATGAACGCCATTCGCCTGGCCAAGCTGACCGACGAGAACACCGACGCCAACTTCCTCGAATACTCGCTCTACGGCCTGCCGCTGCAGACCCAGCAGACCTTCATGATCATGGTGATGATCCCCATCGGCGTACTGGTGATCCTGATACTGCGCAACCTGATCGGCCTGCAGACCCTGGGCACCTTCACCCCGGTGCTGATCGCCCTGGCCTTCCGCGAGACTCAGCTGGGCTTCGGTATCGTGCTGTTCACGGTGATCACCGCGCTGGGGCTGTCCCTGCGCTCCTACCTGGAACACCTGAAGCTGCAGATGCTGCCGCGGCTGTCGGTGGTGCTGACCTTCGTCGTGGTGCTGATCGCCGCCATCAGCCTGTTCAGCCACAAGCTGGGCCTGGAGCGCGGCCTGTCGGTGGCGCTGTTCCCGATGGTGATCCTGACCATGACCATCGAACGCCTGTCCATCACCTGGGAAGAGCGTGGCGGCGGCCATGCGATGAAAGTCGCCATCGGCACCCTGTTCGCCGCCTCCCTGGCGCACCTGATCATGAGCGTGCCGGAGCTGACCTACTTCGTCTTCACCTTCCCGGCGATGCTGCTGATCCTGGTGGGCTTCATGCTGGCGATGGGTCGTTACCGCGGCTACCGCCTGACGGAGCTGGTACGTTTCAAAGCCTTCGTCAAGGCCGACTCCTGATGTTCGGCCTGTGGAAGACCTGGAAAGCCCTGGAAGCGCGGGGAATCATGGGCATCAACCGGCGTAACGCCGACTACGTGCTCAAGTACAACAAGCGCAGCCTGTACCCCATCGTCGATGACAAGATCATCACCAAGGAGCGGGCGATCAAGGCCGGCATCCATGTGCCGGAACTGTACGGGGTGATCTCCACCGAGAAGGAAATCGACAAGCTCGGCGAGATCATTGGTGGACGCAACGACTTCGTGATCAAGCCGGCGCAAGGCGCCGGGGGCGACGGCATCATTGTCATCGCCGACCGCTTCGAGGGCCGCTATCGCACGGTGTCGGGCAAGATCATCAGCCACGAAGAAATCGAGCACCATATTTCCAGCATCCTCACCGGCCTGTATTCCCTGGGCGGGCACCGCGACCGGGCGCTGATCGAGTACCGGGTGACCCCGGACCAGATCTTCAAGAGCATCAGCTACGAAGGCGTGCCGGACATCCGCATCATCGTGCTCATGGGCTACCCGGTGATGGCCATGCTGCGCCTGCCGACCCGCCAGTCCGGGGGCAAGGCCAACCTGCACCAGGGCGCCATCGGCGTCGGTGTCGACCTGGCCACCGGCCTGACCCTGCGCGGCACCTGGCTGAACAACATCATCGCCAAGCACCCGGACACCACCAACGCGGTGGACGGCGTGCAACTGCCCTACTGGGACGGCTTCATGAAACTGGCGGCCGGCTGCTACGAGCTCTGCGGCCTGGGCTACATCGGCGTGGACATGGTCCTGGACCAGGACAAGGGCCCGCTGATTCTCGAACTCAATGCCCGTCCCGGGCTGAACATCCAGATCGCCAACGACTGCGGCCTGACCCAGCGCACCCACGCCATCGAAGCCCACCTTGAACAACTCAAGACCCGCGGCATCGTCGAAAGCGTCGAAGAGCGGGTGCGCTTCGCCCAGGAACTGTTCGGCCACATTCCGCCGGTGGCAGGCTGATAACGGCTGCCGCGGGGTGCGAAGGCAATTTTCGCAGCCCGCGGCAGCGGCTACAGGTCGGGGAATGCGCCCTGAACCGGGCAATCGCCGACATCCCCTCTAGGAGCAATTCCTGCACAGGCATACAATCGCCAACCGCGCTCCGATGGCTGATCTGCCCCGCATGTTGACCTGCTCCGTACACCCGCTTCCTTATCGCGCCAACCCCGCCGAGTATTTCGCGGCAATCGAACACGCTCCCGGCGCCGTGCTGCTGGACAGCGGCCGGCCCGCTGCCGAGCGCGGTCGCTATGACCTGCTCAGCGCCTGGCCGCTGGCCGAGCTGACGGTGGCCGCCGACGAAAGTGGCGGCGACTTCCTCCAGCGTCTGCGGCACAACCTGCAGCAACTGGGCCCGGCCCAGGTCCCGGCGCCCTATGAACTGCCCTTCGCCGGCGGCCTGATCGGCTACCTCAGCTACGACTTCGGCCGTCATCTGGAGCGCCTGCCGAGCCTGGCCCGGGATGACCTGCATCTGCCGGACGCGCGCTTTGGCCTGTATGCCTGGGCACTGATCAATGACCACCAGGCGCGCACCAGCCAACTGCTGTTCCACCCCCGCCTGGACGAGGCGGAACGCCAGCGCCTGATCCAGCTGTTCAGGCAAGCGCCCGCCACGGCCGCCGGCTCGTTCAAACTCAGCCGACCCATGCAGGCCGACCTGAGCGCCGAGGATTACCGCCAGGCGTTCCAGCGCATCCAGCATTACATCCAGGCCGGCGACTGCTATCAGGTGAACTTCGCCCAGCGTTTTCGCGGCCAGTACCAGGGCGATCCCTGGGTCGCCTACTGCGCGTTGCGCGCGGCGTGCCCGACGCCCTTCTCCGGCTTTCAGCGCCTGCCGGACGGCGGCGCGGTGCTCAGCCTGTCGCCGGAGCGCTTCGTCCACGTCAGCCAGGGCCGGGTGGAAACCCGGCCGATCAAGGGCACCCGCCCGCGTGGCCGGGACGCTGCCGAAGACGCGGCCAATGCCGCCGAGCTGCTGTCCAGCCCCAAGGACCGCGCGGAAAACCTGATGATCGTCGACCTGCTGCGCAACGACCTGGGGCGCACCTGCCGCACCGGCTCGGTGCGCGTGCCGGAGCTGTTCAGCCTGGAAAGCTACCCCAACGTGCACCACCTGGTGAGCAGCGTCACCGGCGAACTGGCACCCGGCAAGGACGCCCTGGACCTGATCGCCGGCAGCTTCCCCGGCGGTTCGATCACCGGCGCGCCGAAGATCCGCTCGATGCAGATCATCGACGAACTGGAGCCCACGCGACGGGCCCTGTACTGCGGCTCGCTGCTGTACCTGGACGTGCGCGGGGAAATGGACAGCTCGATCGCCATCCGCAGCCTGCTGGCCAAGGACGGGCAGATCTGTTGCTGGGGCGGCGGCGGAATCGTCGCGGATTCGGACTGGCAGGCGGAGTACCAGGAATCCATCACCAAGGTGCGGGTGTTGCTGGAGACATTGCAGGGGCTTTAGGGCCTCTTCGCCGGCAAGCCGGCTCCTACAAGCGCGCGTCGCTCTCCCACCCGTAGGAGCTGGCTTGCCAGCGAAGGCGTCGACAGGATTTGCGCAAAATCCAAAGACCCCTTCGCCGGCGAACCGCTTTACAGACTCAAGGTGCGGTTGGAAGCCTTGATGAATTCCTGCTTCAGCTCGGCAAAACTGTGCACCGCGGGGAACTGCGGGAACTCGCGGATCACATTGTCCGGGGCATGGAACAGAATGCCGGCATCGGCCTCGCCGAGCATGGTCGTGTCGTTGTAGGAATCCCCGGCAGCAATGACCCGGTAGTACAGGCTCTTGAAGGCCAGCACCGACTGGCGCTTGGGGTCTTTCTGACGCAGTTGATAGCCGGTCACCCGGCCGTTGTCATCGGTGATCAGGCGGTGACACAGCAGGGTCGGGAAACCCAGCTGGCGCATCAAGGGCTGGGAAAACTCATAGAAGGTGTCGGACAGGATCACCACCTGGAAGCGCTCGCGCAGCCAGTTGACGAACTCCACCGCGCCGTCCAGGGGCTTGAGGGTGGCGATCACTTCCTGGATGTCGGACAGCTTCAGGCCGTGCTCGTCGAGAATCCGCAGGCGCTGCTTCATCAATACGTCGTAGTCGGGAATATCCCGGGTGGTTGCCTTGAGGGATTCAATCCCGGTTTTTTCGGCAAAGGCGATCCAGATTTCCGGGACCAGTACACCTTCCAGATCGAGACAGGCAATTTCCACAAGACACTCCCATTGGTTCTGATTATTGAAGTTGAGCGAGCAAAAGGACTGCCGAACTCTAGCGACTCGTCCCCAGAGGCGCAACGCAGAGGAGCGCGCCAGGGCCGGGTGGATTTTGTTAAGATCGCCCCCCTATAGAGCGCACAGCGCCACCGACCTGTAGGAAACCGCCCTGATGAACCCATCGTTCGACGTCGCTGAACTCGCCGCGACCTATGCCAACAAATCCGCCCAGGACATTCTCAAGCTGGCCTTCGCCCAGTTCGGTGACGACCTGTGGATCTCCTTCAGCGGCGCCGAGGATGTGGTGCTGGTGGACATGGCCTGGAAGCTGAACAAGAACGTCAAGGTGTTCAGCCTCGACACCGGGCGCCTGCACCCGGAAACCTACCGCTTCATCGATCAGGTGCGCGAACACTACAAGATCGACATCGAACTGATCTCGCCGGACCACAGCAAGCTCGAACCCTTCGTCAAGGAAAAGGGCCTGTTCAGCTTCTACAAGGACGGCCATGGCGAATGCTGCGGCATCCGCAAGATCGAGCCGCTGCGACGCAAACTGTCCACCGTCAGCGCCTGGGCCACCGGCCAGCGCCGCGACCAGAGCCCGGGCACCCGCAGCCAGGTGGCGGTGCTGGAAATCGACAGTGCCTTCTCCACCCCGGAGCGCCCCCTGTACAAGTTCAACCCGCTGGCGCAGATGAGCAGCGAGGAGATCTGGGGTTACATCCGCATGCTCGAACTGCCGTACAACAGCCTGCATGAGCGCGGCTTCATCAGCATCGGCTGCGAGCCCTGCACCCGCCCGGTACTGCCCAACCAGCATGAGCGCGAAGGCCGCTGGTGGTGGGAAGAAGCCACCCAGAAGGAATGCGGCCTGCACGCCGGCAACCTCATCAGCAAAGCCTGACCCCCTCCCTTCTTCGGCAGAAGCCGGCGTGCCAGCGAATGAGTCCTCTTCCCTGAGGACGCCTTCGCCGGCAAGCGCAACGCCACTCGACCCGCCCGCACAATGTGTACACACGAATGTCACCAACGGTGCCATTTTTGTGTGCACTTTCAGCGCCTTTCGCCCCAAAAGGTGACAGCCCTTTCTACTGTCAATATTCATGCGGCAGCCCATCGCGCGTGCCGAAAAATAAATACCTGTTCAAACGGTCAATTTTTAATCCCGCAGTTTCATACAGTTAGGGACAACTCATAACAAAACGAAATCAGCAGCCAATTTCATAGCTCCGGAATTGGCACAGAAGTGGCTTTAGTCGATCTATGTTTTGTATACAAAAACAGCAAAACATACATACACTAACCGTCCGCACGCCTAATCCATAACTCAAGCTGCAGATGCCCCGAACCCAGTGATTCCTCCCCTGCGACGAAGATTGTCGAGCCTTGCGCTCAAGCACAGTCATCCGGGGCCGGAATCAGGAGCCGCCGGAATGCACACCAGCCCTTCCAACAACATCGCACTGGATCTGCCCTCCTCGCCGCACTCGCACAACCTGCAACAGCCCATCGCCGCAACCGACCCGAACAGCGTCATCCTCAGCCCGCGCCTGCACAACCGCGACCTGGCGCCGACCAGGGTCGAAGGCCGCCGCTGGGGCGGCTACAGCATCTTCGCCCTGTGGACCAACGATGTGCACAACATCGCCAACTACTCCTTTGCCATCGGCCTCTACGCCCTGGGCCTGGGTGGCTGGCAGATCCTCCTGTCCCTGGGAATAGGCGCGGCGCTGGTGTACTTCTTCATGAACCTGTCCGGCTACATGGGGCAGAAGACCGGGGTGCCGTTCCCGGTAATCAGCCGCATCAGCTTCGGCATCCACGGTGCGCAGATTCCGGCGCTGATCCGCGCGGTGATTGCCATTGCCTGGTTCGGCATCCAGACCTACCTGGCCTCGGTGGTATTTCGCGTGCTGCTCACGGCCATTCATCCGGGTTTCGCCGATTACGACCACGACTCGATCCTCGGCCTGTCGAGCCTGGGCTGGGCCTGTTTCGTGGTGATCTGGCTGGTGCAACTGGTGATCCTCGCCTACGGCATGGAGATGATCCGCCGCTACGAAGCCTTCGCCGGGCCGATCATTCTGCTGACCGTGGCTTGCCTCGCCGGGTGGATGTACACCCAGGCCGACGGGCAGATTGCCTGGTCGATCCGCGAACCTTTGACCGGCGGCGAAATGTGGCGGCAGATCTTCGCCGGAGGCGCATTGTGGCTGGCGATCTACGGCACGCTGATCCTCAATTTCTGCGACTTCGCCCGCTCCTCGCCGTGCCGCAAGACCATCAAGGTCGGCAACTTCTGGGGCCTGCCGGTGAACATCCTGGTGTTCGCCACCATCACCGTGCTGCTGTGCGGCGCGCAGTTCCAGATCAACGGCCAGGTCATCGAAAGCCCGACCCAGATCATCGCCTCGATCCCCAACACCCTGTTCCTGGTGCTGGGTTGCCTGGCCTTCCTGATCGTCACCGTGGCGGTGAACATCATGGCCAACTTCGTCGCCCCGGCCTTCGTTCTCAGCAACCTGGCGCCCAAGTACCTGACCTTCCGCCGCGCCGGGCTGATCAGCGCGGCGCTGGCGGTGCTGATCCTGCCGTGGAACCTGTACAACAGCCCGCTGGTGATCGTGTACTTCCTCTCCGGCCTCGGCGCCCTGCTCGGCCCCCTGTACGGGGTGATCATGGTGGACTACTGGATCCTGCGCAAAGCCCGGATCCACGTGCCGCAGCTGTACAGCGAAGACCCGCAAGGCGCGTACTTCTACAGCCGCGGGGTCAATCTGCGGGCGGTGGCGGCTTTCGTGCCGGCGGCGCTGATCGCCATCGTGCTGGCCCTGGTGCCGGGCTTTGCCAGCGTCTCGCCGTTTTCCTGGCTGATCGGCGCCGGCATCGCCGGCCTGCTGTACCTGATCATCGCCAAGCGCCAGCCCGGTTACGCCGATGTCAGCGGCGAATCCATCGCCGTGGACAACCTCAGTCATTGAACCTGAACGGCCCGGCGCGCCGGGCCTTGAACTGCCCAACCTGCAAGGAACCCCCATGCGCATTCTCGTGGTCAACGTCAACACCACCGACTCCATCACCCAGGCCATCGCCCGCCAGGCACAAAGCGTGGCGGCGCCGGGTACGGAAATCGTCGGTTTGACCCCCTACTTCGGCGCCGAATCGGTGGAAGGCAACTTCGAAAGCTACCTGGCGGCGATCGCCGTCATGGATCGGGTGCTGGCCTACGACCAGCCCTATGACGCGGTGATCCAGGCCGGTTATGGCGAGCACGGCCGCGAGGGCCTGCAGGAGCTGCTGAATGTGCCGGTGGTGGACATCACCGACGCTGCCGCCAGCACCGCGATGTTCCTCGGCCACGCCTACTCGGTGGTGACCACCCTGGATCGCACCGTGCCGCTGATCGAGGACCGGCTCAAGCTGTCCGGCCTCTATGAGCGCTGCGCCTCGGTGCGAGCCAGCGGCCTGGCGGTGCTGGAGCTGGAAGAGGACCCACTGCGGGCGGTGGAATCCATCGTGCGCCAGGCCGAGCTGGCGGTGACCCAGGACAAGGCCGAAGTGATCTGCCTGGGCTGTGGCGGCATGGCCGGGCTGGATGAACAGATTCGCCAGCGTACCGGGGTGCCGGTGGTGGATGGGGTCACGGCGGCGGTGACCATCGCCGAATCGCTGGTACGCCTGGGGCTGTCCACCTCGAAGGTGCGCACCTACGCGACGCCACGGCCGAAAAAGGTGCTTGGCTGGCCGCTGCGTTCAGGGCGCTGAGTCAGGCAACTGCCGGGTTCGCCGGCCAGCCGGCACCTACAGGGCGCTGAAGGTTTGCGCCAGGCCCTGTTCGGCGAACTGCTCGATGACGAAGTCGACAAAGGCCCGGGTCTTGCCCGGGAGCATCTTGTGCTCGGCGTAGTAGATCGAGGTGTAGCCGTCGTCGACGTACCAATCCGGCAAGACCCGTTGCAGCGCGCCGGAACGCAGGTAGTTGATGGCAAACGGCATGCTCACCAGGGCCAACCCCAAGTCCTGGGCGGCCGCCACGCAGGCCGCCTCGGAATCGCTCATGGTCATGCTGGCCTTGAGCTCCAGCGGGCGCACGCCACCGCCGCGCCCGCTGAGTTGCCAGGGACGGATGCGGCCGGTCTGCGGAGAACGGATCAGGATCCCCCGGCAGTGCTGCAGGTCCTGCGGATCATGGATCGGCGCCCGCCCCGCGAGATAGGCCGGGCTGGCCACCAGCACCCGATGAGCAGGTGCCAGGCGCCGGGCGACCACCCCTTGCGGTAACTCGAAACCGCCACCGATGGCGGCATCGAAGCCCTGGCCGATCAGGTCCACCTGGCGATTGTCGAAATGCCAGTCCGGCTGGATATCCGGGTAACGCTGCAGGAAGCTGGCGAGCATCGGCACGATGTAAAAACAGCCAAATACAGTTCCCATGCTGACCTTGAGCGTGCCTGCCGGGCGCCCCTGGACGGTGGACAGGCTGCTCACGGCGTTCTGGATGGTCTGCAGGCTGTCGCTGACTTCTGCCAGGAACAAGCGTCCGGCCTCGGTCAGGGTCAAACGCCGGGTACTGCGCTGGAACAAACGCACGCCCACCCGCGCCTCCAGCTTGGCTACGCTTTTGCCCACCGCGGCCGGGGTCAATCCCAGGCGTCGCGCCGCCTCGGCAAAACTGCCGACTTCAGCGCTGCGGACAAAACATTCGATACTGCCGAAAGCTTCCATCACTGGCCATTCCATACTTTTGGTTTACACAGAGTATAGGAATTACCCGCTACACAGCGGCCAATCAGCCGTCGATACTCGACGCCAAGCACAAGGCAACCCGGCCTTGAATCTCTGGAGAAGCACATGAGCAAGCACAACCTCAGCGGCAAAGTGGCCTTGATCCAAGGCGGTTCCCGCGGCATCGGCGCCGCCATCGTCGAGCGCCTGGCCGCCGAAGGCGCCAGCGTCGCCTTCACCTATGTCAGCTCCGCGAGCAAGGCCCAGGCCCTGCAGGACAGCATCATCGCCAAGGGCGGCAAGGCCCTGGCGATCCAGGCCGACAGCGCCGATGCCGACGCCCTTCGGGAAGCCGTGCAGCGTACCGCCCAGACCTTCGGCCGCCTCGACATCCTGGTCAACAATGCCGGCGTGCTGGCAATGGCGCCGCTGGACGAGTTCAAGCTGGAAGACTTTGACCAGACCCTGGCCATCAACATACGCAGTGTGTTCATCGCCACCCAGGAAGCGGCCCGGCACATGGGCGAAGGCGGACGCATCATCAATATCGGCAGCACCAACGCCGAGCGCATGCCCTTCGCCGGTGGTGGCCCCTACGCCATGAGCAAGGCCGCGCTGGTGGGCCTGACCAAAGGCCTGGCACGGGACCTGGGACCACGGGGCATCACCATCAACAACGTTCAGCCCGGCCCGGTGGACACCGACATGAACCCGGCCGACGGCGCCTTTGCCGAAAGCCTGCTGGAGCTGATGGCCGTGCGCCGCTATGGCCGCGCCGAAGAGATCGCCGGTTTCGTGGCCTACCTGGCCGGCCCTGAAGCGGCCTATATCACCGGTGCCAGCTTGACCATCGACGGTGGTTTCAGCGCCTGAAGACCGCAGGCAGAAAAAAGCCGGGCCACCCGTATCAGGTGGCCCGGCTCCTGGAATCACTGCCTGCGGCTGGCAAAAGCCTGGCAATGCCCTCCTTCCAACAAGCCAACATCGCTCGCGCCCGCTCAGTCCCAGATCAGATGGGGCAATCCGCAGGTCGCAGGCTCAAAGCCCTTGAGCGAACGCAGAATCCTGTCGGCATGGGCAAACTTGGCATCGGCCATGGCCGGATCGGGAACTGCGATCACGCTCATGCCCGCGGCCCTGGCAGCGGTCACGCCAAACGGCGAATCCTCGAATACCAGGCACTCCTGCGGCGCCACGCCGAGGCGTCGGGCGGCGGTGAGGAAGATGTCCGGCGCCGGCTTGGCCGCGGTCACTTCCGGATCATCGGCGGTGACGATGGTGTCGAACAGTGCGAACCAGTCGCCATGACGCGTGGTTTTCTCGCCAAAGGACATCTGCGACGAACTGGTGCCCACCGCAATCGGGATCTGGTGATCCTTCAGGTGGCGCACCAGTTGCTGGGCGCCCGGCATGGCTTCGGCGCGGGGAAAGCGCTCACGCATCAATGGCTCGCGCATGACCAGGAACTCCTCGGCGCTGATGGGCAGGTCCAGAGCCTGCACCACGTAGCGCGCCAGATCAGCGGCCCCGCGACCGATGATGTTCTGCTTGATGGTCCAGTCGTAGGTGCGGCCATAACGCTCGGCGATCAACTGGGTGATCTCGGTGTAGATGCCCTCGGTGTCGAGAAGCAGGCCATCCATGTCGAAAATCACCGCCTTGATCGGCCCCAAATCGTTCAACTGTGCATTCATCGCATCGGATCCGTTAGCAAAAGTACATTCCAGAGAGCGGCTCAGATACGGCCCGTGTTCTTGGCAACGCGTCAATTAAAGGGTTCAGCAGCATAGCGGCGGGGCTGGGTCAGGAGCAACCAAGGGGCATGGCAAAGGTCGAGGGGGATGCATCAGGCATCGTCCGTGGATTGGTCCTCCTGCACTTGGGGCGCCTCTTGCAACGGCACTTGTGCATCGTCCATCAAGGAGCCCGGATCTTCGTTGCCCGGGTCATTGATCACCTGCGGTTCTGCGGCGGGTGGCGGGGTAGTGCCTGGAGTCTCGTGGGGCATGATCGTCTCCTGGAACATCGGGGCTGGCACCCTTGAGTATGGTGAAGCCTGGAACTGCGCGCACAAAAAACCCGGCGCATGGCCGGGTTTCTTTGCAGACCGCGACGATCAATGACGCTTCTTGTGGCCCATGCTGCTGCCCAGGGCTCCGCCCGCCGCGCCGCCGATACCGGCGCCCACGGTGGAGCCGGTGCTGCCGCCCAGGCGATTGCCGATCAGCGAACCGCCTGCCGAGCCCAGGCCGCCGCCAATCGCCGCTTTGGCCCGGCTGCCTTTGCGCGCACCTGCCGCACTGCCGGCCGCCCCGGCCACGCCCGCACCAATGGCTGCCCCGGTGCTGCCACCGAGCTGCTGCCCGACCACGTTGCCCAGCGCGCCGCCCAGGCCACCACCGATGGCTGCGGTGCCGTCACCGGCCATTGCGCCTTGAGCCAGCAGAAGTCCCACAACCAGGGCAGGTAAAGTTGAACGCATGACTTGAACCTCAAAAAAAGACTGTGGAACCGACTTGTAAGACCAGCGCCGCCCCGCTCCAGAAGCGGCGTCACGGCAACACCAGGTTGCTCTCCGGTGGCTTGGACAGCTGATTTTAAAAGAGTTTTATCACCGCGCAAAAAAAAGCCCGCTGGGGAACGGGCTAGGGGTATTGCGTTTAACGGATGGCTTGAGCGTACTCAGGCAGATGTGAAGATTCTGTGAAAAGACACTGCCAATGGGAGCAACACTGACAGATCCTTTGCCTCACCAAATCCCGAGGCATCTTCAGCTCACCAGACTGAAGATGTTCAGGCCAGACCAGCAGCCAGCAACCCTTGGAAAACTGCTGCTGCAACGATCCGGCCTCCACCCGAGACGCTCATGTGCAGCAAAAATCAACGAATGCTGCGGATGCTGCCTTTATTGCCTTTGACCGTGACCGAGACTTTCTTGAAGACAAAGTAGTTTTCTTCGTTCACTTCATAACGCGGAGCAACGATCAGGTCCGCGCCCGACGATTTGACAGCCTTGTAGGCTGCTGCGGACTTGACCGAGCTGACCGGGTCAAAGCCCAGGCCGCCCAGCGCACCACCACCATCACCGCCATAAGCCACACCGTCAGCAAACTGGCTATCGCCACCAAACTGCAGGAAGCCAAACAGGATGTTCACCGAGGACTGACCCGAGATCGCCTCGCCCACTGCCACGTCGGCCTTCAAGTCAGCCTTGACCTGACTGTCGATGGGCGAAGATGGCTGGCTGATGTTGTAGCTGGTGCAACCAGTGGCAGCGGCTACAAGAGTGGAGAGGGCGAGGAGTTTGAAAATAGCTTTCACGTTTATTTCCTTATCGCTTTTCATATAGAGGCATCATCGCTGGATGCACAGCCCCGCTTTAATCGGGATAAGGAACATATCGTCAGTTATAGCTAATTGAGATAAGAAGATTCCCAAAATACAAAAGAACCTTCTTTAACAACCTCTTCGCACTGGCGAGAAACAATTAATACGGCTACTCAAAATCGATAAAAAACTTAATACGCAAACTATCTCGCCACAGGAACATGCCCCTGACCTGCAACACCATTGGCCCCACTTAATACTGGCAGCAGACCGCTCAGGAGCAGCCGCCTGGCCCGAGGAAAAAAGCATCCGCGCCCCCACCCTCTTGGCAACGTCGCGCCCTGAGCAGAGCGTCCACCCGCCCCCGTTGCAACGGCCGTTATTCCAAACCCTGCCCTCGATAATCCGCGGACAATAAAAAGCCCCGCATCTGGCGGGGCTCTCATAACTGACTATTACTTTCTCTTCGGCAATGCCTTGGGAAAAAACATCGTATTACTGGCGACCGGCAGCGGTGCAGTTTTCTTCCTGTTACTCACGCTGACCCGGGATTGATCTTCCGCTTCAAATGCGGCCTGACCACAACGCACCAAGTTGTTGATTGGGAACTCATCCCCGTTGTCTTCGATATAGGCAAGACTCCTCATCTTCCAGCTCCCTCCAACAACCGATCAGTACCGGCAAGCTCCTGATTGCCTGGAAAATACTGACCGTCACGGCAGAACAGACTAGACAGTCATTTGTCGACCTGCCGTTCAAAACCGTCAGACACCGACGAGCGGCCAATGCACCAAGAGGAAAGCTGATCCAGGACACTCTTTCGCGCCCAACCGGAGCGGCGGCAGAGCCTGTCGACGAGACTCACAGAAATCGTCAACGGCCACAGGGCCTGATCAAGCCTGCACGCACGGGCCACAACAGGCGCCGTGGACAGGGCCAGAATGCAAAAAACCCCTGGTTTCTCGGGGAAACCAGGGGTTTTCTGTACATCGAATGTGGCGGTGAAGGAGAGATTCGAACTCTCGATTCTACCAGAACCTCACAAAGCCCAGTGTTTACTGGATTTTTACCTCAACCAATAGAGCAAAGTGTACGCATCACGGGTACACATGAAAAGCCCAGCGCTTACCATCTTATGCGTCTAACCACACGGAAACTCAAATTGCCAGGTCATCTGCAAGCTTAGCGAAACCGGGGCCTTCAGAAATGAAGCTTTCCCGGCTAGGTCCCCGTCGGCATCAAACTTGTTCAGAGCCTTCTTCAACGACAGTACGGCCATCAAACGCAGCTCCTCTGTTTGGAGACTCTGACTTTTAGGGAAGCAAATCGAACCCTTCTGCCCCATGGTCTGTGACGCCAAAGACCCGACCCAAAAAGCTTCGACCATCCCATTCAAGTACATTCTAGCAGCCGCAGCTTGCTCACCTCCCTTATCAAGCCAATTGAGAGTGGCCTTTGTGGAGAGGAAAGCATGAGCCTGCTGGGTGGATAAAGTTAACAACGAAGCGACAAAGAGCTTTTTCAGCATCATTTTCTTCCATGAGCTACTGATCGACCACTAAAAATCAAAAACACAAACGATCAAGAGCGTTCTAAGAACTCTCTTTCCTGAAAAATCAAATATGAGAAAAAATCAAATGTCTTTTTATAATCGCTTTTTATAAGTACTGAAAACTTATCAGCAAGCATTAGTCTCATATCTTCCTCGCCCAACACAACCGAATCTGGAATATCCTCTTCCAAACCCACGATCAATTGTTGACCTGGCACACGATTCCTAATAATAAACTCGGTAACAATCGGCCTATTAATATCATCCTGCGCTTTTTGATGCGGGGAATCGATAACCAAGGGTGGAATAATTTGGGAGGAATACATATTTGCCGTGTGTGCCAAAGAAAAATAATATGCCAATATCGCCCTAGGGCCACCACTCCCACCCTGCTGAGGCTTAACCCTAATATCTCCCTTTCTACTAAGCAAGGACGGCGGCACCTCCAACTCCTCTGCAAACTTAGCATAGAATGAATTGAATGTATCCCTTACCTTTTTCGTATGCTTCTTATCATCCAGGGAACGCAGTTGGCTTTCTAGATCACTCAGCGCATCCTCTTCCTTTGCCTTAGACTTCGAGATTCTTTCAAGTTGAATTTCAAAAGCTGAAAACGCCTTGTCCAATCCGGCTCTATCTATCACCTCGCGAAGGCGAAGGTCGCCACGTGTCTTATCTAAAAGCTCATCAATTTCACTAGCCTGCTTATCTACCAGCAACAGCTTATCCTGCGTCAAAACTTGAGAGCTTTCATAACCAACCATGCGAGCTCTAAAACTAGACTTTAACTCCCTCAACTCATCCGCTTCAGCCTCCAACTTCATCCGCTCATGAAACGAATGCTCATGCGCCGTCCCGCAAGTCGGACAAGTTATATCTTGATTAGAGGGAAGCCCATCTAAAAACAACATATCTTCGGAGTGCGCACTAAGCGCCTCTTCAATTAGCCGAACCTGTGCAGACATGACATTTATGGATGTTGTGGTATCGGTTGCTTGGCGACGCAACTCACTTTGATCTTTCGCTAATTTGTCAGCGCGCTCTTCTAGCTCTTTGAGATCTTTACGGAAAGCTAGCGCATCACGAAACCACGGCGTTTTCGGAAATTGCTCTGCCAGGCGCGAGCGTGTATTTGAAAGCAATCGCAACTCATGAGACAAGTCTTCAATGGTTTTTTTTGTTAATGCGACCTTTCCCCACGTCTCCCAGTAAACGGGAGCCCTAGCTCCTAATGCAATGTCTAAGGTTGCTTTCTCCCACTGCTTGAACTCACCTAGAGCCTGAAAGGTTCTCCATGGCGCGTCCCAACTACCATCTTGATCTACAAAGAAAGGTACAAAAAAAAAGGCCGGCCTAGCTGTTTTAATTTCACCATCCTGCGCCATTAAGGGAAGAGTAAAACCCACGAGACTACTGAAATGATCTCGCAACTCCCCCCCATCAGAGGTAGACCATAGCACCTGTAGTGATGCATCAAACAGCGTATGAATACCTTCTCGGTACAGAATTAAATAGTGTTTTTCTTCTACAGAGAACTCGACCGCCGATATAGTATCCTGCCGCCACTCTTTTCCATAAGGGCGAGTTTTGCACCCGAACGCTGTAAAGAGATTTCTGACAATTGTAGACTTACCAGTATGGTTAGTCCCTATGAGGGCGTTCACGCTTTCCCGAAACTCGATCAATCGGGCCTTCTGATCTAGCTCTGAGAGTAGCCAGAGATTTATGAATCGAAAGCTTTTCATCGTTTTTCATCCGTAAATTACGTACAAGCCGCCTAAGATTGCTGGTCGACATAAATCACCGCCAATAGAGCTGTTGCTAAAACTGTAATAGAAGGAAGAGCATCCCCTCTGTTTTTTAATTCAGCTCCTATAGAATCTTGAACAACACCAAGAAGTTCCCGATACTCCGCAATACTCGAATTGTGCTCCGCAGAACTCAAGGCTGCATCCCAACATACAACTTCTTTAGTCTGCGGTGAATTTACCATTTGGATCTGTAAGCGATTAGCCTCAACGTGTAATTTATCTGCTGCCCTCGGCTGCATACCTTCAATTTTCAAAGAGCCAATCACAGTATCTAAAGCAGTGGCGAACGGCTTGGTCTTCGCATATTTCTCAATCAGCTCACAGAAAGCATCGCGCGTAAAACCTTTCTTATCTATAAGCTCTGAAAGCGTCTGTCCTGTCTTCGGCCCCGAGCCAGCAGAAAACAACTCTAAAAGGTTTTCTTGAATTCTTCCAGAAACACTTGGAAGAGTGGGGTATTTAGAACTAAGCAATTCATCAATAAGACCCCGCACGGTTTCTCGCATTGAAGACGGCGACACTATTGACTGCTCTAGACTTAAAGCAGTCAAATGCGCAACTGAGCTACCTTTCAACTCTTTCACCAACCTCGACTTCACGTATTCCAAGTCATCCGTGTGCAGAGCCGATAACGAGCAACGAGAATTTGAAGGTATCGGGACACCCAAAGCATCATTCAAATCATAACCAGCGTTGGAGACAAATACACCATGGACACTTGCAATACTAGAAAGCCTTTCAACACAAAGATGAAGCTTCCCCAATGGCGATCTACCTGCTAGCTTTTTATTCGTCTGGAGCTTTGGAGCGACAGCATCTTCGACAGGAATTTCATCTGCTTTTTTGAGAGACTCTTTTTTTGTAAGCGCGGATTTACTCCAGTTGCCTTTACTTTTTTTCTTAACTTGATACAGGGTTGCCGTCGTGGGCATCGCTGCTTTATCTAGAACAGCAACATCCTGAAGATACTCAAATAGCAGTACGTAATCAGGTGTGTTTTTTGTTTCCATTTCCACTAGCAACGCCATTGCCCAGTAACGAGCGTAGTCCACCCCTTCGTTATTATTTTCTCCGCCGATTTCATTTATTTCAGGGTCGTTTAGAATGGCGGACCAACGATCCTGTGAGAAGGAGGTGCTCACGGATTAATATCCTTTGGTACGGGAAGTCGGGGCCGGTAAGTCACTATGTACGCCAACTGGATCTCCTTTTCGTGTGACATAGTCGGGTCAACCTGGCTGCGGACCATGCGCAAGCTAGATGACTCTACTTTATTTCGGACACCCTACGCTACAGATAGCATTAAATGGCCAGCCCTGGCAAAAACAGCCCTTGTGTCAGACATAGCCCTCAAACGCGGCATCAAACGCAACGCCAAGCAAGTTTTAGGCAAAAAAATCTGTCTGACTTTAGTATTCAATGCCGCAACTACTTTCCCCCCTCTACCCATCAATCGCCACCTGAACCTAATCGTATAGTTAACAGGAATACCCTTCCTCATTCCGAGAACAACCAAGCACGCTCACTTACGCTTTGGTCGATCCATGGCCCAACCATTGGCTTACCTCGTAGTCGCAAGGGTATACCTGGTCAACCACGGTGAGAGGCGTGACCCGTTGTGCTCGTTTAGATCCTGTTGACCACTATTGAGACCACACCTATAGTGACCACACTTCTACGACCACAGGGGCTTTACTTCATGTTCATCCGTGCCTATCTCCGCGCCTCCACCGCCGAACAGGACGCCACCAGAGCCAAGCAGTCGTTGGTGGACTTTGCCAAGCAGCACGGGCACGCCATCGCCACGACCTATACTGAGAACGTAAGCGGAGCCTCTCTACAGCGGCCTGAGCTTTTCCGTCTCCTGGAAGACGCCTACCCAGGGGACGTTCTCCTGGTCGAACAGGTAGACCGGCTATCACGCCTGACCGAGGCTGACTGGCAGAAGCTCCTGGCGGTAATCAAGGATAAGGGCGTGAAGGTCGTGTCACTGGACTTGCCGACGTCACACATGGCGATGGCGCCGACGAATACGAACAATGCCGCTGACGCCTTCACAGGGCGCGTCATAGAGGCCGTCAACGCCATGTTGTTGGACATGCTCGCCGCTGTAGCAAGGAAGGACTACGAAGATCGTCTACGGCGTCAGCGGCAGGGCATTGAGAAGGCCAAGAACGAAAAGCGCTACGTGGGTAAGTCCATTGACCAAGACAAGCACAAGCGCATTCTGGCGTGCCTGGCTAAAGGTATGGGCATCCGGGAAACCGCATCAGCTACCGGCACCAGTACGGCGACAGTACAGCGCGCCAAGAAGCTCCAGATAGCTGCCAGCCAGTAAGAGGCTATGGGCGTTTATGGCCATTTGCCACAAATAGAACCGGAACCGGGTCTATGAGAGCGTAGCTAGGGCCCGTAGTTGCGGGGCTACAGGTCATAGAATCAACGATATCACACTTGAGAAACAGACTGTTTCGAACTGGTCCTGGCTGTTAAAAAAGTGCACTCGATGAACCCGGAGTGCACTTCGAAATGGCGAAGAATGGAAAGGTAAAAAACAGTATGAAGCCTAAAGGCGGGCTCGTTGGTTGGGTGGGGCAGGACAATCCCTATACGACCCAAGATACTGCCAATCCTTGTATAACCCCTATCAAGAATGACCCCACATTGATGCCTAACCCTGTATAGCAAAGCTGTACGGGGCGCCTGCGCTTCTATCAACTCAGGAACTTTACCCAATGAAAGCGAAGCTCCCGGACACTCTTGTCCGCTTCAACGTACACATGCGCCGCGACCAGGTCGGCAGACTAGTCCAACTCGCCAACCAGATGACCACAATGAAGAGGCGCGATGTGCGTCTTGGGGAGGCACTAGAGGTCGCCTTGGTCGCAAGCCTGGCCTGGACCGACAACGACTTAATGGGCTTGGTCGTACCCGACCGCGCCGCCGACCACTGGCTCAAGATTGGCCCTGTAAACAGACGCGGCGGGCAGGTATTACTGCCGTCAGCTCTAACACACTGAGGCTGCTGCAATGGGAACACTTACCACGCAGCAGTCTGTAACCATCGCGCTGGACGCAATTGTCACCGACAAGCGCCTTCAGAACCGCAATGTCGGAATGCAGAAGTTCAAGGAGTACAGCGACGGCAAACGGTACAAAGGCCACATCGCAGACCTTAGCCGCAGCATGCGCACAAAGGGCCAACTAACCCCTTTGTTAGTGGTTGCTTCGGACGAGGGCTGCCAGTGGGCGCTAGCAGAGGGGGCTGACAGGGCGCACCCAGTACCCTCGAAGTTCTTCCTAGTCGACGGCCACCACCGCCTGGAGGCACTTCAACGAGTAGGCATTCCCACAGCGCTAGTTACCGTTCTTCCTGGTCTTGGCTTTTTAGATGCTCTTGATGCGTGCCGACTTTCAAACCAGGACATTGTCCAGGGCATGAGCCCTGACGAACGAACTGAAAACGCTTGGTCAGCAATGAACCAGGAGCGGGACACCTACCGCCGGTTAGCTGTCAAGGAGGCGGCAGAAGTCCTGGGAGTGTCTGAGTCAACTATCAAACGCTTCCGGGCAGCTGTCCGTCAGGATGGAATTGATGCGGGCAAGATTGACACCAATGCCAGCAAGGAAAAGATCGACATGCAACTACTGGCCTACTGGGGGCGCGCTGCGAGAAAGCACCTTGCAGTGGTCAGTTGGCGGACGCACAAACAGGCGCGCCGCAAGCCCTCTAGCCAAGCAAGCGCCGCTGCAATGCGCCACAAGATCAAGATGGCAGTAGTTCAGACGGTCCTGGGTACTGACGGTGAATATGATCCTACGGACGTTCTCCGAGCATTAGTCGAGTTGGGTGAGCATGCCCAGCGCCCCAATGCCATTGAGTACCTAATCAACAAATTCAAGCCCAAGATCAGTCAGCCTGTGTTGGGCGACGACAACGATGATGACGGTATGGAAGACCTGGAGTACGCCCGGTTGCAAGACGCAGTGGCCGCCTTGAATACCCAGCGGTATGCAGAGCCACAGGCTGGCAGCACAAAACCCATTGCCGAACTGTAACCAGAGCTCCAGGTAAGGGGGTCTCAGAGCCCTGAATCACCTACAGCCGCCGTAAAACAAGGCTTCCGAGAATTTAACTAGCGGGCATAAGCCGGGGAATACCTATGGCTTACGGCGAAGCCATGCCCGCGAAACTACCAGCATGGGAACGCGACATGACCTCTATCAGCTACATAATTCACACAGACGGTTCTTGTATGAGCAACGGAACCCAATTCGCCAAGGGTGGATATGGAGCGGTTCTCCGACGCAGTGATGGTGCTGTACTGGAGATAGCCGGACCTTTGAATGACGGAATAACCCCGACCTCGCCGCGTGCCGAAATGGTAGCGGTCATTCGTGCTTTGCAGCGGCTCAAGGCCCCTTCAGTAGTAACGCTGTACTGCGACAATGAAATGGTAGTGAAAGGTGTTAATGAATGGCTTCCAGGTTGGAAAGCTAAGGGGTGGAAAAGGAAAAAGAATAAGCCTGTCGAAAACGTGGACCTCTGGGAGGCTATTGACGCGTTAGTTCAGTATCACCAAGTCACCTTCGTGTGGGTGAGAGGTCATACAGGCAATGCGGACAACGAGCGAGCGGACGTTCTAGCCAGTCGTGGGTGTTTGGGGGAGCGCATTGACTACCGCCAGGAGGCGCAACTAGCAACATAAGACCCTTGGCTTGTTGCACGTGAGGATGCACCAGGAGGGGACGTGTGCACTCCCCTGTAGTTTTAGTGGCGGAGGGAAGCGCCAGGGAAGGCCTGCCCTAGCGCAAACCGTGGGGGCTAGCACCTTCTGCCGCAAACTGCTTGGTCGGTGCTGGCCACGCTCAAGTGCATCCAGTTATGCAAGCCTTTACTTGGGAAGTAGGCGCCAACGTCAGACACCACCCTCCCCCGACTATCATCAAGTAGTAAACACGGAGTGGAGCTACACATGCACTACATCGATTATGCGGAGCTGGAGGCCAACTTCGAGCATTACGTCGAGCGAGCATATAACGGGGAGGAGATCGTCATCACCCGTGACGGTGAGCCGTTGGTGAAGCTCGTGCCATGCCAGCCGAAGCTACCACGCATCGGGTTCTTGAAAGGTCAGTTCGCTTTTGACGCCGAAGTATTCAGCGCTATGGATAAAGAAGTCGAAGACCTGTTTTATGCGAGCGAGATATTTCCCGAGGACAGCTCCGTCGCAGGACCAGAACCGACCAAGCCAGACAGCAGCGACAAGAACGAGCAGTAACACAGGCTCATGCAGAATGGCGACAGCGTTTACAACTGACCATCTCCCCTAACTTTCGCCTGCTCCCGTCGCTGTAGAGGCCACGGCAAGGCTACTGTAGTAGGCCCGCTTCTTGCGCCAAGCGCGGAAACTTGCACAACTCCTCTGCCATTCGAGCTAAAGGCATATGTCCATAAGACCGCCCAACGGTGCCCCCGCTGTGCCCAGTGATGGCTTCGTGGACGTCATCTGGAATTCCCACACCCCGGCACAAGGTCTTGAATGCATGTCGAAACCCATGCATAGGAGCCGCTGGGCTCTCAAGACCTACGACTTTAGACAGGTAAGGCCCCCAGTGTCTGCCAAAAGATTGGCCGAACTTCCCCCGAGCATCCTGTGCCAACTTCGGAAATAGTTGACCTGACGAAGGTAAAGACGCCACGTAAGCACCGAACCCCAGTGCAAGTAAGTCAGCGTGGAGTGGAACATCCCTCCGGCTACTGGCGGTCTTGACCCGACGGCCATGCCCATCATCAACGTCATCATTGAGAATACTCAGGTAGTGAACCCCATCAGTAGTCTGACGTACGTCACGAACATAGAGCTGGGCCAATTCGTTCTGACGGGCCCCTGTATATGCAGCTAACAGCGGCATCCAGTAAAGCGCTTGACCAAGATCCGTAAAGGGCGGCCTCCAGTTCGCAACGAACACGGGGCTCGACAGGATGGTCTTTATTTCATCCCGACTATAGTCTTTGCGACGGCGACTACCACCAGATTTGATAATGTCGCGCGCCACACGCTTTGATACCCCAGAATCGACAATGGGGTTCACCTGAATCCAGCCCATATCCTTAGCGAACGTCAGTATCGACGACATAGCCCGAAGACGCTTCTTTGCGGTCGCAGGGCTAATGCGTGGCAAGTCCTGGGCATCTGCCAACGCGATTTGCTGAAGGGCGTCAATTCCGCGTATACCCACACCTTTGCTAACCGGAGTTCGGGCCAGCTTCAGCCTGTACTCTTGGGCCAGCTCATTAGTGAAACTGGAAATTGGTACATCACCGAACAATTCGACAAAGTGCTGAACGATGCCCTTGTAGTCATTGAGCGTGGTGTCCGTTGCTGCTCCCCTGCTAGCAATACGGTCAGTCTTGTAGGCATCCCAAACAACCAAAATGGTGCGCCCCTCATGCTTGAACGCCTCAGCACGCTCAAAGGAAAGAGGCGCAACAGGCGCTATTACGGGGGGAGCCACATACCTGCCCCCAGCATCAACACGTGCCAAACAAAGGGTGGACAAGTCACATAAGTGCGACCAGAAAGCTTCGGCCAATTGATTGTGTAAAGGCGTACCTTGCGCAACGAGGGGCAGCTTGTGCTGCTGTAGCACGGCATCAATAGACGGAGCAGTATGCCTAGCAATGTCGGCGTTAGAGTCAGGGTCAACTACCATCTGGTACGTAACAAAGTAACGACCGACTGGCTCCCCGTCTCGCTCATTGAAACCGCCACCATAGGACTCCACCAGCCAGTGCCCGTAATCGCCTGTCGCTTCCAGCCGCGCTAGCTCTTCCCGGAACCACCTGGCAGCTAGCTGCTGAACGTCGTTCGCATCCAGCCGTACGTTACCGTCGTATAGCCCCTGAGCAAGGGCAAACGCTTGGGCGCACTCTTCACTGACGCTGTAAACGCGGCGCATCGCAACCTCACAGTCCTTGGTGCCCAAGCTGCGCTTCCACTCACGCTTCCCCATGATGGGAATCAAATGCGGGGGAACCTTGCGTCTGAACTGATAAACCCCACGGGAATCCAGGGTAGGTCGGGTCATAGCTAAAACCATGCGGTGTACTCGTCCGGTGTACGCATTTCGGGCGAGCTTTGAAGGAGCCAGACAGCAAAAAGCCCCGGAGCTGTTAACTACCGGGGCTTTGCGAATGTGGCGGTGAAGGAGAGATTCGAACTCTCGATACAGTTTCCTGTATACACACTTTCCAGGCGTGCTCCTTAAGCCACTCGGACACTTCACCGTGTCTCGTCAAACCGATTCAGTCTGTCGAGGCGCGCTAATGTAGTCGATAGCTTTTCAGATGGCAAACTTTTTTTTCAGAATTTTCATGCGCTTAAGATCGATCCGTCGTGGCAGGGGGCTCGGCCCCAGCGGCAACACGGCAAACCGGCCATTCTTCAGCCTTGCCTCGCGTTATATAGAAGAAAGCAGGCATGGCCGGCAGCGCCGTGCAGGCCGATACCCGGCCTTGTGCCTGACTCATCAGTCAGTCACGGCGCTTTACCAGATCGGTCGTGGTGGGTAACTTCTGCTGCACTTCAATACAAGGAATTGCGTCATGAGTGAGTTGATTTCATACCATCTCGAAGACGGTATCGCGACCCTGACCTTGAGCAATGGCAAGGTCAATGCCATCTCCCCGGACGTGATTGCCGCTTTCAACGCCGCGCTGGATCAGGCCACCGCCGATCGCGCAGTGGTGATCATCACCGGTCAGCCGGGCATTCTCTCCGGCGGTTACGACCTGAAGGTGATGACAGCCGGCCCCAAAGAAGCCGTGGCGCTGGTAACCCAAGGCTCGACCCTGGCCCGCCGCCTGCTGTCCCACCCGTTCCCGGTGATCGTTGCCTGCCCGGGTCACGCGGTGGCCAAGGGCGCCTTCCTGTTGTTGTCGGCGGATTACCGTATCGGTGTGGACGGCCCCTTCAGCATCGGCCTGAACGAAGTGCAGATCGGCATGACCATGCATCACGCCGGCATCGAGCTGGCCCGCGACCGTCTGCGGCGTTCGGCCTTCCATCGTTCGGTGATCAACGGCGAGATGTTTGACCCGCAAGGCGCGGTGGATGCCGGCTTCCTCGACAAGGTGGTGAGCGCCGAGGAACTGCAAGGCGCAGCCCTGGCCGCGGCACGCCAGTTGAAGAAGATCAACATGCTGGCCCACAAGAACACCAAGCTGAAGGTGCGCAAGGCTCTGCTGGACACCCTCGACAACGCCATCATCCTCGACCAGGAACACATGGGCTGAATCGCCTGTGTCGAATGAATCGGCCCGACCTGTGTGTCGGGCTTTTTCTTGCCTGGCGGAAATGAACAGCCAAAGGCCTCTGCAGCGCCGCTGACAGCGGTTTGCGGAAACATGTACTTAAACATCGCCCATCTCCCGGCTGAGAGCGGCAATTGCCGAAAACAGTGCACATCCGTACACTGCGCCACCTTTTGTCCCCGGTGGGCCGTTTTGATGCTGTATCTGTTTCGTATGTCGCTGATGGGCCTGCACTTTATCCTTGCCGGAAGCCTGGGCCTGCTGCTTGGACTGTGCCGCCCGTTCAACCCGGACAACAGTCGCCTGTGCGCCCGCCTCTACGCCTGGCCGGCCATGTGCATCCTGCGCCTGCGGGTCAAGGCCGAAGTCGGGCCGTTGATGGACAAGCCTGAAAGCTGCGTGATCATCGCCAACCACCAGTCCAATTACGATTTGTTCGTGTTCGGCAACGTGGTGCCACGACGCACGGTGTGCATCGGCAAGAAGAGCCTGAAATGGGTGCCGCTGTTCGGCCAGCTGTTCTGGCTGGCGGGCAATGTCCTGATCGATCGCGGCAACCCGCACAAGGCGCGGCGCTCCATGCTCACCACCACCCATACGCTGCAGCACAAGGACACCTCGATCTGGGTGTTCCCCGAAGGCACCCGCAACCTCGGCGAGGATCTGCTGCCGTTCAAGAAGGGGGCGTTCCAGATGGCCATCGCCGCTGGCGTGCCGATCGTGCCGGTGTGTGTCAGCAGCTACATCAAGCACATGCGCCTGAACCGCTGGAACAGCGGCCAGATCCTGATCCGTTCGCTGCCGGCGATTCCCACCGCCGGGCTGACCATGGACGACATGCCGCGACTGATCGCCCAGTGTCGCGAGCAGATGCGCGAATGCATCGCCCACATGGATCGCCAACTGCAAGCCGCCTGAACCGCAAGCCCGCCCCGATGCCTGCAAGCCCGCCCCGTGCGGGCTTTGATTTGTCTGCGAACTCCAGCTCCGGCAGTGACTCTGATGCTGCATTGCAGGCTAAGCTGCTGATTTGTAACCGCCCCATTGATAAGAAGAAGTGAAGCAGAGCCATGGGTAGAGTTGTTGCTGCCGCCGTGTACAGCGGCGGAAAGAAAGTCACCGATATCAGCCTTGACGAAGGGGCTGCCTGGGCCGCGAAACCCGGCCACTTCGTGTGGATCGGCCTGGAGGAGCCCAATGCTCACGAACTGGCCAATCTGCAACGCCAGTTCAACCTGCATGAACTGGCCATTGAAGACGCGCTGGAGAAGCACAGCCGCCCCAAGCTGGAAACCTTTGGCGACGCCTTGTTCATCGTCACTTATTCACCGGTGCGCACCGAGGGCAAGCTGGAGTTCATCGAAACCCACATCTTTGCCGGCAAGGGCTACATCATCACCGCGCGCAACGGCCACTCGGCCTCCTATGGCTATGTACGCCAGCGTTGCGAGGCGCGCCCCCTGCTGCTGGAGCACGGCGAGGACTTCGTCCTGTATGCGCTGCTGGATTTCGTCACCGAGAACTACCAGCCGGTCAGTGAAGCCATCCACGGCGAGATCGACGAACTGGAACGCAACGTCCTGTGCAATTCGCTGAACGAGCGGGATATCCAGAACCTCCACGGCCTGCGCCGCGACGTGCTGCGCCTGCGCCGCTATGTCGCGCCCATGGTGGAGATCAGCGAGGAGCTGCAGAAACTCAGCTTTCCGTTCATCGACAAGAACATGCGGCCGTATTTCCGTGACGTGCAGATTCACGTCACCCGGCAGATGGAAGATTTGTCGACCCTGCGCGACATCGCCAGCCAGACCATCGAGATCGGCGTGCTGCTGGAGGCGTCACGGCAAAGCATCGTGCAGCGCAAGTTCGCCGCCTGGGCGGCGATCCTGGCGTTTCCCACCGCGGTGGCGGGGATTTACGGGATGAACTTCCAGAACATGCCGGAGCTGAGCTGGCACTACGGCTACTTCGGCGTGCTGGGTTTTATCAGCGTGGGCTGTATCAGCCTGTGGGCCAGCTTCAAGCGTTCCGGCTGGCTCTAGGGCAATGGGCCCTGGGCGCGAACGCCAGGGCCCCGGCAAGGTCATGCGGCTTCGGGTTTGTGGGCGACGAAGCGCATCATCCATTCCGCAACGGTGGTGCCGTGGTGCTCGTGTTCGAGACTGGCCAGGCCCTTCTGGTAGATCTTCTCGCCAAGAAACTCCTGGCGCAGATCCAGCAGCGCCCGGGAGTAGTCGTGGATGAACTCAGGGTGACCCTGGAAACACAGCACCTGGTCATTGATGTGATAGGCGGCATAGGGGCAGAAATCGCTGGAGGCGATCACTGTGGCGTTTTCCGGTAGCGCGGTGACCTGATCCTGGTGGCTGATCAACAGCGTCAACTCCTCCACCACCGGGCTCATCCACGGCGCCTTGGCGGCCAGCTTGTAGCTATGGGTGCCCACGCCCCAGCCCTGACTCGCCCGCTCGCTCTTGCCCCCCAGCAACAGCGCCAGCAACTGATGGCCGAAGCAGATGCCCAGCAGCTTGTCACCACGCTCGTAGCGGCCCAGCAGATAGGTCTTGAGGGTTTGAATCCAGGGGTCGGTGCCGAAGGAGTCGGCCTTGCTGCCGGTCACCAGGTAAGCGTCGAACTCCAGCTCGTCGCTGGGGTAATCGCCCTGCACCACGTTGTAGACGCTGAACTGCGCAGCAATGGGTTGCTGGGAAAACAGGCGCTGGAACATCTGCCCGTAACCCTGATATTGATCGACCAGTTCGGGACGCAGGATATCGGTTTCAAGAATGCAGATGCGTAGCGACATAAAAAATTCCTGACAAGGTGATGGCAATAATGAACAGCCCAGAGCCTGCCTTGAAATACCACGGCAAGGCAAGCCCCGGGACCACTCATTGGCTGCCGGTCAACCTCAGAACAACTGCCCCTGGCGAGCCTTCTCCAGGAGCAGGGTCGGCGGGGCGAATCGCTCACCGTATTGCTGCGCCAGATACTGCGCCCGGGCGACGAAATCCTTCACCCCGTACTGGTTGATGAACTGCAGGGCACCGCCGCTCCAGGCGGCGAAACCGATGCCGAAGATCGAGCCGATATTGGCGTCCGCCGTGGACTGCAATACCCCCTCCTCCAGGCAACGCACGGTTTCGATGGCCTGAATGAACAGCAGGCGGTCGCGCACGTCCTGGGGCGAGATCTGCCCATCGGCGCGATAGAAGCGCGAGTGCAACTGCGGCCACAAGTGCTTCTGGCCACCGGCCGGGTATTCGTAGAAACCACCGCCGGCGGCCTTGCCCGCACGCTTGCAGTCATTGAGCAACTGGTCGATCACGGCAAACGCCGGATGCTCGACAGGCGCCTTGCCTTCAGCCCGCAGGTCCTTGGCGGTCTGCTGACGGATGTGACTCATCAGGCTCAGGGAGACTTCATCGGAAATCGCCAGCGGCCCCACCGGCATCCCGGCCTTGCGCGCCTCGGTTTCGATCAACGGCGCCGCAATGCCTTCGCCGAGCATGGCGATGCCTTCGTTGGTGAAGGTGCCGAACACCCGGGAGGTAAAGAAACCGCGACTGTCGTTGACCACGATCGGGGTCTTGTTGATCTGCAGCACGAAGTCGAACCCACGGGCCAGGGTTGCATCGCTGGTCTGCGCGCCCTTGATGATTTCCACCAGGGGCATCTTGTCCACCGGGCTGAAGAAGTGCAGGCCGATGAACTTATCCGGATTCGGCACCGCCGTGGCCAGCCCGGTGATGGGCAGGGTCGAAGTGTTGGATGCAATCACCGCTTCACCGCCGACCACCTGCTGCGCGGCCCGGGACACCGTGGCCTTGAGCTCGCGATCCTCGAACACCGCCTCGATGATCAGGTCGCAACCGGCCAGGTCGGCGTCCTCGGCGGTGGTACGGATTCGTGCCAGGATCGCCTCACGCTGCTCGCGGCTCAGTTGCCCGCGAGCCAGCTTTTTCTCCAGCAGCGCCGCCGAGTGGGCCTTGCCCTTCTCGGCCGCCTCGACACTGATGTCCTTGAGCACCACCTCGATGCCCGCCACCGCGCTGACGTAGGCAATCCCCGCCCCCATCATCCCGGCCCCCAGCACCCCGAGTTTGTTCGTGGTCTGCGGCGCGATGCCCTGAGGACGCGAGCCACCGGCATTGATTTCATTGAGCTGGAACCAGAAGGTGCCGATCATGTTCTTCGCCACCTGGCCGGTGGTCAGCTCGGTGAAGTAGCGCGTCTCGATCAGTTGCGCGGTGGCGAAATCCACCTGGGCGCCTTCGACCGCGGCGCACAGGATCTTTTCCGGCGCGGGGAAGCAGCCCTGGGTCTTGGCCCGCAGAATCGACGGGGCAATGGCCAGCATCTGCGCCACTTTCGGGTTGGCCGGCGTGCCGCCGGGGATCTGATAACCGCGCGCATCCCAGGGCTGCTGGGCCGCCGGATTGGCCAGGATCCAGGCCCGAGCCTGGGCCAGCAGGTCGTCACGGTCCGTCGCCAGGGCATCGATCAGGCCAGCTTGCAGCGCCTGCTGCGGGCGCACTTTCTTGCCTTCCAGCAGATACGGCAACGCCTTTTCCAGGCCCAGCAGGCGCACCATGCGCACCACCCCGCCGCCACCGGGCAACAGGCCCAGGGTGACTTCCGGCAGGCCGATCTGTAGCGATTGATCATCCAGGGCCACCCGATGATGGCAGGCCAGGCAGATTTCCCAGCCGCCGCCCAGGGCAGCACCATTGATAGCCGCGACCACCGGTTTACCCAGGGTTTCCAGCGCGCGCAACTGGCCCTTGAGGGTCAGCACCATGTCATAGAAGGCCTTGGCTTGCGGCTTGCCGACCTTGATCAGCTCATTGAGGTCGCCGCCGGCAAAGAAGGTCTTTTTCGCCGAGGTGATGATCACCCCGGCAATCGATTGCTGCTCGGCCTGCAGGCGCGCCACGACACCGGCCATGGCCTCGCGGTACACCGCGTTCATGGTGTTGGCGCTCTGGCCCGGCATATCGATGGTCAGGACGACGATCTGGTCCTGGCCCTTTTCGTAACGGATGGCATCGGTCATGAAGATGGTTCCTTGAAGTCGGGGCTCAGAGGCGTTCGATGATGGTGGCGATACCCATGCCGCCGCCGACACAGAGGGTCGCCAGGCCGTAGCGCTGGCGCCGGCTTTCCAGTTCGTCGAGCAAGGTGCCGAGGATCGCGCAGCCGGTGGCCCCCAGCGGGTGGCCCAGGGCGATGGCGCCACCGTTGACGTTGACCCTGGCCGGATCGATGGCCATGTCCTTGATGAACTTGAGCACCACCGAGGCAAAGGCTTCGTTGACCTCGAACAGGTCGATGTCCTCGACCCGCAACCCGGCCTTGGCCAGGGCCTTGCGGGTGGCCGGCGCCGGGCCGGTGAGCATGATGGTCGGGTCGGTGCTGGTGACCGCCGTGGCCACGATCCGCGCCCGGGGCTTGAGTCCCAATTCGCGACCCTTGGCCTCGGAGCCGATGAGCATCAGCGCCGAACCGTCGACGATGCCCGAACTGTTGCCCGGTGTGTGCACATGGTGGATGCGCTCGACATGGCTGTAGACCCGCAGCGCGGTGGCGTCGAAGCCCATCTGCCCGATCATTTCGAAACTCGGCTTGAGGCTGCCCAGGCCTTCCAGGGTCGAGTCGGCGCGAATGAACTCGTCATGCTCCAGCAACACGATGCCGTTCTGGTCCTGCACCGGCACCAGGGACTTGGCGAAGGCGCCGCTGGCCCGGGCCCGGGCCGCCTTCTGCTGGGATTGCAGGGCGAAGCGGTCGACCTCCTCGCGGGAGAAGCCCTCCAGGGTCGCGATCAGGTCCGCGCCAATGCCCTGAGGAGTGAAATGGCTGTGCATATTGGTTTCCGGGTCCAGCACCCAGGCCCCGCCATCGCTGCCCATGGGCACCCGGGACATGGACTCCACGCCACCGACCACCACCAGATCCTCGAACCCCGAGCGCACCTTCATCGCGCCGAGATTGACCGCCTCCAGCCCCGAGGCGCAGAAGCGATTGATCTGCACGCCGGCCACGCTCACATCCCAGTCCGCGGCCTGAACGGCGGTCTTGGCGATATCGGCCCCTTGATCGCCGATGGGCGTCACACAGCCCAGGACCACGTCGTCCACCTGGCTGGTGTCCAGCTCGCAACGCTGTTGCAGTGCCCGCAACAGGCCGGCCACCAAGTTCACCGGTTTCACGCTGTACAAGGCGCCATCGGCCTTGCCTTTGCCACGGGGCGTGCGTAACGCATCGAATATCAAAGCTTGGGTCATGACGTCCTCGAACCGCTGTGCAGGGGAAAATGTCGAGCCCTCACCTTAGGCGCGACAGCCGCGGATTCAATGACCGATGCGCTCAGCCGCCTTGACGGTGACGCTCAGACGAACGGTAGGCAGCTAAGCGATCGCCCGATGAAGGGTCGCGAGCTGTCTAGCCAAAGGGCGACCACCCGGTGTGCGAATGGATTTATAGCGTTTTCAGGGATTGCAGCTATAACTTCATACGAATTGGATCTAAGCCAGAGGATTCAAGGCCCCTAAGGTAGAAACTGTAGGAAGTCCCGGACGGATTCTGCATCGGGACAGGTCAAAAAAAGGACACATAACCGGCCCACAATCACCTTAAGGACCGGTATGCATTGATGCTCAGGAATAACAACAAAAGGCATTCAGCCATGTTCAAACATTCGAAAGTACGTCAGGCGGGGCTCATCCTCTTCGCAACCACATTGCTGTTGATCTTGCCGAACCTCACCCGAGTGATCGGCTGATACGTGGCTGCTCGACCAACCGACCAGCACCTTGCCCCCGGTTCTCACCGGGGGCGCTGTCGTATGCCGATCTTGCCGAGCAACGGCAAGCAGAAGGATTGATGCCGATACCGAGCCGCCCGCGCTGGAAGGCCAAGACCCGCTAGCCAAGCGCGACTATTTCGGTATCGTGAACGACGCTAACCACCAAGAACCCCGGGATGCCCCGTTCGACCCCGTGTCGCAAGCGGCAGACATGCAGCCCGGTGACGCCCCCACTGACGACGATCCGACGGCCATCCATTGAAAGCTCTCCTCCTTTGCGCTGCCCTCCTGACCAGCAGCCCGCTATACGCCGCCCAACTGCTGATCGACCTGGGCTCCGGCAGCCGCACCTGGCAGACCGAAGAACTGCTCAAGCACCCCGAAGCCCGGAACATCAAGATCAAGGACGACGTGTCCTACCACCGCGACATGCAATACCGGGCCGTACCCATGGCGGCCCTGCTCAAGGGACTCAAGGCCGAGGACCATCTGCAGGCCGTGGCCCTGGACGGCTTCGCCGCCGAACTGAACGCCGCGCCTCTGCTCAATACCCAGGGTTCCCAGGCCTGGCTGGCCATTGAAGACCCGAGCCAACCCTGGCCTGCCCTGGCCGCGGACAAGCCCGGCGCCGGGCCGTTCTATCTGGTGTGGACCAACCCGCAAGCCGGACATATCAGCCCCGAGCAATGGCCATTCCAGGTGGCGCGCATCCAGCGCCTGGCGCCGGTGGCGGAGCGTTTCCCGGCCCTGGCTCCGGACCCGAAGCTGGCCAGCAACGATCCGGTCAACCAGGGCTTTGCCCTGTTCCAGAAGAACTGCCTGGCCTGCCACCGCCTCAATGCCGCCGGTGACTCGCAGTTCGGGCCGGACTTGAACATCCCCTACAACCCTACCGAGTATTTCAGTGGCGACTTTCTCAAGCGCTACATCCGCGATCCGCAGAGTCTGAGGCGCTGGCCCCAGGCCAAGATGCCCGGGTTCGACAGCACTGTGTTGCCGGATCAAGAGCTGGAGTTGTTGCTGGGCTATCTGCGGCACATGGCGGGGCGCAAGCAGCTGCCTTGAGCTGATCCGGGCGTTGTCTATCGCCCAGATAGTCAGAGTTGATTTCCTGGTCCGCTCAGGCGGGCGGATAATCGCGCCCATCGAGCAAACACTTCGCCAAGCCTGATGAAGTCGCTGCTGCAACCTTGATGACGCCGATGACAACCGGGTCCGGGCTCTCCCGACCGGTTCCCTCTCCTGACCGGTCTTACCTTTTAGCCACCCTCTCGGGTGGCTTTTTTTTACCTTTGAGCCCCCTGAAAACGCAATTGGCCGACCCGAGGGTCAGCCAATTGCCTGTCTTGCTGCCGATGGCTCCGGGTTATACCAGGCGCCCGCGAATCTCCTGCTTCACCCCCCATCCTTCAATGATGCCGCCCAGAGGCTCGACCACGGCCTCGAAGTCCTGTTCAAAATCCCCGATGCCGCCATGGGTGGCGTACATCACCTTGCTCAGTTCCAGATACCAGGCGCCGTCATCACGCACGCTGACCTGGGCGTTCAAGGATTCACCGCGAAACTGTCCTGCCGCCCTGCGCGCCCGCTCCTCATCCGGAAAAATGGCGTAGAACTCGATGGGATGGAATCGTGAAAAATCAAAACCGCCTTCTTTCATGCGGCGCAGCACACTGCTGCTGAGGTCTTCTTGAACGGCTGTGCTCATGAAACGTCCTCCTCAAACCGATGGATAGACTTTCCGCGCTTCCCGACTCGCCGGCAACGGTGACCGGCATCACGACCCGGGACGGGTCGTCAGGAAACAAGCATGGAGCTGACAAGATCAGAGCTAGGCGAAGCATTTGCTGATCTCGTTTGCAGATTAGCGCCAACCTCTGGGCGCCGCCAGAAATTGCTGCGCAAGCGATCTCTGTCGTCTCTAGATCGGCGTGATGCTGAGAATCTGAATGCTGTTCTGCTCTTTCAGGCTTTTGAGAGTGGGGGCTTCGATACGTCCGTCCAGATCATTCAGATCCAGCTCGGCGCTGACCGGCAGCAACTTGGCCCTCACCAACTGCGCGGCCCGTTCCAGCGTTGGCTCCTGCTCGCAATCGAAGTCTTCGACGGACTGGACACCATGATCATCGACGAAAGTGACTTGCCACTTTTGCATCAGCGCCTCCTCGATAGCCCTGTGAGTGGGCCTACAACATCTCGACCTTGAGCCGAAGGCAAACGTTCCACGGCACGGGCAGGCCAGGCCATAAAAAAGGCCGCCCGGAGGCGGCCTTGATCGAACCCTTGGACCTTCAGCCGATCACGGCTTTTCGGCACGGGTCTTGAGCGCCTTCAGGGTGTTGAAAGGAGCATCCACCACGAACTTGTTGGCCAGCCAGGACGGCACGCTGCCACCGGGCTCGGTGTGCACCTGATAGGTCACTTCGACCTGATCGGCACCCTTGGGCACGAACTTCCAGTAACCCTCGACCTGGGATACGCGCACGAAACCTTTCTCTTCGGGGATGTAGGTCGGCACACCTTCCAGCTTGCGGGTCAGACTGCCGTCCGCGGCTTCGCTGGTGGTGATGTGCAGCACCGAGTCACGGGCAGTGACCGGCCAAGGCGTGTTGAACTGGGTGTAGGTCCAGGTTTGATCGCCTTCGTGCTTGAGCAGTTTCTGGGTCTTGCACTCGTGGATCCAGGCGCAGGCGCCTGCCACGTCTTCCTGCAAAGCACGCAGCTTGGCGATGGAGGTCTTCATGGTGGTGACACCACGGTAGGCCTTGTATTTGGAACCGGCCACTTCACTCAAGGAGATCTTGATGCCGTCTTCATCCTTCGCCGTTTGCCAGTCTTCGGCGTGGGCCGTTGCCGACAACAGCACGGTGAAGCCACAGAGCACAGCCATTCGATACAGCGAACCCATTGTCTTATTCCTTATTGTTGAAGTTCCGTTCATTAAGAACACTCTAAGCCGCTGTCACTTGTTCCCACCATCCGAGCAAGCGGATGGCTTCTTCCCGGCTTTCGCCGCAAACCTCGGGATCTGCCTGAAACGCGCCGCACACCTCTGGCCGCTCCGGCCTACCGAACAAGCCACACAGGTGTTCGACAGACAGGTGCAGGCAACGTTCTCCCGCCAGTTTGCCATTGGGCATTCCGGGGATCGGTGAGCTGATGGAAGGGGCAATGCAGCAGGCGCCACAACCTTCACGGCATTTCATGACGAAAGCTCCTCGCGACAAGCATAGTGTTGAATGACGCCGGACAAGAGTAACCGCTAAAACAGCCGTTTAAAATTACTCAAAGAACGGATTTGACGCACAACCGTGCGTGACTGATCAGTCTCCGACAAAGTGTCGCCAAGACCCGTCACATAGCGGTTGAAGAATTTACTGCTTGAATTCGAAATCCAGGGCTGCGCCTTCGATTTCACGACGCTCCTCATTGCGCAACTGCAACTGCATTTCGTTGCTCAGCAAGCGACCGTTGAGTTGGAATGGACTGCTTTCCTTGGGCTTTTCGCCAAACATTTGCGGCAGCAAAGGTTCACGCTTGGGCAATGGCACGCTGCCGACGGGTTGCAGATGCTTGACCATTTCCGGCGGCAGGCTCAGGTCCAGCTTGGGGCTCTTCAACGGCGTCTTGATGTCTTGATAGGCCCACTTGGATTTGGGCTTGGCTGCTGCCTTTTTGCTTGCCGGCTTGCTCTTGCCAGCGCTGGCCTGGGCTTTGGCCTTGCTCGCCGAGGTCTGCTTGGCGGTAGCTGGCTTGCTCGGGTGGGTGCTGCTGGCAGCCGGTTTATCGGTGGCCGAGGCTGCCTGGACAGGCGTGACAGCGACAACTCCCAACAGGCAGGCAGATAACCAGATGGCAGGAAAAAAGGCATTCATAAAGGCAGGTAGATCGACAAAAGGTTTCCTATGCTCGCTTGTTGCAAGCCCCATGACAAGCACAGGGCCGCATTGTTTAAAAACCGCCGGCTGCCTCCTGGCACAACTGGCTGGCGAGCATGCCCAGGGTCATCAAGGCCCGCTCGGCCTCACGATTCCAGGGGGTGCCGCAATTGAGCCGCACGCAGTGGTTGAACTGCTCGGTGTTACTGAAGATCAACCCCGGGGCAATGCTGATGCCCTGCTGCAAGGCCCGCACATGCAGTTCCTGGGTGTTGACCCGCCCAGGCAGGCTGACCCAGAGAATGAAGCCGCCATTGGGCCGGGTAATCTGCGTGCCCTCCGGAAAGTACTGCTGCACCGCCAGTTGAAAGGCGCTGAGGTTCTTGCGGTATTCCTGGCGGATGTAGCGCAGATGCCGGTCGTAACCGCCGTTCTCCAGGTACGCCGCAACGCCCATCTGGGTCACGCTGCACGCCGAATGGGTACTGAAGGTCTGCAGGCGCTGGATTTCCTGCTGGTACTTGCCGGCGATCATCCAGCCGATGCGCACCCCCGGTGACAGGGTCTTGGAGAAACTCGAGCAGTAGATCACC
The DNA here is from genome assembly GCF_029237275.1 of Pseudomonas sp. 3MA1. Taxonomy (NCBI): domain Bacteria; kingdom Pseudomonadati; phylum Pseudomonadota; class Gammaproteobacteria; order Pseudomonadales; family Pseudomonadaceae; genus Pseudomonas; species Pseudomonas sp. 3MA1. The sequence continues at coordinate 806,608 of NZ_JAACFX010000001.1, read as the reverse complement.
CGGTCCAGGCGGTCATAGGCCTTGAGGGCCTTGGTGCGCCCTACCTCGAACATCAACTCGCCGTAGATATCGTCCTCGACCACCTGGATATCGAAGTCCGAAGCCAGGCGCAGCAACTGCTTCTGCCGTTCCTCCGGCATGGTGCCGCCCAGGGGGTTGCTCAGACGCGTGGTCAGGACCAGGGCCTTGATCGACCACTGGTTGGCCGCCAGTTGCAGCGCTTCGAGGCTCATCCCGGTGGAAGGATCGCTGGGAATCTCGATGACCTTGAGCCCCAGCAAATCCGCCAGTTGCAGTAATCCGTAATAGGTCGGCGATTCCGCGGCGATCAGATCGCCCGGCCGGGTCAGCACCCGCAGCGACATCTGCAGGGCATCGACGCAACCGTGAGTGATCACCACCTCGGAAGGATCGACCACCACCCCGGCATCGCGCATGCGAATCGCCACCTGGCGTCGCAGCGGCTCGAACCCCGGGCTGAACATGTAGCTGAACGCCCGCGGGCTGTGAAACCGCGTGACCTTGGCCAATTGCTGATGCAATGCCCGCACCGGCAGATAGTCGACGCTGGGCACCGCGGCCCCCAGGGGAAACACCCCTTCGCGACGGGACTCCACCAACACCTGCTGAATGATGCTGCTGCGGGTCACCAGTCCCGGGCGCTCGACCCGGGCGATGTCCGGCGTGGGCGCGGTCAGTGCCGGCGTCTGGTGCACGTAGTAACCCGACTGGGGACGCGCGCGAATCAGCCCCTGGTCTTCGAGGTTGGCGTAAGCCTGGAGCACCGTGGCGTGGCTGACGTTGAGCTGCGAGCTCATCTTGCGTACCGACGGCACGCGCTCCCCCGGCTGGTAGACACCACGGCGAATATCCTCAGCCAGCTGCTGAGCGATACGTTGATAGAGCAAGAGATTGGTCATGGCACAGCACTCGATTTCACGGCGTTTTATTCTTGTGTGAAACAATACCGGCACAGTTTAGAAGTGTACTGGGACAGTTCCTACAATAGTCGAGGACACCGGGCAGTGAAAAGTAGAACTGTAGGGTTTTTGTGCGCACCTTGGCAGACATAAAAAAACCCGACGCCTGGCGGACGTCGGGTTTTTCGGGGACAAGCGGCGTTTCAGCGAGCGGCGCCAAGCTGGCCCTTTTCGTCGGAGAAGACGATTTCCACTCGCCGGTTCTGCGCCCGACCCCGTTCGGATGCATTGGCTTCCACCGGGTAGTCGTCACCGTAACCTTCGACCTGGATGCGCTTCTCGTCGATCCCCAGATCCACCAGCACGTCCGCCACGGCCTGGGCCCGATCGCGCGACAGTTGCAGATTGCTCTGACGCTCACCGGTGTTGTCGGTGTAGCCCTCAATGCGCACGACACGCTTAGGGTTCAGTTGCAGGAACTGCACCACCTTGAGCACGGTGCGATTGGCCGAGTTCTTCAATTCGGCCTCGCCGGTGTCAAACAGCACGTCGCCCAGCGTCATCACCAGGCCGCGATCGGTCTGGGTGGTCGCCAGGCTGATGATCTGCTCCTCCAGCCACTTGCCCTGCTGCTGCACGCTCAACAGCTTGGCCTCACGCAGGGCCAGCTGCAGGCGTTGCCGCTCCAGCTCGAGCTTGGCGGCGCGCTCCTGGTTCAGCGCCTGATCCGTGTGTTCCCGGGCAATTTCGCTGTAGCGACGGCTCAGGTAGGCATAGTGCTCCACATCGGCACCGCTGCCCCAGTAGGTCGACAGTCGATCGGCACGGGCCAGGGATTCTCCGGCGCGGATCACGTCCTTGGGCGCGATCCGCAACACATTGGAGTCCTCCTTGACCTTCTGGAAGTCGGCACCGGCTTGCTGCAGGGCTTCCTCGCTGTGCTGGCCGGCACAACCATAGAGACCGGCGCAGGCCAACAGCATCGCGCCACCGAAGATACGGGTCGACAGGCTCATTGGGCATCTCCCAGTTGCTTGCGCAGGCGGGTGATGCGGGTGTTGAGCTCATTCACCTGTTCCTGGCTCTTCTGGGTCAGGACCTTGGCCTCGGCCAATCGAGCATCCAGTTCTGCCTGTTCGGCACGCATGCGTGCCTTCTTGTAGGACTCATCCTGCATATTGCCCTGAGCCCGGGAGAACTTGTCTTCGGCCAGTTTCAACTCCGGCATCGCCTCGGCCGAGGCCCCCACGGCCTTGGCTTGCTCCAGTGCCTGGGCAGTGAGGCGCATTTGCTCGGTGGGCGCCGGATCGGTTGCACAACCCGCCATGGCCAACAGGGCCAAGGCAGGGAAAAGAGGTCGAATAGTCACACGTGATTCCTACGGTTTTGGGCTGCTGACGGGTTGCTGCAACTGGGCCTTCCAGCGCTCCAGATTGCGCTGCAGCAAGGCCTCCGTCAGACCGGACGCGGGCAATTCTGTCATCTTTTTTGCCAGCTGTCCGCGCAACCATGGGTCATTGCAAGCCGAGTTATGGGACAGCGCGAGAAACAGCCCCGGTTTGTCGATGGCCTGGGGAAACGCCTGCAAATCCGCCGCCATCCCCAGGGACTGGGCCATGGCCATGCCCGCATAGCGCGGTGCCAGCACATAGTCCACTTGCCCCAGCAGCAAGGCCTGGAAGACCTGGGTCAAGTTCGGCAGGCGCTTGAGTTGCAAGTGCTCCTTGGCCACGACCTGAAAGGGCTGGGTCAACCGGGCCTTTTCCGAAACCGCGCCCGGATGGCCGGCCAGGTCCGACACCTGGGAGTAGCTCAGGGTCGAGTCCTTGCGCGTCCACACCAGATAGTCGTTCTGCACCAGCGCCGGGTGGATGTAGTCCAGCGACTCCAGCTCATTGAAGGTCAGTGGCGCATCGGCCAGCAGGTCCATGCGCCCGCTGCGAACTTCATCCAGGGCTTCGGAACGTTTGCCGGCGTACAACAACTCGACCTTGAGCCCCAGCTCCCCCGCCACTTGCTGCAGTAAGTCGGCACTGGCTCCCATCAGGTGCTTGGGGTTCTGCGGGTCTTGCCACAGGTACGGCGGCGCGTCCGGGCTGCCGGTCACCACCAGACGCTCGCACTTGCCTGCCGCCAGTGACAGCGATGGCAACAATGCCAGGCTCAACAGCGCTGCCCAGCCACTCATGCGGTGCAGATCCATGGCGATACCCTCCCCCGACAAAAAAACACCCATAAAAAAACCCGGCCAAAAGGCCGGGCTCTTTATAAGTGAAGACGCCGGATTAGACCAGCTTCTCCAACTCAGGAACGGCTTCGAACAAGTCCGCCACCAGGCCGTAATCGGCCACCTGGAAGATCGGCGCTTCTTCGTCCTTGTTGATCGCAACGATCACTTTGGAGTCTTTCATGCCGGCCAGGTGCTGGATCGCACCGGAGATACCGACCGCGATGTACAGCTGCGGCGCAACGATCTTGCCGGTCTGGCCGACCTGCATGTCGTTCGGTACGAAGCCTGCGTCCACCGCGGCGCGGGAGGCGCCGACAGCAGCCCCCAGCTTGTCGGCCAGGGCGTACAGGTGCTTGAAGTTGTCGCCGTTCTGCATGCCGCGGCCGCCGGAAACGACGATCTTGGCAGCGGTCAGTTCAGGACGATCGGACTTGGCCAGCTCTTCGCCAACGAAGCTCGACTTGCCGGCATCGTGAGCGGCGCCCACGGTTTCGACTGCAGCCGAACCACCTTCAGCGGCAACGGCGTCGAAGCCGGTGGCACGCACGGTGATGACTTTTACAGCAGCCGAGGACTGCACGGTAGCGATGGCGTTACCGGCATAGATCGGACGTTTGAAGGTATCGGCGCTTTCGACCGAAATGATCTCGGAGATCTGGTCAACGTCCAGCTGAGCGGCAACCCGCGGCAGGATGTTTTTGCCGTTGGAAGTCGCGGCAGCCAGGATGTGGCTGTAGCCAGCGCCCAGTTCGACCACCAGCGGCGCAACGTTTTCCGGCAGTTGGTGAGCGTAGGCGGCGTTGTCGGCCACCAGCACTTTGGCCACGCCAGCGACTTTGGCGGCGGCTTCAGCCACGGCGCCAACGCCCTGACCGGCGACCAGTACGTGAATGTCACCACCGATTTTGGCGGCGGCGGCAACGGTGTTCAGGGTGGCCGGAGCCAGCGCCTTGTTATCGTGTTCGGCGATTACCAAGATAGTCATGATCAGATTACCTTCGCTTCGTTTTTCAGTTTCTCGACCAGTTCAGCCACCGACTTGACCTTGATACCCGCGCTGCGTGCAGCCGGCGCTTCGACTTTCAGGGTCTTGTTGGTGGAGGCGGTGGAAACGCCCAAAGCATCAGGAGTCAGCGTTTCAAGCGGCTTCTTCTTGGCTTTCATGATGTTTGGCAAAGACGCATAGCGCGGCTCGTTCAAACGCAGGTCGGTGGTGACGATGGCTGGCAGGTTCAGCGCAACGGTCTGCAGGCCGCCGTCGATCTCGCGAGTGACATTGACCTTGTCGCCGGACACTTCGACCTTGGAGGCGAAGGTGCCTTGAGCGTAACCGCTCAGGGCCGCCAGCATCTGGCCGGTCTGGTTGTTGTCGCTATCGATGGCCTGTTTGCCGAGGATCACCAGCTGTGGCTGTTCCTTGTCGACCACAGCCTTGAGCAGCTTGGCCACGGCCAGGGAGTTCAACTCTTCAGCGGACTCGACGAGGATTGCGCGATCGGCACCCAGTGCCAGGGCGGTACGCAGTTGCTCTTGAGCAGTAGCAGGACCGATGGAGACGACGACGATTTCAGTCGCTACACCTTTCTCTTTCAGGCGTACGGCTTCTTCCACTGCGATTTCGCAGAAAGGGTTCATCGACATCTTGACGTTGGCGAGGTCGACGCCGGAGTTGTCCGCTTTGACGCGAACCTTGACGTTATAGTCGACCACTCGTTTGACAGCTACAAGAACCTTCATGGATTCCTCGTTACTCTCCGGTGAAAAGAAAGTCGCCTAGGCGAGAACCTGGCGGTTGATGCTCATCGGCACAAGGGCACCTCCAAAAACGCTGGCGTACATAAAGGATGACCTTGCTCACGGGAGTGATGACCGTTGGTCAGTGGTGACCGGCGAGTCATTCATTATCGCGGCGTGTAAACTGCGCACTTTCAAGCTGCGCGGCGCATCACCTTTACTGCCTTTGCCCTGTCTTTAGAGGTGCTCTTGAAACCAACAGTCAGCCTACGGCGAGCGCAAAACCGACCGTATCTTGACCGGAACGCCTTTTCTGGTCAATACGGCAAAATAGCCGTTTATAAGCCGCGCTTCTTTGATTTATCTGGGCTGCAGCAATTTCAAACAAACGTTTGTATTGGACGCTGAGAGTGGTGTAGATATAATGCGCCGCCCAGAGAGAAAGGTCGGCCATCCACCCCTCCTCCCCCCATTTGCGATGGGAGAAAGCGCGGATGCAACGCCAAACCTCCAATTAGAAAAAACCGTTGAGCCTTGAGTAGGAGATAGCCTAGTGGAACGCGAATACATGGAATTCGACGTGGTCATCGTCGGTGCCGGCCCCGCAGGCTTGTCCGCCGCTTGCCGCCTTAAGCAGAAGGCCGCTGAAGCCGGCAAGGAAATCAGCGTCTGCGTGGTCGAGAAAGGCTCCGAAGTCGGTGCTCACATCCTTTCCGGCGCCGTGTTCGAACCACGGGCCCTGAATGAACTGTTCCCGGACTGGAAGGAACTGGGCGCTCCGCTCAACACTCCAGTGACCCGCGACGACATCTATGTCCTGCGCAGCGGCGAAACCGCCACCAAGGTTCCAGACTTCTTTGTGCCCAAGACCATGCACAACGAAGGCAACTACATCATCTCCCTGGGCAACCTGTGCCGCTGGCTGGCGCAGCAGGCCGAGAACCTGGGCGTGGAAATCTACCCCGGCTTCGCCGCCCAGGAAGCCTTGATCGACGAAAACGGCGTGGTGCGCGGGATTCTTACCGGCGACATGGGCGTCGACCGTGAAGGTCATCCAAAAGACGGCATGTACACCCCCGGCATGGAACTGCGCGGCAAATACACCCTGTTCGCCGAAGGCTGCCGCGGCCATATCGGCAAGCAGCTGATCAAGCGCTTCAACCTGGACAGCGACGCCGACGCCCAGCACTACGGCATCGGCCTCAAGGAAATCTGGGAAATCGATCCGGCCAAGCACCAACCGGGCCTGGTGGTGCACACCGCCGGCTGGCCGCTGGACATCATGAGCAACGAGAACACCGGCGGCTCCTTCCTCTATCACCTGGAGAACAACCAGGTCGTGGTGGGCCTGATCGTCGACCTGTCCTACGCCAACACTTACCTGTCGCCGTTCGACGAGTTCCAGCGCCTCAAGCATCACCCGGTGCTCAAGCAGTACCTGGAAGGCGGGAAGCGCATCAGCTATGGCGCACGCGCACTGGCCAAGGGCGGCATCAATTCGCTGCCGAAGATGGTGTTCAAGGGCGGCGCGCTGATCGGCTGCGACCTGGGCACCATGAACGTGGCCAAGATCAAGGGCAGCCACACCGCCATGAAGTCCGGCATGCTCGCCGCCGACGCCGTGGCCGACTCGCTGTTCGCCGGCTCCGAAGGGGCTGACGAGCTCAAGGGCTACGTCGAATCGTTCAAATCCAGCTGGCTGTATGAAGAGCTGTTCGCCAGCCGCAACTTCGGTCCGGCCATGCACAAGTTCGGCCCGATCATCGGTGCCGGCTTCAACTGGATGGACCAGAACCTCTTTGGCGGCAAGCTGCCCTTCACCCTGCACGACACCAAGCCGGACTACGCCTGCCTGAAGCTGGCCAAGGACTGCGCGAAGATCGACTACCCGAAACCCGACGGCAAACTCAGCTTCGACAAGCTGAGCTCGGTGTTCATCTCCGGTACCAACCATGAAGAAGAACAGCCTTGCCACCTCAAGCTCGCCGACCCGAGCATCCCGCTGAGCCGCAACCTGCCGCTGTACGACGAACCGGCCCAGCGCTACTGCCCGGCCGGCGTGTATGAAGTGATCACCCAGGAAGATGGCGAGAAGCGCTTCCAGATCAACTCGCAGAACTGTGTGCACTGCAAGACCTGCGACATCAAGGACCCGGCCCAGAACATCACCTGGGTCACTCCGGAAGGCGCCGGCGGCCCGACTTACCCGAACATGTAAGTCGCCGCGGCAGCAAAGAGGCCCCCTATATGGGGGCCTTTTTCATGCCCGGAATTAGCTGCGTAGGAGCCGGCTTGCCGGCGAACAGTCCCTCCACCGGCCCAAAGGCGTCCTCGCTGGCAAGCCAGCGCCCACAGCCGGTTTCTACAGGGCAACAGCGCGCTCATCACCGGGATTACGCTCGAAGTAGCGTTTGTACTCGCGACTGAACTGCGAGGTGCTCTGATACCCCACCCGATGCGCCACCTGGGCCACGCCCAGTCCTTCGCCCAACAGCAACTGCTGGGCCTTGAGCAGGCGCAGGCGCTTGAGGTACTGCACCGGCGACAGCAGGGTGCTGCGCTTGAAATGCTCGTGGAAGGTCGAGGGGCTCATGTTGGCGCAGCGAGCCAGCGTCTCGACGTTCAAGGGCTCGGTGTAATGCTCATGCAGATGATTGAGCGACGCCGCGACCCGGGCGAAATGCCCCTGCTGCTCCACCAGCGCCCGCAGCGCGTCGGCCTGGGGCCCACGCAAGGCAGCGAACAGCAGTTCGCGCACCCTGGAAGCGCCCATGATCTTGCACTCCAGAGGATCGTGCAGACAGCGCAGCAGCCGCTCCACGCAATCGCGCATGGTGTCATCGAGCACCGCCGAGGTCATGGACTCCAGGGTCTGCGCCGAAGCGGCCCGGCCTTCGGTGATGCCCATGGCCAGTACCAACTCGCTGAGGACCGCCCGGTCGATGGCAATGGAAATGCCCAGCAGCGGCGCATCGGGCAAAGCGAAGGTTTCACACTCGAAGGGCACCGACAGGGCCTGGATCAGGTAATGCCCGGCGCCGTACTCCAGGGTCCGCGTGCCCAGGTAGGCCAGTTTGCTGCCCTGGACAATGATCATCAGGCTCGGCTCATAAATCTGCGGGCCACGCGCCACATCGCAACTGGCCCGCAGCACCTGGACTCCGGGCAAGGCGGTGGCCGCGAAACCGTCTCGGCTGGCAAGGGGCTGGATCAGCGAAACCAGGGTGGCGTTGGCGTCCAGATGACGGGTCAGCAGCATGGGAAAAACTTCACGGAAAAAGGGATGAAAACATCATCGCAGGTCTGTCCGCCAATGCCCCGTGAAAACCGCCAATGCCGGAGGAATAGGCATGACATGTCGAGGAATCGCCATGGTTGCTGCGGCGCTCGACGCCGAGAATGCCCCGCCTCAATCGTCAGCGTTTTCGCGAGGTCCATCATGTACACCGCCATCGGTTATGCCGCCCAGTCGCCCACCACGCCCCTCGCCCCCATGAGTTTCCAGCGCCGCAGCCCGCGCCCGGACGACGTCGCCATCGAGATCCTCTACTGCGGTGTCTGCCACTCCGACATCCACCAGGCCCGCAACGAATGGGGCATCGCCGTGTACCCGCTGATGCCGGGCCACGAGATCGTCGGCAAGGTCACGGCCGTTGGAGCCAACGTCAGCAAGCACAAGGTCGGCGACCTGGTGGGCGTCGGCTGCATGGTCGACTCCTGCCGCCACTGCGAAGCCTGCGCCGCGGACCTGGAACAGTACTGCCTGGAAGGTCCGACCATGACCTATGCCACCCCGGACCGGGTCGACGGCAGCAACACCATGGGCGGCTACTCCGACAGCATCGTGGTCAGCGAGCACTTTGTCGTGCGCATCCCCGAGAAGCTCGACCTGGCCAGCGCCGCACCGATTCTCTGCGCCGGCATCACCACCTACTCGCCGCTCAAGCACTACGGGGTCAAGCCCGGTGACAAGGTAGGGATTCTCGGCATGGGCGGCCTGGGCCACATGGGCATCAAGTTCGCCAAGGCCCTGGGCGCCGAAGTGACCCTGTTCACCCGCTCGGCGAGCAAGGCCGAAGAAGCGCGGCGCCAGGGCGCCGATCACGTGATCGTGTCCACCGACGCGGCGCAGATGCAGGCGGCGGCCGGGCATTTCGATTTCCTGCTGGACACCATTCCGGTGCCCCACGATCTGAACCCCTACCTCGACACCCTGCGCTTTGATGGCGTGCACATTCTGGTGGGCCTGATCGAGCCGGTGGACCCGGCGCTGCACGCCGCCAAGCTGGTGATGAGCCGCAGGGTGCTGGCCGGCTCGCTGATCGGCGGCATCGCCGAAACCCAGGAAGTGCTGGATTTCTGCGCCGAGCACGGCATCACCTGCGATATCGAAATGCTCGACATCCGCCAGATCAATGAAGCTTACGAGCGCATGATCAAGGGCGATGTGAAATACCGCTTCGTGATCGACATGGCGAGCTTGAAAGGCTGAATCTCGGCACCACGCCAGTACGGCTTGTCGTCGGCGGCGCTCGATGGCGCGCGCCTTCGCCGGCAAGCCGACGCCTGCTAGGGCGCCTACTAGAGAGATCCGCCGACGTCAGCCGCGGGCGAAGGCGCGCAGCACTTCACCGTCCATGCGGTACTTGACCCACTCCTCCTGAGGCTGGGCGCCCAGGGACTTGTAGAACTGGATCGCTGGCTCGTTCCACTCCAGCACGCTCCATTCGAAGCGTCCGCAATCGTTGTCACAGGCAATCTGCGCCAGATGCCGCAGCAGTTGCTTGCCCGCCCCGCCGCCCCGTTGTTCCGGGGTGATGTAAAGGTCTTCCAGGTACAGGCAGTTGCTGCCCAACCACGTCGAATAACTGAAGAAAAACACCGCGAAGCCGATCGGCTGTCCGTCCCGCAGGCAAATCAGACCGTGGGCCGTGGCGCCCTCGCTGAACAGGCTGCGCTCGATGTCAGCGACACTGGCAATCACCTCATGACGCGCTCGCTCGTAGTCGGCGAGTTCAGTAATGAAGGCAAGAATCTGCGGGGCATCGCTAGGCAGCGCGGGACGGATTTCGACGGACATCGACGGTTCTCATGGCGGAATCAGGCGGCCATATTAGAACGACAGTCGAAAGACTTGCACGGGCATTTATAGGAATCGGCCAATCACCGATCATGCGCGACGCCGAACTGGATAACCTGGACCGCCGAATGCACTTTGCTCCCCTGCACGCCCTGGCAGAAACCTTGCTGCCCCACGCTCTCGAACCGACACAAGACGGCTCCCATGACCTGTCCCACCTGCAACGGGTCTGGCACAACGTGCGACGCATAGTCGACGAAGAAGGCGGCGACCTCAGAGTGCTGCTGGCCGCTACCCTGCTCCACGATTGTGTGAGCGTGGAAAAAAACTCGCCCTTGCGCGCCCAGGCCTCACGCCTGTCGGCGGACAAGGCCCGGGGGATTCTCGCCGGGCTGGGCTGGAACGACGCCGAGATCGAAGCAGTGGCTCACGCCATCGCCGCCCACAGTTTTTCCGCCGCCCTGGCCCCGGCCACCCTGGAAGCCAGGATCCTGCAGGACGCCGACCGTCTCGATGCCCTCGGTGCCCTGGGCGTGGCACGGACTTTCTACGTCTCCGGCCGCCTGGGCCGGTCCCTCTACGACCCCGCCGACCCCACGGCCCAGCAGCGCGAGCTCGATGATGCCCGCTTCACCCTGGATCACTTCCAGACCAAGCTGCTGCATTTGGCCGAAGGTTTTCAGACCTCCTGCGGCGCCCGTCTGGCGCAGATCCGCCATGCGCGCCTGCAACGCTTCAGGCAGGAATTGCTGGAGGAAATCGGCGAGTGAGCCGGAAGGCTGACTCCGCTGGCGGCTAACCCTGAAACCACCAGGAACACAACCAACCGGCGGCGTCGCCATGTTAGAAAGCCCGGCACCAGTTCCAGCATGACGAGGCGTTTTCATGTCCACCCAGGCCAAGCCGCAATCCGAGGTGTCGGGCCCCTTGTTCGGGCTGTTGTGCCTGGGCAGTTATCTGTTGTCGCTGTCCTACGGCGCGACCTTTCTCCTGTCCCTGCTGATCAGCAGCCGCGGCGGCGATGAGCACGACGCCGGTCGCGTGATTGCAGCGGCAATGCTCAGCACCTTTGTCGCGGTGATCGGTTTTCCCTGGCTGGCAGGATCATCGTCGAGGCCGGTATCCAGGCGCTGCTGCTCAGCGTGCTGGCCATTGCCGTGCTGAACTGGCTGATCAGCCTCGCGCGCCTGGGGTGGCGCCGCTTGCAAACACCCCAGGTGGCCCAAGGGGACTGACGCCGTTCGTCGGTGCTCAGGCACCAACCGCCCAGCAGCACAGACCAATATCAGGTAACGACTCACAGGACGAATGGAGGCGACACCATGATCAAGCTTCAACTGGCTGTACTGACCCTGGCCGGACTGCTGTCCACCGGCGCACTGGCCGGCGCCACCGGGCCGGACGATCCCGCGCTAGGGCCGACCTCCCCCGCGCCCAAGAGCACCCCCAAGATCAACATCAACCCGGCGCCCATGGATGAAGGTTCGCTGCCACCGGCCACCGGCACCGACCCGCGTACCCAGGGCAACGACAATGGTCGCCAAGGTGGCGCTGGCACGTTGCAGGCCACCCCGGACAACGGCAAGACCGGCACCGGCGCGAAAACCACCAGCGGTGGCTCCGGCTCTGAAGGCAGCAGCCAGTAAGGCTGGGCTGAGTGGTGGTTCTACCTCGCCACGATCGAGGCATTGCGCAAGCCGAGCCCGGCTTGCGCCAGGCACTCAGCGGGGCTCCTGGGCCTGCAGCAAGGCGTCCACTTCAGCGCGGCCAGGTGCCGTGGCCGGACCACGGCGGGTCACTGCAATGGCCGCTGCTGCATTGGCTCGGCGGGCGGCCGCCAATGGCTCAAGCCCCGCCGCCAGCCCGGCGACAAAGACCCCGGCATGGGCGTCGCCGGCACCATTGCTGTCCAGCGCCTGGACCTTGAATCCGCCCACCTGCGCCAGCTGCCCCTGGCGTCCGATCCAACAGCCCCGGGCACCGTCGCGCAGCACCAGCAAGGCCGTGGGTGACAGCCATTCGCCAAGGCGCTGCAAGGCTGTCTCGATGCTCGAACTGGCGGTAAAGGCCAAGGCTTCGGCGCGGTTACTGCTCCAGATATCGATCCGCGGCAACAAGGCCAGCATCAGGGGGGCGTCGGGCGAGTCCACCAGCGGGCCAGGGTCGAACATCAAGGGCACCGAGCGCGGCAATGCCAGCAGCCAATCGACCAGCGCCTGAGCCTTGCTCGCCTGCAGCAGGCTGTAGCCGCTGACATACAGATAGTCATCCGCCTGGACCCTGACCTCTGCCAGATCCTCGGCCGACAGTTCACCCTCGGCGCCGATATGAGAGATGAAGGTACGCTCGGCCGAGGCATCGGTCAGGGCCACACAGACACCGGTATCGGCACCCGGGCTGGGCGGCAGACTCAGGCCAATGCCCTCTGCCTGCATCGCCGCTCGGGCCAGATCGCCAAAGCGCCCCTGGCCGTGGCGCCCCAGGTAGAGCACGGGCAAGCCATTGCGCGCCGCCGCGGCCATGACATTGAAGCCGCCGCCGGCCTCGAAGCTCGCCGACTGGGCCAGGACATCACCACCGGCCGCCGGCAGCCGGTCCACGGCCATCACCAGATCGACGATCACCTGGCCGCTGTGCAGCAACCTAGGCATTGGCATTCTCGACAAAGGCCCCACGCCGATCGCGGGCACCGCCCAGCAAAGCGTACCCACCGCCTGCCACCAGGAAGGTGACGACCCAGCCCAGGCCGTTATGCCCCAACCAGGAATCGGCCAGCGGCCCGGTGAACCAGACGTCTTCAGCGGTGGTGCCGATGCTGGTGAAACAGAACCCCAGAATGATCGCCAGCACCCAGGCGCCGAACGCCCGCCACTCGATCCCGCCCTGGTACCAGTAGGCGCTGCCGGGCCCGACATTCAGCAAATCATCGGCGCTGTAGTAATGACGATGGATCAGGTCCACCACGAAGATCCCCACCCAGGCGGTGATCGGCACTGCCAGCAGGGAAATGAAGCTGATAAAGGGCCCGTAGAAGCTGTCGGCGATCAGCATGAAATAGATCGAACCGAGGAAGATCGCGACGATATCCACCAGCACCGCGTAGACCCGCTTGACCTTGAGGCCCAGGGTCAGCGCGGTAAGACCGGCGGAATACACCGACAGGTTGTTCGACAGCAGCAGGCCGCCAAAAGCGGCGATCAGGTAAGGCACGGCCATCCAGGTCGGCAGCATGTCGCGGATCGCGATGATCGGGTCCACGGCCGAGGCCAGGTGATCGTTGCCCACCGACAGCAGGCCGCCCAGGGTGATCAGCAGCACCAGCGGGATACCGGCGCCGAACGCCGCCGAGGCCACCAGGCGCCCGGCCGTCACCGAGCGATGCTGGTAGCGCGACATGTCGGCCCCGGAGCTGGCCCAGCCGATCCCGGTGCCGGCCGCCATGGTGCCGACCCCGATGATCATGGCGCTCATGGGGGCCGGCGCGGCATTGAACACCGCCGTCCAGTCGATGGTGGCGCAGAGGAAACCGCCCACCAGTACGTTCAGCGCGCCAAAACCATAAGTGGCCCACTTCTGGATCACCAGCAAGGTGGCGTGGCCCAGGCCGGAGACGCTCAAGGTCATCAGCACGAAGATCCCGATGAACAGCAGGGTCAGCAGTGGCGCGTCCTTGGCCGAAGCCGGGGTCTGGAACAGGATCGAACTCAGCGACAGCAGGACAAAGGCTGCCGTGGTGGTGTTCACCGTTTCCCAGCCGACCCGCGAAAGCATCGACACCAGGGTCGGACCGATGTTGCCACGCACACCGAAGATCGCCCGGGACAAGGTCAGACTCGGGGCCCGACCGCGCCGGCCGGCCACCGAGATCAAGCCGACCACGGCGAACGAGCCTACTGAACCGAGGATCGCCACCAGCAGCACCTGCCAGATCGACAAGCCACGAAATGCCACCAGGGTCGCCCCGAGGGGCAGGCCGAGGATGCTGATATTGGCCGCGAACCAGACCCAGAACAGTTGCAACGGATGACCGTTGCACTCCGCCTCGGGAACCGGCTCGATGCCGCGGGTTTCCAGTTGCCCGGCGCCTGAGCCGACCGTCGATGAACTCATGAATGAAACTCCTGTTGCCGTTATTGGGGTGTTTGGCAATTTCGGAAGTCACAGAACAGTCCGGCATTCCTGGCCGTGTTCCAGCTTTCCCTAGCAATCGGCAGTACGGCCGAAAGGTGTAGCGAGCCTGGGGCTCGGCACTGGGCGCGACGACTTAACGCAGCGCCAGCAACGCTTCTACCAGCGGCTGCAGGTCCAGTTCATTGACCTGTTGCACCTGGTGGATCAACTCCGCGGGCCAGGCCTGCAAGCCCAGGCAGGCGCCCAGCATGGCCCCGAGCATCGCCGCGATGGTGTCGGTGTCGCCGCCCAGTCCGGCGGCCATGCACAGCGCCTCGAAGGCCTCAAGGTGCCCCAGGGCAACTTGCCGGGCCAGGGCGAAACTGACCACCACCGACTCTTGGGAGGCCACCGAGGTGCCGATCAATTCATACAGCATCCGGGCAAAAGCCGGCTTGTCGCCTGCAACCCTCAAGGTGCCGGCCCACTCCAGGCGCGCTGCGATGGTCGCGCCGGCCATCCAATGGCCATGGGCCTGTGCCTGGCGGGCAATCTGCGCACCAAGGGGCAAGGCGTCGATCAGCGAGGCGCCATTGATACCGGCGGACACCACCGCCGCTACCGCTGCCGCGCTGGCGATTCCCAGGCTGGTGTTGTGCGTGACCTGGCAGGCTTCGACCACCGCCTGGACAAAGCCTTGAGCGCTGGCGACATCGGTGGCGATACCCACCGGCGTGATGCGCATCGCGGCGCCATTGGTGGTGCCATAGCGCCCGGCCTCCTCCACCGACTCACCGGCGAGGATCATTTCAATGGCGCGCTTGGTGGAGGGACCGAGCAGATCCTGGGAGCCCTTGGCCTGCATCGCCGCCTCCCACTGGATCAGGCTCCGGGCCAGGACCGCCGGATCGATCCGGCCTTGGCCCTGAACAAGCAGGCGCCCCACCAGGATCGCCTGTTCGGTGTCGTCGGTGATTGAACCGGCGGGCATGTTGGCAGCAATCGGCTGCTCGGGCCCCGCGTCTTCCAGCGTGCGGATCACGCCGAAACGCTGGTGAATCTGTTCCTGACTCAAGGACTGGGTGGGCATGCCCAGGGCATCGCCCAGGGCCAGACCGTAGAAGGCGCCCAGTGCCCGCTGGAGCGGACTCACCGCGACTCTCCGAATTGCAGGTGCATGCGGAAATGCTGCGGATCCAGCAGGCTCTCGACCTGTTCCATGAAACGCCCCTGGCGATCATAGGTGGTGCGCAGGGCCTTGAGGAACACGTCTCCCGGCGCCCGCCCGAGCAGCTCGGCGTCTTCGGCGTTCAAGGGCTCGGCGCCGATCCATTGATCGCCGCGCTCGCCGATGTAGCCGTAGGCGGCCAGGGTAATGGTCAGGGAATCATCGATCAGGCCGACTCGGGGCAGGCCTTCCAACTCGCCGGAGGCCGGGATCAGGGAGCGCTCGAGGGACAGCACCCGACCGTCGGTGCTGCGCCGGCGGCGATCCAGGGCAATGAACTGGTCGGTGCCCAGGCGGTGCTTGAGCTCCGGGCGGCGCACGGCCTCCAGGCGCAGTACCTCGGTGTTGACCAGGGCGCCGCTCTCGGCCAGGGCCTGGGCCCAGCCATGATGCTGGTCCAGGGCGACGCCGTCGAAGGTGACGATGGAACCCACACCGCTCTGCGTGGCGATGTAGTTGCGGCGCTTGAGCTCGGCCAGGGCTTCACGCAGGGTGCCACGACTGACACCGAACTCCCCGGCCAACTGATGCTCTCCCGGCAGTTGAAAGCCGTCTTCCAGCAGACCGCTTTCAATGCGCCGGATCAGCTCGTCGACCACTCTTGTTTTCTTATCGAATCGAACATGTTTAGGCATGTCCGGCTTGATACATGAAACGCGGGATCAAGATCAAGAAATATCTCGAAATCGAAATTGAAATGTCTTTATGGCTCCAGACCGATGGGGAAGAACACCCCATCACTCCACACGCCCAGCCAGCGCTGGCCATCGAGAACGCGAGTCTGGGCCAGCTCCACCAACTGGTAGAACACATTGCGATGGATCAGCGCCTCGAGGTTGTTTCGAACCAGAACATAAGGCGCCGGCTCCTGGGTCAACGGGTCGATCACCACCCGCAGCGGATGCTCGACGTTGGCAACCACCTGTTCGTCGACATTGCTGGTAAAGCGCAGCAGCTGCGCCTCACCCTGCCCTTCGACCTCCAGGGTCACGGCGACGAAGGGAGCGTCGTCGACCTTGATGCCCACCTTCTCCACCGGAGTGACGAGAAAGTAGTCGTCGCCATCGCGGCGGATGATGGTGGAGAACAGCTTGACCATCGGCTTGCGACCGATGGGGGTCCCCAGGTAGTACCAGGTGCCGTCGCGGGCGATACGCATGTCGATATCGCCACAGAAATCGGGGTTCCACAGGTGGACCGGCGGCAGGCCCTTCTCGGCCTTGGGAATCTGCGCCAACAGGTCGTTGGCCTTGCCTGGACCACTCATACCGCTCTCCTCGTTCAATCAGTCGCTCAGGCCCAGCAAACCGCGAGCATATTGCTGCAACGGCGGGCCCAGCAGATCCTGGGGCTTGTTGTCGTGAAACGTCAGTAATCCGCCACGACTGCGAATACGGGTCGTATCGATCAGGTATTGGGTACTGGTTTCGATCAGCATGATCTGGATGGTGCTGGTATCCACACCCAGACGGTCCACCGCCTCTTGGTCCAGCCACTCATCGGAGTTGCCGATGCGGTCGTCGGCCTTGGCGAAACGAGCGTAGAGCAGATAGTGGGCGCCCACTTCCCGGGCTTCGGCCATGGCCTCGTTCAAGCCTTCGGGGGCTTTGGCCCGGCGCACCATGGGGAAATACTCGACAAAGCCGTTGAAGGCCTCTTCGGCCACTACGTTGGGTCGAGGATAAGCACCGCCTGGCGGTACAAAGTGTCCCTGGGCGATGAAAATGAACGAATCCGGCTGAATGCGGAATGAACTGGTCCGGCGGGTATCGCTGTGATCGAGCACCCCCGCGTCGCTCAGGTGATAGCGCACCCCTTCGCCCATATCGCTGACATTCATGCAGCCGCCGAGTGCCAAAAAGGCCAGCAGCAAAACCAGGCTACGCATCCTACCCTCCAAAAACCGGTGACGGAAAACCGGCGAATGGCCACGAGATGCAGCTTCCGCGCCAGCTACGTCAATGGAGGACATTCCAGCGCCAGGCGAACTAGCCGCCGATGATTTTCATCACCGTGGCGCCACCGGAAAAGGCTAGGTCCTGCTTGTCGCCCAGGGCCTTGACCAGCAGGCGCTGGAGCGCCGGCAGGGCTTGGTGGCGCGGCTTGTCCAAGAGATCGCCAACATAGTGGCGATTGCTTGACGACAGGCAGCCGTGCAACCAACCGGTGGAGGACAGACGCAGACGCGAGCAGGTGCGGCAGAACGGCACGCTTTCGTTGGCAATCACCCCGAAATGACCCAGCCCGGGAATCTCGTAACGCACGGCGGTCGCATCCAGCGGCGCATCGGCCTGAAGGTATTCGTAGCGCTCGCCGATCATCGCAAGCAGCTGTTGCAGACTGACAAACTGCTGCAGGAAGGCATTGCCGTCGCTGGCCAGGTGCCCCATGCGCATCAGCTCGATGAAGCGCAGCTCGTAGCCCCGCTCCAGGCAGTAATCAAGCAGCGGCATGACCTGATCCAGGTTCTGCCCGCGCAACGGCACCATGTTGACCTTGATCTTCAGCCCGGCCGCGCGCGCTTGCTGCATGCCATCGAGCACGCTGGCCAGATCGCCACCCCGGGCGATGCTGCGAAAGGCCGCGGCATCCAGGGTATCGAGAGAAACATTGATCCGGCGGATCCCCGCCTCCACCAGCAAGGGCAGCTTGCGCGCCAGCAACTGGCCGTTGGTGGTCAGGCTGATGTCTTCCAGCCCCATGCGCCCGACCGCCCCCATGAAGGCTTCCAGCTTGGGACTGACCAGAGGCTCTCCGCCGGTGATGCGCAGCCGTTCGATGCCGGCCGCTTCAATCAGATACGCCACGCCCCGGGCCATCGCCTCGGCCGACAACTCGTCCTGGGCAGCCACCAGCCGCTTGCCGTTGGGCACGCAGTAGGTACAGGCGTAGTTGCAGGCGGACGTCAGACTGATCCGCAAATTGCGAAAGCGCCTGCCTTGACGATCAACGATCATGGATGACTCCGGCGTAGGAAGGGAGAACCGGCCAAAACCTGACTCAAAAATCAGGTTCTGGCAAGTCCCATGCCTGAGTATATTCCTCGGACACCGCGCCATACAGGTAGTCGATGGCGCAATACAGCAGCTGAATGCTTCAGCTGTTCGAGGTGTCGGGGTCGCGCTTGCGCTTGTTGCCCATGCGCACGCCGATATCCATCAGGAACTGGAAGAAGCCCTCCTGATCCTCCAGCACATTGCTCCAGAACGGCGAGTGGTACAGCGCCACCGCGCCATGCACCAGCGCCCAGGAGGCGCAGTAGTGGAAGTAAGGCGGGACGTCTTCGAGCTTGCCTTCGCTGATACGGCCCTTGATCAACAAGGTCAGGCGTTCGAAGTTGGAGGCGCGGATCTTGTGCAGTTCCTCGACCATTTCCGGCACCTGATTGCCCTTGACCACCTTCTCTTCCAGGCGGTCGAACAGCCGGTAGCGCTGCGGGTCGCGCATGCGAAATTCGAAGTAGGCCCGGGACAGGGCTTCCTTGTCCTTGTCGACATCGGCCGAGTGCAGCAGCTCGTTCAGGTCACGCTCATAGTCGAGCATCAGGCGCAGGTAGATCTCCGCCTTGGACTTGAAATGCTTGTAGATGGTCCCTTTGCCGATACCCACGGCATCCGCAATCATCTCGACGGTGACACTGTCTTCACCTTGTTCGAGGAACAGCTTGAGCGCGGTATCGAGAATTTCTTGCTCGCGGCGACGAAACTCACGGACCTTACGAGGTTCTTTCTGCATAAGAAAAGGTCTGTTCGGGGTCAAAATCGAAGCCGCGTATTATGCCTAACTTGCGCCAAAATGCACGGATCATCCTTCGTTGCAGCTGTTTCTGGCGCAAAAGCCTGCCTGACGCCCGCCCCTGAATGGGCCGCCTAAACCTGCGAAATCCCGTGAATACGGGCTCGGCGCACGGTTCACATAGCAAACGCCCAGCGCCCGTGAGCCTCGGATCAGACCGCAAAGTCCGGGTCTTTTCCATAACCGGCTCCCGACACTCATCCGCGCCCCCTACTCGACGAAAATACATTCATGAGTCGCAATGACGTCATTGCGCTTCAGCATCGTTGCTTTATAGAGATTAGAAAAAGCCCTGCAAAGCAGCGAAAAAGACATCGAGAACGGGCGAACATTCTGAAAGTGCCGATGCCATTGATCAGGATCAGGCTGATTGGCGGACTAAACTGCAACAGCTTGTGTGCAAAACGCGCGACAACAATCGCCGTTTTACGCTGAATTTCGCTAAAAACAGCGAAAACACAGGAAATTCCAGCAAGAAAAGCGCCGAACCTCGAAAAATGAGAACTCAAGCGAAGCGCCTGTATTCCAAATTTGTTTAAAAACCAGGCAGGGGCAACTGGACTGAATCCAATAGTGATCAATACTTCAACTGTCGGCGCGACATCTCCCCCAAGTGAAACGCCGATTTAGGTACCGATGGACCGCGTGCCTTAGTTTTACTCCTAATGGTCTTAACCCGGATTCACCCCCCAGAACCCGGGTTTTTTTTGCCTGAAATTCAAGCTTTCCAGTAACCGATCAGGCCCCGCTCTTGACCCGAGCCTGGGGAAACAGGCGCTTGAAGTTGGCCGTGGTCTGTTCGGCAAAGGCCTCGTAGGCCTCGCCGCGCAGCATCGCCAGGAACTCCGCCACTTCGCGCACGTACTGCGGCAGGTTGGGCTTGCCGCGATAAGGGATGGGCGCCAGGTACGGCGAGTCGGTTTCCACCAGCAGCCGATCGGCAGGCATCTGGCGAGCCACATCGCGCAGAGCATCGGCATTGCGGAAGGTGACGATGCCCGACAGAGAGATATAGAACCCCAGGTCCAGCGCCGCCTTGGCCATGTCCCAGTCCTCGGTAAAGCAATGCAGCACGCCGGCATTGGGCAATGCCGCTTCCCGCAGCAGCGCCAGGGTGTCGGCGCGGGCACCGCGGGTGTGCACCACCACCGGCTTGCCGGTCTGTTGCGCGGCCTGCAAATGCAGACGGAAAGACGCCTGCTGCAACTCGGCCGCTTCCGGCTCGTAGTGATAGTCCAGGCCGGTTTCGCCAATGGCCACCACCCGCGGGTGGTTCAGCTCCTGCAACAGCCAGTCCAGGGCCGGGGCAGCGCCGGGCTGCAGGTCCAGCGGGTGCACCCCCACCGAGCAATCGACATCCTCGTAACGCTCGGCCAGAGCCTTGACGTCCGCGGCGTTGTCGGCGCTGACGCCAATGCACAGGAAGTGCCCGACACCGCGCTGGCGGGCCGCGGCCAGCGCCGCATCCAGGGAGCCGTCATGGGCGGCAAGGTCGAGACGATCAAGGTGGCAATGGGAATCTACGAGCATGGGAGCCTACAACTACATCCGATCAATGAAAGGGCCGGGCGTTGTCGTCCGGCCGGATACCGGCCTGATTCAGGGACAGGCCGCTCAGTGCCGGGTCGGCAACGCCGCCCATTGCACCAACAGCGCCTCCAACAGCAACACTCGGTTGAGGTTGGCCTTGCTCAGGACCTTTTGTCGCTGGGCCAGGATCCAGTCCTGGATCGCCAGCACCTTGTCCTGGCCGGACTTCTGCGCCAGGTACTGCAACACCTTGCGCATGTCCTGCAAACCCAGGCCGTCCTCGTCCTGGGTCAACTGGTAACGCAAGACCAGGTTCGACCAGTCACAGAACCAGTCGAACAACAGCAACAGAGGGATGGCATTCCAGGCCTCGGCCAGCTGGGTCGGCGACTGTTGCTGCTTGAGCAACTTCTTCACCCCGTCCACCACCAGCGCCCGCTGCTCGCGAACCCCCTGGGCCTGCAAGCCGACGGCGGCCAGCGGCGATCCGGCGGCCAGGGTAAGCAGCTCCAGGCGCTCTTCATCGGAACACTCGGGCAGCGCCGCGGCCAACCATTGCTGGCTCATCGCCGCGCTGGGCAAGGGACAGGCTTGCTGGACACAGCGACTCTTGATGGTCGGCAGCAAACGGCTCGGCTGATGACTCACCAACAGCAGCACGGTATCCCCGGAAGGCTCCTCAAGGCTTTTCAGCAAGGCGTTGGACGCATTGATGTTCATCGACTCCACCGGCTCGATCAGCACCACCTTGCGCCCCCCCAACTGTGCGGTCTGCACCACGAAGCTGACCAACTCACGCACCTGGTCGACCTTGATCGCCTTGTCCGCCTCTTCGGGCTCCAGCACGTAGTTGTCCGGATGACTACCGGCCTGGAGCAGCAAGCAGGACTTGCACTGGCCACAGGCATCCAGCCCGTTCGGACGCTGGCACAGCAGACGCGCCATCAGGCGTTCTGCCAGGGCTCGCTTGCCGATGCCCGCCGGGCCGTGCAGCAGATAGGCGTGGGCATGTTGCGTGCGCCCGGCCAACTGCTGCCAGAGGCCGTCCTGCCAGGGAAAGACTTCAGCCACGGGCGCGCTCCAGCAGTTGCGGCAACAAGGCATCCAGGGACTGCTGGACCCGGGCCAGGGGCTGCGCCGCATCCACCAGGCAATAACGCTGGGGCGCAGCGGCGGCGCGGGTCAGGTACGCCTGGCGCACCTTCTGGAAAAACGCCTGGCCTTCCTGTTCGAAGCGATCCAGCCGACCGCGAGCACTGGCCCGAGCCAGACCGACATCCACCGGCAAGTCGAACACCAGGGTCAGATCCGGGCGCAACTCACCCTGCACGAAACGCTCCAAGGCCTCGATGCGCTCAAGGCTCAGGCCACGACCGGCGCCCTGATAGGCATAGGTCGAATCGGTGAAACGGTCACACAGGACCACCGCGCCGCGGGCCAGTGCCGGGCGAATCACCGTGGCCAGATGCTGGGCGCGGGCCGCAAACACCAGCAGCAGCTCGGTGTCGGCATTCATGACTTCCTCGCCCGGGGTCAGCAGCACTTCGCGAATCCGCTCGGCCAAGGGTGTGCCGCCGGGCTCGCGGGTCAACACCACCTCGATGCCCGCGGCGCGCAGGCGCTCGGCGAGGTACTCGCGGTTGGTGCTTTTACCGGCCCCTTCCGGGCCTTCCAGGGTAATAAACAAGCCAGTCACAGGCAGTCCTTAATCAAAGTCATTGCGGGCTTTTCGGCGCGGGCGCAGGTTCCGCCGCAGCGGGAACCTCGACGGGCGCGGGCGACGCGCTGTCCGGACCCGGAGTAACGGCTGGTGCCGGGCTCTGGGCCTCGGGTGTGGCCGGCGTGGCCTGCGGCGCCGGACTGGAACGGTAGTCGGCGCGACGCTTGAGCTGGAACTCGCGCACGGCACTGTTATGGGCATCCAGGTCATCGGAGAACACATGGCTGCCGTCGCCCCGGGCAACAAAATACAGGCTCTTGCCCGGCACCGGATTGAGCGCGGCGTGAATCGCCTCGCGCCCGACCATGGCAATCGGCGTCGGCGGCAGCCCGGCAATCACGTAAGTGTTGTAAGGCGTGGCTTCCTTGAGGTGAGCCCGGGTCAGTTTGCCGGTGTAGCGCTCGCCCAGGCCATAGATCACCGTCGGGTCGGTCTGCAGCAGCATGCCGATCTGCATGCGCCGCACAAAGACTCCGGCGATCTGTCCACGCTCCTGGGGCACGCCGGTTTCCTTTTCCACCAGCGACGCCATGATCAGCGCCTGATAAGGATCGCTGTAGGGCGCGTCATCAGCCCGCTTGCTCCACTCTTTGGCCAGCACATCGTCCAGACGGTCGTAGGCTTTTTCCAGAAGCTCGGCGTCGGTCATGCCTTTTACAAAACGATAGGTATCGGGGAAGAAACGCCCTTCGGGAAACACCCCGCCGTGGCCGAGTTTTTCCATCACCTGACTGTCGCTGAGGCCTGTCAGGGTCTGCTGCAGCTTGTCGCTCTTGGCCAAGGCATTGCGCACCTGGCGGAAGTTCCAGCCTTCCACCAGGGTCAGGCTGTACTGCACCACCTCGCCGCGCTGCCAGAGACCGATCAGGCCTTCGGCCGTCATGCCCGGCGTCATGCGGTACTCGCCACTGTGCAGCGGCTGGCCCTGCAGATTGAAGCGCCAGTACAGGCGCAACCAGAAGCCATCCCGGATCACGCCATCGGCTTGCAGACGATTGAAAGTGCCGGTGGGCGTGGCACCGGCGGGAACATCAAGCAACTGCTCCTGGGAGAGGTTCAGCGGTTGTTCCAGGGCCGAGTGCAGTTTCCAGGCACTCGCGCCCAGCAGCAGACCTGCCAGGACCAGTCCGGTTTCCAGCAGGAGCAGTAATTTACGTCTCACGAATCAAGCATCCAGTAGTGCGCGGGTAATGCCCTGCAGTTTACGGGTGAGCGGTCCCGCCGACCAGCGCATCCCGGCACAGGCACGCACCGGCCAGATGCCATAGACGCTGTTGCAGACGAAGACTTCATCCGCCCGCTGCAGCTGATCGAGACTGATGTCCGTGACGTCCACGGAAATCCCCAGCGACGCGGCCTGAAACAGAATTTCCGCGCGCATCACCCCGGCCACCCCGCAACGGCTCAGGTCGGCTGTCAGCAAGCGCCCCTGGCTGACCAGGAACAGATTGCTGAACACCGCTTCGATCACCCGCCCGGCGCCATCGAGCATCAAGCCTTCGGCATGCTCGGAATCACGCCATTCGGCGCGAGCCAGCACTTGTTCGAGACGGTTGAGATGCTTGAGGCCAGCCAGTAACGGCTGCTCGGATAAACGCGTGGCGCAGGGAAACAGCACGACCCCCTGCTCGGCATTGGCCGGGGGATAGGCCGGCCAGGCAGCGCCCTGGAGAATGCGGCGCGCCGTGGCTGCCGGGTCTGCCGCATAGCCCCGCAGACTGTCGCCACGGGTCAGCATCAGCTTGAGCACGCCCTCACCCAGGGCCGCCGCATAGGCCAGCACTTCGTTGCGAATCAGCACCTGATCCGCATTCAGCGCCAGACGTCGGCAGCCTTCGGCCAGGCGCTGCAAGTGCCGCTCCAACAGTTGCGGCTGACCGGATCTGACGGCGATGGTCTCGAACAGACCATCGCCATAGGCCAGGCCGCGGTCCTTGAGCGACAGTGCGTCAGCCGGCCGACCGTCGACCCAGCAGTGCATCACTCGGAGAACCGGCGGAACACCAGGGAGCCGTTGGTGCCACCAAAGCCGAAGGAGTTGGAGAGCACCACATCGATGTCCATGCTGCGCGCGGTGTGCGGCACGAAGTCGAGGTCGCAGCCCTCATCCGGCTCATCCAGGTTGATGGTCGGCGGCGCCGCCTGGCTGTTGATGGCCAGCACGCTGAAGATCGCCTCGATCGCCCCGGCGGCGCCTAGCAGGTGACCGGTCATGGATTTGGTGGAACTGACCGCCAGCTTGTAGGCGTGATCGCCAAACACCGTCTTGATCGCTTCGGCTTCTGCCAGGTCGCCGGCAGGGGTCGACGTGCCATGGGCGTTGATGTACTGCACCTGATCGACATTGAGCTTGGCGTCGCGCAGGGCATTGGCGATGCAGCGAGCGGCGCCGGCGCCATCGGCGGGCGGCGAAGTCATGTGATAGGCATCGCCACTCATGCCGAAACCAATCAGCTCGGCGTAGATAGTGGCGCCACGGGCCTTGGCGTGTTCCAGCTCTTCCAGCACCAGGGCGCCGGCGCCGTCGGACAACACGAAGCCATCACGCCCCTTGTCCCAGGGACGGCTGGCGCGGGTCGGCTCGTCGTTACGGGTCGACAGCGCACGGGACGCGCCGAAGCCGCCCATGCCCAGGCCGCAGGCGGCCATCTCGGCACCGCCGGCAATCATCACGTCGGCTTCACCGTAGGCAATGTTGCGCGCGGCCATGCCGATGCAGTGGGTGCCGGTGGTGCACGCCGTGGAAATGGCGTAGTTCGGCCCCTGGGCACCCAGGTGGATGGACAGGAAACCGGAAATCATATTGATGATCGAGCCCGGCACGAAGAACGGAGAGATCCGTCGCGGACCGGAATCGTGCAGGGTGCGGCTGGTTTCTTCGATATTGGTCAAACCGCCAATACCCGAGCCCATGGCCACGCCGATGCGCTCACGGTTGGCATCGGTGACTTCCAGGCCGGCGTTGCGCACCGCCTGAAATCCGGCCGCCAGACCGTACTGAATGAACAGGTCGAGTTTGCGGGCCTCTTTGGCCGACAGGTACTCCTCGACATTGAAGCCCTTTACCGAGCCGCCAAAACGGGTGGAATAGGCAGAAAGGTCGGTGTGTTCGATCAGACCAATGCCACTTTGGCCAGCCAGAATGCCCTGCCAGCTACTCGGCACATCCGTACCCAGTGGCGACAACATACCCATACCGGTGACTACGACGCGTCTACGCGACACAGCACTCTCCTTTTTCTAATGACGACACTTTGTATCAGGCCTAAAGAAAAAACCGCACGCCGTAACGGCAGTGCGGTTTTTCCATGACAGCAAAAGACGACTACAAACGATTAAGCCTGGTGGCTGGTAACGTAGTCGATAGCTGCTTGAACGGTAGTGATCTTTTCAGCTTCTTCGTCAGGGATTTCGGTCTCGAATTCCTCTTCCAGAGCCATCACCAGCTCAACGGTGTCAAGGGAGTCGGCACCCAGGTCTTCAACGAAGGAAGCGGTGTTCACAACTTCTTCTTCTTTAACGCCCAGTTGCTCAGCAACGATTTTCTTGACGCGCTCTTCGATGGTGCTCATACCTTGTTTTCACTCCTAATGGACAAATTCAGGCAGCTGGCCAGTGGGTAAGTGTATAGAAAGGCTTTTCAGCTTTTCAACTGAAAGCTTCGTCCCTCAAACCCTTCGGCCATCTGCCTATAAATTGATTGCAGCTTTATAACGGATTTTAGACAGCTCGTATGACATTTTTTTGAAGCAATCCGTCACATTTGACTCACATATACATCCCGCCATTGACCGGGATTGTAGCCCCAGTAACGTATGCCGCACCGTCGGATGCCAGAAAAGCGACCACTTGCGCGATC
Organism: Pseudomonas sp. 3MA1; assembly: GCF_029237275.1. Lineage (NCBI taxonomy): Bacteria > Pseudomonadati > Pseudomonadota > Gammaproteobacteria > Pseudomonadales > Pseudomonadaceae > Pseudomonas > Pseudomonas sp. 3MA1. Next base: position 780,402 of record NZ_JAACFX010000001.1, on the reverse strand, counting down.
TCTTGAGCCTGGCCCAGACGACCCAGCGGAATTTGCGTCAGCAGGGCTTCACGCTGTGCTTCCGGCAGCTCGCGGGTCATATCGGTGTCGATAAAACCTGGAGCAACCGAGTTCACAGTGATCGACCGCGAACCCACTTCACGCGCCAGGGCACGGCTGAAACCTTCCAGACCGGCTTTGGCGGCGGCGTAGTTTACTTGGCCTGCGTTGCCCATGGCACCCACAACCGAGCCAATACTGATAATTCGGCCCCAACGCGCCTTGGTCATGCCGCGCAGAACGCCCTTGGACAGGCGATACAGGCTGTTGAGGTTGGTATCGACCACGTCGTACCACTCGTCATCTTTCATGCGCATCATCAGATTGTCGCGGGTGATGCCGGCGTTGTTCACCAGAATCGCCGGCGCACCGAACTGCTCGGTGATGCTGGCCAGCACTGCAGCCACGGATTCGTCGCTGGTGACATTGAGCTCAAGGCCAGTGCCCTGAATGCCGTTTTCCTTGAGGGTAGCGGCGATGCGCTCGGCGCCGGAGGCGGAAGTGGCGGTACCCACCACTGTGGCGCCCATACGACCCAGCTCAAGCGCGATGGCCTGGCCGATACCACGGCTGGCGCCGGTCACCAGTGCAACTTTACCTTGCAGACTCATGCAAGCTTCTCCTAGTTCAGGCCAACGCTGCACGGGCGGCAGCGAAGGCATCTGGGGTATTCAGGTTAGAGGTCGACACGCCTTCGGCGCAGCGCTTGTTGAGACCGGCCAGGACCTTCCCCGGACCGCATTCCACCAATTGGGTGGCGCCTTGGGCCGCCAGGGTCTGCACCGACTCGACCCAGCGCACAGGCTTGTACAGCTGCTCCAGCAAGTCGCGCCTGAGAGTATCGAGGTCGGCCGCCACGGCGGCGCTGACATTCTGTACCAGCGGAATCTGCGGTGCCTGCCAGTTGATTGCCGCGATCGACTCGGCAAAACGCTCAGCCGCAGGGCGCATCAGCTCGCAATGGGACGGTACGCTGACCGGCAGCGGCATGGCACGCTTGGCACCGCGCGCCTTGCAGCCCTCGATGGCGCGATCCACTGCCGCCTTGGCACCGGCGATGACCACCTGGCCCGGGGAGTTGTAGTTCACCGCACTGACCACTTCACCTTGCGCCGCTTCCGCACAGGCCGCCACGACATCGGCGTCGTCCAGACCAAGAATGGCCGCCATGCCGCCTTGACCTGCCGGCACGGCTTCCTGCATCAGCTGACCACGACGTTCGACCAGCTTGACCGCTTCGGCCAGAGTCAGACTGCCAGCGGCCACCAGGGCGCTGTATTCACCCAGGCTGTGACCCGCAACGAAGGCTGGACGCGCGCCACCCTCGGCCAACCAGACGCGCCACAGGGCGATGGAGGCGGTGAGGATGGCCGGCTGAGTCTTGTCGGTTTGATTGAGCAGCTCTTCGGGACCTTGCTGGGTCAGTGCCCAGAGGTCGTAGCCCAGAGCATCGGAGGCTTCTTTGAAAGTGTCGAGGATCAGTGGGTACTGCGCGCCCAACTCGGCCAACATGCCGAGGGACTGCGAGCCCTGTCCTGGAAAGACGAATGCGAGGGATGCAGACATGTAACAAGCCCCTAATGATCTTGTCGTCGGAGAATTGACGTCACACCGCGGTGGACGCAAGAAACTGACAGTTGGATGGCCAATTGAACTGAGCGGTCACATTTAAGCACTCCACGGAATAAACGCCTAAAGCAACAGATCTTCAAGGCGCCCGTGCAGGCGTCGCGGCAGGTCTTCCTGGATTTCGATCAGCGCACGCTGAATCGCACTCTGAAACCCTTGAACACCCGCAGAACCGTGGCTTTTCACCACTATTCCCTGCAACCCGAGAAAGCTCGCACCGTTGTGCCGAGCCGGCGCCAGGTCCGCCTGCAATCGCCGCATCAGTGGCAAGGCCAGCGCCCCCACAACCCGGGACAGCAGATTGCGCCTGAACAACGCCTCGATACGGGCAGCGATCATGGTGGCCAGACCCTCGCTGGACTTGAGCAGGATGTTGCCGACAAAACCGTCGCACACCACCACATCCGCCTCGCCGCGATACAACCCATCACCTTCGACGAAGCCTATGTAGTTCAGGCCCCGCGCCTGCTGAAGCAGACTCGCCGCCAGCTTGACCTGCTGGTTGCCCTTGATGTCTTCGGTGCCAATGTTCAGCAAAGCCACCCGCGGCCGGACAACCCCCAGACTTTCCGCCGCAACCGAACCCATGATTGCGAATTGCAACAGGTGCTCGGCACTGCAATCGACGTTGGCCCCCAGGTCCAGCAACTGACAATAGCCCCGCTGAGTGGGAATGGCCGCCACCATCGCCGGACGATCAATGCCGGGAAGGGTCTTGAGCACGTAACGCGACAGGGCCATCAGCGCTCCGGTATTGCCGGCACTGACGCAGGCCTGGACCTTTTCATCGCGCAACAGCTCAAGCGCCACCCGCATCGAAGAGTCGGGCTTGCCGCGCAGAGCCTGGGCAGGCTTCTCGTCCATGGTGATCACTTCGCTGGCAGGAGCGATTGTCAGGCGCGCGCGATCCACAGCCGAATGGCCGGAAAGCAGTTCTTCAAGAAGGGAGGGTTGACCCACCAGGGTCAGATGCAGCGAGGGGGTAGCAGACAGGCAAGCAATACTGGCCTGAACAATGCTGCGGGGACCGAAGTCCCCGCCCATTGCGTCAATCGCGATGACTTGAGCGGACAAGGATTACTCGTCAGCGCCCTTGTCGATCACTTTACGACCACGGTATACGCCTTCTGGCGATACGTGGTGACGCAGGTGAACTTCACCAGTGGTCTTTTCTACGGACAGAGTGCTTGCCTCGAGAGCATCGTGGGAGCGACGCATGTCACGGGCAGAGCGGGATTTTTTGTTCTGCTGAACAGCCATAATTGATTAACTCCTAAACGTTTGGGTCACGCTTTAACTGCGCCAATACACTGAACGGGTTGGACCGCGTTACCTCGTCCTCGCTCGGTTCGGGCTCATCGAGCCCCGCCGGCTGCTGGCATTCTTCCGGATGATGAGCAGGCACGATGGGCAAGGCAAGCAAAAGCTCTTCCTCAACCAACGCCTGCAGATCCAAAGGATCTTCGCCCAGTTCCAGCACGTCATAACCTTTCGGCAACGACTGGGTATTCGCACCCTCCTTCACCACGGCGTAACTGCACTCGCTGTGGATCGGCAGGGTGACCAGCTCAAGACAACGCTGGCAAACCATTTTGACTTCGACGTCGATGGAGCTGTGGATAACTACAGCTTTACGCTCGTCACGCTCGAAAACGAATTTAGCCTGCACCGTACCGACATTGTCGGAAAGCGGGTCGCAGAGTCTCTCCAAATCGGCCAGCAGCAGTTCACCTTGAAGGGTGGTGCCACGGTCAGCCAATTTGCGCGGGTCAACGTGAGGTGGAATCGGGTCATTCAACATAGGCGCAGCATTATAGGGATGCCCCCAGCCATGTCAAAGGAAATTCAGCCCTGTCCGTCACTTGCCAGCCCCGCTAGAATTTGCGCCCCATCCCAGGAGATGCGCATGCTGCCTTTATTACTTGCCTCAAGCTCGACCTATCGCCGGGAATTGCTGTCCCGCCTGCAACTGCCCTTCACCTGCAGCGCTCCTGATATCGACGAAAGCCACCGCCCAGGAGAGCCCGCCCTAGCACTGGTGAAACGCCTGGCCGAAGAAAAAGCCCGCGCCCTTGCAGCCACCCACCCGGATCACCTGATCATCGGCTCGGACCAGGTCGCCGTGCTGGGGGAGCGCATCATCGGCAAACCCCATACCTTCGACAAGGCACGCCAGCAACTGCTGGATGCCAGCGGCGCCAGCGTGACCTTCCTCACCGGCCTGGCCCTGCTCAACAGCCGGACAGGCCGCTGCCAGGTCGACTGCGTACCTTTCACCGTACATATGCGCACCCTCGACCAGCAGCGCATCGAGCGCTACCTGCACGCCGAGCAACCCTTCGACTGCGCCGGCAGCTTCAAGGCCGAAGGCCTGGGCGTCAGCCTGTTCCAGAGCACCGCCGGCAGTGACGCCACCAGCCTGGTGGGCCTGCCATTGATCCGCCTGGTGGACATGCTGCTAGCCGAAGGCGTGGCGATCCCCTGACCTGACACTAAAAAGCCGACACTCTGGCCGGCTTGGTTTGTTCAGCACCGCACAATCAGCGCAAGGTTGGCCCTTGAAAGCCCATCCACAGGGCGATCCGTTCGGCCACGCTAGCACCCAGCTTCTTCGAGAAGCGATCAAGTGGCGACTCCTGGACGGTGAAGTCCACCAGCTCTTTCTCACCAATCACGTCCCGCGCCACCGAACTGGTATTGCCCAGGCCGTCGATCAAGCCCAGCTGCAACGCCTGCTCACCGGACCAGACCAACCCCGAGAACAGCTCAGGATGCTCTTTATCCTTGAGGCGCTCGCCACGACCCTGCTTGACGCTGGCAATGAACTGACGGTGAGTGGTGTCCAGCACGCCCTGCCAGAACTGAGTTTCATCAGGCTTCTGCGGCTGGAACGGATCGAGGAACGACTTGTGCTCGCCGGAGGTGTAGGTACGACGCTCGACCCCCAACTTCTCCATGGTGCCGACAAAACCGTACCCGGCCGCCGTAACGCCGATGGAACCCACCAGACTCGCCTTGTCGGCATAGATCTCATCGGCCGCGCTGGCGATGTAGTAAGCACCGGAAGCCCCCAGATCAGAGATCACCGCATAGACCTTGGTGTCCTTGTGCAACGCCCGCAGACGACGGATCTCGTCATAGACATAGCCAGACTGCACCGGACTGCCACCAGGACTGTTAATGCGCAAGACAATGCCCTTGACCTTGGGATCATCGAAGGCGGTACGCAGACTGCCGACAATATTGTCCGCACTGGCCGACTCCTTATCGGCGATCACTCCAGTGACATCGATCACCGCGGTATAGCTGCCGCCGCGAGCCGCATTCTTTTCCATGGTCATCAGCGGCGTAAACAACGCCAACGCCACAAACAGATACACAAAGGTCAGCAGCTTGAAGAAGATCCCCCAGCGCCGCGAACGACGCTGCTCCTGGACACCGGCCAGGAGTGTCTTTTCCAGCAGTTTCCAGCTCTTATCATCAGCCCCTTCAGCGCCCGCCTTGCTTGGCGCTTTCCATTCGTCGCTCATGCCTGCTACCCCAGCAAAAACTTATTCGGCAGCCTGACTCAGCCAGGCATGCAATTGAGGAAAACGGTCGATGGACAAGCGCGGCTCGAATACCTGCAACGCCTCGATGGACTGGGCACCGTAGCTCACGGCCACCGAATCCATCCCGGCATTGCGCGCCATCAACAGATCAAAGGAGGAATCGCCCACCATCAGCGCCTGCCTCGGCCCGACTCCGCAATGCGCGAGAATTTCCTCCAGCATCAACGGATGAGGCTTGCTGGCGGTTTCGTCGGCCGCCCGAGTGATATCGAAATACTCTTCCCAACCGTGCGCCTTCAGCACCCGATCCAATCCGCGCCGAGCCTTGCCCGTGGCAACCGCCAACCGATACCCCTCAGCCCGGAATGCCTCGAGAGACTGCACCACGCCAGCAAACAACGGTGAAGGCTCAGCCTCCAGCGCGATGTAGTGATCCGCGTAATGCTGACGAAAGGCCACCAACTGACCATCGTCAATTTCCGGATACAAGGTGCGAATCGCTTCTGGCAAGCCAAGACCGATGATGCCCTTGACAGCAAAATCGTCGCGCCGGGGAAAACCGGAGCGATCGGCCGACACATGCATCGACTCGACAATCCGACCAATGGAATCCGCCAGAGTGCCATCCCAATCGAAGATCAACAGCTGGTAATCAGGGTGCACTCAAGCGCTCCACGGTCTTGGCCCACATTTCATCCACTGGCGCCTGCAGCTTCAGCTCGCCGCCATCAGGCAGCGGCACGGTCAACATGTAGGCGTGAAGGAACAGACGCTTGCCGCCCAACTCGCGGATCTCACGAGTGAAATCATCGTCACCGTACTTGCTGTCACCGGCAATGCAGTGCCCGGCATGCAGGGTGTGTACGCGAATCTGGTGAGTGCGGCCAGTCACCGGCTTGGCCTCGACCATGGTGGCGAACTCGCCGAAGCGGCGCAGCACCTTGAACACCGTCAAGGCCTCCTTCCCCTCTTCATTGACCTCGACCATGCGCTCACCGGAACGCAGGTTGCTCTTGAGCAGAGGCGCGCGCACCTGTTTCAGGGCCGTCGCCCAATGACCACGGACCAGCGCCATGTAGCGCTTATCCACACCGTCGCCACGCAGCGCGGCATGCAGGTGGCGCAACATGCTGCGCTTCTTGGCGATCATCAGCAGACCGGAGGTGTCGCGGTCGAGGCGATGCACCAGCTCCAGCTCCTTGGCATCCGGACGCAACTGACGAAAGGCTTCGATCACCCCGAAGTTCAGGCCGCTGCCGCCGTGCACGGCAATGCCGGCAGGCTTGTTGATCACAATCAGCGCCTTGTCTTCAAAGACAATCGAGGCTTCCAGTCGCTGCAACAACCCTTGAGCCAGCGGCACCGGTTCGTCACGCTCGGGCACGCGCACCGGCGGCACGCGCACCACATCACCCGCCTGCAGCTTGTACTCGGGCTTGATCCGCCCCTTGTTCACTCGCACTTCGCCTTTGCGCAAAATGCGATAAATCAAGGTTTTGGGCACGCCTTTGAGTCGCGCGAGAAGGAAGTTATCAATACGTTGGCCGGCATATTCCGGCGAGACCTCAAGCAATTGAACGCCTGGAGTCGAGGGGGCAGTAGTCGTCATGGCGCGAATGATAACAATTTTTTATGGATTTGAAGCACTTAATGATTGCTGCTATAGTCGCGAACGCCGCCAAAAGCGGCTGGACAGCGGAACAGCGGCAACTAGCCGGCCCTGACCAACGCAATTCATCAGGACGCAAGGCCGTCCTACGCAGCTCTCGCTACATACCGGAAGAGTCTGACGCTGTAACAAGCGCAGGTGACATGAGGCCTGAAACCCGTAGAAAGCAGAGTTATCACTCGCCTTCTATGCAGCGATTAACGGCCAGTTCACAAAGTGCAGTCAGCGCCTGACAACCCCAAGCGAAGGTTGCGGAAACAACGCCTTTAGCCATGATGCGTGACCTCCCCTTTCGGAGTTCACGGTAAATGCCAACCCGCTGCGGATTCTGCGCGCGGCAGCACCCGAATTATCAGGGATACGTGTAGGGTGGAGATGCACAACCGTCGGACTGTGTAGCATTAGGCTTTATTCAAGACGCTTCATCTCGTCCACAGTCGCCGGTTGATTCCTCCTCCTGACAGACTTTTGCTTAAGCGGTGCCTTAGTCACCACAGCAAGCAGGACGCGTGAGTCGCGACTTCGTTCTTAGTTACTTGGACGAACCTCGCTAGACACTCGAGTGGTCAACCACTCCTGACGCACCTGACACCGACCGTGAGAAGTCGTGTGTGCCGAACGCCGTTTCCGGCAGCCCGGAAACCGACGGTACTACATGAAAAGAATGCTGATTAACGCAACTCAACCCGAAGAGTTGCGTGTTGCCCTGGTAGACGGCCAGCGCCTCTACGATCTGGACATCGAGTCCGGTGCACGCGAGCAGAAAAAGGCCAACATCTATAAAGGCCGAATCACTCGTATCGAACCAAGCCTCGAGGCTGCCTTTGTCGATTTCGGCTCTGAGCGCCACGGCTTCCTGCCCCTCAAAGAAATCTCCCGCGAATACTTCAAGAAAGCCCCCGAAGGCCGCGTCAACATCAAGGACGTCCTGAGCGAAGGCCAGGAAGTCATCGTCCAGGTCGAAAAAGAAGAGCGTGGCAACAAGGGCGCCGCCCTGACCACCTTCATCAGCCTCGCCGGTCGTTACCTGGTACTGATGCCGAACAACCCGCGTGCCGGCGGTATTTCCCGCCGCATCGAAGGCGAGGAGCGCAACGAACTGCGCGAAGCGCTGAACGGCCTGGTGGCACCTGCCGACATGGGCCTGATCGTGCGCACGGCCGGCCTGGGCCGCAGCAGTGAAGAGATGCAGTGGGACCTCGACTACCTGCTGCAACTCTGGACCGCCATCAAGGAAGCTTCCCTGGATCGCTCCGCGCCATTCCTGATCTACCAGGAAAGCAACGTGATCATCCGCGCGATCCGCGACTACCTGCGCCAGGACATCGGCGAAGTGCTGATCGACAGCGTTGAAGCCCAGGACGAAGCCCTGACCTTCATCCGCCAGGTGATGCCGCAGTACGCCAGCAAGATCAAGCTGTACGAAGACAGCGTGCCGCTGTTCAACCGCTTCCAGATCGAAAGCCAGATCGAGACCGCCTTCCAGCGCGTGGTCGAACTGCCTTCCGGCGGCTCCATCGTCATCGACCCAACCGAAGCCCTGGTGTCCATCGACATCAACTCGGCCCGCGCCACCAAAGGCAGCGACATCGAAGAAACCGCCCTGCAGACCAACCTGGAAGCCGCGGAAGAAATCGCGCGCCAACTGCGTCTGCGTGATATCGGCGGCCTGATCGTCATCGACTTCATCGACATGACCCCAGCCAAGAACCAGCGCGCCGTGGAAGAAAAAGTCCGCGAATGCCTGGAAGCCGACCGCGCCCGCGTGCAGATCGGCCGCATCTCGCGCTTCGGCCTGCTGGAAATGTCCCGTCAGCGCCTGCGTCCATCCCTGGGCGAAAGCAGCGGCATCGTCTGCCCACGCTGCAACGGCACCGGCATCATCCGTGACGTCGAGTCGCTGTCCCTGGCGATCCTGCGCCTGATCGAAGAAGAAGCCCTGAAAGACCGCACCGCCGAAGTTCGCGCCCAAGTGCCGATTCCGGTAGCCGCCTTCCTGCTCAACGAAAAACGCAACTCGATCACCAAGATCGAACTGCGCACCCGCGCTCGCATTGTCATCCTGCCGAACGATCACCTGGAAACGCCGCACTTCGAAGTCCAGCGTCTGCGCGATGACAGCCCGGAAGCCAACACCAACCAGTCCAGCTACGAAATCGCTGCGGCCGCGGCCGAAGCCGAAGAAGTTCAGCCAGCCGCCGCCACCCGCACCCTGGTTCGCCAGGAAGCTGCGGTGAAGACCGCGCCGGCCCGCGCCAACGCCCCAGTGCCGACCGAAGCCGTCGCCCCGGTTGCCGCTCCGGCCCCGGTTGCTGCCGAGCCAAGCCTGTTCAAAGGCCTGGTCAAGTCCCTGGTCAGCCTGTTCGCCTCCAAGGAAGAGCCGGCCGCTGCGGTTGTGGTCGAGAAGCCGGCAACCGAGCGTCCTGCCCGCAACAACGAAGAGCAGCGCCGCAACGGCCGCCAGCAGAGCCGCAACCGTAACGGTCGCCGCGACGAAGAGCGCAAGCCACGTGAAGAACGTGCGCCGCGCGAAGAGCGCAAGCCACGTGAAGAACGTGCGCCGCGCGAAGAGCGCGCACCACGGGAAGAGCGCCAACCGCGGGAAGTGCGTGAAGCACGCGAAGAAGTCCAGGGCGTAGCTCGCGAAGAACGCGCACCTCGCGCTCCACGTGAAGAGCGTCAACCGCGCGCCCCACGTGAAGACCGCAAGCCACGTGGCGAGCGTGAAGAGCGTGTTCGCGAACTGCGCGAGCCTCTGGATGCCGCTCCGGCGGCAGCCGCTGCTACTGCCGCCGTTGCCGTTGCCGAAGAACGCCCAGCTCGTCCACCGCGGGAAGAGCGCCAGCCGCGTCCGCCGCGTGAAGAGCGTCAGCCACGCGCCGAACAGGCTCAGGCCGCTGCCGCCAGCGAAGAAGAAGCACTGCCGAACGAAGAGCAACTGCAGGAAGAAGGCCAGGACACCGCCGACGGCGAACGTCCACGCCGTCGTTCCCGCGGCCAGCGTCGTCGCAGCAACCGTCGCGAGCGTCAGCGTGATGCCAACGGCAACGTGATCGAAGGTTCGGAAGAGAACGCCGAAGAGCCAGGCAGCGCCGATCTGGCCGCCGGCCTCGCGGTCACTGCCGCTGTTGCCAGCACCGCCATCAGCGCCAACGCTGAAGCCCAAGCGCATCAGCAAGCCGAACGCGCGACCGCCGCTGTTGCAGAGCAGGCTCCGCAAGCGCCTGTGGTCGAAGCCACTACTGAAGTGGAAACGCCGGCTGCTCCAGCTGTTGAACTGGCCCCGGCTGAACAGGCTCCAGTGGCCGAAGTTGCCCCGGTTGTGGCAGAGCAGCCTCAGGTTGAAGTCGCCGCCGAACCCGCCGTGACTGTCGAAGCACAACCTGTGGTAGCCGAGCAGCCGGTTGCAGAACCTGCAGTCCAGGCGCCAGTGGTTGAGGAAAAAGCCATCGAGCCTGCTCAGGAAGCTCCGGCCCCGGCCGCTGAACCTGTTGCCATCGAGCAGCCAGTGATTGCCCAGCAGCCTGCACAGGCTGAAGAGCCCGCACCGGCTGTTGCCCCAGCAGTCACTGAAGCCCCGGCTCCCGTGGTTGAAGCGGCTCCGGTGAGCGCCCTGACCAGCAACGGTCGCGCACCGAACGATCCACGCGAAGTGCGTCGTCGCAAGCGTGAAGCCGAGCGTCTGCAGAAGGAAGCCGAGCTGGCTGCCGCTGCCGCCCCGGTTGCAACGGTAGCTGCTGCCGAGCCCGCTCCGGTCGAAGCGCCAGTGGTGGTCGAAGCCGCTCCTGCTCCTGTCGAGGCGGCTGAAGCAGCACCTGCGCCAGTCACCGAGCCTGTGGCAGAGCAACCTGCCCCGGTGGTGGAAGAGGCTGCGCACAACGCCGAACAGGCCGTTGAGCACGTAGCCCACGCCGAGGAAAAGCAGCACGAGCCTAAACCTCTCGTCTGACTCCACCGGCAATGAAAAAGCCCCGTCCGGGTAACCGGGCGGGGCTTTTTCATGCCTGCCATTCAGCGGTCCCGAAACACCAGCGCCTCTGGCAGATCCACATCCCACACCACGCCCGGGTCGCTCAGAGGCACTTCGACCACCTTGCCCGCAGCAAACAGGCACCTGGCCCCACGATCACCGGACAACCCCTGCAAGGCGGCAGCATAAGCCCGGCCAAACCCCACCGGATGCCCTAGATCGTCGCCCAGCCGCGGCACGCTGATGCTCTCCTCAGTCAACCCCGCGATCACCCGCCTGACGCTGGCAGGCAGGATGAAGGGCATATCCCCCAGCAGCACCACCCAGCCATTGGCGTCGGCACTGGCCACTACAGCAGCCGCCAGGCTGTGCCCCATGCCCGGGGAGTCCAACACCACCACCTGACAACCATAAGCCCGCCCCAGCTGCACCACCTGCGGCCGCCCCGGCGTCGTGACCAGCACCCGCCGAACCACTTCGGCAGGCAGGTTGACCAGCACCTGTTCCAATACCGGTCGCAGCACACCATCGCGCCCCACGCAAGGCGCCAGCAGCTTGTCCTGATCGTCTGCGAGCACCTGCCGATAACGACTGCCCTGCCCCGCCGCCAGGATGATCGCGCAAGGCCAGGGACTCATCTGGCCGCCTCGATCACGCGCGGCGGCGCCTGCTTGGACAGGGGCTCGACACCATTTTTCAGCGCCACGATCTGCGCCATCAGCGAAAGGGCAATCTCCGCCGGAGTATGACTGCCGATGTGCAAGCCCACCGGCCCGTGCAAGCGCTCAATGGCCGCCCTCGACAATCCCAGCAGGGCCAGATTGTCCCGGCGCTTCTGGCTATTGACCCGGGAACCCAGGGCGCCGACATAAAACGCCGGGGAGTCGAGGGCCGTCAGCAGGGCCATATCGTCCAGACGCGGATCATGGGTCAGGGCCACCACCGCCGTGCGCTCATCAGGCTCGATGCTCAACACCGCATCGTCCGGCATGCCGGCGACAAAGCGTCCATCCTGCTGCTCCCAGCCCTGCACGAACTCCTGGCGCGGATCACAGACCAGCACCTCGAAATCCAGCATGCGAGCCATTTGCGCCACATAGCGAGACAGCTGTCCGGCCCCGATCAGCAGCAGGCGCCAGCGCGGTCCGTAGATTGCTCGCAGGGTGACACCGTCAAACGTCAGTTCATCCCGCTGGCCTGCCGCCTTGAGCAGCACCTGGCCGGTACTCAGGTTCAACTCCCGGGCCACGATCTGATGCGCCTGGCAACGTTGCAGCAACTCGGCGACCCAGGACGGATCGCCGACCCGCTCTTCGGTCAAGCGCAGGGTGCCGCCACAGGGCAGTCCGAAACGCGCCGCCTCTTCCACCGTCACACCGTAAGTCACCAGTTGCACCGGCGGCCCCTGCGGTGCAAGACGCCCGTCCCCCTGGCGGCTGATCAGGTCGTCCTCGATACAGCCGCCGGACACCGAGCCGATCACCACGCCGTCATCGCGCAAGGCCAGCATGGCCCCAGGCGGCCGGGGCGCGCTGCCCCAGGTCTGGACCACGCTGTAGAGCAGCACCCCGCGCCCGGCACGGCGCCACTCCAGCACGCTGCGCAGGACATTCAGGTCAACACTGTCCATCAGGCACCCGCCTGCTGCCAGCCTTGCAACTGATAACGCACCGGTAGGTTGCGGATGCGCTTGCCGGTGGCAGCGAAGATCGCATTGCACAGGGCCGGGGCAATCGGCGGCACACCAGGCTCACCGACACCGCCCAACGGCACATCCCCCGGCGGCGTCACCAGGTGCACCTGCACCTGCTTGGGCGCCAGGGACATGCGCGCCACCTCGTACATGTGGAAGTTGTCCTGCTGGACCTTACCGTCCTTGAAGCTGATTTCCCCCAGCACCGCATTGCCCAGGCCCATGACACAAGCGCCCTCGAACTGCGAGCGGATACGCTCGGGATTGATCTGCGGACCGCAATCCACGGCGATGTCGGCCTTGTGCACGATCAAGGTGCCGTCGTCCTTGACCTCCACTTCGAGCACCGCCGCCACATAAGTCACGAAGCTGTAATGCACCGCCAGCCCCAGGCCGCGCCCCTTGGGCAGCGGGCGCCCCCAGCCAGCGGCCTTGGCCGCGGTTTCCAGCACTGCGCGCATGCGCCCGGTATCGATCGGGTAACGCTCCGGGGACTCACCGTAGTTCCACTCTTCGCTCAGGGTTCGCGGATCGATCTGACGGTCAGGTCCCAGCAGCTTGAGCTGGTACTTCAGGGGGTCTTGGCCCGCCTTGTGAGCCAGTTCGTCGACAAAACTCTGGATCGCGAAACCGTGGGGAATGTTCGACACCGAGCGGTACCAACCGACCCGGGTATGGGCCGCCGCTTCGGGGTTTTCCAGGCGCACATTGGGAATCGCATAGGCCATGTTGGTGAAGCCCATGCCCAGCTCAAAGGCGCCCTCGTGGTTCATCCCCGGGGCGAACAGCGCGGTGATGCTCGGGGCCACGGTGCGATGCAGCCATGCGGCGGGCAGGCCGTCCTTGCTCAACCCGGCCTTGAGGTACTCCGCCGACACCGTATGGAAATAGGAGTGGTGGATATCGTCTTCCCGGGTCCACTGCACCCGCAGCGCCTTGCCGGGAAAGGCCTGGGCCAGGATGGCCGCCTCCAGAATGAAATCCGGCTTGGATTTGCGCCCGAAACCACCGCCCAGCAGGGTGACGTTCACGGTGACCTGGTCAAAGCCGATGCCCAGGCGCTCGGCGATTCGCTCGCGGGTCACCTGAGGCGCCTGGCTCGGCGCCCAGGCTTCACAGCGACCGTCCTGAAAGCGCGCCACCGCCACCATCGGTTCCATCGGCGCCTGGGCCAGGTGCGGCAGGTAATAGGTGGCTTCCAGGCTGCTCTCGGCCGCCGCCATGGCCTCATCCAGCTGGCCGGTGCTGCGCACCACCTTGCCCGGCTTCTGGGCCGCGGCCTCCAGTTCCTTGCGGTAGTCGACGGAGTTGTAGCCGGCATTGACCCCATCGTCCCACTCGATCTTCAACGCATCGCGCCCCTTGATCGCTGCCCAGGTATTGCTCGCCACCACCGCCACGCCCCCCAGGGGCTGGAACTCGGAAGGCACGGGGCGACTGTCGATGGGCATCACCCGGATCACCCCAGGCACCTTCAGCGCTGCGCTGTCATCCACCGATTTGACCTTGCCGCCATAGACCCGGGGCCGCGCCACGGCGGCGAACAGCATGCCTTCAAAGTGCACGTCGGCGCCGTACACCGCGCGCCCGTTGACGATGTCCTGACCGTCGATGGCGCGGGTCGCCTCCTTGCCGATATAGCGAAACTCCGACGGCTGCTTCAGACGCAAGCTGTCCCGGGCCGGCACCGCCCGAGCCCCCGCCGCCGCGGCCAGCGCGCCATAGCCCAGTTCGCGCCCGCTGGGGGCGTGAACCACCTTGTGCAGCTGCGCCCGGCACTCGCTCAGAGGCACCTGCCACTGCTCGGCAGCCGCCTGCTCCAGCATGGTCCGCGCCGCAGCGCCGCAACGCCGCATGGGTTCGTACCAATGGCGCATGCTGCGCGAGCCATCGGTGTCCTGGTTGCCAAACCGCGCCTCGTCACCGGGCGCCTGCTTGACCTTGACCTGCGCCCAATCAGCCTCCAACTCATCGGCCACCACCATGCTCAGGCTGGTACGCACCCCCTGGCCCATCTCCGAACGGTTGCAGATCACCGTCACGCTGCCGTCGCTGGCGATGCTCACATAGACCTTGGGATCGTCGACCCAGCCGTGGGGCATGCCATCGGCACCAAATTTCTTGTCCTCGGCAAACGCCTGCTGCCAGCCCCAACTGGCCGCCAGTACCAGGGCTCCGGTGGCGCCCACGCCCTTGAGAAAACCGCGGCGACTGAGGTTGCTCAGGGCAAAATCACTGGGTAAAGAGCTCATGCCTTGGCCTCCTGCAGATGGTTGGCCGCCTGGCGAATCGCGGTCTTGATCCGGTTGTAGGTGCCGCAGCGGCAGATATTGCCGAGCATCGCCTCTTCGATCTGTTCGTCACTGGGATTGGGATGGATCTTCAGCAGGGCCGTGGCGGACATGATCTGCCCACCCTGGCAGTAGCCGCACTGGGCCACCGCCGTATCCAGCCAGGCTTGCTGCACCACCTGCCCCACCGGATCGTTGTGCAGGTAGTCGATGGTGCTGACATTCTTGCCCAGCACCGAACCGACCGGGGTGATGCAACTGCGCGCCGGGTCGCCATCGACATGCACGGTGCAGGCACCGCACAGGCCCATGCCGCAGCCAAATTTGGTGCCGCTGTAACCCGCCACATCGCGGATGGCCCACAACAGCGGCATGTCCTCGGTGACGTCCAGGGGGTGATCTTGACCGTTGAGCTTCAGGGTAATCATGGGCACGCCCGCATTCTATGAGGTGATGGGGTCGAGCCATCTGCCACGCGGCAGTGCGGCTGCGGGGCGCGCAGATGGGCTCAGGCTAATCGGGCTCTCTTGTGAAGACAGGGCTTCACCGGGCCTTTGGCGACGACAAATACTTACATTGTTAGCAAGCTAAGTTAAGCCGCCGGAGATAAAAAAGCCTTGCAGGGTGTGCACCGTGCAAGGCCTCTGGCTCAAGCGCTGAGCTTAGTTCAAGAGTCGCCTCAATACAGATTCGGCTCCATCTCCAGCTCGACGCCAAAGCGCTCGGCGATATCGTGCTGGATCCGCCGGGCCAGCTCCAACAGTTGCAGGCCGGTGGCCGCGCCGTAGTTCACCAACACCAGGGATTGCAGGCGATGGACCCCGGCATCGGCTTCACGAAAGCCCTTCCAGCCGGCCTGCTCGATCAGCCAGCCGGCCGCCAGTTTGACCTGCCCGTCGGCCTGGGGATAACCCACCAGCCCCGGGTAGGCCTGCTTGATCTGCGCCGCCAGCAGCGCCGGGACCACCGGGTTCTTGAAGAAACTGCCGGCATTGCCAAGCACCGCCGGGTCCGGAAGTTTCTCGCTGCGAATGCTGCAGATCGCCCGGCTGACATCGCTGGCCGTCGGCTGCTCGATGCCCTGCTCGTTCAGGCGCTGACGCACCGGACCGTACTCAAGGTGCAGATGATCGACGCGATTCAGGACAAAACGCACCCGCAGGATCAACCAGCGACCGGCCTCATGCTTGAACAGGCTGTCGCGGTAAGCGAACTGGCACTGGGCCAGTTCAAAGTCGCGCAATTCACCGGTTTGCCGGTCCAGGGCGGTCAGGCCGGCGAACACGTCCTTGATCTCCACGCCATAGGCGCCGATGTTCTGCATCGGCGCAGCGCCGACGGTGCCGGGAATCAGGCTCAGGTTCTCCAGCCCGGACAAGCCCTGCTCCAGGGTCCATTGCACAAAGGGATGCCAGGTTTCCCCGGCCTCGGCTTCCACCACCACCCGTTGCCCGTCGTCGCTGAGCAGACGGATGCCGCGGCTGGCCATGCGCAGCACCAGGGCCTGGATATCCGCGGTCAGTAGCAGGTTGCTGCCGCCACCGATCACCAGCAACGGCAACTGCTGCGCGGCGCAATAAGCCAGGGCTTCGCGCACGTCGTCATCGCTATGGGCCTGGGCAAAGCGCAGGGCCTTGACCTCAACCCCGAAACTGTTGAACGGCTTGAGCGAGACATCGGATTGAATGTGCAGGGTCATAACCGCCCCTTCAATTCGATCACCAGCCGGTCGCAGGCCGCTTCGATCAGGTCCAGTACCTGCTCGAAGCCCTGCTCGCCGTCGTAGTAGGGATCGGGCACTTCATCCAGTACCGACTCGTAGCGGCGCAGGAACAGGTCCAGCTCGGCCTTGCCCCGGGCCGGTTGCAGGGCCTTGAGGTGGCGCAGGTTGCTCTGGTCCATGGCCAGGATCAGGTCATACACGGCGAAATCGGCGCTGCCGACCTGCTGCGCCCGTTGCGCCGAAAGGTCGTAGCCACGGCGCAAGGCCGCCTGCTGGCTGCGCTTATCCGGGGCCTTGCCGACATGCCAGTCGCTGGTGCCGGCGGACGCGACCTGCACCTGATCGCCCAGGCCGGCCGCGCGCAACTTGTGGCGCAGCACGCCTTCGGCGGTCGGCGAGCGACAGATATTGCCCAGGCAGACGAACAGAACCCGCATCAGGCCTCCAGCAGGCGCCGGACGCGCTCAAGGTCTTCGGCGGTATCGACGCCGGTGGGTGGGGCCTCCAGGGCATCGGCGACATGAATCCGCACGCCGTGCCACAAGGCACGCAACTGCTCCAGGGATTCGGTGTTTTCCAGCCAGCACGGGCCCCAGCTGACGAAGTCATGGAGGAAACCGGCGCGATAGGCATAGATGCCGATGTGGCGCCGGTAAGGCACGCCTTCCGGCAGGTGCTCGTGACTCTTGGCGAAGGCATCCCGCGCCCAGGGCAAGGTGGCACGGCTGAAGGTCAGGGCCAGGCCGTTGAGGTCCGTGACCACCTTGACCACGTTGGGATTGAACAGCGTCTGCACATCCTCGATCGGCTCGGCCAGGGTAGCCATGCGCGCTTCGGTGTGGGCTGCCAGGTTGGCCGCCACCTGGTCGATCACCGAAGGCGGGATCAGCGGTTCGTCGCCCTGAACGTTGACCACGATGGCATCCGCCGCCAGGCCAAGCTGGCTGGCGACTTCCGCCAGGCGATCGGTGCCCGAGTTGTGATCGTCCCGGGTCAGCAGCGCTTGCGCGCCAAAACCCTGGCACGCCTCGACGATACGCGGGTCGTCGGTGGCCACCACCACCCGCTCGGCGCTGCTCTTGCAGGCCTGCTCCCAGACCCACTGGATCATCGGCTTGCCGGCGATCAGTTGCAGGGGCTTGCCCGGCAGGCGAGTGGAGGCAAAGCGCGCCGGAATGACCACGGTGAAGGCGCTGCTCATTTGTCCAGGCGCTCTTCGGTGGTCAGGGTACGGGCTTCGCTTTCCAGCATCACCGGGATGCCGTCGCGGATCGGATAGGCCAGGCCGGCGCCCTTGCTGATCAGCTCGGTCTTGTCGGCGCTGAGTTTGAGCGGGCCCTTGCAGATCGGGCAGGCCAGGATGTCGAGCAGTTTGGTGTCCATGAGGTTTCCCTGGATAAAAGCGATTAAGGCAACAGACGATCAGGCAGCAGGCGCATCAGCTGGGTATCGAACCAGACGATGAAGGCCGCGGACGGCACCGCATCCACCGCCAGGTACCACCAGTCGGCAGCCGCGAAGTCACGGCACTTGACCGCATCTTTCTCGGTCATGACCAACGGCAACGACGGGGTGAAGGCCAGGGCCTGCGCACTGTATTGGGCGTGATCGGCAAATGCATGGGGGACAGGCCGCCAGTGTAGCGTTTCAAGGGTGTTGAAGAAACGCTGCGGGTTGCCGATTCCGGCCACCGCGTGCAGCGCCTGCCCCGGCGCGAAGTGCTCCACCGGGCGGCGCTCGCCGCTCTGCAGATTGACCAGCGCCGACGGCTTGAGGTGGAAGGCAAAGCCGTCGGCGCGGTCATCGGCAGCGCCGTTGTAGAGCAGTGCATCGACGCTCTGCAGGCGTTCCACCGGCTCGCGCAGGGGCCCGGCTGGCAGGCAACGGCGGTTACCCAGGCCACGGGCGGCGTCGATCAGCACCAGTTCCAGGTCACGGGCCAGGCGGTAATGTTGCAGACCGTCGTCGGAGAGAATCAGGTCCAGCGGTTCGGCGGCCAGCAAGGCCTGTACCGCGCGGCTGCGATCCGGGTCGATCATCAGCGGCACGCCACAGCGCTGGACGATCAGCAGCGGTTCATCACCGGCCACCGCGGCACTGTCGTCGGCCGTCACCCGCCAGGGCAGTTGCGGCGGCTTGGCGCCATAGCCGCGACTGACCACCCCGACCCGCAGGCCGAGGCGCTGACAGTGCGCCACCAGCCACAGGATCAATGGCGTCTTGCCAGTGCCGCCGACGGTGATGTTGCCCACCACGATCAACGGCACCGGCGGCTGATAGATCGCCCCCTCGCCCGCCAGAAAGCGCTGGCGCTTGCCCATCACCACCCGGCGGTACAAGTACTCCAGAGGCTGCAGCAGTTTCAGCGCGGGGTGGCCGTTGTACCAGGCGGCGAGCAAGCGATCGGAGAGTGCCATCAGGGTGCCGGCGCCGCCTCGACGGTGGTCATGCGCAAGTGGCTGAAACCGAGCTTGCCGGCCGCGTCCATGGCAGTGATCACCGCTTGATGTTGAGTCTTGCCATCGGCACTGATGGACAGCGGCAGATGGGTGTCCCCTGCCGACTCCTTCTGCAGGGCGTCCATCAGGGTGGCCAGGTCATTTTTCGGCAGCACCTGATTGTTGACCGAGAACACCCCGTCGGCGCTGATGGCGATGTCCAGTTGCTTGACCTCCTGGTCTTCGGCGGGCGAGCCGCTGACCGCTTCCGGCAGGTCGACCCGCAACTGGGTTTCCCGGGTAAAGGTGGTGGTGACGACGAAAAACAGCAGCAGGATGAACACCACGTCGATCAATGACGCGAGGTTGATGTCCACGGTTTCCCGGGGTTTGCGACGGAATTTCACGCTTTGCCCTCGGCCAGGTCGACATCGCGGTCACCCTGGATCACTTCTACCAGCTTGATCGCTTCCTGTTCCATGCCCACCACCAGCTCATCGACCCGACGTTGCAGGAAGCGATGGAAGAACACTGAAGGAATGCCCACCATCAGCCCCGCGGCAGTGGTGATCAAGGCCTTGGAAATACCGCCGGCCAGCACGTGGGCGTTGGTGGTCATGCCCGAGCCCATGAACGAACTGAAGATGTCGATCATGCCCAGCACCGTGCCCAAGAGGCCCAGCAGCGGGGCCATGGCGGCGATGGTGCCGAGGGCATTGAGGTAGCGCTCCAGCTCGTGAATCACGCGGGCTGCCGCCTCTTCAATGCATTCCTTCATGATCTCGCGACCATGCTTGGAGTTGGCCAACCCCGCGGCCAGGATCTCGCCCAGGGGCGAATCGGCGCGCAGTTCCTTGAGTTTTTCCTTGTTCAGCTGCTTGTCCTTGATCCAGCGCCAGACCTGCCCCAACAGATGGGGCGGGGTAACCCGGCTGGCCCGCAGGGTCCACAAACGCTCGGCAATGATGCCCACAGCCGCGATGGAACTCAGAATGATCGGCAACATCATCCAGCCGCCGGATTTGACCAATTCCCACACAGTGACAGTCCCCTCGAAAAAGTGCGCCACTCTAACATAGGGGCCGGACGCACCGAAGACCGTGATGTCGCATGCTCACAGGCTTTAATAACTCACGGTTATTTAAGGCATTAGTGCTCAATCGCGCCAGAAACGCCGCTGCGCGCGCAGGCTTTGCACGGGCCCGAAAGTCCCCAGGCGCAGTTTCAGCGCACCGTGATCGGCGCTGTCATGAACAGCCGCCCCCAACCGTCGATAGCGCGCCAGCACCTCGGCATGGGGATGACCGAAGGCATTGCCTCGCCCGCGGGAAATCAGCACCGCCGTCGGTCGCAGGCGTTGCAGCAGGGCCATGGACGAAGACGTGCGACTGCCATGATGGGGCGCCTGCAACCAGTGGGTGTGAACCGCCAGCGCACTGGCGAGCAAGGCCCGTTCGGCCTGCACGTCGATGTCGCCGGTGAGCAACAGACGCTCGCCACGGGCCTCGACCTGCAACACACAGGAGGCCTGGTTGCCATCGGTCGCCGCCGGCCATTGCCAGAGCCGAAAGCGCACCCCATTCCATTGCCAGCCCAGGCCGGACTCGCAAGGCTGGGCTTGAAAGGCGTCGGGCAATGCCCCGGGCTCGCCGCTGCGCACCCGGGCCACCTCGATTCCGCGCCAGACCGCGAGGGCGCCACCGGCATGATCGTTGTCAGCGTGACTGAGCAGCATCAGGTCCAACCGCCTGATCCCCAGTTTGCGCAAGGTTGGCAGCACCACCCGCTCGCCGAGATCGAAATCCCCCACCCGGGCGCCGGCGTCGTAGAGCATGGCGTGATCGCGGGTGCGCAGGAGCATCGACAGCCCCTGCCCCACGTCCAGTTGCCAGACCTCCACCTCCCCCTCGGGCAGCACGGGCTCGGGCGGCCAGACAGCCAATAGCAGCAGCGGCCACCCCAGCACCCGCAGCGGCACACCAGTGGGCAGAAGCAACAGCAAGGCCCCCAGGGCACTGAGCCCCCAAAGCCACCAGGGCAGCACCGGCGCCACCCAGGCCGGCCAGGCACCGGCGATCATCCCCAGGATACGAAACAGCCCATCCAGCAGCCCCCCGGCCAGCCACAGCAAGCCCTCGCCCAGATGGGTCACCGGCAGCAGCAGACACCCCAGCAGGGCCGGCGGCAGCACCAGCAGGCTGATCCAGGGCACCGCCAGCAGATTGGCCAGGGGACCGCTGAAACTGATGGGCAACCCCAGGGCCAGCAGCGGCGGCAGCAGGCCAATGGCGATCAGCCACTGGGCCCGGCTCCAGGCCTGCCACCAGCGCCAGCGCCCCAGGCGCCCGGCGAAGGTGAGAATCAGGATCGCCACCGCGGCAAACGACAGCCAGAATCCCGGCTGCAAACTGGCCAGGGGCTCGAACAGCAACACCGCATTCAACGCCAGCAGCCAGGGTCGCCAGACGCCCAGATGGCGAAAGCGCAGACGCCAGAGCAGGACCAGGGCGACCATCACGCAAGCCCGTTGCACCGGCACATCGAACCCGGCCAGCAGGCCATAGCCCAGAGCCCCGAGAAAGGCCAGGGCACAGGCCCAGGGCAGCCATGGCCGGCGCTCGGGCCAGATACCCCAGCGGGCGAGCCCGGCCACCCCGAGGTAGATCACCCCGGCCAGCAGACTGATGTGCTGACCGGAAATCACCATCAGGTGCACCGTGCCGGTGTCCTGCAACACCTGCCAGTCCTGGCGCGTCAGGCCCGAGCCGTCGCCCATCACCAGTGCCGCCAGCCCGGCGCCACGTCCTTGTGCCTCGACCCCCAGCAGGCGCTGGCGCAGCCCCTCGCGCCAGGCCAGCCGGGCGGGCCTGAGCAACTGCCCGGCCTTGACCGTACCGGTGGCCCCGATGCGCCGCGCCAGCAGCCAGGCCTGGTAATCGAATCCCTGGACATTGAGCAGCCCGGCGGGACGCCGCAGCTTGACCGCCAAGCGCCAGCGCTCGCCACTGTGCAGCGGTGGGCCGTCATGCCAGGCCAGACGCATCCGCTGCGGCAGACGCTCGCGCCGCGCCTGGGCGGCCTGCAGTTCGAAGCGCACCACGCCCTGGCCCTGCTCCGGCAAACCACTGACCTGCCCCTCCAGCCAGCGGGTTTGCCCCTCCAGGCCAGGCGCCAGGCGGTCATCCAGGGCCCAATGCCCGGATACACAAGCCCAGGCGAAACCGAACAGAAAAAATGCCACGGGATGTGTTCGAAACGGCAGCAGCATCAACCCCACGACCGCCAGCACCAGCAACAGCCAGACCGGCGGCAACACTGGTAGAAAACCCAGCGCCAGCAGCCCCGCGGCCAACGCCAGCAAACCCGTGCCCATCAGTCAGCCCCTCCTTGGCAGTCCCTACTCTGGGCTTAGCCGAGGATCGGCGGCGCGGTTTTATCATTTGTCACAATGTCTGAATTTGCCCTGACTAGAATCCGTTCATAATCGCGACCTGATCCAACCGAGAACCCTTATGCCCCGGCGCTTATTCAAACGTTACATGCCAGATCCGGCCAGCATCCGGGAACACAAGTCCTTACGCTTTCTTGGCACGCTGTTGCATGACGCCAACCTCTGGCACCTCAATCGACACTCCGTAGCCCGCGCCATGGCCGTGGGTTTGTTCGCCGCCTTCATCCCGATTCCGATGCAGATGCTGCTGGCGGCGGTGCTGGCTGTCTGGCTGCGGGCCAACATGCCCATCAGTGTCAGCCTGGTCTGGCTGACCAATCCCATCACCATGCCGCCGGTGTTCTTCTGCACCTATCAACTGGGGGCCTGGCTGATGAACGTACCGGCCCGCACCCTGCCCGACGAGTTGACCTGGGAATGGATCAGCGGTCAGCTCAGCACCCTGTGGCAACCCTTTCTCCTGGGGTCGGTGGTGGCCGGGCTGGCGCTGGGCGCCACGGCCTATTGCCTGACCATGCTCTATTGGCGCTGGTGGGTGGCTCGCCAGTGGCGCAGGCGCAAGCAGCAGCGCCTGTGAATAACGAAAACGGCCTCCCGAGGGAGGCCGTTTTCATCAGGCGCTGAAGCGGTTTACTGACGCATGCCGCGCCCGCTGACCAGCAGCCGGGCGCAGCCGATGTACAGCACCACGGTGGCCACCAGCATGAAGGTGATGGCCACGCTGATCTTGATGTCCGACACCCCGAGGATGCCGAAGCGGAAGGCGTTGACCATGTGCAGCACCGGGTTGGCCAGGGACACGGTCTGCCAGAACGGCGGCAGCAGGTTGATCGAGTAGAACACCCCGCCCAGGTAGGTCAGGGGGGTCAGCACGAACGTCGGGATGATCGAGATGTCATCGAAGTTGCGCGCGAACACCGCGTTGATGAACCCCAGCAGCGAGAAGATGGTCGCCGTCAGCACCACCACCAGCACGGTGACGCCCAGGTGATGCACCTGCAACGTGGTGAAAAACAGCGACAGCAGGGTCACGATGATCCCCACCATCAGGCCGCGCAGAACCCCGCCCAGGGTGTAGCCGATCAGGATGGTGTGCGGCGACACCGGCGATACCATCAGCTCCTCGATGGAGCGCTGGAACTTGCTGCCGAAGAAACTCGACACCACGTTGCCGTAGGAGTTGGTGATCACCGACATCATGATCAGCCCCGGCACGATGTACTCCATGTAGGTGAAACCACCCATATCGCCGATCTGTCGCCCGATCAGGTTACCGAAGATGACGAAGTACAGAACCATGGTGATGGCCGGCGGCAGCAGGGTCTGCGGCCAGATCCGGGTGAAACGGCGGATCTCGCGATAGACGATGGTGTTGAGTGCCACCAGGTTGGGTTTCAACTCCGAACTCATACCGCCACCTTCGACAGATTCTTCTCCACCAGGGACACGAACAGCTCCTCAAGTCGGTTGGTTTTGTTACGCAGGCTCAAGACCTCGATGTTCTGCAGGGCCAGTTGACCGAACAGCGCGGTGATGCCCACGGCCTTGTCCACCTGGACTTCCAGGGTGTGGCTGTCCACCAGCCGGGTCGGATAGCCGGCCAACTGTGGCGCCATGCTGAGGTCGTGCTTGAGATCAAGCAGGAAGGTTTCCACATGCAACTGACTCAGCAGCTGACGCATGCTGGTGTTCTCGACGATGGTGCCGTGGTCGATGATGCCGATGTTGCGGCACAGCTGCTCAGCCTCTTCCAGGTAATGGGTGGTGAGGATGATGGTAATGCCTTTCTGGTTGAGCTCGGTGAGGAAGGTCCACATCGAACGACGCAGCTCGATGTCGACCCCGGCGGTGGGTTCGTCGAGGATCAGCAGGCGCGGCTCGTGGACCAGGGCCCGAGCGATCATCAGGCGCCGCTTCATGCCACCGGACAGGGAGCGTGAAGGCACATCGCGCTTGTCCCACAGGCCGAGCTGGGTCAGGTACTGCTCGGCCCGTTCCTTGGCGATTCGCGCCGGAATGCCGTAGTAGCCGGCCTGGGTCACGACGATGTCGAAGGTCTTCTCGAACTGGTTGAAATTGAATTCCTGCGGCACCACGCCGATGCAGCGCTTGAGCGCCGCCGGCTCACGATCAAGGTCGTGGCCGAAGACATTCACAGTGCCACTGGTCTTGTTCACTAGGGTCGAAAGAATGCCGATGGTGGTGGATTTACCGGCGCCGTTAGGGCCGAGCAGGGCGAAAAAATCACCTTCGGCGACGTCCAGATCGATACCACTCAGGGCCTGGAAACCGTTGCCGTAGGTTTTGGTTAGCTGCCGGATGGACAGAGCGGAACTCATATCGGATTCATGCACCAAGAAGAGGGAATTTTATAAGTGAGGGCAGCCTGGCTGGATTGCAACGACGCCAGGCGCTCGCCATGTTGCGGGTCGAGGCCACGCAAGTACAGTCACGCGTATCGATAGTGGGTATTAAGTCAACGCGGTCATCACCGCCTGACGATAGGCCGGGCGCTGCTTCAAACGCTCATACCAGGCTTGCAGATGGGGCATCGACGGCCGCTCGATGGGCATCTCGAACCAGGCATAGATAAAGCTGCCCAGGGGGATATCACCGACCCCGATCTGCGCTCCCGAGAGATAGGGCTGCCCGGCCAGGGCCTGATCCACCCGGGCCAGCAGCTCGACGCAGGTCGCCTTGGCGGCATTGATCTGCTGCCAGTCCTGCTGCGCCGCCGGAGTGCGCAATATGCCCCAGAACAGCAGGCGGAAAGGTTCGGCGAAGGTCGAGGTGGTCCAGTCCATCCACTTCTCGGCGCTGGCCCGGGCCTGTACGTCGGCCGGGTACCAGTGGCTGTCGGCGGCATGCCGAGCGGCCAGGTAACGCACGATGGTGTTGGACTCCCAGAGCACGAAGCCATCGTCTTCAATCAGCGGGATGCGCCCGTTGGGGTTCAGCGCCCGGTAGGCGGGGGTGTCCACCACGCCAAAGGCGCCACCTGCATCCAGGGACTCATAGGCCAGCCCCAGCTCTTGGGCACACCACAGCACCTTTCTGACATTCGACGAGTTCTTGCGACCCCAGATCTTCAGCATGACCATCCCTCAGTTATGAATGCCGGGGCAGTCTACGCCGGATCAGCCGCGACTCAAATCACTGCGGATGTCCCCCAGCAGCGCGCCCCCCTGCTCGCCGAACAGATGGGGATAGCATTTTTCCAGGTGGCTGAAGAACAGCTCCTGCGGCACATCGGCGAAGCGCCCATGGTCCACCAGGTACTCCATCGACTGGTCGCCCTGACGGTTGAAGGCGTGAAAGACACTGTCCTGCACCCCGTCGAACTCCAGCGGCGCCACATCGAACAGCTCGCACAGACTCTGGTTGAACGCCGGCGTGGCCTTGACCCAACGCCCCTGCAGGTACAGCTCGGTGTAGCCGTGCATGGCGAACACATCACTGCGCAACAGCTCCAGCAGGCGCGGGGTCGACAAGTGATTGCGCACGTCCGCCAGACCGATGCGCGCGGGAATCCCGCAATGCCGGGCACAACCAGCCAGCAGCGTGGCCTTGGGCACACAGTAGCTTTCGCCGGCGATCAGGGCATGACTGCCCCGCAGGGTTTGCGGATCGGGGCTGAAGGAATAGAAGTTGTAACGCACGGCCTCACGCACCGCGTAATAAAGGTTCACCGCCTGCTGCCGCGGATCGCCGCCGGCACCGCGATGAGATTCGGCGAACTCCACCACCGCAGGGTGGTCACTATCGATGAAGCGGCTGGGACGCAAGTACTGGTTCATGGGCAAAACCTCCAAGCGAAGCCTGGAGTCTATCGAGACGTCCGCCCTGGCGATAACGACGTTTCGGCCAAAGATCAGGGTCGGCCCGAGCACCACCCGCCGTTCTTCAACGCCCCCGCTGGCCGGCAAAGTCAACCGTTGCACCCGCACCGCCACGATCACCCGCTTTGTCGGAGGCCGACTAAGCTCTGAGGGTGATTTGACCCCTGGTTTCATGGAGGATTGAATATGCTGTTGTTGTGGATACTGGTTTTGCTGGTTGGGGTCGCCTATCTGGCGCACCGCCGCACCGCCCCTCTGCCCGCCCTGGGCGTCGTTGCCGTCTACCTGCTGGCCATGGGCGCCTTCAGCCGGGCTCCCGGCTGGCTGCTGCTGATTTTCTGGATTGTGCTGGCGGCCGTTGCCGCGCCGCTGTTGCTGCCCGACCTGCGCCGCAAGTACTTCAGCGCCCCGCTGTTCTCCTGGTTGCAGAAAGTCCTGCCGCCCATGTCGCAAACCGAGCGCGACGCCATCGATGCCGGCACCGTGTGGTGGGACGGCGAGCTGTTCAGCGGTCGCCCGGACTGGAACACCTTGCTGGCCTATCCCAAGGCGCAACTGACCGAGGAAGAACAGGCGTTCATCGACGGCCCCACCGAAGAACTCTGCGCCATGGTCAGCGACTGGCAGATCGGCCAGCACATGGACCTGCCGCCCGCGGCCTGGGCCCATATCAAGGAGCACGGCTTCTTCGCCCTGATCATTCCCAAGGAGTACGGCGGCAAAGGCTTTTCCGCCTACGCCCACTCCCAGGTGGCGATGAAACTGGCAACCCGCAGCGGCGATCTGGCCTCCACCGTCATGGTCCCCAACTCCCTGGGCCCGGCCGAACTGCTGCTGCACTACGGCACCGACGAACAGCGCAATCACTACCTGCCGCGGCTGGCACGGGGCGATGACATTCCCTGCTTCGCCCTCACCGGCCCGCTGGCAGGCTCCGACGCCGGGGCGATGCCCGACACCGGAATCATCTGCAAGGGCCAATGGCAAGGCGAGGAAACCCTGGGCCTGCGCCTGAACTGGGAAAAGCGCTACATCACCCTGGGCCCGGTGGCCACTCTGCTGGGCCTGGCGTTCAAGGCCCACGACCCGGACCATCTGCTGGGCGACCAGGAAGACCTGGGCATCAGTCTGGCGCTGATTCCCACCGACACCCCCGGGGTCGATATCGGCCGCCGCCACCTGCCCCTGGGCGCGGCCTTCATGAACGGCCCGAACTCCGGCAAGGACGTGTTCATTCCCCTGGACTACCTGATCGGCGGCCGGGAAATGCTCGGCAAAGGCTGGATGATGCTGATGAACTGCCTGTCGGTGGGACGCTCGATCTCGCTGCCGGCGGTGGGCACAGGCGCCGCCAAGTTCACCAGCCTGGTGACTGGCCAGTACGCCCAGGTGCGCGAGCAGTTCAACGTGCCACTGGCAGCCTTCGAGGGCATCCAGGAAGCCCTGGCCCGCCTCGGCGGCAACGCCTGGCTGATGGACAGCGCACGCATGCTCACCGCCAATGCCGTGGACCTGGGGGAAAAGCCCTCGGTGCTGTCGGCGATCCTCAAGTACCACCTCACCGAGCGCGGACGCGAGTGCATCAGCCATGCCATGGACGTGCACGGCGGCAAGGGCATCATCATGGGGCCCAACAACTACCTGGGCCGCAGCTGGCAGGGCGCGCCGATCTTCATCACCGTGGAAGGCGCCAACATCCTCTCGCGCAACCTGATGATCTTTGGCCAGGGGGCGATCCGCTGCCACCCGTTCGTGCTCAAGGAAATGGCCCTGGCCGCACGCGAAGACCATGACCAGGCGCTGAAGGAGTTCGATGCCCTGCTGCTGCAGCACATTGGCTTTGCCGTGAGCAACGCCGCCAGCACCCTGGTGCTGAACCTGGGCCTGGGCCACTTCGAACACACCCCGGGCGACAAGCTCAGCCAGCGCTACTTCCGCGCCCTGAACCGCCAGGCCGCGGCCTTCGCCCTGCTGGCCGACTTTTCCATGATGCTCCTGGGAGGCGAGCTCAAGCGTCGCGAAAGGCTGTCGGCGCGCCTGGGCGATGTGCTCAGCCACCTGTACCTGGCCTCGGCGGCGCTCAAGCGCTATCACGATCTGGACTCACCGGAGTACCTGCGCCCCCTGCTGGCCTGGGCCATGGAGGAAAGCCTCGGCCACTCCGAACGCGCCCTGGACGAATTGCTCAGCAACTTCCCCAGCCGGGTGTTCGGCTGCCTGCTACGGGTATTGGTGTTCCCCTTCGGCCGGCGCCATACCGGACCGTCGGACCGCCTGGATGCCGAAGTGGCGGAAATCATTGGCCGCGCCCAGGGCGACCCGGCCCTGGAAGCGGTGCTCGCCGGCTGCTATCGCCCGCAATCCACGGACGATCCGGTAGGCGCCCTGCAGCACGCCTGCAACCTGCTGAGCACAGCCCATCCACTGCAGAAGAAACTCCACGAAGCGCTGAAAAGCGGCCAGGTCAAACCGGCGGCCGGCGAATCGGCCATCGACGCGGCCCTGGAGGCCGGCGTGCTGCAAGCGGCCGAAGCCCAGAGCCTGCGGGAGGCCGAAGCGGCGCGACGCAAAGTCATCGACGTGGACGACTTCGCCAAGGAGGAACTGACCTTGAGCGAAGGCAAGATCCGCTAAGCAGGCTCCTCGGGGCAGGTCGATTATGAAACCGGGCGCGGGGGCTATATACTCCCGCGCCCGTTTTGCTCTTGAGGACCCTGTCATGTCCAACGTCGTCGCCGATCATCTCGTCCTCCTGGACCACCTGCGCAGCATCCTGGTGGCGGTGGGAGAAGCCGAACAGGTTCCCGAAGAAAGCCACGCGCTGTTCCTCGAGCGCTTCGATGAACTGCGCGCCTCGCTGCCGATCGACCCGATCGAAAGCCAGTACCTGGGCCAGGACCTGCTGTGCCAGATCATGCAGCGCTATCCGCAGATCGCTCACCTGGTGCCTCGCGACCTGCTGTGGTTCTTCGCCGGCGACTGCCTGCACTACATGCCCGATGAAGAAATCGACCTGTACCAGGCCCTGGAAGAACGCCGCTTCGAAGCCGAGCAGAACGACGAGCCCTTCGACTGGAACCAGGAAAAACAGCTGCTGGCGCTCTCCGCCCAGGACAGCAAGCACTGATTGCAGCCCTGGCGCCACCAAGGCCCGCCCGGTTTGCCCGGCGGGCCTTTTTTGTGCCCGCCCCCATCGTCTCCGTAGGAGCCGGCTTGCCGGCGAAGAGGCCCTTGGGTCTTGCATCGCCCTTAGAGATATTTTCGCTGGCAAGCCAGCTCCTACAAGCTGCGTTCACCTTTGCCCGGGCGGTTCAGGGTCGGCTCCCTGGCCAGGCATTCCACCAGATAGTCGATGAACACCCGCAGTTTGGGCGGCAGGTAGCGGGTCGGTGAATGCAGGAGCCAGGCACCGCCGTGGTAGGAGGCAAGAAAGGTCCACTCCGGCAGCACCTGGACGATCAGTCCCTGCTCCAGGGCATGACGCGCGGTGAAATACGGCAGGCTGCCAATGCCCAGATGCTGCAACACCGCGTCCAGGCGCACCCCGGTGTGGTTGGCGGCATAACGCCCGCGCACGCCGACGGTCACCGCCTTGCCGCCCTGGGTGAACTTCCAGCGGGCGTCGCTGGGGGTTTCCCCGAGATAGATGCAACTGTGCTGGCGCAGATCCTGGGGGTGCAACGGCGTGCCCTGTTCCGCCAGATACTGCGGGGTGGCGCACAGCAGGTGATCGATGCGCAACAACTGACGCCCGATCAACCCCGGCGGTGGGCGGTCGGTGATGCGGATCGCCAGGTCGACATTGTCTTCGATCAGGTCGATATCCCGGTCTTCATGCAGCAGTTCGACATCCACCTTGGGGTAACGCCGAAGAAACTCCGGCATATGGGGATGCACCACGAAGCGCCCCACTGCCTTGGGCACGCTGACCCGCACCACGCCTTCGGCCTCGTGGGTGAACTGACCGCTGATTTCCATGACCGATCGGGCAGCGCTGACCATCTCGCTGCAGCGCTTGAACACCTCTTCGCCACCGTCGCTCAAGCGCAACTTGCGGGTAGTACGTTGCAGCAGGCGAGTCGCCAGGGCCTTCTCCAGACGCGAGATGCTGCGGCTCACCGCCGACGGCGAGGAACCCAGCTGACGCGCTGCTTCGGAAAAGCTGCCGGTTTCAACGACCCTGACGAAGATGGCCATTTCTGCCAGTAAAGGCAGGGGGAGATTTATGCTCATGACGCAATAGTCCATTGAGTTTTGAACGGATTATCACGCAATTACCCAAGCCTCATAATAAAAAAACACTTGGTTCCAGGGTTTGAGAAATGACGCTTCGCCTGTACTACGAACATGACCTGCTGACCGCCCAGGTCGAACTGCTGAGCTGCCTCCCTCGGGACGGACTGTTTGCCGCGATCTTGCACGCCACGCCCTTTCACCCCCAGGGCGGCGGCCAGCCCAGCGACAGCGGCTGGATCGGCGCGGCTCAGGTGCTGCGGGTCGCCCAGGAAGATGAGCAGATCGTGCATTACCTGAACCAGCCGCTGACGCCGGGCAGCCATGAGGCTCGCGTGGATGAGCCGCAGCGCCTGTTCAACAGCCGCATGCATTCCGCCGGGCACCTGATCGGCCACTTTGTGCAAAGCCAGGGTTGGACGCCGATCAAGGCCCATCACTGGCCCGGAGAGGGCCGAGTGTCGTTCAAGCCGGGCGAACAACCCGAGGAAATCGACTGTGTCCGGGTGCAGAACGCCCTGGAACACTGGATTGGCGAGGATTGGCCGCGGCACATCTCCCTGGCCGCCGGAACCCGCGAGGTCAGTTTTGGCCCGCTGCCCGCCTATGGTTGCGGTGGCACCCACGTCCAGCACCTGCAACAACTGGGACGGGTGAGCATCGACTCGATCGCGCAGAAAAAAGGCGTTCTCTCGGTCAGCTACAGCCTCGACTGAAAACGCCCACGCCCTTACCCCCCAACTGCTTTTGCGGAGTCAGCATGCTGTCCAATTATCTTGGCGAGTTTCTCGCCCTGGCCCTGGTTCACTTTCTCGCCGTGGTCGCCCCGGGGCCGGATTTTGCCGTCACTATCCGCCAGAGCGTGCGCTTCGGGCGGATGACCGGGGTCTGCACCGCCCTGGGGATCGGCGCCGGCATTTCGGTGCACGTGCTCTACACCCTGCTGGGGGTCGGCGCACTGATGCACGCGACGCCCTGGCTGCTGAGCGCCGCCAAACTGCTGGGCGCGGCCTACATTCTGTACCTGGGCGTCAGCCTGTTGCGCAGCAAGGCCAAGACCGGCATCCCTGGCGAAACAGCAGAGGATGAACCAGAGCAGACCTTGCTGCGGGCCTTCACCACCGGCTTCCTGACCAACGCCAGCAACCCCAAGGCGACCCTGTTTTTCCTGGCGATCTTCACCACCCTGGTCAGCGCCACCACGCCGCTGAGCATTCAGGCCCTGTATGGAGCCTGGATGTGCCTGGTCAATGCGTTGTGGTTCGTGATGGTCGCGCTGTTCTTTTCCAGCGCCCGGGTCCGCCTGCTGTTCATGCGCCTGGGGCACTGGTTCGAGCGCTGCATGGGGTTGATCCTGCTGCTGTTCGCCGGACGCCTGTTGCTGTCGCTTTAAGTGCTATGTACCAAAGGCCCGCGCAGTCTGACTGGCGGGCCAATTGATGCATAAACGGGCGAAAGGCCGAATCGCAGACAAACAAAAACGCCGCTCAATGAGCGGCGTTTTCGTGAATTTGGAGCGGGAAACGAGACTCGAACTCGCGACCCCGACCTTGGCAAGGTCGTGCTCTACCAACTGAGCTATTCCCGCAAATGGCGTCCCCTAGGGGACTCGAACCCCTGTTACCGCCGTGAAAGGGCGGTGTCCTAGGCCACTAGACGAAGGGGACACGCTACCCGGAACACATGGTGTGTGTTTCGGTGTTCCAGATCCGTATCCGAGGATTCGGTTCTGGTTTCACTCGACCCTGCCCGAAAGCAACGCCGTTTAAAATTGGAGCGGGAAACGAGACTCGAACTCGCGACCCCGACCTTGGCAAGGTCGTGCTCTACCAACTGAGCTATTCCCGCAAATGGCGTCCCCTAGGGGACTCGAACCCCTGTTACCGCCGTGAAAGGGCGGTGTCCTAGGCCACTAGACGAAGGGGACACGCTACCCGGAACACATGGTGTGTGTTTCGGTGTTCCAGATCCGTATCCGAGGATTCGGTTCTGGTTTCACTCGACCCCGCCCGAAAGCAGTGCCGTTTAAAATTGGAGCGGGAAACGAGACTCGAACTCGCGACCCCGACCTTGGCAAGGTCGTGCTCTACCAACTGAGCTATTCCCGCATTGGCGTCCCCTAGGGGACTCGAACCCCTGTTACCGCCGTGAAAGGGCGGTGTCCTAGGCCACTAGACGAAGGGGACACACTACAACATTCACTGCCTTCAACGTTTCGCGCTTTGCTTTCCGTTGAAAGTGGCGCGCATTCTATGGATGCTTTGGGAGGCCGTCAACCCCCAGATATAATTTTATTTAAATCAATGACTTCGGGGCAGTTTAAGGCCCGCTGCGGGGTTTTCTGTGGTCCAGGCTTTGACGCCTATATTCTGTCACTCGACAAGGCGTTATAGTCCTCCGCAGCCGGTAATGGCAATTTGCACCCGAGGTTCTGCCCGGACCATTGCCACCTATATAAGCAGCACCCGCCATACCCGGCTCGTCGAGCGGCGCTATGCGTCTAAATGCCAAGCCACTACACTCGCACGCGAATCCTATAACGAGGTTTTAACGGTGACACCACTCATGATCACCCTGCTGGTAATAGCCGGGATCGCACTATTGATCGCCATTGGCTACATGAACCATGTGGTGGAAAACAACAAACTGGAGAAGGCCCGCACCAAGGTCGAACTCAATGACCGCCTGCGCCGCTGCGGCGAGATCACCGAAACCTTTCCCGGCCAGTTCATGACCCCGGCCCTCAAACTGCTGCTGACCCGCCTGGAGCTCAACGTGGTGCAGCGCATGCTCAGTCTCGACAAGACCGACAACGCGCTCAAGGCGCGCCAGGCCGAACTCAATACCCTGATTGGCCAGGGCGAATCGATTCCGGTGAACAACCCGCCGGCGCCGATCCAGACCGAAGCCAAGGCCAAGGACGTGCGCTTCCTGCTGGAGGCGATGCACGGCCAGGTCACCCGTGCCGCCCATGACGGGTTCCTGCAACCCAATGAAGCCAAGCGCTGGATCAAGGAAATCCGCCATATCCTGGTGCTGCTGCACATCGAGTTCTTCAACAACCTGGGGCAATACGCCCTGCAGCAGAACCAGCCGGGCCAGGCCCGCCTGGCCTTCGAACGCGGCGTGCAATACCTGCGCAAGCAACCGGATCCGGCGGTCTACAAGGAACAGCTGGAGTACCTGGATAAACTCCTGGTTCGCGCCAACTCCATGGTGCTGTCGACCCTGGAGCCGGCGGAAGATGAAGTCAACGAGCTGACCCAGGGCCTGAAGACCGTGGAAGCCGACGCCGACTGGAAAAAGAAAGCCATCTACGACTGAAATAAAAAACCCTTGTCCGGCGCACCCCACGCCGGACAAGGGTTCGATACCGCCACGCCGTCCCCGCCGCTACAAGCGGAAATGCCCCACCATCCCTTTCAATTCCCCCCCCAACTGCGCCAGCTCGATGCTCGACGCGGCATTGCCCTGCATGGCCAGTGACGACTGATCGGCACTGGCACGAATGCTGGTGACGCTGCGGTTGATCTCTTCCGCCACCGAACTCTGCTGCTCGGCGGCAGCCGCGATCTGCTGGTTCATCTGCTGGATCAACGAAACCGCCGCGGCGATGCTGCCCAGGGCGCTCTCCGTCTGCAGGGCATCACTGACCGCCAGCTTCACCAACTCGCCACTGCCCTTGATCTGCTGCACCGAAGCATCGGCGGCGGCATGCAACGCGGTCACCAGACGTGCGATCTCCTCGGTGGACTGCTGGGTCCGCTTGGCCAGGGCCCGCACTTCGTCGGCCACCACGGCAAAGCCCCTGCCCTGCTCCCCCGCCCTGGCCGCCTCGATCGCGGCGTTGAGGGCCA
Source organism: Pseudomonas sp. 3MA1 (assembly GCF_029237275.1). Taxonomy (NCBI): domain Bacteria; kingdom Pseudomonadati; phylum Pseudomonadota; class Gammaproteobacteria; order Pseudomonadales; family Pseudomonadaceae; genus Pseudomonas; species Pseudomonas sp. 3MA1. The sequence continues at coordinate 746,019 of NZ_JAACFX010000001.1, read as the reverse complement.
ACAGGTTGGTCTGCTCGGCCACGCTCTTGATCACATCCAGCACACTGCCGATGTTGTCGATCTCGGCGCTCAGGCTTTCGATGCCGCTGCTGGCCCGGGTCGCGGAGTCCGCCAGTTGCTCGATGCGCTGCATGCTCTGGCGCACCACCTGCTGTCCACTCTCGACCTTGTCATCCGCGGCCTGAGCCGCCTGGGCGGCTTGCTCGGCATTACGCGCCACGTCGTGCACCGTGGCGGTCATCTGGTTCATGGCGGTGGCCACTTGCTCGGTTTCTTCTTTCTGGCTGCTGACTTCCAGGTTGGTCTGCTCGGTGACCGAGGACAGCGACTGGGCCGAACTGGCCAGTTGCTCGATCCCGGCCTGCAAGCCGCTGACGATGCCGCTCAGGCCACTGCCCATCTGCTGCATCGCCTGCATCAACTGGCCGATCTCGTCCCGCCGGGTCACGGTAACGCTGGCCGTCAGGTCGCCGGCGGCGATCTGCTGGGCCACATGCATCACGCTGCGCAGCGGCCGCACGATCAGGCGCGTGATGCTCAGGGCCGCCAACAGCCCCACCAGCAGGGCCAGGGCCGAGGAGCCGATGATCAGCAAGGAGTTCTTGTCCAGCTCGCCCTGCATCGCCAGGTCCTGGGCGACATAGGCCTGGTCGACCCGCGCCATTACCTGGGCCGCACGCTCATGCAGCTTTTGATAGACCTGTTTTTCCTGAGTCAGCAGGCCGGTGTATTCGTTGAGTTTTTCGCTGAAGTTGCCGATATGCCCCGACACCTCGTTGAGCACCGTCTGGTAACCCGCATCCTTGACTGCAGTCTTCAGCTGTTCGGCCTGGGCCAGCGCCTGCTCGGCCTGCTCGATCTTGCTCTGCTCGGCGCTCGCCTGCTCATCGCCCTTGCGATTCTGATCCAGACGCACTCGCGCTTCGTTCATGGCCTGCAGCATCAGGCGTGAAACCTGGCTGATCTGGTTGGCCTGCTCGATGAACTCCGCGCCCTCCTTGCCCTGGGAATCCTTGAGGGTGTAGGCGCCGTCATCCGCCAGCCCGGCCTGCAGTACGTCAAGGTTGTTGGCCACGCTGGACACCGACCAACTGGCCATTTCCAGGGCCAGGTCCTTGGCCTGGGTCAGCTCGACGAACTCGTCGAAGGCCTTGCGGTAGTCCGCCAGCGCCAACTCGACATCAGCCATCGCCGTCTGGTTGGCCGCCGACTGCCCCTTGAGCTGCTGGGCCAGCCCCAGCAAACCCTCCAGGCTTTCGTGCAGGCTGTCCACGGTCTGGCTGTTGCCATGCAGGGCATAATCCTGCTCCAGCAGCCGCACCTTGAGCACGCCACTGTTGAGCTGGGACATTTGCTTGAGGCCATCGAAACGCTGGCTGATGGTCTGCAGCGACCAGACGCCGATACCGGCCACCAGGGCCGTCAAGAGCAACACCAGGGCAAACCCGATACCCAGTTTCTTTGCCATGCCCAGGTTGGCAAAACGTCCACTCGCGGCCGAAGTCATGGTGCGCAGTCCCCTTCCAATCCCCAATGGCCATAGGGCCATCCGTGTGAGCGAAGGGTCGCAACGGCGCGCACCGGCGCACAAGTCTTCGAGGCGCCAATAATGGCAAAAAGCTAGGCGGAGGTCGTTTTCAGGACATTGGAGGTCGATTCCATCCAGCCCCCGCGGCGACTGCCGCCAAGGGGCCGGCCGAAGGCTCAGATCGCGGTGGCACCACCATCCACCGCCAGCGCATGACCGGTGGTGAAGGCCGCGCCATCGCTGCACAGGTAAAGCACGGCGCTGGCGATTTCCTCGACCGTGCCGATACGCCCTACCGGGTGCATCGCCGCAGCGAACTCGGCCTTCTTCGGATCCGCTTCATAGGCCCGACGGAACATGTCGGTGTCGATGACCGCCGGGCAGACCGCGTTGACGCGGATCTTTTTCTTGGCGTACTCGATGGCCGCCGATTTGGTCAGCCCGATCACCGCATGCTTGGACGCCGCATAGATGCTCATTTTCGGCGCCGCGCCCAAGCCCGCCACCGAGGCGGTATTGACGATGGCTCCGCCGCCCTGGGCCAGCAGCAACGGCAACTGGTGCTTCATGCACAGCCAGACGCCCTTGACGTTGACCCCCATGATGGCGTCGAACTCGTCCAGGCTCCCCTCGGCCAGGCGGCCCTTCTCGATCTCGATCCCGGCGTTGTTGAAGGCATAGTCCAGGCGGCCATAGGCCTCCAGGGTCCGGGCCATCAGTTGCTGCACATCCGCTTCCTGGGTGACGTTGCAGGGCACGAACACGGCCTCGCCTCCCGCCGCGCGGATAAGCGCCACGGTGCCTTCGCCCCCGGCCACATCCAGATCCGCCACCACCACCTGCAAGCCTTCTGCGGCAAACGCCAGGGCCGTCGCCCGGCCGATGCCATTGGCCGCGCCGGTTACCAGGGCCACCTGGCCGGAAAACGTCATGCTCATTGCAAAGATCCTCGATCAGATACGGGTCAGCTGTGGGGCCCATCTAGCCATAGCCGTCCCGGTCGGCGTCAGCATTATCAGAAGGCCGGTTGAGGCCTTATGCATCCCGGTGATGAAAATACCGGGGCGTTCATCACCGCACTGGATCGACACCCATTCGCTGAATCGGCAAACCTTGCGGCAACCCACATGAGGGTCTATCAACTAGGGCTTCATCCACCCCTTGAGTGCCTGCCATGACCCGCCTGACCAATCGCCAGTTTCTGCTCGCCAAACGCCCCGTCGGCCCGGCTACCCGCGACACTTTCACCTACCAGCAGGTAGCCGTGGGCGAGCCCGCCGCCGGGCAGATTCTGGTGAAGAACGAATACCTGTCCCTGGACCCGGCCATGCGCGGCTGGATGAACGAGGGCAAGTCCTATATCGCGCCGGTGGCCATCGGTGAAGTCATGCGCGCCCTGGGCGTGGGCCAGGTGATCGCCTCCAACCACCCCGGCTTCGCGGTGGGTGACCACGTCAATGGCGCGCTGGGCGTGCAGGACTATTTTCTTGGCGAACCCCGTGGCTTCTACAAGGTCGACCCCAAGCTGGCACCGCTACCGCGCTACCTGTCGGCCCTGGGCATGACCGGCATGACCGCCTACTTCGCCCTGCTCGACGTCGGCGCGCCCAAGGCCGGCGACACCGTGGTGCTGTCCGGCGCCGCCGGCGCTGTGGGCAGCATTGCCGGGCAGATCGCCAAGATCAAAGGCTGCCACGTGGTGGGGATTGCCGGCGGCCAGGACAAGTGCAAGTTCCTCATCGACGAACTGGGTTTTGACGGCGCCATCGACTACAAGAGCGAAGACATCCACGCCGGGCTCAAGCGCGAATGCCCGAAAGGCGTCGATGTGTATTTCGACAACGTCGGGGGCGACATCCTCGATGCGGTGCTCAGCCGCCTGAACCTCAAGGCGCGGGTGGTGATCTGTGGCGCCATCAGCCAGTACAACAACAAGGAAGCGGTCAAGGGCCCGGCCAACTACCTGTCGCTGCTGGTCAACCGGGCACGCATGGAAGGTTTTGTGGTGATGGACTACGCCAGCCAGTTTGCGGCGGCCGGGCAAGAGATGGCCGGCTGGATGGCCAAGGGGCAGCTCAAGAGCAAGGAGGACATTGTCGAAGGCCTGGAGACTTTCCCCGAGACGCTGGGCAAGCTGTTCAGCGGCGAGAACTTCGGCAAGCTGGTGCTGAAAGTCTGAATCCGCAGGAGTCGGCTGGCCGGCGATCCGCGACGGCGGCCGGAAAGGGCCGCCAACCGCAAAACCGCTATCGCCGGCAAGCCGGCTCCTACAAGAGCAGGCGTGTTACAGGGCCAGTTCGGCCACCACGTCGGCCAGGGCCTTGGCCGGGTCGGCCGCCTGGCTGATGGGACGACCGATCACCAGGTAGTCGGAACCGGCATCCAGGGCCTGGCGCGGGGTGAGGATCCGCCGCTGGTCATCCTGGGCGCTGCCCGCAGGACGAATCCCCGGCGTCACCAGTTGCAGGCTCGGATGGGCGCTCTTCAGGGCCTGGGCTTCCAGGGCCGAGCACACCAGGCCGTCCATTCCGGCTTTCTGCGCCAGAGCGGCCAGGCGCAGCACCTGCTCCTGGGGCTCGATGTCCAGGCCGATGCCGGCCAGGTCTTCACGTTCCATGCTGGTGAGCACGGTAACGCCGATCAGCAGCGGCTTGGGACCGCTGCGCTGGTCCAGCACGTCGCGGCAGGCAGCCATCATGCGCAAGCCGCCGGAGCAGTGCACATTGACCATCCACACGCCCATTTCCGCGGCGGCCTTGACCGCCATGGCGGTGGTGTTGGGAATGTCGTGGAACTTCAGGTCCAGGAACACTTCGAAGCCCTTGTCGCGCAGGGTCCCGACAATCTCGGCGGCGCAGCTGGTGAACAGCTCCTTGCCGACCTTGACCCGGCACAGTTTCGGGTCCAGTTGATCGGCCAGTTTCAGTGCGGCGTCACGGGTGGGGAAATCCAGGGCGACGATGATAGGAGTCTGGCAGGCGGACATGAAGGGGCTCTCAGGCAAGTCGAAATCGGCGCGGATTGTAGCGCAAGCCGCGCCGCTCCGGGACCCGATCAACGGTAAATCCTCCTCAACGGTGTGCAAGCCACCTGAATACCCCGGACAATCCCCTGCGGTGCAACGGCATTTGTATCAACCTCGATACACTGACGACACGCCGACAACAATCCCCGGCGCTACCCTCGCCAGCCGCAACACCTTCGAACAGCACTTCCAGCCCCCAAGCCGGACGCCTATGCTGAAGCCACAACCTCGCCGTCGTCTCCTGATGACCGGCAGCCTACCTGGCAGATGAACGCACCCATGCATAACACTCCAGCCCCTCTGAACGACGACTCCAAAGCCGTGGCCAATGGCGACGACAAGCGCTGGAACACCCGGGCCCTGATCGTCGATGACGACGTGCCGATCCGCGAACTGCTGATCGACTACCTGGCGCGCTTCAACATCCACGCCAGCGGCGTCACCGACGGCGCGGCGATGCGCCAGGCCTTGCAGACCGAGCACTTCGACGTAGTGGTGCTCGACCTGATGCTGCCCGGCGAAGACGGCCTGTCCCTGTGCCGCTGGTTGCGCAGTGAATCGGACATTCCGATTCTCATGCTCACCGCCCGCTGCGAGCCCACCGACCGCATCATCGGCCTCGAACTGGGGGCCGACGACTACATGGCCAAGCCCTTCGAACCGCGGGAACTGGTGGCGCGGATCCAGACCATCCTGCGCCGGGTGCGCGACGATCGCAGCGAACAGCGGGCCAATATCCGCTTCGACAACTGGCGCCTGAACAGCGTGCTGCGCCAGTTGATCTCCGCCGATGGCCTGGTGGTGCCGCTGTCCAACGCCGAGTTCCGCCTGCTCTGGGTCTTCATCGAACGCCCGCGCCGGGTGCTGAGCCGCGAACAGCTGCTGGACGCCGCCCGGGGTCGCTCGATCGAGGCCTTCGATCGCAGCATCGACCTGCTGGTGTCGCGCCTGCGGCAGAAGCTTGGCGACGACCCGAAATCGCCGCAACTGATCAAGACCGTGCGTGGCGAAGGCTACCTGTTCGACGCACGAGACATCGGCTGATGCGCGGGCGCTTCGATACGCTGTTCGGCCGCCTGTTTGGCGTCTTGCTGATCGCGATCGTGCTCGCCCACCTGCTGGCGTTCTTCTGGTTCCACCATTACGGACACCCACCGCCCCCTCCACCACCGCCACCGCCGGTGGTCCTCGGCAATGGCCAACCCCCCGGGCCGCCGCCGTACTTCCCACAACGTCCGCCACGCCCCTGGTTTGGCGGACCGCTGGTGCCCCTGACCTTCCAGCTGATCTCCTTGGTCATTGCCGCCTGGTACGGCGCCAAGCTGCTCTCGCGGCCGATCCAGCGCCTGAGCGACGCCGCCGAACGCCTGAGCGAAAACCTCGACAGCCCGCCCCTGGACGAGGACGGCCCTCGGGAAGCACGGCAGGCCGCCAGCGCCTTCAACCAGATGCAGAAACGCATACGGGAACAGGTCCAGCAGCGGGGGCGCATGCTCGGCGCCGTGTCCCACGATCTGCGTACCCCGCTGTCACGCTTGAAACTGCGCCTGGAGCAGATCGAGGACAGCAAGCTGCAGGGGCAGATGCGCCAGGACCTGGACGACATGATCAAGATGCTCGACGCCACCCTCAGCTATCTGCATGAACAGCGCACCAGCGAGGCCGAGCAATGGATGGACGTGCAGGCACTGGTGGAATCGCTGTGCGAGAACGCCCAGGACCAGGGCGCCCAGGTCCAGGCCCAGGGCCATTGCGCGCCACTGCTGGTCCAGCCCATGGCCCTGCAATCGTGCATCAACAACCTGCTGGACAACGCCCTGCGCTACGCCGGCCACGCCACCCTGGCCCTGGAGGACCAGCGGGATCAGTTGCTGATCCGGGTCATCGACCAGGGTCCCGGTATCGCCGCCGACAAGCGCGAGGCGGTGTTCGAACCCTTCTTCCGCCTCGAAGGCTCACGCAACCGCAACTCCGGCGGCGTCGGCCTGGGCATGACCATCGCCCGTGAAGCGGCGGAGCGCATGGGCGGCCAACTGCTGCTGGAGGAAACCCCTGGCGGCGGCCTGACCGCAGTGCTGCGCCTGCCTCGCCCCTGAGCCCCTTGTGTAGCCACAGGTACAAAGCGCCGATACCCAGGACAACTCCAGCCTTGAGGCTGCATGAGCCGGTTCCCCGCCGGATCCATTCATCCCCAAGGAGCAAATCCCATGATTGGTAGTGTCAGCAGCAACTATTCGAGCTATTACAGCTCCAGCAGCAGCGCCTCCAGCACCAGCCGCGGCCAACAGTTGCAGAAGGAACTGTTCGCCAAGCTCGATAGCAATGGCGACGGCGCGGTGAACCAGGACGAGTTGAACAACGCTCTGTCGCAAAAAGGCGACAAGGGTGTCCTGGTCAGCCTGAGCAAGAACTTCAGCGAACTGGACAGCGATGGCAGCGGCAGACTGAGCAGCGATGAAATGGCCGCCATGGCACCACCGGCGCATCACGGCCAGGCGCCCGGCACCGAACTGGCGGACGCCCTGCTCAGCGCTCTGGACAGCGACGGCGACGGCGTCATCAACAGCGACGAACTGAGCAGCGGCTTGAGCAGTACCGGTAGCAGTGCAGACAGCAAGCAACTCTTCTCGGCCCTGGACAAGAACCAGGATGGCAACATCAGTGCAGACGAACTGGCCGCCAGCCTGACGCCGCCTCCGCCCCCGCAACAGCTCTCCGGCGAGCAACTGTTCGGCCAGCTCGACAGCGACGGCAACGCCAGCATCAGTGCCGACGAGCTGAGCAGCGCCCTGCAGTCCGGCGACCAGAACTCAGCCAGCAACGACACCAGTTCGGCATTGCTGAAAATACTCGACAGCGACAGCAGCGGCGGCATCAGCAGCGATGAACTCAAGGCCGCGCTGCAAGCCGGACGCAACCAGGACAGCGCGACTCAGAACCCGCAGGCCAACCTGGCCCAAGCCCTGGGCAAGATGATCGCCAACCTCAACAAGCAGTATCAGCTGAACCCTGCCAGCAGCGTCGGCAACAGCGTCAACGTCGCCGCCTGATGGACGCTTGCCGCTCCTTGGTAGAGCGGCAAGCCGCGCCTTAGCGCGGCTCCTGGGTCCGGGCCTGACTGGCGCTCCAGTCCAGCAGCAGGCTGTAGGCCACCGCCAGCAGGGTCGGCCCGATAAACAGACCGATAAAGCCAAAGGCGATCAGACCGCCGAACACCCCGAGCAGCACAATCACCAGGGGTAGGTTGCCGCCGCGACTGATCAGGTAGGGTTTGAGCACGTTGTCGACGCCGCTGATGATGAAGGTGCCCCAGATCCCCAGAAACACCGCCATGCCGTATTCGCCCTTCCAGGCCAGCCAGGCCGTGGCCGGAATCCACACCAGGGGCGGCCCCATGGGAATCAGGCTGAGCAGGAAGGTGACGATCCCCAGCACCAGCGCTCCTGGCACACCGGCAATCAGAAAGCCGATCAGCGCCAGCAGGCCCTGGGCCGCAGCGGTGCCGATCACCCCGTTGACCACCCGCTGCACGGTGCCGGCGACCAGATCGATGTAGTAGCCGGCCCGATCGCCGATCAGCCGCTCCAGCAATTTGTGCACGAACAACGCCAGGCGCGGACCGTCACGGTAGAAGAAAAACACGAAGACAATGCTCAGGGTCAGTTCGAGAATACCGCCGCCGATCTGTGCGCTGCGGGCCAGCAGCCAGTTGCCCACCTGCCCCAGATAGGGCTTGACGGCCAGCATCAGCGCCGCGCCCTGTTGATCGATGCTGTTCCACAGTCCGACCAGGCGCTCCCCCACCAATGGCAGGCTGCCCAGCCAGGCCGGCGCCTCCGGCAGGCCGTCGACTTGCACGTCCTTGATAAAGGCCGTGGCATCGCGCACGTGGTCGGCCAGGTTGAGCCCGAGCCAGACCAGCGGCGCCGCCACCAGGAGCATCCAGCCCAGGGTCAGCAGGGCCGCTGCCAGGGACTCGCGGCCATTGAGCCAGCGGGTCAGCAAACGCATCAGCGGCCAGCTGGCAAAGGCCAGCACCGCGCCCCAGAACAGCGCCGACCAGAAAGGCGCCATCACCCAGAAGCTGGCACCAAACAACACCAGGAGCAGAATCTGCACCAGCAGGCGATCGTTATTGGGCATGAAATGTCTCGCACAAGGGTAAACGGAGAAGAGTAGGCGAACCCGCGAGTGCAGGCCGCCTGAAACAGCTTAACGCAGCAGTTCGAAGTGCAGCCCGGCCACTTGGGTGTCGCCGGTTTCCATGCGCGTCGCCAGCACGCCCTGGCCAATCAGGGCCTGGCGCCAGGCTTCGGCCTGCTGACCGGACAGGCTGACCCGCAGCGTGGTGTCCAGGTTCAGCCCGCGGGAGAGCAGGTTGAGCCAGACGGGCTGGGGATCGGTCAGCTTGGGCAGATCCAGCTTGCCCGTGTCCTTCAATTGCCGCAGCAGGGTCGCCGAAGTGGGCAACAAGTCACCCAGGGCAGCGCTGGCGTCGAACTGTTCCACGTGCAGGTAGGCCCGGCGGTTACCCCGGGTAATGCTGTACAGGGCTACCAGGGAGTTGTCCTGGGGCGCCGCCAGGCGCAACAGCAGATAGGCCTGCTGCTCGTCGGCGCCAAACAGCTTGGCGTTGCCGAACACTTCATTGGCCCACAGGCTGCTCTCGCCACAATCCCGGGCCTGGCACCAGAACAGCAGCTCTGCGCCCTGCTTCTGCAAGGCTTCGCGAGCCAGGGTAAAGGCTTCGTTGGAAGTGCGTTCGGCGGGCAATTGGTAGGTGATGGCCGTGAGCTTGCCCCGGGCATTGACCTGACCGTCAAAGCGCAGTTGGCCGCTGATTCTGCGGATCGAGCCCAGCGGGTAGACACGCTCCTGCTCCACTTGCGGGCGGTAGTCGACGATTTGTGCATCGGTCAGACGGGGCACCAGGGGCAGGTCATGGCTGCCGGGCAGATCGGCGGCAAGGGCCAGGGTGCTTAGCAAGGACAAGCCCAGAACACTGATTGAACGCATGGAAACTCTCATCGGATAAGCATGGCCTGGGCACCCTTGACGACGCTGGCGTCGTCACTGCGTTGCGGAACCTGCAAGCCACGCTGGACCGCAGGCCGGGCCTCCAGGGCCGCCATCCAGCGTTGCAGGGCCGGCAAGCCCTGTACCGAAACACCGGACCACTCATGACCGCGCACCCAGGGGAAGGTGGCGATGTCGGCAATGCTGTAGTCCCCGCCCAGGTACTCGACCTGTTGCAGGCGGGTGTCGAGGACTTCATACAGGCGTCGAGTTTCATGCTGATAGCGATCGATGGCGCCCTGGAGCTTTTCCGGAAAATAGCGGAAGAACACGTTGGCCTGGCCCTGCATGGGCCCGATGCCGCCCATCTGGAACATCAGCCACTGCATGACGATCGAGCGGCCCTTGGCATCGGTGGGCAGCAGTTGGCCACTGCGCTCGGCCAGATACACCAGGATCGCGCCGGATTCGAATACGGGAAAATCGCCATTGTCTCGATCGACGATGGCCGGAATACGCCCATTGGGATTGATCTTCAGAAACGCCGGCGCCTTTTGCTCGCGCTTGTCGAAACTCAAGGCATGCACCGTGTAGGGCAATCCGAGTTCTTCAAGCAGGATGGAAACCTTGTGGCCATTGGGGGTCGCAGCGGTGTACAGATCTATCATGGTTGTCTCCCATTTCAACCCGCCCAGCCTCGACAGTTGACCCCGTCAAGTCAAGGAACGGCGAAAAACCGATTGAAACAGTCTGCGACAGAGCTTGCACCGGCCTCGTCGTTGAGGTGCAGATGGTGGCCGCCCGGCAGCTGTTCCCGGCTAAAGGGTAGACGCTGCAGCAGCGACTCGTGCCGGGCCAGCATGCCGTCGGCAGCCACCACCAGCTGCGTCGGGCAACTGACCCGCTCGACGAAGGACATGGCCTGCTCCTCGGTCAGACGCAGCGGCGACGGCAGGGTCAGGCGACTGTCGCTGCGCCAGGTATAGCCACCGGGCACCGGCATCAGCCCACGCACAGCCAGCAGCTCGGCGGCCTCGCGACTGACCGCCACCAGCCCCTTCATCCGAGCTTCGATGGCCCGTTCCAGCGTGCTGTAGACCGGCTTGCGCTTGTCCTGCAAGTCCAGCTGCGCCTGCAAGGCCATGCCCAGCCGTTCGGCGGCACCTGCGGCGCTGGCGGTCGGCGGAATCACGCCGTCGATCAGGGCCAGATGGCTGACACGCTCCGGCAGCGCCGCCGTCAGCACCAGGGACACGATTGCCCCCAACGAGTGGCCCATCAGGGCAAAGCGCTTCCAGCCCAGCTGTTCCGCCACCTGCAGCACGTCGTAGACGTAATCCCACAGGGCATAACCCGCGCCCGGCGGGCGGTGCCCGGAATGCCCGTGGCCGGCCATGTCCAGGGCCACGATGCGCAGGCCTTTGAGCTTGGGCGCCAGCCGGGCGAAGCTGTTGGCGTTGTCCAGCCAGCCATGCAGGGCGATGACCGGCACGCCGTCCTCGGGCCCGAACAGATGGGCCGCCAGCTCGATGTGGGGCAGGTTCAGGCGAACTTCCTCGACAACCTGGCTCATGCACAGCTCCGGCGCTGTTCCCAGCGGGTGAAGAGTTCCTTGAGCAGGGTGGCGGTGGCTTCAGGCCGCTCAAGGGGAAACATGTGGCCGCCGGGCATGGTCAGGGACTCGCCCAGAGGCATGCGCCCCACGGCACTGGTGTGATGCCGCATCACCACCCGGCTCTGCTGGCCGCGCACCACGGCCAGGGGCACCTGGAGCTGGCGAGCACTGCCGGGGCTGGTGTGCGGTACGCCGCGATAGATGCTGATTTCGGTCGCCGGGTCGAAGCGCAGGCGCAACCTGTCGCCCACCGGTTGCAGGCCGTGCTGCAGGTAGGCATCCAGGCAATCAGGGTCGAAGGCGCGGAACAGGCTCTTGCGGGCGAAGTAGCTGCGCGCCGATTCGAGATCGGTAAACTCCTCGCGACGGCCCAGGGTCCGCCCGGCCGGAGTCAGGCGATCGATGAAGCCAAAACGCTTGGCCGCACGGATCACCCATTGGTCGGCCCGGGTCAGCACCGGCGAATCGAGCATGACCACTCCCCGATACAACTGCGGACAACGCAGGGCGGCGTGCAGGTGCAGCACGCCCCCCAGGGAATGCCCGACGCCCCACACCGGCTGCGCCTGCTGTTGCAGGTGGTGAATCAATTCGTCCACCAGGCTGCGCCAGTTATCGTCCACCGGAAAGCGCGGGTCATGGGCGTGCTGCTGCAAATGAGCCACCTCGAACTCCGGCGCCAGGGCGGCAAACAGCTTGCCGTAGGTGCCGGAGGGAAACCCATTGGCGTGAGCGAAAAACACCTGTTGCGACATACCGACCTATCCATCCACCAAACCAACACCGATTGTCCGCAGGCCCTTGCACCAGGGCAATGACCGTAACGGACAGGAATACTGACACCCAGGCCCAGCCTATGGCGCGCTGACTCATTGTGCCGGCGGCGTTTGCCCCAGAGGCACCACGGCCATGGTCAGGCGCGAAATACAGCTGGCCTTGCCTTCGTCGCTGCTCAAGCGGATATCCCAGACATGGGTGGTGCGCCCGATATGAATGGCCCTGGCCACCGCCGTCACCCGGCCGCTGCGCAAGCCCCGCAGGTGGTTGGCGTTGATCTCCAGGCCCACGCAATAGAACTTGCTGGCATCGATACACAGGTAGCTGGCCATGGAGCCGACGGTTTCCGCCAGCACCACCGAGGCTCCGCCATGCAGCAACCCGTAGGGCTGGTGAGTGCGATGGTCGATGACCATGCTTGCGGTCAGCGACTGCTCATCAAATGACTCGAAGCGAATATCCAGCACTTCGCCGATGGTGTTCTTCTGTGCCGCGTTCAATTGCTCGATGTTCGGAGTGGTACGCCATAGGCTCATCGCTGCTTCCCTTCTGGGTGGTTTTTTTGTCGATCAATCCTGCCACAGCACGGCTTCGCTGCGCTCGCTCCAGCTCTGAAAACTGGCGCCATAGGTGGCCTCGATCACATTGCGCTTGATCTTCAGGGTCGGGGTCAGAAAGCCGTTCTCCACCGCCCAGTTGTCCTTGACGACCACTAGCCGGTGCAGGCGCTCGTGTTTGTCCAGGTTGCCATTGACCTGAGCCAGCAGGCTTTCCAGGCTGCTGTGCAAACCTTCCCGGGCACTGCCCGCGGCGGCCTGCCAGCCCGCCGCCGACAGCACGCACAACCCCAGAGGAGCGCTCAGGCCGTCTCCCACCACACACACCTGCTCGATATGGGCATGCACCGCCAGGCGATTTTCGATGGGTGCCGGGGCCACGTACTTGCCCTTGCTGGTCTTGAAGATTTCCTTGAGCCGGCCGGTCAAGCGCAGGTTGCCGGCCGCGTCCTGTTCGCCCTTGTCGCCGGTGCGCAGAAAACCGTCCTCGGTGATGGTCTCGGCGGTTTTCTGCGGGTCCTTGTAGTAGCCCTGCATGGTCGCCCCGCTGCGCACCTGGACCTCCCCCGTCTCATCGATACGCACTTCTACCCCGGGACAGGGCCGGCCGATCCAGCCCGGCACCTGCTCCCCGGAGCGCCCGATATGGGAATAGCCGCAACTCTCGGTCATGCCGTAGACCTCCAGTACGTCCAGGCCCAGCCGGCGATACCAGTGCAACAGCGCCTGGGGCACCGGCGCCGCCCCCGACAAAGCCACACGCAACGCGTCCAGCCCAAGCCCGGCAAGCACCTTGTGACCGACGCGCTTGCCGATCAGCGGCAAGCTCAAGAGAAAGTCCAGGCGCCTGGCCGGCACCTTGCTGTAGACCCCCATCTGGAACTTGGTCCAGATTCGCGGCACGCCAAACAACGCCGTGGGCCGGGCCCGCCGCAGGTCAGCCAGGAAGGTATCCAGGCTCTCGGCGAAGAACACGGTCTGCCCGGTATAGATCGCCGCCATCTCGACAAACATGCGCTCGGCCACATGACACAGCGGCAGATAGGACAGCAGCCGATCCCCCGGGCCCAGGCCGAAGAGTTGTGTCCCGTGAGTGGCGGCAAAACCCAGATTGCCGAAGCTGTGCATCACCCCCTTGGGCAGGCCCGTGGTGCCGGAGGTGTAGATGATGGTGGCCAACTGATCGGCCGGCGGACTCGGGCTATCAGCCAACGGCTGACAGCCTTGCAGATCGTCCCAGGTGCAGTCGAAAGTGCCTTCGGGGGCCAGCGGCAGGCGCACGGTGGGCAAGCCGGGCCTGATCCCCGGAGCCATGCCCGGCCAGTCATCGAGCTTGCCGATGAACACCAGGGCCGACTCGGAATGCTCCAGTACCTGGGCCACCGAATCGGCTGTGAGGTTGGGATACAGCGGCACCGACACATGCCCGGCCATCCAGATCGCCAGGTCGCTGATGATCCAGTGCGCGGAATTCTTGCCGATGATTGCGATATGACTGCCGGGAGGCAACTGGCGCTCGCGCAGCCATTGGGCGGCGCGACGGGCCTGCTGGCCGACATCGAACCAGCTCAGCTCCTGCACCTGCCCTCCGGCGCTGGGCTGAACCAGGAAAAGTTGCTGGGGATGACGAGCTTCACGCTCGTAGAACACTTGCAGCGGCAAACGAAAAGCAGCAGCCATGACTCGCTCCTTTGTTTTTATTCTGTTCGCGACACCAACCAAGCACTTGCTCGGTCGACTATTCCACGCACAAAGGAGGGCTGCAAGTTAAGAAATGTAGCGCCGCACCACCGGATGTCGGTCACCCCGATGAACCTGCGGCGGCCAGGAACCGCCTGGCCGCCGAGGCGCTCTAGGGGTGCTTGAGGCTCTTTAGGGTCATCAGCCCCGCCAGCGGCCAGTCGCCTTCCAGCTCCGCCAGGCTGGCGGTATTCATGGGCTGGGGATCACGCAGATGACCGTGCTGCAGCAGGCCGATCAGGTTGCCGACCAAAGGTTGGTGGCTGACCAGCAGCAGGTTGTCCGCACTGTTCAGGTGCTCCAGCACCTGCAACGGGTTGGCCTCCGGCGTCAACCAGGGCACGGTGCGGATCTCGCCTTCAAAACCCAGGGCCTGACGCACCAGTTGCGCCGTTTGCTGGGCCCGTACATAAGGGCTGGCGATGATCGCGCTGATGGGCTGGCCAATCAGCTGCGCGGCGCTGCCCAGCACTTCCTGGCGACCGTGGGCCGTAAGGTTGCGCTGGTCATCGCTGGCCGCATGGGACTCGGCCTGGCCATGACGCAACACCCACAGCTTCACAGCTTGGGCTCCTCATCACGCACCGGGTGCGGCGCCGGCGGCACGCTGTGAGGGGCCTCCCCTTCAGGAGCCCGAGGCGTTGGCCAATCGGCGAACGGCCAGGGTTTCTGCTCGGAGTGGAAGCTGCCGAACCGACCGATCTGCGCCAGGAACTGGCTCAGGCTGTCGCCAAAGTTCATCAGCCCGGCATTCGGTGCACCGTAGATCAAGCGGTAGATCAACTGCACCAGGACCAGGGCGCCCAGGAGAAACTGCGCCACCTGCCACACCATCACGAACACCAGCATCCACAGCACACGCAGGAGGATGGATTCGTATTTGGCTTCGGAATTCGTATCGTTCATGTCTGGCTCCTGTGCTACTCAGTTGAATCCGCTGGTGGAGATAAAGTCGACGTCGGTTTTCGGCTCGCCACGCATCAAGAGCTCGATCACCTGATTCAGCGTCCGCCCTTCGAACAGAATCGCATGCAGGCCGGCTACCAGCGGCATATAGACCCCCAGTTCCTGGGCCTTGGCCTTGAGCACCTTGAGGGTGTTGACGCCCTCCGCTACCTCGCCCAGACGGGTCACCGCGTCCTCCAGACTCAGGCCCTGGCCCAGGGCAAAGCCCACCTGGTAGTTGCGGCTCTTGGGCGAGGAACAGGTTACGATCAGGTCGCCGACCCCGGCCAGGCCGAGGAAGGTCATGGGATTGGCGCCCTGGCTGACGGCAAAACGGGTCATCTCCGCCAAGGCACGGGTAATCAGCATGCTCTTGGTGTTTTCCCCCATGCCCAGGGCCACCGCCATGCCGGCGATGATCGCGTAGACGTTCTTCAGCGCCCCGCCCAGCTCGACGCCAAAGCGGTCGGCACTGGCATAGACGCGGAACGTGCGCCCGTGCAACGCCGCCTGGACCCGCTGGCACAGCTCTTCGTCTTCACTGGCGACCACGGTGGCGGTCAGCGCATGCTCGGCCACTTCCCGGGCCAGGTTGGGGCCCGAAAGCACGCCAATGCGCGCCGCCGGGGCAATGTCCTCGAGGATCTCGCTCATCAGCTTGAAGGTCTGGGCCTCGATGCCCTTGGTCAGGCTGACCAGCAGCTTGCCGCTCAGCAGCTGCGCGTGGGGCGCCAGCACCGAGCGCAGGGCGCTGGAAGGCAAGGCGACGAAGCACAGGTCACAGTCATTCAGGGTGGCCAGCAGGTCGGTGACCGGCTCCACCGCCGGATGAATCTTGATGCCCTTGAGATAGCGCGGATTCTCGCGATTGACCCGAATGGCCTCGGCCTGCTCGGGATCGCGCATCCATTGCCGCACCGGGTGACCGTTTTCGGCCAGCAGATTGGCCACGGCGGTACCAAAACTTCCGCCTCCCAGGACCGCAATAGGGCGCTGTTGTGTCATATGCAATCCGTTTATCCATAGCAGTGGCGATGGCGGCATTATACGGGGCGCTTTTGTCACCACCAGCCCCACCGGCCATTCAGGCAACCTGTCGGGAACACGCGCAGTCATTCGGGGAATGTCGGGCTTATCGACTGGAAAACTCGACTATCTCGGTTAACATGCGCGCCACCTTTCAAGATTCAAGGCTGTGCCGTGTCCGTTGGTCCCTCACCTCTGCGTCTGTCATTGCTGCTGGGCATGCTGTTCGGCCACCCGGCGCTGGCCGACGATCTGTTTCTCGACGGCAGCGCACTGCCCGAGGTGTTGACCGCCACGCGCCTGAAACAATCCCCCGCCGCCGTGCCGGGCAGCATGACCGTGCTCGACAACGAACTGATCAGGGCCAGCGGCGCCCGGGACATCAGCGAGCTGCTGCGCCTGGTGCCGGGGATGATGGTCGGCGCCATCAGCGGCAACCAGGCCACGGTCAACTACCACGGCACCAACGCCAGCGAAGCCCGGCGCATGCAGGTGCTGATCGACGGACGCTCGGTGTATCGCGCGGGCCTGGCCACGGTGGACTGGAGCGACATTCCGGTGGCCATGGAGGACATCGAACGCATCGAGGTGTTTCGCGGCCCCAACACCGTCAGCTACGGCGCCAACGCGCTGATGGCGGTGGTCAACATCATCACCCGCGCACCGGCCAACAGCCACGGCACCCGGTTCAAGGTGACCCGGGGCCAGCGCGGCATCAGCGACTGGTACGCCAGCCAGGGCACGGGCTGGGAAACCGGCGACCTGCGCCTGTCGCTGTCCGGACAGGAAGATGACGGCTTCGACCACAATCGCCTGGGCGCCGACTACCGCGACAGCAAGCGCTTGAACCGCTTCAGCCTGTCGGTGAGCCAGATGCTCGACGAACAGCAGAGCATCGATTGGCAGTTGAATGCCAAGGAAGGCACCAACCAGCGGCCTTATACCTATAAGCCGGTGTTCTACGGCGTGACCCAACAAGGCAAAGACTCCGATGTGATCGCCAAGGACTACGCCGGTTCACTGCGCTGGAACCTGGAGCTCAATGCGCAGCACAGCCTTTATATCCAGGGCTCGGCCCAACACTGGGATCGCCAGCAGACCTGGCGTGCCTGCGACGCGGCGATTTCCTTCAGCCCCGAACTGACCCGCCTGTGGCAAATCAACCCGAATTACGCCGAGCGCCTGGCGCGCCACATGCCCGATTACTTGAGTGGAGCGCCCAGTGGAACCACGACGGAACAAGCGTTGGCCAACCAAGTCATCAACCAATGGCAAACCGGCGGAGGCAAGGATACCGTCTGCGGCAACATCGACCAGAGCACCCGCGAAACCCGCTACGACCTTGAATTGCAGGACACCCTGAGCCTCAGCGATAACCTGCGGCTGGTCAGCGGCATGAACTATCGTTACGACCGGGCCGACTCCGAAACCTATTTCAACGGCACCCTCGACGACACCACCTGGCGCCTGTTCGGCCAGCTGGAATGGCGAGCCAGCGAACACTGGCTGATCCAGGGCGGGGCTATGTACGAAGACACCCAGCTGACCGGTAACTCGCTGACGCCACGGATCGCCGTCAACTACCTGATCAACCCGCGCCACGGGCTGCGGGCGGTGTATTCGGAAGCCATCCGCTCCCCGGACATGTTCGAGAACAACGTCAACTGGAGCTACCGGGTCACCGGCCTGAGCAGCCCGGTCTACGGCCAGAGCAGCGCCCAGTACTTCGTCAGGACCCGCGGTCCGGGCAACCTCGATCAGGAACACATGCGCTCCCGCGAACTGGGCTACAACGGCTACTTCGTCGACCAGGCCCTGAACCTCGACATCAAGCTGTTCTACGACGAGATCAGCGGCATGATCAGCGAGCCGCTGCGCAACAACCAATACATCGCCAGCAACAGCAATTCATCACGCTTCTCCGGCAGCGAAAGCCAGCTGGACTGGCAATTGAGCCGCGCCGACCGCCTGCGCCTGACCTACGCCTATGTCCACGCCCAAGCCAGCAACCGCCTGGACCAGCGCCTGACCGCCAGCAACAGCGGCTCCGCCGGCTGGCTGCGCCAATGGGGCCAGGGCTGGTCCAGCGCGCTCTTCTACTATGGCGACAGCGCCCTCAACGGCTACCGCTTCGAACGGATCGACACCCGCCTCGCCAAGCGCCTGGCCCTGGGCAAGGCCAACCTGGAACTGGCGGGCACGCTGCAGCAACGACTCGACCACCAGCCCAGCACCTTCGCCGACAACCGCTACGACTCGCGGCACGTGGTCTATTTCAGCGCCGAGCTGGAGTTCTAGCGTGGCCCGGCAGCGGCCCTCGGGGGCCTTGGGCATGCGTCGCCGACTCGGCTGGGGCCTGTTCCTGCTGAGCCTGCTGCTGTGCACGCCGCTGCGCGCCGCCGACGTCTTGCTGACCGCCAGCGAGGACAACCCGGCGGTACGCACCTTCACCGCCGAACTGGCCGCCCAGCGCCCCCAGGACCAGGTGCGCTTCGTTGCGCTGGAGCAACTGCCGGCGCCGGGCCAACTGCCCAGCGCCACGCGCCTGATTCTGCTGGACCCGCAAAGCCTCGACTGGCGCCTGCAAGATCCCCGAGGCCCGGCTACCCTGGTCCTGCGCATCAGCCGCCTGCAAGCCCAACAGCGCCTGCAGGGCACCCATCCCCCCGGGCTCAGCCTGCTCTGGAGCGATCCACCGCCAAGTCGTCAGTTGCACCTGATCCGCAAGATCTTGCCCCAGGCGCGCCGGGTTGGCGTGCTCTACAGCGAGGACAGCCAGTTCCTGCTCAACGAGCTGCGTGGCGCCGCGCAATCCCTGGGCCTGGAGATCGTCGCCGAACCCTGGGACAGCACCCATGACAGCCGCCCATTGCAAAACCTGTTGCGCAACAGCGACGTGCTGCTGGGCCTGGATGACCCCAAGCTGTACAACCCGAAAACCGTGAAGAACCTGCTGCTCAGCAGCTACGCCCAGCAACGCGCGCTGATCGGCCCCAATGCCGGCTTCGTCAGGGCCGGGAGCCTGGCCAGCACCTACAGCGACCAGCAGGACTGGCTCAAGACCCTGGACAACCTGCTGGAACAGGCGCCGAACCGCTGGCCCCGGGCGCTGTACCCGGCGGACTTCAAAGTACTGAGCAATCCACAGGTGGCACGCTCACTGGGCATCGAGGAAATCGACCCGCAAGCCGTCGCGCGCCAACTGAGTGAAGGAGAGCAACGCCCATGAAATTGCGTCGCCGATGGGACATCCACACCCGCACGCAGCTCATCAGCCTCGGCCCGGCCTTGCTCCTGACCCTGTTGCTGATCAGCTTCTTCACCTTCGTGCGCATTCAGGACCTGCGCCAGGAGCTGAACCACACCGGCCAGCTGATTGCCAACCAACTGGCGCCGGCCACCGAGTACGGCGTGATCTCCGGCAACAACGAAGGCCTGGAAAGCCTGTTGCAGGCCACCCTGGCCACGCCCCACGTGCAGTTCCTGGAGGTGCAGGACAGCGCCAACAACATCCTGGTGTATGTCGAGCAAGCGTCGGCCAGCCATAAACAGGCGCAACAGATCAAGGTGTTCCAGGCGCCGGTGCGCTTGCAGCGGATCCAGGTGCACAACGATTTCCTGGAAAATGACCCGACCAACCTGGGCCCCCAGGGCGACGGGTATCTGGGCCGGGTCATTGTCGGCATGTCCAACGACGCCTTCAGCCAGCGCCAGCAGGAAATTCTCCTCAAGGCCGCGATCCTCGCCCTGTTCGCCCTGCTCTTCACCTTCCTCCTGGCCCGGCGCCTGGCTGCCGGCCTGGCGCAACCCATCAGCGCCATGGGTCACGCGGTCAAGGCGATCCAGGAAGGCGACTTCAAGGCGCCGCTGCCGATTGTCGACGACGGCGAGCTGGGCAATCTGGCACGCCACATCAACAACCTCGCCGCCGGCCTGGAACTGGCCAGCCGCGAGCAGCAACAGGCCATGTCACAACTGATCCAGACCCGGGAAGAAGCGGAACGGGCGAACAAGGCGAAATCGGATTTCCTGGCGATGATGAGCCACGAACTGCGCACCCCGATGAACGGCGTGCTGGGCATGCTGCAGCTGCTGGAAACCACCGAGATGACCCAGGAGCAGAGCGAGTACGCGGCCCTGGCTTCGGAATCCACCGAACACCTGCTGAAGGTGATCAACGACATCCTCGATTTCTCCCGCATCGAACGCTCGGCCCTGGAGCTGGAACACATTCCATTCAACCTCGCCGAACTGATCAGCAGCTCGGCCCAGGCCTTCCAGCACAGCGCCCTGCAGCGCGGCCTGGACCTGCAACTGCGCCTGCCGCCGGGCATGGAGTCGCTGCAGGTCAAGGGCGACCCGACGCGCATCCGGCAGATTCTGGTGAACCTGATCGGCAACGCCCTGAAGTTCACCGAACAAGGCAGCGTCGTCATCGAAGCGCAGTGGCAGGCCCTGGATCACGAGCTGCTGTGGTTCACCTGTGCGGTACGCGACAGCGGAATCGGTATCAGCCCCGCCAGCCTGGAGCTGATGTTCGATGCCTTCCAGCAGGCCGACAGCAGCATCTCCCGGCGGTACGGCGGCACCGGCCTGGGCCTGCCCATTGCCCGCACCCTGGCCGAGCGCATGGGCGGCACCCTGCGGGCCCAGAGCGAGGAAGGCCGCGGCTCGGTGTTCACCCTGGAGATCCCCCTGGCGCTGTTCCAGCAAAGCCTGCCGGTGCTGGCGCCGCGAGTCAGCACCGCCGCTCACCCGGGCGAAGGGCGCAATGTGCTGCTGGTGGAAGACAACCCGGTGAACCAGACCGTGATCCAGGCCATGCTGCGCAGCCTGGGCTTCACCGTGAGCGTCGTCACCGACGGCGCCCAGGCGGTGCGCAGCGCCGAGAGCCTGATTTTCGAAGCGATTCTGATGGATTGCCGACTGCCGCTGGTCGATGGTTATGAAGCCACCCGGCAGATCCGCCAATTGCCCGGCTGCGCCGATCTGCCGATCATCGCCCTGACCGCCAACGCCTTGCAGGGCGACCGCGAAGCCTGCCTGGCAGCGGGCATGAACGACTACCTGGCCAAGCCGTTCAAGCGTGCGGATCTGCAGCAAATTCTCCAACGTTGGGTGCAGTAAGAGGCTATTTTCCAACAGGTGCGACTGGCGTGACGGGCGAAAGTGCGGCAGTCTTAGGCACCCGACGGGGCCCTGAAAAGGCCCTCAAAAAAAATTTCAGTGAACAAGTGTACTTTCATACCCTTGGCGCTGTGACTTTCACTACAACGCAATAGTCTATGAGTAGGCTGCCGGCTCGAGGCATGAACGCTTCGATCGGCCGGGAAGATTGCCCAACCCTGCCGCACGGGACTATTGAGGAGCTCGCATGACCAAACAAAACGCCTTTACTCGGGAAGACCTGCTGCGCTGCAGTCGCGGTGAGCTGTTCGGCCCAGGTAACGCGCAACTGCCCGCCCCCAACATGCTGATGGTGGATCGCATCACCCATATCAGCGAAGAGGGTGGCAAGTACGGTAAAGGTGAATTGGTCGCTGAGCTGGATATCACTCCAGACCTGTGGTTCTTCGCTTGCCACTTCGAAGGCGATCCGGTGATGCCGGGCTGCCTGGGCCTGGATGCCATGTGGCAGCTGGTCGGTTTCTTCCTTGGCTGGCAAGGCCTGCCGGGCCGCGGTCGCGCCCTGGGTTCGGGAGAAGTGAAGTTCTTCGGCCAGGTTCTGCCGACGGCAAAAAAGGTCACCTACAACATTCATATCAAGCGCGTGCTCAAGGGCAAGCTGAACATGGCCATCGCCGATGGCTCGGTCAGCGTTGACGGCCGCGAAATCTATACCGCCGAAGGCCTCCGGGTCGGCGTGTTTACCTCCACTGACAACTTCTAAGGGTTATCCGCATGCGCCGCGTCGTTATCACTGGTCTTGGCATTGTTTCGTGCCTGGGCAATGACAAAGAGACCGTCTCCGCTAACCTGCGTGCAAGTCGCCCTGGCATCCGCTTCAACCCGGAATATGCCGAAATGGGTCTGCGTAGCCAGGTTTCCGGCTCCATTGACCTGAACCTCGAAGAACTGATCGATCGCAAGATCTATCGCTTCGTCGGCCACGCGGCGGCTTATGCCTACCTGGCCATGAAAGACGCCATCGCCGACTCCGGCCTGAGCGAAGAACAAGTGTCCAACCCGCGTACCGGCCTGATCGCCGGCTCCGGTGGCGCTTCGACCTTGAACCAGATGGAAGCGCTGGACATCCTGCGCGAGAAAGGCGTCAAGCGCGTTGGCCCATACCGCGTCACGCGGACCATGAGCAGCACCGTTTCCGCTTGCCTGGCCACGCCGTTCAAGATCAAGGGCCTGAACTACTCCATCGCTTCTGCCTGCGCCACCAGTGCTCACTGCATCGGCACCGCCATGGAACAGATCCAGATGGGCAAGCAGGACATCGTCTTCGCCGGCGGCGGTGAAGAAGAGCATTGGACCCAGTCGTTCCTGTTCGACGCCATGGGCGCCCTGTCCACCCAGTACAACGAAACCCCGGAAAAAGCCTCTCGCGCCTACGACGCCAAGCGTGACGGTTTCGTCATCGCCGGCGGTGGCGGCATGGTGGTGGTCGAGGAGCTGGAACACGCTCTGGCCCGTGGTGCCAAGATCTACGCGGAAATCGTCGGCTACGGCGCCACTTCCGACGGCTACGACATGGTGGCCCCAAGCGGCGAAGGCGCGATCCGCTGCATGCAGATGGCCATGTCCACCGTCGACACCCCGATCGACTACCTGAACACCCACGGCACCTCGACCCCGGTCGGCGACGTCGCGGAAATGAAAGGCGTGCGTGAAGTGTTCGGCGACAAGGCTCCGGCCATCAGCTCCACCAAGAGCCTGTCGGGTCACTCCCTGGGCGCCGCCGGCGTCCACGAAGCGATCTATTGCATGCTGATGATGGAAGGCAACTTCATGGCCGGTTCGGCCAACATCGACGAGCTGGACCCGGAAGTGGCCGACATGCCAATCCTGACCAAGACTCGCGAAGACGCCACCATCAACACCGTGATGAGCAACAGCTTCGGCTTCGGTGGCACCAACGCCACCCTGGTACTGAAGCGCTGGCAGGGCAAGTAAGCCTCGCCGCTTCGCTGAATGAAAAAGCCCCGACCGGTTCGGGGCTTTTTTTTCGCCTGGCGTTCGCCGGCAAGCCGACTCCTGCGCCTCCTGCATGAAACGGATTGCCGGCGAAACAGCCTCACACCGAGAAGCGCGCCACCATGCTGTTCAGGTCCACCGCCAGCCGCGACAACTCCTGGCTGGCGGCGCTGGTCTGATTGGCCCCCGCCGAGGTCTGCAACGCCAGGTTGCGGATGTTCATCAGGTTGCGGTCCACTTCCCGCGCCACCGCGGCCTGTTGCTCCGAGGCACTGGCGATCACGATGTTGCGCTCGTTGATCAGGGTGAAGGCCGAAGCGATTTCCTCCAGTGCCTGCCCCGCCGCCTTGGCCACTTCCAGGGTCGAATGAGCGCGACTATTGCTTTGCTGCATGGAGCTGACCGCCTGATCGGTGCCCTGCTGGATACCGCCGATCATCTGCTCGATTTCCTGGGTCGATTGCTGGGTCCGGTGGGCCAGGGCTCGCACTTCATCGGCCACCACAGCGAAGCCGCGCCCGGCATCTCCTGCCCGCGCCGCCTCGATGGCCGCGTTCAGGGCCAGCAGGTTGGTCTGCTCGGCGATGGAGCGAATCACCTCCAGCACCTTGCTGATGCCGTAGACCTTCTGCGCCAGCTGCTCCACCTGACTGGCATTGGCGGTCACATCCTCGGCCAGCGACTCGATGGACAGCACGGTCTGATGCACTTGTTCGCGCCCGTGCTGGGCGATCCGATCCGACTCCCGGGACGCTTCGGAAGTGGCCACCGCGTTGCTCGCCACCTCCTCCACCGCGGCAGTCATCTGATTTACCGCCGTGGCCGCCTGTTCGATCTCCTGGCTCTGCTGGTGCAAGCCGCGAGTGGCGTCCTCGGTGACGCAACTGAGCTCCTCGGAAGCCGAGGCAAGCTGGCTGGAGGAGTCGGAAATGCGCCGGATGGTTTCGCGCAAGCTGTGCTGCATGGCCTTGAGCGCCAGCAACAGGCGCGCCGGCTCGTCCTTGCCGATCACGGTGATCTCCCCGGTCAGGTCGCCGCCGGCCACCACCTCGGCGACGCGCAAGGACTGCGCCAGCGGCAGGACGATGCTGCGGGTCAACAACAAGGCCAGGCCGATGGTCACCAGTGCCGCCACCACGATCATCCCCACCACCCAGACTCGCGACTTGCTGAAGACAGCCTGGGCCAGATCCGTGGCCTGGGTCGCACTTTGCTTGTTCAACTCGATCAGGTCATGCAGTGTCGCGGCCATTTCATCGGCCAACTGGTTCATTTCACCGTTGACCACCTTGACCGCCTCCTCCAGCTGGTTCTGGCTGGAGAAGGCCATGACCTGGGCCTGACGCTGCAGGTACTGCTTCTCCACGTCCTTGAAGCGATCGAACAGGACCCGCTCCTGGGGCAGCACAATCAGCGACTCATAGCGCCCCTGGGCAGCGCCCAGGCCACTCTTGATGTCATTGATCTTGGCTTCGTTCTGGGCCAGGGCCTGAGGGTCGCGATTGATTAGCAGGCGCAGGGTCAAGGCGCGAAGCCGCAGCAAGTCCTGGCTCATGTCGCCCACCGACATGACGCTGGGCAACCAGTTGCTTTCCACTTCATCGGACTGCTGGCGCATGTTGGCCATCTGCATCAGGGCAAATGCGCCGAGGACAAACACCATCAGCGCCAGCAAGCCAAAACCCAGGCTGGCGCGGGGGGCAATGTTGAGACTTCTGAGACTCATTCCTTTGGCTCCTTCCTAGAGCGCTGCAAGAGCTTGCAGCAGGGTGCTCTTAGACGGTATCGGGCTGGCGGAAATTTGCGTAAGACAAAAACGTGATATCAAAACGCCCTATGGCTTCGATACCTGAGAGTAAAACGATTCAGCTCGACGAAAGTCGGCACTTTTCCGATCAAACGGTGCAGCTGGCACCGCGAAACCGGCTGATTCAGCGCTGCTTGCACCTTCATCGGCGCGACACTGGCCACTGACTACCGGAAGTAAAAACCTGAACGCCTGCGCCGGCGAATGCTCTATAACTTCAGCACCTTTACCACCCGATCCGACATTCATCACTGCCTGAGGTTTGCCATGACCATTACCGTCAATACCGAGTCCAGCGAAGGTTTCCGCCACAGCATCCAGGTCGACGACCATCAGTTGTTCACCGACCTGCCGCAGTACGCCGGTGGCGAAGGCACTGCCCCCGAACCCCACGATTATTTCGATGCCGCCCTGGGGGCCTGCAAGGCCCTGACCCTCAAGCTCTACGCACAGAAGAAGAACATCCCGCTCACCGGCGTCACCGTGGAGCTCAAGCACGACAACAGCCAGGAACAGCAAGGCAAGTACGCCCTGCACGTGAAGCTGACCCTCAAGGGCGTGCTCACCGACGCCCAGCGTGAAGAGTTGCACCGGGTAGCCGACCGCTGCCCGATCCACAAGCTGATGACCACCAGTGAAGTCAGCATCGAGACTCACCTGTCCGAAGGCGCCTTCAGCCAGTAGCGGCAAGGCTGGCAGCCGGGGGTTATGCTGGCGGGCATAACCCCGATCAGCCTGGAGTCCGCCATGAATTCGCCCCTAGTGATCCGCCCCCGCGTCGAGGACGTCGAAGGCCAGCCTATCCTGCGCCCCCTGCCTTCGGCGCAATGCCGCAGCGTCGGGCCTTTCGTGTTCTTCGACCACATGCTGAGCACCTCCTACCCGGCCGGCAAAGGCATGAACATCCGCCAGCACCCGCATATCGGCCTGTCCACCCTGACCTACCTGTTCGCAGGACAGATCCAGCACAAGGACAGCCTCGGCTCGGACCAGATCGTCCTGCCCGGGGATGTCAGCTGGATGACCGCCGGCAGCGCCATCGCTCACGTCGAACGCACACCCGAGGCTTTGCTGGGCGAGGATTTTGCAATGCATGGCTTGCAGGTCTGGCTGGCCTCGCCCAAGGAACATGAACAAGGGCCTGGGCACTACAGCCATCACCCCGCAGCCACACTGCCGGTGAGCGACAACCTCGGGGTCATGATCCGCATGATCGCCGGCAGCGGCTTCTGCCTGGAATCGCCGGTGCCGGTGCTCTCCCCGACCCTGTATGCCGAACTGCGCCTGCAGACCGCCACCAGCCTGTTGATTCCCACCGAGCATCAGCAACGCGCGCTGTATGTACTGGACGGCGAGGCACAACTGGACGGCGAGCCATTGCCCCCGCACTCGCTGGTGCTGTTGCCGGAAGGAGAAAACGCCACGCTGTTCGCCGAGAGCGACTGCCATGCAGTACTGCTCGGCGGTGCGCCTCTGGACGGGCCGCGACGGATCAACTGGAACTTTGTCGCCAGCGACCCACTGTTGATCGATGCCGCACGCAAGCGCTGGGCGGCCGGAGACTGGCCGCAGGTGCCGGGAGAAAACGAGCGCATCGAACTGCCCGCCTCCCGCCACTGACCCGCAGAAGCCTGCGCCTACGGATCAGTGGGGTTGCGCTCAGCCCTGGAACACTTCATCCAACAGGTAATGCATGGCGGCGAAGGCTCGGGCGGAGGTCTTGGCGTCGTACATCATCTTGCCCGGCAGGTTGGCGTGGGTGTCGGTGAAGGAATGCACCGCGCCACCGTAGCTGACCAGTTGCCAGTCCACCCCCGCCGCATCCATTTCCGCTTCGAAGGCCGGCAATTGCTCCCTGGCCACGAACGGATCGGCCGCACCGTGCAACACCAGCACCGAGCCCTTGATGTTCTGCGCGTCAGCCGGGGTGGGCGTATCCAAGGTGCCGTGGAACGACACCGCGGCCTTCACCGGCGCCCCGCTGCGGGCCAGCTCCAGGGCGCAGCAGCCGCCAAAGCAGAAGCCGAAGGTGGCCAGCCTGGAGACGTCCACCGCGGCCTCGGTCTGGCTCTGCAGCGCGCTAAAGGCCGCCTGCATGCGTTTACGCAGCAGCGCCCGGTCATCCTTGAGCGGCATCATCGCGGCACCGGCCTGGCTGGCATCGCTGGGACGCAGCGACTGGCCATACAAGTCGGCGATCAGCACCACATAGCCCTTGGCCGCCACCGACTCGGCGAGCTTCTCCGCGCCGGCGCTGACACCCATCCAGTTCGGCGCCATCAGCAACCCCGGGAGCGCGCCTTTATGGGCGGCATCGAAGGCCAGGCGACCTTCATAGGGCTGGCCATCGATCTGATAGACCACGGAACGCACGGTGATTTGACTCATGACTCATCTTCTCCAGTAGGGGGACACCAGAATGAAAAAACCCGCCGAAGCGGGTTTTTCCTGCAACCTGATTAAACCGACAGTTCAACCAGCAGCTTGTTCAGTCGGCGCACATAGGCCGCCGGGTCTTTCAAGCTGTCACCGGCCGCCAGGGCCGCTTGATCGAAGAGGATGTGCGACAGGTCGCCAAAGCGCTCTTCGTTCTGCTCGCCGTCGAGTTTCTCGATCAGCGGGTGAGTCGGGTTGAATTCGAAGATCGGCTTGGAATCCGGAACCTTCTGCCCGCTGGCTTCAAGGATCTGACGCATTTGCAGCCCCAGGTCCTGCTCGCCAATAGCGAGGATCGCCGGCGAGTCAGTCAGGCGGTGAGAAACCCGCACTTCGCTGACGCTCTCGCCCAGGGCGGTCTTGATCCGCTCAACCAGGCCTTCCTTGGTCTTGGCGACTTCCTCGGCGGCCTTCTTGTCCTCTTCGGAGTCCAGGTTGCCCAGGTCCAGGTCGCCACGCGCCACGTCGACAAAGCTCTTGCCGTCGAATTCGTTGAGGTAGCTCATCAGCCACTCGTCGATGCGGTCGGTGAGCAGCAGCACTTCGATGCCTTTCTTGCGGAAGACTTCCAGGTGCGGGCTGTTCTTCACCTGGGCGTAGGATTCGCCGGTGAGGAAGTAGATCTTGTCCTGACCTTCCTTGGCGCGAGCCAGGTAGTCGGCCAGGGACACGGTCTGCTCGCCGTCGTCGCCCTGAGTGGAAGCGAAGCGCAGCAGGCCGGCGATCTTTTCCTTGTTGGCGAAGTCTTCGGCCGGGCCTTCCTTCATCACCTGGCCGAAGTTCTTCCAGAAGCCCTTGTATTGCTCGGGCTCGTTCTTCGCCAGTTTTTCCAGCATGTCCAGCACGCGCTTGGTCAGCGCCGACTTCATCGAATCGATGATCGGGTCTTTCTGCAGGATTTCCCGCGAGACGTTCAGCGACAGGTCGTTGGAATCCACCACGCCCTTGATGAAGCGCAGGTACAGCGGCAGGAACGACTCGGCCTGATCCATGACGAACACGCGCTGCACGTAGAGCTTGAGGCCCTTCGGCGCTTCACGCTGGTACAGGTCGAACGGCGCGCGAGCCGGTACGTAGAGCAGCGAGCTGTATTCCAGCTTGCCTTCAACCTTGTTGTGGCTCCAGCTCAGCGGGTTCTCGAAGTCATGGGCGATGTGCTTGTAGAACTCCTGGTATTCCTCGTCCTTGATCTCGGTACGCGGACGGGTCCACAGGGCACTGGCGCGGTTGACGGTTTCCCATTCCAGTGCCGGTTTCTCTTCGCCTTCGGCAGCAGCGGCCTGTTTCGGCAGCTCGATCGGCAGGGCGATGTGGTCGGAGTACTTCTTGATGATGTTGCGCAGGCGCCAGCCATCGGCGAACTCGTCTTCACCGGATTTCAGGTGCAGAACGATGCGGGTGCCGCGCTCGGCCTTGTCGATGGTCGCCACCTCGAACTCGCCTTCGCCCTTGGACGACCAGTGCACGCCTTCGCTGGCCGGCAGACCGGCACGGCGGCTGAACACTTCGACCTGGTCGGCAACGATGAACGCGGAGTAGAAACCCACGCCGAACTGACCGATCAGGTGCGAGTCCTTCTTCTGATCGCCGGTGAGGTTTTTCATGAAGTCGGCGGTGCCGGACTTGGCGATGGTCCCCAGGTGAGTGATGACATCTTCACGGCTCATGCCGATACCGTTGTCTTCGAGGGTGACGGTCTTGGCGTCCTTGTCGAAGCTCACACGGATTTTCAGTTCCGCGCCACCTTCCAGCAACTCGGGCTTGGACAGGGCTTCGAAACGCAATTTGTCGACGGCGTCAGAGGCGTTCGAGATCAATTCGCGAAGGAAGATTTCCTTATTGGAATACAACGAATGGATCATGAGGTGCAGCAGTTGCTTCACCTCGGTCTGGAAGCCCAGGGTTTCCTTTTGAGTTTCCACACTCATGGTCATCAAACTCCAATCAGATGGCTGTGGTCGCGCTCCGGAAGCGGAGAGCGGCGGGATGACATGGAAGTGGGGGTAGCTCGCCGGATTTCAAGGGGCGGGTGTCTCTTCGATCTTGAAATGTGCACGGGCGGTGGCAATCGGCTCGTCGGCGGTGCTCTGCCAGGCGGTGATCGCGACGTTGGCCACGCGTCGCCCCTGACGCCAGACCTGGCAGCGGGCGAAGGTGTCGCGAAACTGCCCGGCACGCAGGTAATCCAGGGAAAAATCGATGATCTTCGGCACCCTGGGAGAGCCGGTAAAGATCAACAGGTGCACAGCCGCCGCCAACTCCATGAAACCGGCGATCACACCGCCATGCAGTGCCGGCAGCAAGGGATTGCCGATGTTGTCCTTGTTGGCCGGCAAGCGAAACAGCAACTCGTCTCCCAGGCGCGAGCACTCGATGCCGATCAGGGCGGCGTAGGGAATCTTCTGCAGCAAGGGAGCGTAGTCGCCCTGTTGGTGAGCTTGTTCCAGCAATAGCTTGAGATCTTCGCTCATGGACGCGCCCCCTTGAGGGCTGAGGCGAACCCCGGGGTGCCCTTGAGGCCCTTGCCCATGCGCATGAACGTGCCGACCACATGGGCAACCGGGCGCTGCGGGTCGTCCTGATAGGCAAAACCGCGGGCAAAGATCACATCGGTGGTGACCCGATAACACTCGGCAAAACCATGCACGTCGTGATGAGGCACCGCCGGGTGCATGTAGTCGATGCGCAGGTCCAGGGTCGGGCAGACCTCGAACTCCGGCAATACACACAGCGTGGCCATGCCACAGGCCGTGTCCATGAGGGTGGTCAGGGCGCCACCGTGGATGATTCCAGTGTGGGGATCGCCAACGATCTGCGGGCTGTAGGGCAAGGTCAGGGTCATGCCCTCCGGTGAGGCACTGTGCACGCTGATCCCCAGCACCTGGCAGTGTCGCAAGGCGGAAAGAAAGCGCATCGCACGCTCGAAAACAGGATTCTGCGCCATGGATTATCTCTCTTGTTAGTGTCAGGAATCAGCGGTTAGCCAGGTCGATAAAAGTTCCGTACAACAAATACTTAATATATCTAGGCCGCCCAAGGAACTTAAATCACAAGGCCATGATCGAAAGGCCAGTAGATATCTTCACTAAGGAGAAACACCCCATGCGTAAGACTTTAGCTATTGCCCTGATGCTGACCGCTTCCCTCGGTCTGGCTGCCTGTGACAAAAAATCCGAGGACAAAGCTCAAGATGCCAACCAACATGCTGAGCAAGCTCAACAAAAAATGAACGAAGCTCAGGATAAAGTGAACGAAGCTGCCAAGGAAAACGCCGAAGCTGCCAAAGATCAGGCTGAATCCAACAAAGCCGCAGCCGAAGAAAGCGCCAAGGAAGCCGCCCCTAAAACCAACTAACTCGGTTTTAGCGCCAGATAAAAATAAAGCCCGCCAAGTGCGGGCTTTATTGTGTCCACTAATAATGACTACATCAGCAGCCAGCGAAAAGTTGGACTAAGCATCAATAACAAGGAACACAAGATCCCCACTGCCCAGAACAGACTTCGCTGCCAGGTCAGATCCGCCAGATAGCACGCCAGGTAGAAGATCCGGGCAATCACAAAGGTGATGGCCAGGGTATCGATCAACCAACCTTGGGTCTGGGTGACATGCGCCATCAGCACCCCGACCGCAAACAGCATGAAGGCCTCGAAACTGTTCTGATGCGCCGCCAGCGCCCGCGCGCCAAGCCCGGTCAGTTGGGCCTGTTGCTGACGCGGCAGATGGTTGTTGTAACCGCCCTACTCTTTCATGGCCTTGGCCACCGGGATGCGAGCGATGAAAATCAGCAGCGCACTGACAAACACGCACCAGAACGCAATACTCATCAGCCTATCTCCTTGTTTGTCTCGGGCAATGGCGCCTCCGTAGGGGTATAGACCATCACATCCAGCACGTCGGAATGAAACTCGCGACGATAGAGCACCAGCACCACCCCCGCGCTCATCACCATGAACAGCCAGGGACTGACAAACCAGGCCAGCATACTCATGCCGAAGTAATAGGAGCGCAAACCGAAGTTGAACTGGTTGGCCGCCATGGAAATGACCCGCGCCGCCCTGGAAGCGAAAGCCTTGCGCTCCTGCTCGGACACCTGGCGCTCACCGATCATCGGCGCCGAGCCCACCAGAACCGCGGCGAAGTTGTACTGGCGCATGCACCAACTGAAGGTGAAGAAGGCGTAGACGAATACCAGCGCCAGACACAGCAGCTTGATCTCCGACATGCCCTGCGAAGCCTGCTGGACCATGGGAATGTCCGCCAGCAGCGACACCGCGCGTTCCGAGGCTCCGAGCACGGTAAGAATGCCCGCCAGGATGATCAGGGTGCTGGAGGCGAAGAACGATGCGTTGCGTTCCAGATTGCCGATCACACTGGCGTCGGCGATACGGTTGTCACGCAACAGCATGCGGCGCATCCAGTCCTCGCGATACAGGTGCAGGACACTGGCCAGGCAGGCGGTGTCCCGCCCCTTCCAGGTGGCATAGCGGGTGTAGCCGCCCCAGCAGATGACGAACCACAAAGCGGCCAGTAAATGGATCAGGTTGGCTTGGACGAACGACATGCAAATTCCTGTAAGGCGTGGCAGAGGACACAGCTTCGACGCCACGCCGAGGAAAAAGGCACTGCCCGAGCCCCATAAAAAATGCCCCGTATCGATCGATACGGGGCATTGTTCTGGATGCTCATGAGCCGCTTGTGGCGACCCTGGACCCTTGCCGACGGATCAAGCCAGCGCTTCGGCCGGTTTGCCCAGGATACGGTCGAAGATCACGGCAACCGCCAGGATGATCACCGAAGGCACCAGCCAGGCCAGGCCTTGCTCGCTCAACGGCAGATGAGCCAACTGGCTAGGCAGGCCATCGGCCAGGCCGGCGCCTTTGAGTGCGTCGATCAGGCCGAAGACAAAGGACACCAGCATCACCGGACCGACGATGCGGCGCTGATCCTGCCAGAACTCCTTGCAGAAGCTCAGGGCCACCAGGGCGATGCAGGGCGGATAGATGGCGGTCAGCACCGGGATCGAGAAGGCGATGAGCTTGGTCAGGCCAAGGTTGGATACCAGCAGCGAGAAAACCGCGAGGATGACCACCAGCGTCTTGTAAGACAAAGGGGTTACGCGGCTGAAATACTCGGCGCAGGCGCAAGTCAGGCCCACGGCGGTCACCAGGCACGCCAGGGAGATCAGCACCGCGAGGAAACCGCTGCCCAGGGAGCCGAAGGTGTGTTGCACATAGGCATGCAGCACCGCTGCGCCGTTGGTGGCACCGGCTGCCACTTCATGGCTGCCCGAACCGAGGCGGAACAAACTGATGTACACCAGCGCCAGGCCAACCCCGGCAATCAGGCCGGCGATCACCGCATAGCGGGTGATCAGTCGCGGCGACTCGACCCCGCGCGAGCGAATGGCATTGACGATGACGATGCCGAACACCAGGGCGCCCAAGGTATCCATGGTCAGGTAGCCATTGATGAATCCCTGGGAGAATGGCGCGGCAACATACTCGGGCGTGGCCTCGCCAACGCTGCCGGCCGGCAGGGCGCACGCTGCGATCCCCAGCACCGCCAGGGCAATGATCTTCAGCGGCGCCAGGAAACGGCCAACGGTGTCCAGCAGACGACCTGGATACAGCGAGATGAAGAACACCAGCAGGAAATACGCCGAACTGTAGAACAACAGTGCCAGCGG
Organism: Pseudomonas sp. 3MA1; assembly: GCF_029237275.1. Taxonomy (NCBI): domain Bacteria; kingdom Pseudomonadati; phylum Pseudomonadota; class Gammaproteobacteria; order Pseudomonadales; family Pseudomonadaceae; genus Pseudomonas; species Pseudomonas sp. 3MA1. The sequence continues at coordinate 712,718 of NZ_JAACFX010000001.1, read as the reverse complement.
GCTTTCACCGGTCAGTGGCGCCAGGCCCACTTCAAAGGACACAGTGGCCGTGCGCGGCGTGGCGAACAGCGGACCCACCGCCAGGTAACAGACCGCCGCCAACAGACCGCCAGCGACTTTACCGATGGGGCTGCTCAACGCATCCATGGCGCCACCGACCTTGGCCAAGGCGACCACGGTGATGACCGGCAAGCCCACTGCAGTGATCAGAAAGCCCAGCGCCGCCATCCAGACATGGGGTCCGGACTGCAAGCCGACGATGGGTGGGAAAATGATGTTGCCAGCCCCGACGAACAGGGCAAAAGTCATGAAGCCGAGCGCCAGAATGTCCTGGCCTTTCAACACTTTCATTAAGGAAATACCACACTACTGAATCGGAATTTAGAGAGGGATTTCCCTTATGGGTGAGGGAAATGCTGTCAGTCCGTATAAGACTGACCCGTTTAGCGCGCCGATACCTTGTGGGCAGCAGACGCATAAAGAGGCGGCTAGCCTACCGAATCTGTAAGACGAACGCACCGGCGCAATGAGAATTTTCTGATATGCGACATCGGGATGTCGCCTTTCTGAAACTATTTTTCCACCGGAATGAATCCCCTGCGCGAAGCCTCGTTCGCCTAGGCGCCAACTCGTGTAGGAGCTGGCTCGCCAGCGAAAGCCGCGGCAAGAACAACACGCGGCCCAGGCCCCTTCGCCGGCAAGCCGGCCCCTACGCCAGAAAGCACAAAGGCCACCCGAAGGTGGCCTTTGCTGGAAGAGCTACAAGCTAAGCGCGAGGCTTACTTGACCGCCCAACCAGTCAGCTCGGCCAGGGCCTTGCCGATGTCTGCCAGCGAACGCACGGTTTTCACGCCTGCGTCTTGCAGTGCAGCGAATTTCTCGTCTGCAGTGCCTTTGCCGCCGGAGATGATTGCGCCAGCATGGCCCATGCGCTTGCCCGGAGGAGCAGTCACACCAGCGATGTAGGAAACAACCGGCTTGGTCACGTGAGCCTTGATGTAGGCAGCCGCTTCTTCTTCAGCCGAACCGCCGATCTCGCCGATCATCACGATCGCCTCGGTCTTCGGGTCTTCCTGGAACAGCTTCAGGATGTCGATGAAGTTGGAGCCCGGGATCGGGTCACCACCGATGCCGACGCAGGTGGACTGACCGAAACCGGCGTCAGTGGTCTGCTTGACGGCTTCGTAAGTCAGGGTGCCGGAACGGGAAACGATACCGACCTTGCCTGGCAAGTGAATGTGACCTGGCATGATGCCGATCTTGCATTCGCCTGGGGTGATCACGCCTGGGCAGTTAGGGCCGATCAGGGTCACACCCAGCTCGTCGCACTTAACCTTGGCGTCCAGCATGTCCAGGGTAGGAATGCCTTCGGTGATGCAGACGATCAGCTTGATGCCGCCGAACGCTGCTTCCAGGATCGAGTCCTTGCAGAAAGGAGCTGGAACGTAGATCACGCTGGCGGTGGCGCCAGTGGCAGCTACAGCGTCTTTCACGGTGTTGAACACTGGCAGACCCAGGTGCTCGGTGCCGCCTTTGCCAGGAGTTACGCCGCCAACCATCTTGGTGCCGTATTCGATGGCCTGCTGAGTGTGGAAACTACCTTGCGAACCGGTAATGCCCTGGCAGATAACTTTGGTGTCTTTATTGATCAGGACGCTCATTATTTGCCCTCCGCAGCTTTGACAACTTGTTGAGCAGCGTCGGTCAGGCTGGTAGCAGCGATGATGTTCAAGCCGCTTTCTGCCAGTACTTTAGCGCCCAGTTCCGCGTTGTTGCCTTCAAGGCGAACAACAACCGGGATTTTCACGCCGACTTCTTTCACGGCGCCGATGATGCCTTCGGCAATCATGTCGCAACGAACGATGCCGCCGAAGATGTTGACCAGCACTGCAGCGACGTTGGTGTCGGACAGAATGATCTTGAAGGCTTCGGTCACGCGCTCTTTGGTAGCACCACCGCCTACGTCGAGGAAGTTGGCTGGCTTACCGCCGTGCAGGTTGACGATGTCCATGGTACCCATGGCCAGGCCGGCACCGTTGACCATGCAGCCGATGTTACCTTCCAGGGCTACGTAGTTCAGTTCGAACTTGGCAGCGTGCGCTTCGCGCGGATCGTCTTGCGACGGATCGTGGAAAGTCTTCAGCTTAGGCTGACGGTACATGGCGTTGGCGTCGATGTTGATCTTGGCGTCCAGGCAGTGCAGATCGCCGTCAGCCTTGATCACCAGCGGGTTCACTTCCAGCAGGGCCAGATCGTGATCCTGGAACAGTTTGGCCAGACCCACGAAGATCTTGGCGAACTGGGCAACTTGCTTGCCTTCCAGACCCAGTTGGAAAGCCAGCTCGCGACCCTGGAATGGCTGAGCGCCAACCAGTGGATCGATAGTGGCTTTGAGAATTTTTTCTGGAGTGTCGTGAGCGATTTTCTCGATGTCCACGCCACCTTCGGTGGAAGCCATGAACACGATGCGACGGCTCGAACGGTCAACGACAGCGCCCAGGTACAGCTCTTTAGCGATATCAGTGCACGATTCAACCAGGATCTTGGTGACAGGCTGGCCATTGGCATCAGTCTGATAGGTCACCAGACGCTTGCCCAACCACTGCTGAGCGAATGCCTTAGCGTCTTCTTTGCTGCGAACCAGCTTAACGCCGCCCGCTTTACCGCGACCACCGGCGTGAACCTGGGCTTTGACAACCCACTCGGAGCCGCCGATTTTGTCGCAAGCTTCTGCTGCTTCTTCCGGGGTGTCTACCGCGTAGCCTTTGGATACTGGCAGGCCGTATTCAGCGAACAGCTGCTTACCCTGATACTCGTGAAGATTCATGCTTTTTACCGTCTTCGTTAGGTACTGCGCATTCGGCGCTGCGCTCAATATTGAGTGCCGCACCACCTGTGACCGCTACTCTCAAACCAGCGCCACACCCTCAACCCGGAGCCTGGGCCCCGATCCAGTGTGTGGCGCTACCTCAAGAGGTCGAGTCCAGCGGATATTCCGCGGTGAGTCTTGCGCACAAGGCTCACGACGGGCCAACCGCCGTGGTTTCTTATTATTGCTTAGCGTTTCTTGCGGTTGGCAATGTGGATGGCGCCGCCATTCACAGCCAGAGCTGCTTCGTGCAGGGCTTCGGACAGGGTCGGATGGGAGAAAACCATCATGCCCAGGTCTTCGGCGCTGGTGCCGAATTCCATGCCGATCGCACCTTGTTGAACCAGTTCCGCAGCGCTTGGGCCAATCACGTGGACGCCCAATACGCGGTCAGTCTTGGCATCGGCGATGACTTTGACGAAACCGCCGGTGTCGTTGGCTGCCATGGCACGGCCGCTGGCGGCAAACGGGAAGGTGCCGACGTTAACTTCAACGCCTTCAGCTTTCAAGGCCTGCTCGGTTTTACCGACCCATGCAATTTCCGGGTGAGTATAGATAACCGAAGGGATCAGGTCATAGTTCATCTGGGCCTTGTGACCCTTGATGCGCTCGGCAACCATGACGCCCTCTTCCGAGGCCTTGTGAGCCAGCATCATGCCGCGCACCACGTCACCAATGGCGTAAACGCCCGGTACGGTAGTGGCGCAATGATCGTCAACGTGCACGAAACCGCGCTCGTCGAGAGTCACGCCGCAGTCGGCAGCCAACAGATCGGTGGTCACCGGACGGCGACCAACGGCAACGATCAGCTTGTCGAAAGTGATGGTCTGCTCGCCATTGGCGTCGGTGTAAGTCACCACGACTTCCTCGCCGTTGACCTTGGAGCCGGTCACGCGAGCGCCCAGCTTGATGTCCAGACCTTGCTTGGTCAGGGTTTTCAGCGCTTCCTTGGAAACAGCGGTGTCAGCTGCCATCAGGAAAGTGTCCAGCGCTTCGAGGACAGTCACTTGCGCGCCCAGACGCGACCAGACCGAACCCAGTTCCAGACCGATGACGCCAGCGCCGATCACGCCCAGACGTTTTGGAACAGCTTGGAATTCCAGCGCGCCAGTCGAGTCGACGATGACGTTCTGATCGACCGGAGCCGGTGGAATGTCGATCGGACGCGAACCTGGAGCCAGGATCACGTTTTCGGCTTCGATCACTTCAACCGAACCGTCCGGCTTGGTGACTTCGACCTTCTTGCCGGCCAGCAGCTTGCCGTGGCCCTGGATCGAAGTGACGCCGTTGGCCTTGAACAGGGTGGCAACACCGCTGGTCAGGCCTTTGACGATATTGGCCTTGCGACCGATCATGGCCGGCACGTCCATGGTCACGCCAGCGTGCTGGATACCGTGGATGGCAAAACCGTCCTGGGCTTCGTGGAATTTCCAGGAGCTGTCCAGCAGCGCCTTGGAAGGAATGCAACCGACGTTCAGGCAAGTACCGCCGAGGGCCAGCTTGCCCTCTTTATCGGTGTACTTCTCGATGCAAGCAGTCGTCAGACCAAGCTGTGCTGCCTTGATTGCAGCTACATAACCGCCTGGGCCCGCGCCAATCACTACTACGTCGAATTTCTGAGTCATAAAAAGGTTCCTTTTAACGGCAAGCTAGAAGCCGCAAGCCGCAAGCTTGAAGCCCCTCGCCCTAGGGGCTTGGAGCTTGTCGCTTGCAGCTTGCAACTGCTTTTTAGATGTCCAGAAGCAGACGCGCCGGGTCTTCCAGCAGGTTCTTGATGGTTACCAAGAATGTCACAGCTTCTTTACCGTCGATCAGACGGTGATCGTAGGACAGCGCCAGGTACATCATCGGACGGATTACCACCTGACCGTTGATCGCCATAGGACGTTGCAGGATGTTGTGCATGCCCAGGATAGCGGCTTGCGGTGGGTTGACGATCGGGGTCGACATCATCGAGCCGAAAGTACCACCGTTGGTGATGGTGAAAGTACCACCGGTCATTTCTTCCATCGACAGCTTGCCGTCGCGAGCCTTCTTGCCGAAGGTGGCAATGCCGCCTTCGATTTCGGCCAGGCTCATCAGCTCGGCGTTACGCAGAACCGGAACCACCAGGCCACGGTCGCTGGACACCGCAACACCGATGTCGGCGTAGCCGTGGTAGACGATGTCGGAACCGTCGATCGAGGCGTTGACCGCAGGGAAGCGCTTCAGCGCTTCGGTAGCGGCCTTGACGAAGAACGACATGAAGCCCAGGCGCACGCCGTTGTGGGACTTCTCGAACAGGTCCTTGTACTTCGAACGCAGAGCCATGACTTCGGTCATGTCGACTTCGTTGAAGGTGGTCAGCATCGCCATGTTCGACTGGGCTTCAACCAGACGCTCGGCAACCTTGGCCCGCAGACGGGTCATTGGCACGCGCTTCTCGACGCGATCGCCGGCAGCGAACACCGGAGCAGCGGCAGCCGGGGCCGGAGCCTTGGCAGGCGCGGCGGCCGGAGCGGCTTTCTTGGCGGCAACGGCAGCCACTACGTCTTCCTTGGTCACACGACCGCCTTTGCCAGTACCGGCAACGGAGGCGATGTTGATGCCGTTTTCTTCAGCCAGCTTGCGCGCGGCAGGAGCGGCGATTGGATCGTCTTCGCCGTCAGCGGCAGCCGGGGCAGCAGCGGCAGCGGCCGGAGCGGCGGCGGCAGCAGGAGCCGCGGCAGCGGCGCCGCCTTCAACGATGGAGCCCAGAACTTCGTCGGACAGAACGGTGTCGCCTTCGTTCTTGACGATAGCGCCCAACACGCCGTCAGCGGTGGCCAGAACTTCCAGCACAACCTTGTCGGTCTCGATGTCGACGATCAGCTCGTCGCGCTTGACGGCTTCGCCCGGTTGCTTGTGCCAGGTGGCAACGGTGCCATCGGCAACCGATTCCGGGAAAGTGGGGGCTTTGATCTCGATAGCCATTATCTGTGGTTCCTTAAATTCGGTTTCAGGTGCGCGAAGGCGTTAAACAGTGAAGGCATCTTGCAGCAGTTTTTCCTGCTGCTCGGCGTGCATCGACGCGTAGCCACAAGCAGGCGCAGCAGAGGCGTCACGGCCGGCGTACTCGAGTACGAGCGACTTGTCGTGATTGCCTACGATGCGACGCATGTGGTGCTGGCTGCAGTACCAGGCGCCCTGGTTCATCGGCTCTTCCTGACACCAGACCACGTGCTTGAGGTTGGTGTACGGAGCCAGGACTTCGTTCAGGTCGTCCTCAGGGAACGGGTACAACTGCTCAATACGCACGATGGCGATGTCTTCACGACCTTCGGCACGGCGTTTTTCCAACAGGTCGTAGTAGACCTTGCCGCTACACAGAATCAGGCGCTCGACCTTTTTCGGGTCCAGTGCGTCGATTTCCGGAATAACGGTCTGGAACGAACCTTCGGCCAGATCTTCCAGCGTCGAGATGGCCAGCTTGTGACGCAGCAGCGACTTCGGAGTCAGTACCACCAGCGGCTTGCGCAGAGGACGGATCACCTGACGACGCAGCAAGTGGTAGATCTGTGCCGGCGTGGTCGGCATGCACACCTGAATGTTGTGCTCGGCGCACAGCTGCAGGTAACGCTCCAGACGCGCCGAGGAGTGCTCGGGGCCCTGACCTTCATAACCGTGAGGCAGCAGCATGGTCAGACCGCAGAGACGGCCCCACTTGTGCTCGCCGCTGGTGATGAACTGGTCGATCACCACTTGCGCACCGTTGGCGAAGTCGCCGAACTGGGCCTCCCAGATCACCAGCGCGTTCGGCGTGGTGGTCGAGTAGCCGTATTCGAATGCCAGTACCGCCTCTTCCGACAGGAAGGAGTCGTACAGGTCAAAGCGCGGCTGGCCTTCGAACAGATGCTTGAGCGGCACGTAGGTGCTGGCATCTTTCTGGTTGTGCAGAACGGCGTGGCGGTGCGAGAAGGTGCCGCGGCCGATGTCCTGGCCGGTCATGCGGATCGGGTGACCTTCGAACGCCAGGGTCGCGTACGCCATGGTTTCAGCGTAACCCCAGTTGATCGGCAGGCCGCCGGCTTGCATCTTCTGACGGTCTTCGTAGATCTTCGCGACCTGACGCTGAACCACGAAGCCTTCTGGCAGCTCCAGCAGCTTGGCGGACAGTTCCTGCAGGGTCTTGAGATCGAAGGTGGTGTCGTGACGCGCGGTCCAGGTGTGGCCCAGGTAAGGGCGCCAGTCCACAAACAGCTCTTTGTTCGGTTCCTTGACCAGGCTCTTCACCACGTGCAGACCGTTGTCCAGCGCGTTGCGGTACTCATCGACTTTCGCCTGAACACGCTCTGCGTCAAGTACACCGCTCTGGATCAGGCGATCGGCATACAGCTCACGGGTGGTGCGCTGCTTGGTGATCTGCTGATACATCAGTGGCTGGGTGCCGCTTGGCTCGTCGGCCTCGTTGTGGCCGCGACGACGGTAGCAGACCAGATCGATCACCACGTCGCGCTTGTACTGCATGCGGTAGTCGATGGCCAGCTGGGTCACGAACAACACGGCTTCCGGATCGTCACCATTCACATGGAGGATCGGCGCCTGGATCATCTTCGCAACGTCGGTGGCGTACTCGGTGGAACGCGAGTCCAGCGGGTTGCTGATGGTGAAACCAACCTGGTTGTTGATCACGATGTGCACAGTGCCGCCGGTACGGAAACCGCGGGTCTGGGACATCTGGAAGGTTTCCATCACCACGCCCTGACCGGCGAATGCCGCGTCACCGTGGATCGAGATCGGCAGAACCTTGTCGCCGGTCTGGTCGTTGCGACGATCCTGACGGGCGCGCACCGAACCTTCGACCACTGGCGAAACGATTTCCAGGTGGGACGGGTTGAACGCCATCGCCAGGTGGACTTCGCCGCCGGTGGTCATCACGTTGGACGAGAAGCCCTGGTGGTATTTAACGTCACCGGAACCCAGCTCGACCTTCTTCTTGCCTTCGAACTCGTCGAACAGCTCGCGCGGGTTCTTGCCGAAGGTGTTGACCAGCACGTTGAGGCGGCCACGGTGGGCCATGCCGATCACGACTTCCTTGGTGCCGTAGGAACCGGAACGCTGGATCAACTCGTCGAGCATCGGAATCAGGCTCTCGCCGCCTTCCAGACCGAAACGCTTGGTACCCGGGTATTTGGTACCCAGGTATTTTTCCAGGCCTTCGCCGGCGGTGACGCGCTCGAGCAGGTGGCTCTTGATGTCGGCGGAATAGGTCGGACGGCCGCGCACGCTTTCCAGACGCTGCTGGAACCACTGGCGCTGCTCGGAATCGGTGATGTGCGTGAATTCAGCGCCGATGGTGCGGCAATATGTCTGCTGCAACGCTTCGTGAATTTCGCGTAGGCTCGCTTCCTCTTTGCCGATGAACAGGTCGCCGGCACGGAAGGTCGTATCAAGATCGGCATTGGTCAAGCCGTAATGATTGATCGACAGGTCTGCAGGTGCAGGACGCTGCCACAGCCCCAGCGGGTCCAGCTGGGCTGCCTGGTGGCCACGCATCCGATAGGCCTGGATCAATCGCAGCACTTCAACTTGCTTCTTCTCGTGCTCACTGCTCACGCTGCCGGCGGATACCGGTTGGGCGCGGCGCTGGTTCTTTGCCAGCAAGACGAAATGATCGCGGATTGTCGAGTGCGAAACATCGATGGCAGTGCTGCCGTCGGTAGGCAACTTCTGAAAGTAAGTGCGCCACTCTTCTGGCACAGCGTTAGGGTCGTGCAGGTAGAGCTCGTAGAGCTCTTCCACATAGGCAGCGTTACTACCGGATAGGTAGGCGCTGTTCCACATGCGCTGCATCACGCTTTCTTGCATGCTTGGTCACCCTCGGTTAGGGGAACACCATCGGCGAAGACACCGAGCAAGCTTGCAGAAGTCCGAATGCAGCGACCAAAACAAGCCACTTAGGATCACGCTGATAGTCCGGGTACCAGCCCGGATGCCCCTGCTTGTCTCATTTCTTCAAAAATAAGAGCAGCCACTTTGTGAGCTGCTGCTCAGGTTAGAGCCATGACGCGGGTTGAAGCCCGCGCCTTGGCTTTTACGGGTACAGCGGTCCTACGGGTACAACAGCTGAATCACACGCCGCTCTGCAGCAGCATGTTACGAATGTGACCGATGGCCTTAGTCGGGTTCAGGCCCTTCGGACAAACGTTGACGCAGTTCATGATTCCCCGGCAGCGGAATACGCTGAACGGGTCATCCAGGGAAGCCAGACGCTCGGCTGTCTTGGTGTCACGGCTATCTGCCAGGAAGCGATAGGCTTGCAGCAGAGCAGCCGGACCCAGGAACTTGTCCGGGTTCCACCAGAAGGACGGGCAGGAGGTCGAGCAGCAAGCGCACAGGATGCACTCGTACAGACCGTCGAGCTTCTCGCGCTCTTCCGGGGACTGCAGACGCTCGATGGCCGGAGCCGGCGTATCGTTCTGCAGGAATGGTTTCACCTTCTCGTATTGCTTGTAGAAGATGCTCATATCGACGACCAGGTCACGGATAACCGGCAGACCTGGCAGAGGACGAATAACCAGCTTGTTCTTCTTGACCACGGCAGACAGTGGCGTGATGCACGCCAAGCCGTTCTTGCCGTTGATGTTCATGCCATCGGAACCGCAAACGCCTTCGCGGCAGGAACGACGGTAGGAGAAACCCTCGTCCTGCTCTTTGATCAGCGCCAGCACGTCCAGCACCATCAGGTCCTTGCCACCGGTATCGACCTGGAAAACCTGGGTTTTCGGAGCCGAGTCGGTATCTGGGTTGTAACGATAAACTTCAACTTGCAACATATCGATCACCCTTTAGTAAGTCCGGACTTTTGGTTCAAAAGTCGGAACAGTCTTCGGCGAGAAGTTGACCGCACGCTTGGCAACGCGCTTCTCACCCGGGAAGTACAGGGTGTGGCACAGCCAGTTTTCGTCGTCACGGTCTTCAAAGTCTTCACGGGCGTGAGCGCCGCGGGACTCTTTACGCACTTCAGCAGCGATGGCGGTGGCTTCAGCCACTTCCAGCAGGTTCTGCAGCTCAAGTGCCTCGATACGTGCAGTGTTGAAAGCTTGAGACTTGTCGTTGATCTTGACGTTGGCGATACGCTCGCGCAGATCGGCCAGCTGGGCGATACCCTTCTGCATGTATTCGCCAGTACGGAATACACCGAAGTAGTTCTGCATGCAGCTCTGCAGTTCGCGACGCAGGGTCGCCACGTCTTCACCGGTGGTGCGCTCGTTGAGCTTGGCCAGACGGTTCAGGGCCACGTCGACGTCGGTGTCGCTGGCGTCGCGGTATTCGATACCGTCGGTCAGCGCTTTTTCCAGGTGCAGGCCGGCCGCACGACCGAAAACCACCAGGTCCAGCAGCGAGTTGCCGCCCAGACGGTTGGCACCGTGCACCGATACGCAAGCCACTTCACCCACTGCGAACAGGCCAGGGATGATGGTGTCTTCGCCAGCCGCGTTCTGAGTGATCGCCTGACCATGAATGTTGGTGGCAACGCCGCCCATCATGTAGTGGCAGGTTGGAACCACTGGCACCGGAGCAACCACCGGGTCAACGTGCGCAAAGGTCTTGGACAGTTCGCAGATACCAGGCAGACGGCTGTGCAGCACTTCTTCGCCCAGGTGATCGAGCTTGAGCATCACGTGGTCGCCATTCGGACCACAGCCGTTGCCGGCGATGATTTCCTTGACCATGGAACGCGCCACAACGTCGCGACCCGCCAGGTCCTTGGCGTTCGGAGCATAACGCTCCATGAAACGCTCGCCGTGCTTGTTGATCAGGTAACCACCTTCACCACGGCAACCTTCGGTCACCAGTACACCGGCGCCAGCGATGCCGGTCGGGTGGAACTGCCACATTTCGATGTCTTGCACCGGAACGCCGGCACGCAGCGCCATGCCTACACCGTCACCGGTGTTGATCAGGGCGTTGGTGGTGGAAGCGTAGATACGACCTGCACCGCCGGTAGCCAGAACGGTGGCCTTGGAGCGGATGTAGGTGGTTTCGCCGGTTTCGATGCAGATAGCGATTACGCCGACAAAGGCGCCATCCTGGTTCTTCACCAGATCGACTGCGTACCACTCGTTGAGGAAGGTGGTACCGGCTTTCAGGTTGCCCTGATAAAGGGTATGCAGCAGCGCGTGGCCGGTACGGTCGGAAGCTGCGCAGGTACGAGCTGCCTGGCCGCCCTTGCCGTAGTCCTTGGACTGACCACCGAAAGGACGCTGGTAGATACGACCGGTTTCGGTACGGGAGAACGGCAGGCCCATGTGGTCCAGTTCGAAGACCGCAGCCGGGCCTTCCTGACACATGTATTCGATAGCGTCCTGGTCACCGATGTAGTCGGAACCCTTGACGGTATCGTACATGTGCCAGCGCCAGTCATCGTTCGGGTCCGCCGAGGCGATCGCGCAAGTGATGCCGCCCTGGGCAGACACTGTGTGCGAACGGGTCGGGAACACCTTGGTGATCACGGCAGTCTTGTGGCCACCCTGGGCCAGCTGCAGTGCGGCACGCATGCCGGCGCCGCCGCCGCCAATGATGATGGCGTCGAAAGAAATGGTTGGAATGTTAGCCATGAATCAGATACCCCAGAGAATCTGCACACCCCAGACGAAGTAAGCGAACATCGCGACGCCGCATACTGCCTGGAAAAGGAAACGCACTGCTGTCGCCGACTTGCCCAGCGCCATCGGCGTCAGGTAGTCAGTCGAGATGGTCCACATGCCGACCCAGGCGTGAGCGCCCAGGGCCACCATGGCCAGCAGACTGAAGATACGCATCCAGTTGTTTGCGAACAGGCCATGCCACTGGGTGTAGTCAATGCCCGGATTCGCTACGAGGTATCCGATCAGGAAAATGAAATAAGCCGCGAGAACGACCGCAGACACACGTTGTGCCATCCAGTCATAAAGGCCCGAACGCGACAGGTTCGTAACGCTGGTTACCATATCCAAACTCCCGCCAGAACGATTACCACCACGGATACGGCGATAACGATTTTCGAGCCCAGCTTGCCGCCTTCCAGCGTCTCACCGATGCCCATGTCCATGATCAGATGGCGTACACCGGCCACCAAGTGATACAGCAAGGCGGACAAGAGGCCCCATGCAACGAATTTGGCCAGCGGACTGGTCAAGCACGCCTTCACCTCGGCATAGCCTTCCTCGGACCCCAGGGATTTGCTCAATGCATAAAGCATGATGCCGATGCCCAGGAAGAGGATGATGCCGGAAACACGGTGAAGAAACGACGTAACGCCGGTGATGGGGAGTTTGATGGTCCTTAGGTCTAGGTTTACAGGTCGTTGGCTATTCACGGCTTTTTTTCACACTGAAGAGCCCCTAACAATCAGGGCAAAGTTGTTGGGGAGTGCACTGGTCAGGTCACCACTACCCAGGGAGTGCGACCCCCAATAAAGCGGGCCCAGAAGCCTACGGAGGTCGGTGGCCGAGTATAGACAGTTAGGCTACTAATGACAACGCAAACGCCTTCCCCTAATAGCTGATTGCGTTAGCCATATAAAAGGCGTAAATGGCGCTGAATTTCGCTAAAAAAACCCTCCCAAAGCCTTCTGGGACAAGACTTTAGGCAAATTGACATTCAGATTTATCTCACTATAGTGGTGCGGGCCCTGCGTGGGGGGTCTGTCTGATGATTTCAAGCATAAATAGGAGGCCACATGGCTGACAAAAAAGCGCAGTTGATCATCGAGGGCGCAGCCCCCGTCGAGCTGCCCATTTTAACCGGCACCGTTGGTCCCGATGTAATCGATGTTCGGGGCCTGACGGCCACGGGCCGCTTCACTTTTGACCCGGGTTTCATGTCGACCGCCTCCTGCGAGTCGAAAATCACCTACATCGACGGCGACAACGGCATTCTGCTGCATCGCGGCTACCCGATCGAACAACTGGCTGAAAAGTCGGACTATCTGGAAACCTGCTACCTGCTGCTCAACGGTGAACTGCCCACCGCCGAACAAAAGGCTCAGTTCGTCAGCACCGTAAAGAACCACACCATGGTTCACGAACAGCTGAAGAGCTTCTTCAACGGCTTCCGTCGCGACGCTCACCCAATGGCGGTGATGTGTGGCGTAGTCGGCGCCCTGTCGGCGTTCTACCACGACTCTCTGGACATCAATAACCCGCAGCACCGCGAAATCTCCGCGGTACGCCTGGTGGCCAAGATGCCGACCCTGGCAGCGATGGTTTACAAGTACTCCATGGGCCAGCCGATGATGTACCCGCGCAACGACCTGTCGTACGCGGAAAACTTCCTGCACATGATGTTCAACACCCCGTGCGAGATCAAACCGATCAGCCCGGTACTGGCCAAGGCAATGGACCGGATCTTCATCCTCCACGCCGACCACGAACAGAACGCCTCGACCTCCACCGTGCGCCTGGCCGGCTCTTCGGGTGCCAACCCGTTCGCCTGTATCGCTGCCGGTATCGCGGCACTCTGGGGCCCGGCCCACGGCGGCGCCAACGAAGCCGTGCTGACCATGCTCGACGAAATTGGCGATGTCTCGAACATCGACAAGTTCATCGCCAAGGCCAAGGACAAGAACGATCCGTTCAAGCTCATGGGCTTCGGTCACCGCGTGTACAAGAACCGCGACCCACGCGCCACCGTGATGAAGCAGACCTGCGACGAAGTCCTGAAAGAACTGGGCATCAACAACGATCCGCAACTCGAACTGGCCATGCGCCTGGAAGAGATCGCTCTGACCGACCCGTACTTCATCGAGCGCTCGCTGTACCCGAACGTCGACTTCTACTCGGGGATCATCCTCAAGGCGATCGGTATTCCAACCAGCATGTTCACCGTGATCTTCGCCCTGGCACGGACCGTCGGCTGGATCTCGCACTGGAAGGAAATGCTCTCCAGCCCTTACAAGATCGGCCGCCCACGTCAGCTGTACACCGGCTACGAGTCGCGCGACATCACCAAGCTGGAAGACCGCAAATAAGACCTGCCTTGCGCACACGTCTTAGCTGCACCGAATACGGCCTCTGATAGAGGTCGTATTTGTTTCTGCCCTCCCCTGACCTACATCCCGCGGGCGCCGGCTTACCGGCCAGGAGCCCCGCAAACCCCGCTCCCCACCCTTCAATTAGGCTTTCGCTGGCAAGCCAGCTCCTACGGCCGTGCGCCTGCTGTCGGGGTGTTTGGACAGAGCTGGCAGGCATAAAAAATGCCCCGATCTTTCGATCGAGGCATTTGGCTATTACTCAGCGTCTGTATAGAAGCCGATACACCGGATGGGCTTAGTGCGACACCGCCCCACTGGCCCCCAGGCCGGTCTGCGAACGCACGAACTGCGGGAAGAACAGGGCCCGCTCGTTGACCGCCGAAGCCGACTTGTCAGTGATGGAGAAGAACCAGATACCGATGAAGGCAATGATCATCGAGAACAACGCCGGGTACTCATACGGGAAGATCGCCTTCTCGTGATGCAGGATCTGCACCCAGATGGTCGGACCAAGCACCATCAGCGCCACCGCACTGACCAGACCCAGCCAGCCGCCAATCATGGCGCCACGGGTGGTGAGTTTCTTCCAGTACATCGAGAGCAGCAGCACCGGGAAGTTGCAGCTGGCAGCGATGGAGAACGCCAGGCCCACCATGAACGCAATGTTCTGGCTTTCGAAGAGGATGCCCAGGCCGATGGCCAGCACGCCCAAGGCCACGGTCGTGATCTTGGAGACGCGAATCTCGTCCTTCTCGTTGGCCTTGCCCTTCTTGATCACGCTGGCATACAGGTCGTGGGACACCGCCGAAGCACCCGCCAGGGTCAGCCCTGCCACAACCGCCAGGATGGTGGCGAAGGCCACCGCCGAGATGAAGCCGAGGAACACGCTGCCACCCACCGCATTGGCCAGGTGCACCGCCGCCATGTTGTTACCACCCAGCAAGGCGCCAGCGGCATCCTTGAAGTCCGGATTGGTGCTCACCAGCAGGATCGCGCCAAAACCGATGATGAAGGTCAGGATGTAGAAGTAGCCGATGAAGCCAGTGGCGTAGAGCACGCTCTTGCGGGCTTCCTTGGCATCGCTCACGGTGAAGAAGCGCATGAGGATGTGTGGCAGGCCGGCTGTACCGAACATCAGCGCCAGACCCAGGGAGAACGCCGAGATCGGATCCTTCACCAGTCCGCCTGGGCTCATGATCGCCTCACCTTTGGGGTGAACCTTGACCGCCTCGGAGAACAGGGTGTTGAAGTCGAAGTTGACGTGCTTCATCACCATCAGCGCCATGAAGGACGCACCGGACAACAGCAGCACCGCCTTGATGATCTGCACCCAAGTGGTGGCCAGCATGCCGCCGAACAGCACGTACAGGCACATCAGGATCCCCACCAGGATCACTGCCACGTGGTAATCGAGGCCGAACAGCAGCTGGATCAGCTTGCCGGCACCGACCATCTGCGCGATCAGGTAGAACGCCACCACCACCAGCGAGCCACAGGCCGACAGGGTGCGGATCTGGGTCTGCCCGAGGCGGTAGGACGCCACGTCGGCAAAGGTGTACTTGCCCAGGTTGCGCAGGCGCTCGGCGATCAGGAACAGAATGATCGGCCAGCCCACCAGGAAGCCAATGGAGTAGATCAGGCCGTCATAGCCGGAAGTGAACACCAGGGCGGAAATCCCCAGGAAGGACGCCGCGGACATGTAGTCACCGGCAATCGCCAACCCGTTCTGGAAGCCGGTGATCTTGCCACCCGCCGCGTAATAGTCGGCAGCCGACTTGTTGCGCTTGGAGGCCCAGTAGGTGATGCACAGCGTTGCCCCGACAAACACCACGAACATGGCAATCGCCGAAACGTTGAGGGGTTGCTTGTGGACTTCGCCGGTCAAAGCGTCTGCAGCCCAGAGGGCAGGAGCGAAAGCGGCAAGACCGAGTGCTGCGAATAGACGTCGGATCATTGCTGAGCCTCCTTCAGGATCGCGTTGTTCAGCTCGTCGAACTCACCGTTGGCGCGTCGCACATAGATGGCCGTCAGGACGAAGGCCGAGACAATCAAGCCGACACCAATGGGAATGCCCCAGGTGATGGATGACGTTGGACTGAGTTTGGCGCCCAGGATCTGGGGCCCGTAGGCGATCAACAGGATGAAACCCGAGTAAAGCCCAAGCATGATCGCCGAAAGAATCCAGGCGAACCGCTCTCGCTTGCTGACCAGCTCCTTGAAACGCGGGCTGTTTTGAATCGAGAGGTAAATGCTGTCGTTCATTGTTTTTATCCTCGCAGCACAGATTTTAGATGGAACGCAATCCACTCTATGCGGCTATGGAGCAGGTTCCAGACGACCTTAGTATTAGAACGACATTAACCACCTCGCCAACTTTCCCCCCGAAAAAAACCAGGGCCGCCCGCTGATAGCAGCGGGCGGCCCTGGGAGCCTCGATCTAGACGCCTGGCGACTATTTAGCCGTCCACTCGGCAACCCGTTCCGGGTGTTTGGCAACCCAGTCCTTGGCCGCTACGTCCGGTTTTGCACCGTCTTGAATGGCCAGCATGACCTGACCGATTTCGTCCTTGGACGCCCACTGGAACTTCTTCAGGAACGCCGCCACTTCCGGCGCCTTCTTCTCCAGCCCCTTGCTGCCGATGCTGTTGACGGTTTCAGCAGCGCCGTAGACGCCTTTCGGGTCTTCGAGGAAACGCAGCTTCCACTTGGCGAACATCCAGTGCGGCACCCAGCCGGTCACGGCGATGGATTCCTGCTTCTCCTCGGCCCGGGTCAATTCGGCGATCATCGCCGCGCCGGAACTGGCCTGCAGCTTGTAGTCCAGACCGTAGTCCTTGATCGCCTGATCCGTCTTGAGCATCACCCCGGACCCGGCGTCGATGCCCACGATCTTGTTCTTGAAGCTGGTGTCGGTCTTGAGATCATCGATGCTCTTGGCCTTGACGTACTCGGGCACGATCAGGCCGATCTTGGCGTCCTTGAAGTTGGGGCCATAGTCCACCACCTTGTCCTTGTTCTTGGCCCAGTACTCGCCGTGAGTCACCGGCAACCAGGCCGAGAGCATGGCGTCGAGTTTGCCGGTGGCCACGCCCTGCCACATGATCCCGGTCGCCACCGCTTGCAGCTTGACGTCATAACCGAGCTTCTGCTTGATCACCTCCGCAGCCACATAGGTCGTCGCCACGCTGTCGGACCAGCCGTCGACGTAGCCGATGCTCAGGGTCTTGCTGTCGGCACTGGCCAGAGTGGAACTGACGGCAAGTACCAGTGCGGCACCTGCGCCTAAGAGTCGTCGCATCTTCATCGTTACTTCCCCGAAAAGTGCAGTGCCGGGCGGCTGCCAGGCACGTCAACGTATGGTTATGGTGCACAGCGCCCCCATCACGCCTCACCGCGAACGCGTTCGATCATCAGCGGAGTACTGATGCTTCGATCATCAACCCGCCTTCGTCCGCGACCTGCTCTGTCTGCGACCTCAAGACAACCAGCAACGACATCAGATAGCCATTAACCAGCCCACCCCAGATCCCCCGCCGCAAGCCCGCCCGAACTTTGCATGGCAAGCGCATGCCGACCACCAAGCCCCGGACAAATACGGGTAAGATGCCGGGCTTTGCTCTGCTACGGCCCGACCATGCCCGCTTCTGCCCGCTTCCCTGTTCTCGCTTATCTGTTTGCCTGCCTGATCGGCCTGCTGGCCCTTTGTGGCTACTGGTACGGCCTTGGCCAGCCAGTGCACCTGGCCGACGTCGCCAGCGCCAACCACAAACTGCAATGCGCGTCCTATACGCCGTTCGACAAGGATCAGTCGCCCTTCGACCAGCCATTCAAACTGCGCCCCGAGCGCATGGATGCCGACCTGGCGCTGCTGGCCACCCGCTTCGAATGCATCCGCACCTACTCCATGACCGGCCTAGAAGCACTGCCGGAGCTGGCGCGCAAGCACGGCCTGAAACTGATGATCGGCGCCTGGGTCAACAGCAACCCGGTGGACACCGAGAAGGAAGTCGATCTGCTGATCGCATCGGCCAACGCCAACCCGGACGTGGTCAGCGCAGTGATCGTCGGCAACGAAGCCCTGCTGCGCAAGGAAGTGACCGGCGCGCAACTGGCGCGGCTGATTCTCAAGGTCAAGGCCGGGGTCAAGCAGCCGGTGACCTACGCCGACGTCTGGGAATTCTGGCTCAAGCACCCGGAAATCGCCCCGGCGGTGGACTTTCTCACCATCCACCTGCTGCCCTACTGGGAAGACGATCCGTCGAACATCGACGCCGCCCTCAACCATGTGGCCGAAGTGCGCCAGGTGTTCGGCAACCGTTTCGCCCCCAAGGACGTGCTGATCGGTGAAACCGGCTGGCCCAGCGAAGGCCGCCAGCGCGAAACCGCGCTGCCGAGCCGGGTCAACGAAGCCAAGTTCATTCGCGGCTTCGTCGCCCTGGCAGAACACAATGGCTGGCACTACAACCTGATCGAAGCCTTCGACCAACCCTGGAAACGCGCCAGCGAAGGTGCGGTCGGCGGCTACTGGGGACTGTTCGACGCCGATCGCCAGGACAAGGGCATCCTCGCCGGCCCGGTTTCCAACCTGCCTCACTGGCCGCTGTGGCTGGGCGTGGGCGGCGTGATCTTCCTCGGCACCCTGGTGCTGGGTGGGCCGGTCCGGACCCGGCGCGCAGCGCTGTTGCTGCCACTGCTGGGGACGCTGGCGGCCTGCGCCATCGGCACCTGGGCCGAACTGGCGCGGGTCACCAGCCGCTTCACCGGGGAATGGGTGTGGGCCGTCTTGCTGCTGGGCTTGAACCTGCTGGTGCTGGCCCATGCCGCACTGACCCTAAGCCCACGCCAAGGCTGGCGCCAACGGGCCTTCAACGCCCTGGAACAGCGCGCCGGCTGGCTCCTGGCGGCAGCGGGCTTCGCCGCGGCGGTGATGATGCTGGAACTGGTGTTCGACCCACGCTACCGCAGCTTCCCCAGCGCGGCCCTGATCCTGCCGGCGCTGGTCTACCTGTGCCGCCCGGTCCGCGTAGCGCGCCGCGAGATTGCCCTGCTGACCTTTATCCTGGGGGCCGGCATCGCTCCCCAGCTGTACCAGGAAGGCCTGGCCAACCAGCAAGCCTGGGGCTGGGCCCTGGTCAGCCTGCTGATGGTGGCCGCACTGTGGCGCAGCCTCCGGGCCCGTATCGCCTGACTCTTCAACTGTGGCCGCGGGCGCACCTGGATGGCGTCCGCGGCCGACAGGTCAGGGTCGCGCAGCCCGTACCAGGCGCAATGCGGCAATCACCACCGCGAACACCGCTAGCGTCGTGTTGTACAGCGCCAGCGCCGGAATACCGGCCAGCATCGCCAGCACCGCCAGCCACCAGCCGCTGCGCCCCGGCAGCACAAAGGCCAGTAGCGCGGCGCCCAGGGCACTCCAGCCCAGCACCTTGAAGTGGATCATCCAGCCCAGGCTGGAGCGCAGCGAGCATTCCCAGCGCGCGGCCTCGTCGACACAGGCGCCCACCCAGCGCGCGTCCTCCATAAAGCCGTAGCGCAAGCCATAACTGGCGGCCAGCCACAACGGCAGGACGATGAGCAGCACAATCACGGGCAAGCGGCGAGACATGGAACACTCCGAACAATCAAAACGGCGCCCAGCATAATCCTCCACAAACGCTTGGCAAGGGCGATGCACAGATAACTATTCAGCAAATGCCGGCAACGTGTATCGTCCGCCTACCAGCAACCTGCGCCACGCCTGCGGCAGGGATATTTGTGCTACCCCATGGCACTTCGGCAGCAGCGCGGTGGTCATAGCCTGCAAACCTCATTCGGCACCTTCCTTCTAGGGATACAGTCATGCTTCGTTCCTTGCGCTTCGCTGCCCTGTTTGGCGGCCTTATCCTGAGTGCGTCCGCACTGGCGGTCGATGTCGACCCGGCCAGCTATGGCTACCCGTTGACCAACCCGTTCGAAGCCACCATCGCCACCACACCGCCAGAGCTGCGCCCGGAGCTGCCCGCCAGCGAAGACATCCGCCAGTCCGACTACAGCCTGACCCTGCGCCCCGAGCGCGAGTTCATCCTTCCGGACAACTTCTGGGCGGTGAAGAAGCTCACCTACCGCATCGCCACCCAGGATCACGCCGCGCCGCTGATCTTTCTGATCGCCGGCACCGGGGCGCGCTATGACAGCAGCCTCAACGAATACCTGAAGAAGCTCTACTACAAGGCCGGCTACCACGTGGTGCAGCTGTCTTCACCCACCAGCTTCGACTTCATCAGCGCCGCCTCGCGCTTCGCCACCCCCGGGGTGACCCAGGAAGACGCCGAAGACATGTACCGGGTCATGCAGGCCGTGCGTGCCCAGCACCCCAAGCTGCCGATCAGCGAGTTCTACCTCACCGGCTACAGCCTCGGCGCCCTGGACGCGGCCTTCGTCAGCAAACTGGATGAAACCCGGCGCAGCTTCAACTTCAAGAAAGTCCTGCTGCTCAACCCGCCGGTCAACCTCTACACCTCGATCACCAACCTCGACAAGCTGGTGCAGACCGAGGTCAAGGGCATCAACAACAGCACCACCTTCTATGAACTGGTGCTGGGCAAGCTGACCCGTTACTTCCAGCAGAAAGGCTACATCGACCTCAACGATGCGCTGCTCTATGACTTCCAGCAGTCCAAGCAACACCTGAGCAACGAACAGATGGCGATGCTGATCGGCACCTCCTTCCGCTTCTCGGCGGCGGACATCGCCTTCACCTCGGACCTGATCAACCGCCGCGGCCTGATCACCCCGCCCAAGTACCCGATCCGCGAAGGCACCAGCCTCACGCCGTTTCTCAAGCGCGCCCTGCAGTGCGACTTCGACTGCTACCTGACCGAACAAGTGATCCCCATGTGGCGCGCCCGGACCGACGGCGGCAGCCTGCTGCAACTGATCGACCAGGTGAGCCTCTACGCCCTGCAGGACTACCTCAAGGCCAGCCCGAAGATTGCCGTGATGCACAACGCCGACGATGTGATCCTCGGCCCCGGCGACCTGGGCTTCCTGCGTAAAACCTTTGGCGACCGCCTGACCGTCTACCCCCATGGCGGGCACTGCGGCAACCTCAACTACCGCGTCAACAGCGACGCCATGCTGGAGTTCTTCCGTGGCTAAACATCTCCTGCTTATCGCTGCGTTGCTCTGCGCAGGCTATGCCCAAGCCGACAACAGCAAGGCCAATACCCCGGTCACGCCCGATCCCGACGGCTTCACCGAACCGTTGAAGAAACTCAAGTTCAACCCGGGCCTGGACCAGCGCGAATTTGAGCGCTCGACCCTCAATGCGCTGAATGTCTATGACCCGCTGGAGTCCTGGAACCGTCGGGTCTACCACTTCAACTACCGCTTCGACCAGTGGGTGTTCCTGCCGGTGGTGGACGGCTACCGCTATGTGACCCCGGGGTTCCTGCGCAGCGGGGTGAGCAACTTCTTCAACAACCTCGGCGACGTGCCGAACCTGGTCAACAGCCTGTTGCAGTTCAAGGGCCAGCGCTCGATGGAAACCACCGCGCGCCTGCTGCTCAACACCACCATCGGTGTCGCCGGGCTATGGGATCCGGCAACCAAGATGGGCCTGCCGCGCCAAACCGAAGATTTTGGCCAGACCCTGGGCTTCTATGGCGTGCCCGCGGGGGCCTACCTGGTGCTGCCGATCCTCGGCCCGTCGAACCTGCGGGACACCGCAGGGCTGGCCGTGGACTACACCACCGAATCGGCGATCAACTTCCTCAACGTCTCGGAAGTCAGCAGCAATCACCCGGAAATCTGGGTCTTGCGCGGGGTCGACAAGCGCTACCAGACCAGCTTCCGCTATGGCCAGCTGAACTCGCCGTTCGAATACGAAAAGGTGCGCTACGTGTACACCGAGTCACGCAAACTGCAGATCGCCGAGTAATCCCGCCTCGCCCCGCCATCCGGCGGGGCGGCACATCCGCGCAGCACAATCCACGCAAGTGCAGTTCACCGGGCATCGCGGATGCCATCGATCGCTCTACGCCAGGCCGCCGGCTGTCATAACCGCCACGGGGTGAGTCAGGCCTCAGCCGCGCAGCGCACGCCAGCCCTTGCCAATCAGGCTCACGGCCAGCAGCACCGCTGCGCCAGCAATAATCCCGGCCACAGCATTGAGCAGGGTCGGCATGATCACCGAGGCCGCGCCGATGACCCCGGCGCTGCGCTCGGCCAGGCCTTGAATCAGATGATGCACGGCAGGCACGCCGTGGGTGAGGATGCCGCCGCCGACCATGAACATCGCCGCGGTGCCGATCACCGACAGGCTCTTCATCATCCACGGCGCCGCCCGCAGAATGGCGCCGCCGATGCGCCTGGCCAGGGCTCCGGGCTTCTGCGCCAGCCACAGCCCCAAGTCGTCCAGCTTGACGATGCCGCCCACCAGGCCATAGACGCCGACGGTCATGATGATCGCAATCCCCGACAGCACCACCACCTGCTGGCTCAGGGAAGCACCCGCCACCGTGCCCAGGGTGATGGCGATGATTTCGGCGGAGAGGATGAAGTCGGTACGGATCGCGCCCTTGATCTTGTCCTTTTCAAAGGCCACCAGATCCACCTGGGGATCGGCCAGGGCCTGCAGGCTCTGCTCATGTTCGGCCGCGTCATCGGCATGCGGCAGGTATTTGTGCGCCAGCTTCTCGAAGCCTTCGAAACACAGATAGGCACCACCGACCATCAGCAACGGCGTCACCAGCCAGGGCGCCAGGGCACTGATGGCCAGGGCCGCCGGCACCAGGATCAGCTTGTTGCGAAACGAGCCCTTGGCCACCGCCCAGACCACGGGCAGTTCCCGCTCGGCGCGCACCCCGGAAACCTGCTGAGCGTTAAGTGCCAGATCGTCGCCCAATACCCCGGCGGTCTTCTTCGCCGCCACCTTGGTCATCAAGGCCACGTCATCGAGGACCGCGGCGATGTCGTCGATCAATACCAGCAAACTGCTTCCTGCCATGGGCCAGGCTTCCCTGCTTGAAAATAAGGCGCGCAGCATACCGCGCCACCGAGCGCGCAGCGAGCGCCCACAAGCAGGAAAAACGGGCCCTACCCGGCATTCTTGAGCCTCTCGCAAAGCCGGTGCTACCATGCGCAACCGCCCGAACAGGCAAGGAATCCCCCGGTTTATGAGCACCATCCGCGAGCGCAATAAAGAACTGATCCTGCGGGCCGCCAGCGAAGAGTTTGCCGACAAGGGCTTTGCCGCGACCAAGACCAGCGACATCGCCGCCAAGGCCGGATTGCCCAAACCCAACGTCTACTACTACTTCAAGTCCAAGGAAAACCTCTATCGCGAGGTGCTGGAAAGCATCATCGAACCGATTCTCCAGGCCTCCACGCCGTTCAATGCCGACGGCGTGCCCAGCGAAGTGCTCAGCGGCTATATCCGCTCGAAGATCCGCATCTCCCGCGACCTGCCGTTCGCCTCCAAAGTGTTCGCCAGCGAAATCATGCATGGCGCGCCGCACCTGAGCCCGGAGCAGGTGCAACAGCTCAACGCCCAGGCCAAGCACAACATCGAATGCATCCAGACCTGGATCGATCGCGGCCTGATCGCCCCGCTCGACCCCAACCACCTGATGTTCAGCATCTGGGCCGCGACCCAGACCTACGCCGACTTCGACTGGCAGATCTCGGTGGTCACCGGCAAGGCCAAGCTCACCGAAGAAGACTACGAGGCCGCGGCGCAGACCATCATCCGCCTGGTGCTCAAGGGCTGCGAACCGGATCGCTGATCGCGTTTGCGCCCCTTCCCGTGCACTTCTTTTGTTGCGGCAAACTGCGCGCAGAAATATCAAGACACCAGCAAGGTCCTGCGGACCTTTTCGCGGGCTCGACAGCGGCTACGGGCCGGGGCCGGGCCCGCAAGGTTGAGGATTACGCGCTGACGCCGGCGTCCGCCGCCAGGCCCTGAGCTTCGATGGCGCTGATGGCGCATTGCTCGTCGATGTCCGAGGTGTCGCCACTGATGCCGATCGCCCCAATCACCGCCCCCGCCTGATCCCGGATCAGGACCCCGCCCGGCGCCGGCACCACGCTGCCCTGCCCCAGACCATTCAACGCGCCGATAAAGGCCGGGCGCTGCTGCGCGTCCAGGGCCAGCAGGCGCGACCCCTTGCCCAGGGCAATCGCGCCCCAGGCCTTGCCGATGGCGATCTGCGGACGCAGCAGGCTGGCGCCATCTTCCCTTTGCAGGGTCACCAGATGCCCGCCGGCGTCCAGCACGGCGATGGTCAAGGGCGCCGCACTGATCTGGCGCCCCGCACTGATGGCCTGATTGGCCAGGTTGACTGCGACTTTCAAGGTTAAAGCGCTCATGGGTGCCGTCCTTATCTTGTTATTGAGAAAGCCTGAGGAATGCTTCTGGTAGTAGAAGTCCGATACAGCAAATAGAACACAATGAATTTATTTTTTGTATACAATAAATCGCGAAAATCACCACATGCGACAAATGGACGCCGGTTTATCGGGGCTTCGGCAAAAGCCACTGTAGCTCAAGAAAATCCATTGACCTGCGTCGCTCGCCGTGAATACACTTTGTGAAAAGCCACTTGTATACAATTACAAAACGTAAGAGGCACAAAACCATGAGCAAAATGAGAGCAATCGAAGCCGCCGTTCTGGTGATGCGCCGCGAAGGGGTCGATACCGCTTTTGGCATCCCGGGTGCCGCCATCAACCCGCTGTATTCCGCGCTGCAGAAGGTCGGTGGCATCGATCACGTCCTCGCCCGCCACGTTGAAGGCGCCTCGCACATGGCCGAGGGCTACACCCGCACCAAGGCCGGCAACATCGGTGTGTGCATCGGCACTTCCGGCCCGGCCGGCACCGACATGGTCACCGGCCTGTACAGCGCCTCGGCCGACTCGATCCCGATTCTCTGCATCACCGGCCAGGCACCCCGGGCCCGGCTGCACAAGGAAGACTTCCAGGCCGTGGACATCACCAGCATCGTCAAGCCGGTGACCAAGTGGGCCACCACCGTGCTGGAGCCGGGCCAGGTGCCCTACGCCTTCCAGAAAGCCTTCTACGAAATGCGCTCCGGCCGTCCCGGCCCGGTGCTGATCGACCTGCCATTCGACGTGCAGATGGCGGAAATCGAATTCGACATCGACGCCTACCAGCCCCTGCCCCTGGCCAAGCCCGCGGCAACCCGCTTGCAGGCGGAAAAGGTCCTGGCCCTGCTGGACCAGGCCGAGCGTCCATTGCTGGTGGCCGGTGGTGGCGTGATCAACGCCGACGCCAGCGACCTGCTGGTGGAGTTCGCCGAACTGACCGGTATCCCGGTAATCCCGACCCTGATGGGCTGGGGCACCATCCCTGACGATCACCCCCAGATGGTGGGCATGGTCGGCCTGCAGACCTCCCATCGCTACGGCAACGCCACCCTGCTCAAGTCCGACACCGTGCTGGGCATCGGCAACCGCTGGGCCAACCGCCACACCGGCTCGGTGGACGTCTATACCGAAGGCCGCAAGTTCATCCACGTGGACATCGAACCGACCCAGATCGGCCGTGTCTTCACTCCGGACCTGGGCATCGTCTCCGACGCGGGCAGCGCCCTGACCGTGCTGCTGGAAGTGGCTCGTGAATGGCAGACCGCCGGCAAGTTGAAAGACCGCAGCGCCTGGCTGCATGACTGCCAGCAGCGCAAGGCCAGCCTGCATCGCAAGACCCACTTCGACAACGTGCCGGTCAAGCCGCAGCGCGTGTACGAAGAGATGAACCAGGTGTTCGGCAAGGACACCTGCTACGTCAGCACCATCGGCCTGTCGCAGATTGCCGGCGCGCAGTTCCTCCACGTCTACAAGCCGCGTCACTGGATCAACTGCGGCCAGGCCGGCCCGCTGGGCTGGACCATTCCCGCGGCGCTGGGCGTGGTCAAGGCCGACCCGAATCGCCAGGTGGTGGCCCTGTCCGGCGACTACGACTTCCAGTTCATGATCGAAGAGCTGGCGGTGGGCGCGCAGTTCAACCTGCCCTACATCCACGTGGTGGTGAACAACTCCTACCTGGGGCTGATCCGCCAGGCCCAGCGCGGTTTCGACATGGACTACTGCGTGCAGCTGTCCTTCGACAACCTCAACGCCCCGGAACTCAACGGCTACGGCGTCGACCACGTAGCGGTCGCCGAAGGCCTGGGTTGCAAGGCCCTGCGGGTGTTCGAACCCAAGGACATCCAGCCGGCCCTGCGCCAGGCCCAGGAAATGCTCCAGACCTACAAGGTGCCGGTGGTGGTGGAGATCATCCTGGAGCGCGTGACCAACATTTCCATGGGCACCGAGATCAACGCAGTCAACGAGTTCGAAGACCTGGCGCTGGTGGGCAACGACGCCCCTACCGCGATTTCCCTGCTCGACTAACCCCTGTAGCCGCGGCCTCAGGCTGTCATCGGGTTCACCCGAACCTTGCCGGGATTGCCCCGCTCGCCCTCTTGTCCAGAGAGGTCGCCGGGGCAGCCCGACTGCCGTCTGAGCGCCCACCACAGGCATCACCGTTTCACAGGAGACCACCATGCCGCGTTTTGCCGCCAACCTGTCCATGCTGTTCACCGAACAGGACTTCCTCGCCCGCTTCAAGGCTGCCGCCGATGCCGGTTTCAGCGGCGTCGAATACCTGTTTCCCTACGAATTCAGCTCCGCCGAGATCAAGGCGCAACTCGATGCCAACGGCCTGACCCAGGTGCTGTTCAACCTGCCGGCCGGTGACTGGGCCAAGGGTGAGCGCGGTATCGCCTGCCTGCCCGACCGGGTCGAGGAATTCCGGGCCGGGGTCGACCTGGCCATCGCCTACGCCCAGGTCCTGGGCAATACCCAGATCAACTGCCTGGCCGGCATCCGTCCACAAGGCGCCGATGAGGCGCTGCTGGAAAAGACCTTCGTCGCCAACCTCAAGTACGCCGCCGACAAGCTGCAGGCGGTGGGCATCAAGCTGGTGATGGAAGCGATCAACACCCGCGACATTCCAGGCTTCTACCTCAACAACACCGCCCAGGCGCTGGCGATTCGCGAACAGGTGGGCAGCGCCAACCTGTACCTGCAGTACGACATCTACCACATGCAAATCATGGAGGGTGACCTGGCCCGGACCATGGCCAACCACCTGGGCCAGATCAACCACATCCAGCTGGCGGACAACCCCGGGCGCAACGAGCCGGGCACCGGCGAGATCAACTACCGCTTCCTCTTCGAGCACCTGGACCGCATCGGCTACCAGGGCTGGGTCGGCTGCGAGTACAAGCCGCTGACCACCACCGAGGCCGGCCTCGGCTGGCTGAAAACCCACAACGCAATCTGAACCCGTCCCCCTGTAGGAGCCGGCTCGCCGGCGAACAGGCCCGCAAGCAGTGCTGCGCCTTCGCTGGCCAGCCAGCGCCTACAGGGTCCCGTTGAATAGAGGATTTTTATCATGGCTAAAATCGGATTTATCGGCACCGGCATCATGGGCCACCCCATGGCCGCCAACCTGCAGAAAGCCGGTCACTCGCTGCTGCTCTCGGAACACCACGGCAAGGCCCCGGCTGATCTGATCGCCGCTGGCGCGGTGGCCCTGGCCTCGCCCAAGGAAGTGGCCCAGGAAGCCGAATTCGTCATCATCATGGTGCCCGATACCCCTCAGGTCGAAGACGTGCTGCTGCGTGCCGACGGCGTTGCCGCCGGGATCGGCAAGGGCAAGATCGTCATCGACATGAGCTCCATCTCCCCCACCGCGACCAAGGCCTTCGCCGCCAAAATCAACGAGAAAGGCGCGCAGTACCTGGACGCCCCGGTATCCGGCGGTGAAGTCGGGGCCAAGGCCGCGACCCTGAGCATCATGGTCGGCGGCGACAGCCAGGCCTTCGAACGCGCCCTGCCGCTGTTCCAGAGCATGGGCAAGAACATCACCCTGGTCGGCGGCAACGGTGACGGCCAGACCGCCAAGGTGGCCAACCAGATCATCGTCGCCCTGAATATCCAGGCCGTGGCCGAAGCCCTGCTGTTCGCCGCGAAGAACGGCGCCGACCCGGCCAAGGTGCGCGAAGCACTGATGGGCGGCTTCGCCTCCTCGAAGATCCTCGAAGTGCACGGCGAGCGGATGATCAAGGGCACCTTCGATCCGGGCTTCCGCATCAACCTGCACCAGAAGGACCTGAACCTGGCCCTCAGCGGCGCCCGCGAGCTGGGCATCAACCTGCCCAACACCGCCGGCACCCAGCAAGTGTTCAGCACCTGCAGCGCCATCGGTGGCGCCAACTGGGACCACTCGGCGCTGATCAAGGGCCTGGAGCACATGGCCAACTTCTCGATCCGCGAGAAAAAATAACCACCCTATGTAGCCGCTGCCTCAGGCTGTACCAAGGTTCGCAGGAAACGCCTCACGGCGGGCCAGGGACAGGCCCTGCCAACCTTGTCGCCGCCTGAGGTGGCGGCTACTCCCGCTTCAAGCCCCCCATAACAAGAAATCCGGGAGCCCGCCATGTCGGTCGATCCGCAACAATTCCTCCGTGAGCTGTTCGCCACAGCCATCGACGCCGCCCATCCGCAACAGGTTCTGCAAGCCCATCTCCCCAGCGACCGCAGCGGTCGAGTGATCGTCATCGGTGCCGGCAAGGCCGCGGCGGCCATGGCCCAGGTGGTGGAGCACAGCTGGCAGGGCGAGGTCAGCGGACTGGTGGTCACGCGCTACGGTCACGGCGCCCCCTGCAGCAAGATCGAAGTGGTCGAAGCCGCCCACCCGGTGCCCGACGCCGCCGGCCTGGCCGTGGCCAAGCGCGTGCTGGAACTGGTCAGCAACCTGTCGGAACAGGACCGGGTGATCTTCCTGCTGTCCGGCGGCGGCTCGGCCTTGCTCGCCCTGCCCGCCGCCGGCATCACCCTGGCCGACAAGCAGGCCATCAACAAGGCCCTGCTCAAATCCGGCGCCACCATCGGCGAGATGAACTGCGTGCGCAAGCACCTCTCGGCGATCAAGGGCGGCCGCCTGGCCAAGGCCTGCTGGCCGGCCACGGTCTACACCTACGCGATATCCGATGTCCCCGGCGATCTGGCGACGGTCATCGCCTCCGGCCCCACCGTGGCCGACCCGAGCACCTCGGCCGAAGCCCTGGCGATTCTCAAGCGCTACGAGATTCAGGTTCCGGCCGCTGTGCGCAGCTGGTTGCACAGCCCCGAGTCGGAAACCATCAAGCCCGGTGACCCATGCCTGGAGCGCAGCCATTTCCAGTTGATCGCCCGGCCCCAGCAATCCCTGGAAGCCGCCGCGGTGAAAGCCCGCCAGGCCGGCTACAGCCCACTGATCCTCGGCGACCTGGAAGGCGAATCCCGCGAGGTGGCCAAGGTTCACGCCGGCATCGCCCGTCAGGTGGCCTTGCACGGTCAACCCCTGGCGGCGCCCTGCGTGATCCTCTCCGGCGGTGAAACCACGGTCACCGTGCGCGGCAATGGCCGTGGCGGACGCAATGCCGAGTTCCTCCTGAGCCTCACCGACAGCCTCAAGGGCCACCCGGGCATCTACGCCCTGGCTGGCGATACCGACGGCATCGACGGTTCCGAAGACAACGCCGGGGCCATCATGACCCCGGACAGCTACGCCCGCGCCGCGGCCCTGGGCCTGAGCGCCAGCGACGAGCTGGACAACAACAACGGCTACGGCTACTTCGCGGCGCTGGGCGACCTGATCGTCACCGAGCCGACCCGCACCAACGTCAACGACTTCCGCGCCATCCTGATTCTCGAGACCCCCAAACATGACGCCTGACAAGAAGGTCAAAATCCTCGCCACCCTGGGCCCGGCCATCGATGGCATCGAGGACATCCGCGAGCTGGTACAAGCCGGGGTGAATATCTTCCGGCTCAACTTCAGCCACGGCGCCCATGCCGACCATGCCCAGCGCTTTGAATGGATCCGCCAGGTCGAGCGTGAACTGAACTACCCCCTGGGCATCCTCATGGACCTGCAGGGGCCGAAACTGCGAGTCGGCACCTTCGCCGAAGGCAAGGTGCAACTGGTGCGCGGGCAAGCCCTGCGCCTGGACCTCGACCCGACCCCGGGCAACGCCCAGCGGGTCAGCCTGCCGCACCCGGAAATCATCGCCGCCCTGGAGCCGGGCATGGACCTGCTGCTGGACGACGGCAAGCTGCGCCTGCGGGTCATCGCCAAGCACGCCGACGCCATCGAGACCACCGTGCTCAATGGCGGCGAACTGTCGGACCGCAAGGGGGTCAACGTGCCCCAGGCCGTGCTCGACCTCAGCCCACTGACCGCCAAGGACCGCTGCGACCTGAGCTTCGGCCTGGAACTGGGGGTGGACTGGGTGGCGCTGTCCTTCGTGCAGCGCCCGGAAGACATCCGTGAAGCCCGCACGCTGATCGGCGACAAGGCCTACCTGATGGCCAAGATCGAGAAGCCTTCAGCGGTGACCCAGCTACGGGAAATCGCCGAACTGAGCGACGCGATCATGGTGGCCAGGGGCGACCTGGGGGTGGAGGTGCCGGCGGAAAGCGTGCCGCAGATCCAGAAAACCATCATCAGCACCTGCCGCCAGTTGGGTAAACCGGTGGTGGTGGCCACCCAGATGCTCGAATCCATGCGCTTTTCTCCCGCCCCGACCCGGGCCGAGGTCACCGACGTGGCCAACGCCGTGGCCGAAGGCGCCGATGCGGTGATGCTGTCGGCGGAAACCGCCTCTGGCGAATACCCGCTGGAAGCGGTGCAGATGATGAGCAAGATCATCCGCCAGGTGGAGAGCGGTCTCGATTACCAGACCCAACTGGATGTCAGCCGGCCCCAGGCCGAGGCGACGGTGTCCGACGCCATCAGCTGCGCGATCCGCCGGGTGTGCAGCATCCTGCCGGTGGCGGTGCTGGTGAACTACAGCGAATCGGGCAGCTCGACCCTGCGTGCCGCCCGGGAACGGCCATCGGTGCCCATCCTCAACCTGACGCCGAACCTGGCCACCGCGCGCCGCCTGACCCTGACCTGGGGCGTGCACTCGGTGGTCAATGACCGCCTGCGCCAGGTGGACGAGGTGTGCGCCACGGCGCTGGAGATCGCCCAGGCCCAGGGCCTGGCCAAGCGCGGCGATACCGTGGTGATCACCACCGGCGTGCCATTCGGCCAGCCGGGGACCACCAACTCCCTGCGTGTCGAAACCCTTCTCTGACCCGTAGCCACTGCCGCCGCAGCGCACTCGACCTGCCGGAAGCCGCCCGAAGAGGCGGCCACCGGCAGCGAACGCTGCACGCGGTAGGCGCCGCACCCATCGACTTCCACCATGCCTGCACAGTCTTTCAACGCCTTCTGCCCCGATTGGGCCACTGCCTTGCTCAACGGTTTCAGTCAGATTTTCCTCCAGCGCCATCCGCTGTGCGGCCTGTTGTGCCTGCTGGCGATCCTGGTCGGCGCCCCGGCCCAACTCGGCGGAGCCCTGCTCGGCGCCCTGGCCGGACTGCTCACGGCACAACGCCGGGGCTACGCCAAGGCCGACCGGCAAGCCGGGCTCTTCAGCTACAACGGTGTGCTCCTGGGCCTGCTGCTGAGCCTGTACCTGCCCTGGTCGGTGCTGCTGCCGCCGCTGATCATCGCCGCCGCCGGCCTCAGCGCGATCCTCACCCAGCAGTGGCTCAAGCGCGCTCGCCAGCCGCACAGCCTGCCGGCCTACACCGCGCCCTTCGTCGGCCTTGGCTGGCTGTTGCTGAGCCTGATGCCCCCCCAGGCAGCGCTGCCCCTGGCGGCGCCCGAACTGTCCCCGGGAAGCCTGCTGGGCGGCCTGCTCCAGGGCCTGGGCCAGATCATGTTCCTCGGCCAGCCGCTGGCCGGGCTGCTGATTCTCCTCGGACTGCTGCTGGCCAACCGCCGGGCGGCGGCCTGGGCCCTGATCGGTTCGGCCTGCGGCCTGGCCCTGGCTCTGATGCAACAGCAACAGGCTCAGGCCCTGTCGGGCCTGGGCGGCTACAACTGCGCGCTGGTGGCCCTGGCCCTGGGTCAGCAGGCCCGTGCTCCGTGGCGGCCCCTGGCGGGGATGATCCTGGCCCTGCTGATCACCCCCGGGATCGTCAGCCTGGGTCTTGCGCCCCTCACCGCGCCCTTCGTCATCGCCTGCTGGCTGGTGCATGCCGCCGCCCGGGTTCTGGACCGCACGCCCCGGGACAACACACCTTGCGCTCCCCCATCCTCTCCCCCTAGGCTGCGCTGATCTTTGATTCAGGCGATTCCCATGGGTAACAGCGACAACTGGCGCCAGCGCCTCTACGTAATGATCTTCCAGACCGATACGGTGGCCGGAAGACGCTTCGACACCGCCTTGCTGCTGATCATCCTCGCCAGCCTGGTGATCGTGATTCTCGACAGCATCGACGAGGTGCACAGCAACTACGCCAATGTCCTGGCCTTCATCGAATGGGGCTTCACCCTGATCTTCGCCATCGAGTACGGGCTGCGCCTGTACTGCTCGCCCAAGCCGCTGCGCTACGCCTTCAGTTTCTATGGCCTGGTGGATCTGCTGGCGATCGTCCCCGGCATCCTTGCCCTGTACTACAGCGACGCCCAGTACCTGCTGATCATCCGTATCATCCGCATGCTGCGGATCTTCCGCGTGCTCAAGCTGGCGCCCTACCTGAAACAGGCCCATTACCTGCTGGACGCCTTGCGCGGCAGCAAGCAGAAGATCCTGGTGTTCCTGCTCAGCGTCTGCACCCTGGTCACGGTGTTCGGCACCCTGATGTACGTGGTGGAAGGCCCGGAGCATGGCTTCACCAGCATCCCCAAGGGCATCTACTGGGCCATCGTCACCCTGACCACCGTGGGCTATGGCGATATCGTGCCCAAGACCGTGATCGGCCAGATGATCTCGTCGATGGTGATGATCACCGGTTACTCGATCATCGCCGTGCCTACCGGGATCTTCACCGCGGAACTGGCCAGCGCCATGCGTGGCGAACAGCTCAAGCATGACTGCCCGGTGTGCCGCAAGAACAGCCACGAACCGTCCGCGGCCTTCTGCTCGCGCTGCGGCAATGCGCTGTTCAAGAAACTGGAATAAGCAAAGTTCTTTTTAATCTTTAAAGAGATATAGCGCCCCGGCTATAGTCGGCGGCAAATTGCCTTCACTCTCGAACAAAAGGAATGTGCAGTGAAAAAACTCTTCAGCGCTTCGCTTCTGGCGGCCGGCCTGGCCCTGGGCAGCGTCGCCCAGGCCGCCCCGACCCTGCTCAACGTGTCCTACGACGTGATGCGCGACTTCTACAAGGACTACAACGCCGCCTTCCAGAAACACTGGAAAGCCGAGCACAACGAGAACATCACCCTGCAGATGTCCTTCGGCGGCTCCAGCAAACAGGCACGCTCGGTGATCGACGGCCTGCCGGCGGATGTCATCACCATGAACATGGCCACCGACATCAACGCCCTGGCGGACAACGGCAAACTGGTGCCGGACAACTGGGTCACGCGCCTGCCGAACAACAGCGCGCCCTTCACCTCGGCCACCGTGTTCATCGTGCGCAAGGGCAACCCCAAGGCCC
Source organism: Pseudomonas sp. 3MA1 (assembly GCF_029237275.1). Classification (NCBI taxonomy): domain Bacteria; kingdom Pseudomonadati; phylum Pseudomonadota; class Gammaproteobacteria; order Pseudomonadales; family Pseudomonadaceae; genus Pseudomonas; species Pseudomonas sp. 3MA1. Next base: position 679,345 of record NZ_JAACFX010000001.1, on the reverse strand, counting down.
TGAAAGACTGGCCGGACCTGCTCAAGGATGGCGTGCAAGTGATTGTGCCCAACCCCAAGACTTCGGGTAACGGCCGCTACACCTACCTCTCGGCCTGGGGTTACGTGCTGAAGAACGGCGGCGACGAGAACAAGGCCAAGGACTTCGTCGGCAAGCTGTTCAAGCAGGCGCCGGTGCTGGACACCGGTGGCCGCGCCGCCACCACCACCTTCATGACCAACCAGATCGGCGACGTGTTGGTGACCTTTGAGAACGAAGCGGAAATGATCGCCCGCGAATTCGGCCGCGATCAGTTCGAGGTGATCTACCCGAGCGTGTCCGCCGAAGCCGAGCCGCCGGTATCGGTGGTGGACAAGGTGGTGGAGAAGAAAGGCACCCGCGCCGCGGCCGAGGAATACCTGAAGTACCTGTGGTCGCCGGAAGGCCAGGAAATCGCCGCCAACAACTACCTGCGCCCACGGGACCCGAAGGTGCTGGCCAAGTACACCGACCGCTTCCCGAAAGTCGACTTCCTCTCGGTGGAGAAGACCTTCGGCGACTGGCGCAGCGTGCAGAAGACCCACTTCAACGACGGCGGGATCTTCGACCAGATCTACACCAACGCCAAATGAGCCCTCGCGGCTGAATGAAAAAAGCGACCCTGGCGGTCGCTTTTTTTTAGGCCCTGATCGCCCAGTTCAAAGGGCTCGCGCCGGATTGAACAAAGCCGCCTCGGCCACCTGATGGCGCTCCTCCAGCACCGCCTCGACCTCGACCTCGATCAGCCACTCGGGCAGGGACAGGCCACTGACGATGATCCATGAGGACGCCGGTGGCTGGCTGGCAAAGCGCTCCAGCAGCACCGTGCTGATGTGTTCCTGCTGATCCCGGGCCGCCTCGGCGATGTAGATGCGCAGCATCACCACATCCGCCATCTGGCCGCCTGCCGCGGCCAGGACCCTTTCGATGTTGTCGAAGGCCCGCTCGGTCTGCTCGCGCAGGCCGGGGCCGACCGTCCGCTCCTGTTCATCCACCCCCACTTGGCCGGACAGCAGCAGGCGCCGGCCGCCTCGCACTTCCACGGCCTGACTGAAACCGTATTGCAGGGAATTGAACACACTGGCTGGGTTAAACGTCGACTTTTCCATAAGAAGGCACTCCCGCCGCACTGAACAACCGCAAACCCTAAACCAAGGTTTCAGCGAGTGCCACCGCAACCGCGGCACGGCAACATTTGGCAATGCAAGCCTGGGCACGGCAGGGCCGGAACGGGCGATTGCACGCCGCCGACAACCGCCTTACATGGGCGGTGCCACCCCATCCTTGCCCGCGGAAATCGACTGGGCGATGAGTTTGCCGTCGGCGCTCTGGGTGACGAACATCACCACCTTGACCCCGGCCTTGAGCAGGCTGCGATCCCCGGGGGTGAGATTGACGATGGGAACGTCGTCCGGCACCAGGATCTTCTGCTGCCCGCCCTTGTAATTGACGGTCAGGGTACGGCCATTGCTGACCACCAGATCACCGACGCTGCCGTTGGTCATGCTGCTGCCCTTGGCCAGGTCGAAGGGCCGATGACCGTCCCCGGTGCCGGCCATCTGCGCGGGAAAGACATGCACTTCCAGGGCCTTGAGCGTGCCGTCGGCCATGGGCATTGCCGCCGAGCCGATGTAGCTGCCGGGCTTGATGTCCTCGATGTTGGCCAGGGTCACCCCGCGCACCTGGGTCTGTGGCGTCAGCTCGACGCTGACGTTTTCACCGCTGTTGACATGCACCCGCACCCAGTCGCCGCTGACCCCGGTGATCTCGCCGCGCACACCCATGCGCATGCCCGGAGCATCCTGGGCCCGGGCCGCGGCGCCCACCAGGGTGAGCGCCAGGACAACGCCCTGAGCGGCGCACAACAAACCACGCATAGACCGATTCATGGGATGGATTTCCTCGATTGAAAAGGGGGCCCCAGGCCACTTCCGGGGCGGATGGCGAACATGAGCATGCTATCGAACAAGATGTAAGTAAATGTATCATCAGCCCTCGTCAGCGGCATCCGTCCCGGCCGGCAGCGCAACGCCTTGAATCGGTCATTTATTCCCCGCAGGAATAAATGCTATTGCCCGGCGCTCTCTACTGCGTTAGCGCGCCGCCTCTTAACCTTGCCCCTCTTTTCGCCGCCAAGAGAATTCCGATGAGTTCAACGACCCAGGCGCTGCCCCTGCGCAGCGTGACAATGACCCGAGGCATGGTGCTGCTGTTCGCCTTCTGCTGCGGGGCCATCGTCGCCAACATCTACTACGCCCAACCCATCATCGAGCTGATCGCCCCGGACCTCGGCCTGTCCAGCTCCCTGGCCAGCCTGATCGTGTCCCTGACCCAGATCGGCTACGCCCTGGGCCTGTTCTTCCTGGTGCCCCTGGGAGACTTGCTGGAAAACCGCCGGTTGATGGTGATCACCACCCTGGTGGCCATCGCCAGCCTGCTGGGAGCGGCCTGGACCCAGCAGCCCAACGTCTTTCTCCTGGTGTCGCTGCTGATCGGCTTCAGCTCGGTGTCGGTGCAGATCCTCATTCCCCTGGCCGCGCACCTGGCCCCGGAAGAGTCCCGCGGCCGTGTGGTAGGCGGGATCATGGGCGGCCTGCTGCTGGGGATTCTCCTGGCCCGTCCGGTGTCCAGCGTGGTGGCCGATCTGTTTGGCTGGCGCGCGATGTTCGTTGCGGCCGCCGTGCTGATGGCGGGCATCAGCCTGGTCCTGATGCTGACCATGCCCCAGCGCCAACCGGCCCATAGCGCCACTTACGGCCAGCTGCTGCGCTCACTGGGAAGCCTGCTGCGCCGGCAACCGGTCTTGCGCCAGCGGGCCTTCTACCAGGGCTGCATGTTCGCCAGCTTCAGCCTGTTCTGGACCGCGGCGCCCCTGGAGCTGGCCCGGCATCACGGCCTGTCGCAGAGCCAGATCGCGATCTTCGCCCTGGTCGGCGCCATCGGTGCCGTCGCCGCCCCCATCAGCGGGCGCCTGGCGGATGCCGGCCACACCCGTATCGCCTCGCTGCTGGCCATGCTCCTGGCGGCCCTGAGCTTTGTCCCGACGCTGATCCATCCCGCCTACAGCGTGATTGGCCTGGCGGTGACCGGGGTGGTCCTGGACTTCTGCGTACAAATGAACATGGTGCTCGGGCAACGGGCGGTGTATGCCCTGGACGCCCACAGCCGCAGCCGCCTCAACGCGCTGTACATGACCAGCATCTTCATCGGTGGCGCCTTCGGCTCATCGATTGCCAGTGCGGTGTACGAACACAGCGGCTGGCTGGGCGTGGCGCTGGTGGGCAGCGCCTTCCCACTGCTGGCGCTGCTGCGTTTCCTGCTGGTGGCGGACAACCGCCGAGCAGCGCGTGCCTAGGCAACTCGGGCTGAACCCGGCGATAGTCTCGGCGCCCGCTCCCGGGTGCCCTCCTCCCCTCTCCTGCAAGGACAACCGATGGACCGCCTAGCCGCGATGGAGACCTTTGTGCATGTGGTGGAAAGCGGCTCCTTCTCCGCTGCCGCCCGACGCCTGAACCTGGGCCAGCCTGCCGTATCGAAAAGCATTGCCCAGTTGGAGGCCCATCTGCAGGTGCGGCTGTTGTTGCGTTCCACCCGCGGCTTGACCCCCACCGAGGCCGGCCTGGCCTATTTCGAACGGGCCCGGCGCACCCTGGAGGAGGCCTGCGAGGCGGAGAACGCCGCCCGCGGGTCGGCTGCGGCATTGCACGGCACCCTGCGCATCGGCGCCGCTGTGACCTTCGCCCGCATGCACATCGTGCCCCACCTGGGGGCCTTTCTTGATCGTCACCCCGGCCTGCAGGTCGACGTGGTGCTGGACGATCAGCACATCAATCTGGTGGAAGCCGGGGTGGATGTGGCGCTGCGCATGGGCAACCTGGCCGACTCGTCCCTCACCGCGCGCAAAATCGCCGAATGCCCCCGCCTGCTGCTGGCCACCCCGGCGTACCTGGCCACGCACGGCGAGCCCCGGCATCCGGCGGATCTGAGCCAACACCAGGCCCTGATCTACAACCGGGGGCCCGGCCATTTCTGGCACTTTTCCCAGGGTGACCAAGAACAGCAGGTGAGTGTCAGCGGCAGGATTCGGGTCAATGCCGCGGAAGGCTTGCGTGCCGCGGTCCTGGCCCATCAGGGCCTGGCGATCGCCTCGCAATGGATGTTCGCCCCGGAGTTGGCCAGCGGCGCGGTCAAGGCGCTGCTGACCGACTGGCAGTTGCCTCGGCAGCAACTGTGGGCGGTATTTCCCGGCGGGCGCCTGGTGAGTGCCAAGGCCCGGGCCTTCGTCGAGTACGTGGAGCTGCTGCTGGAGCGCCTCTGAAACGGGCTTCAGATGCGCTCGCGGACCAGCACCTCGATGTTCAGCGCCTCGCCCCAGCGCCGCAGGCGCTCGATCAGGCCCTGATCGGTTTCGCCGACCAGGTACAGGATGTCGATGGTCTGGGTGGCGGCCCACTGCACGAACTCGCTGCCATCGAAAGCGGCCAGGGTCGCCAGGCGGAATTCGTTTTCATAGAAACCCGGGACCACCGCCACCGGTGTGTCCTGGGGACTGGCCGCAGCGATGAAGTCACAGGACAGGTGCACCACGCCCCAACGAGCCACGCGCCAGTTCCTCAGGGCTTCGTCCAGTCGCGCCCGGGCGCCGCGGACAAAGCCCAGGCCGTCGAGCACCACGCGCCGGTTGACGATCAGCCACAGCCGGCGCCGCTGGGGCGCCTTGAGCAGCACCTCGCCCGTGACCTTGGCGGCGCGCAAGGCCAGGGCGATCACCAGCAACAAGGGTGCGCAGTAGCCGTAAAGCCGTTCGGCCTGGCTGACCTGGGTCAGCCCATGCAGGCGGTGGACCTCGGCGCGCTGGCGCTCCAATTCGCCGAATGTCTGTCCCAGACGCTGCAACCATTGCTGCACCAGGGGCGCTGAATACTCACCGCGCAGGTCATCCAGAGCCTGCTGCACCTTGCTCACCGCCAGGGTCGACGGACGCCCATCGGCGCTGCGCTCCAGCGCACCAAAACGCTCGCACAGGCTGCTGACCTGGGCCGCGTCCTGGGGCTCATGCAGCTCAAGCGCGGCCTGACAGTGCGCACTGCCGAGCATGTCGTCGATCTCGGCCAGCACCCGGCGCTGCAAGCCGGCCTGCTCGCTTTGGGCCCACTGATAGTCGCTCTGGAACCAGTCCACCCGAACTGCCTGGGTGGCGCTGATCAACGCCAGGGAAGCCAGCAGCAGCCAGCCGTAGTCGACCTTCTTCCAGCCGATCTCGCCGAGGCGCAACACCGAGATCAGGCTCCAGCAGAAGAAGTAATACATGAAGGCGAAGGCCACCAGCAGGTACAGCGGTGCCAGGGACAGGTAGATCAGTTCCGGCACCTCTGCCGGTCCCAGGCCATACAGCAACAGCAGGACAACGACCACGGCCAGCCAAAACACCATCGGCGCGACATAGGGTTTGTTCAGGTCTTTCTTCATCGGGCGCTCAACGGCAGATACTCAGGAACACCCCGCTGTATCGGCCAGCCGACCCGGGGCTTAAATCATCCGCTGGTCGCGGCAAGGCGCACGCCGCCGTGCAGCGCCGCCGGTGCAATCAACCAGGCCAGGGGCCCGGCAACTACTGGAACTGACGCCCCAGCCCTGCGGGCACCCCATGAACATCGGTGTCTTCCCAAGGTCCGTCGGGGCTGATGGAGCGGCTCCAACCGTTGTTCCAGCGGTAATAGGTGCGCTGGCGGTAGAAGGTGTTGCTCTGGTCGTCCAGCACGTAGACCCCGAGCCGGGCGTCCCAGTGGCTGTGCCCACCCGGCGGCGGAGCAAAACTGGCGGAGGTGCGAGGCAAGGGCTTGGCCGCCGGGATCGGCGCACTGGGCTTGCCCGGGGCCGTGGACGGCGCCGGGCGTGTGCTCGGCCCCGCGGGCGGAATGGGTTCAGAGGAGGTTGGCGCCGGCCGCTGGACCGTACAAGCGCTCAACCCCAGAACCAGTGACAACAGGGTGATACGAGCGATGGCGGTCATGGCGGCTTCTCTGGTTATTGATCCGGACTGTCGATGGTCAGCTGTTGCGCGGCGGTGGTGCTGCTGGGCAATGGCTGGCTACGCCCCACCCACTCGCCGGCGGTGGGTTTGCCAGCGCGGGAAATGCGCGCCACCAGTTGGACTTCAGGGAAGTTCGACAGTTTCAACTGCGGCATCATCGCGTCGCTATCGCCCAGCTCGACCGTGGCCGGCAGATCGGCCACCGTCAGGCGCTTGGCCGCCAGCGGCGCGGGCGGACCCTGGGTGGCACGGGCAAAGATGAACACGCTGTCGCCCGGCTGGACCTTGGCCTTGAGCTGCGCCGCCAGATCGACGCGGACCTTGAGCAAGGCGCCCTTGGCCACAGGTTCACTGGCAACCTTGCCGCCACCGGCCACCAGCTTCTCGCTGGCGCGGTCGATCCCGCCCTGCAGCGCGGCGCGGGAATTGTCGTCCGGCGGCAATTGCGCCTGCAGCCGTTTCCAGTAATCGATGGCGTCCTGGTAGCGCTCGCCTTCGAAGGCGGCGATCCCCAGCAGCCCGAGGCTGGTGACTTCATTGGGATCGGCTTTCAACGCTTCGTCGGTCAGGCCCTGGACCTTGTCCGACCATTGCTTGTTGTCGGCGAAGTACTGGGCCTGGGCCCATTGCCCCAACAGTTCAGGCTGACGACCGGCCACGGCCACGGTGCGTTCGAAGATCTTCGCCGCGTCCGCCGGGCGATCCTGGGCCATGTAGGTGCGCCCGAGGAAATACAGGCCTTCGGCAGAATCCGGCTGGGCCGCCACCGCCCGCTCCAGGCGCCGGGTCATTTCCTCCATGGACTGCGGCGCCTGGGCGAACTCCCGGGTCAGCTCGACCTTGTCGCTGGCGCCAAAGTGCAGGTAGAGGCCAAGCCCCAGCACCGGCACCAGCAGCGCCGCCAGCAACGGCAGCGGCTTGCCCAGGCGCGAGGTGCGCAGCGGACCGCTGCCTTCGGTGTCCGCCAGCAGCTCGCGGGCCGCTTCGGCGCGCCCGGCGTCCATCTGTTCGGCACTGAGCACGCCTTCGGCTTGCTGACTGTTGAGCTCGGCCACTCGTTCTTCATAAAGCGCCACGTTCAGCGCGGTACGATCCTCTTCACGCTGGGCACGACGCTCGCGCAATACCGGGATCAACAGGAAACTCAGGGCGATCAGGAGCAGCAGGCCTGCTGCAAGCCAGAAATCAATCATGGGTGGTTTTTATCCAGCAGTTGGTCGAGGCGCTGACGCTCTTCGACGGAAAGCGTGTGCGGGCTGTCGCGCAGTTCGAGGCGACGACGCCGGACAATCACGGCAATGATCACCAGACCGCCGAGCAGCAGCCCGGCGGGACCGAACCAGAGCAGCGCGGTCTTGCCGGTCAGGGCCGGCCGGTAGCGCACGAAGTCGCCGTAGCGGTCGACCATGAAGTCGATGATCTGCTGATTGTCCTTGCCCTCGCCGAGCATGCGGAAAATCTCTTTGCGCAAGTCGGCGGCAATCGGCGCGTTGGAGTCGGCGATGTCCTGGTTCTGGCACTTGGGGCAGCGCAGTTCCTTAGTCAGTTGGTGAAACCTTTCGCGATCGGCGTCGCTGGCGAACTGATAGGTATCGATAGCCGCGTGGGCCACGCCGGCGATGCTCAGGCCCAGGAGGGCGGCGGCTAACCAGCGCTTCATGGCTTGGCCTCATCGACCAGTGCCTGGTACTTGGCAGCCAGTTGTTCACGCCACACCACTTCGTCGATCACCCCGACGAACTTGTCGCGGATGATGCCCTTGGCATCGATGAAGAAGGTTTCCGGGGCGCCGTAGACGCCGAGGTTGAGCCCCAGGGAGCCCTCCTCGTCGCGCACGTCCAGCTGGTAGGGGTTGTGGAATTCGGCCAGCCACTTCAGGGCGTCGGCGTTGACGTCCTTGTAGTTGATGCCGTAGATCACCACGCCCTTCTCCGCCAGCTTGTTCAGCACCGGGTGCTCGACCCGGCAGGAAATGCACCAGGTGCCCCAGACGTTGACCAGCGCCGGCTTGCCCAGCAGGTCGGCACGGGTCAGGGTCTTGTCGCCCTGCACCGACGGCAGGGAGAACTCCGGGAACGGCTTGCCGATCATTGCCGATGGCAGCTCGGCCGGGTCCAGGTACAACCCGCGATAGAGAAACACCGCCACCACCAGGAACACCGCCAGGGGCAACATCATCATCCAGCGTCTCATGCGGTGGCTCCTGTCATGCCCAGTGCTTCGCGCACGCGGCTTTTAACCTTGATCCGATAACGCCGGTCCATGGCCGCCAGCAAGCCACCGAAGCCGGTGAGCAGGCCGCCGAACCAGATCCAGCGCACGAACGGCTTGACGTGCACCCGCACCGCCCAGGCGCCTTCACCCAGGGGTTCGCCCAGGGCGACATACAGGTCACGGGTAAAACCGGCATCGATCCCGGCTTCGGTCATCATCGAGCTCTGCACGGTGTACAGGCGTTTTTCCGGATGCAGCACCGCCACTTCCTTGCCATTGCGCACCACGCGCACGGTGCCCTTGTCGGAGGTGAAGTTCGGCCCTTCGAAGTGCTTGGCGCCTTCGAAGATAAAGTGATAGCCGGCCAGTTCCATGGACTCACCCGGCTCCAGGCGCAGGTCACGCTCGGCGCTGTTCTGGCTCGACAGCACCACCCCCAGGGCGCAGACCGCGATGCCCAGGTGCGCCAGCTGCATGCCCCAGTAACTGCGGGTCAGGCCGGGCAGGCCCTTGATCAGGCCCTTGTGCCGGGTCTTGTCGAAGATGTCGCGCACGCCGGCCAGCAGCACCCAGGCCGCCAGCAGGAAGGTCGCCAGCACCGCCCAGTTGAAATCGCCGTAGGCAATGCCCGCGACCACGGCCAGGGCCACGCTGCCCAGCAATACCGGACCGAGCATGCCCATCAGCCATTTCACCGGGGTGTCTTTCCAGCGCACCAGCACGCCCACCGCCATCACCACCATCAGCAAGGCCATCAGCGGAATGAACAGGGCATTGAAGTACGGCGGGCCGACCGACAGCTTGGCGCCGGTCAGGGCGTCCAGCACCAGCGGATACAGAGTGCCCAGCAGGATCATCGAGGCCGCCACCACCAGCACCAGGTTGTTGCCCAGCAGCAGGGTTTCCCGGGACCACAGATTGAAGCCCACATGACTCTTGACCACCGGCGCGCGCAGGGCGAACAGGGTCAGCGAGCCGCCTACCACGAACAGCAGGAAGATCAGGATGAACACGCCACGCTCGGGATCCGCGGCGAAGGCGTGCACCGAGGTCAGGACCCCAGAACGCACCAGGAAGGTTCCCAGCAGGCTCAGGGAGAAGGCGGCAATCGCCAGCAAGACGGTCCAGCTCTTGAATACGCCACGCTTTTCCGTGACCGCCAGGGAGTGGATCAGCGCCGTGCCCACCAGCCAGGGCATGAACGAGGCGTTTTCCACCGGGTCCCAGAACCACCAGCCGCCCCAGCCGAGTTCGTAGTAGGCCCACCACGAGCCCAGGGTGATACCGATGCCGAGGAAGGCCCAGGCGACGATGGTCCAGGGCCGCGACCAGCGGGCCCAGGCAGCGTCCAGGCGACCGCCGAGCAAGGCCGCAATGGCGAAGGCGAAGGCCACCGAGAAACCGACGTAGCCCATGTAGAGCATGGGTGGGTGCACGATCAGGCCGATGTCCTGCAGCAACGGATTGAGGTCACGCCCATCGGCCGGCACTTGCGGCAGGATCCGCGCGAACGGGTTGGAGGTGACGATCAGGAACGACAGGAAGCCGGTGCTGATCAGGCCCATCACCGCCAGTACCCGGGCCAGCATGACCTGGGGCAACTGGCGCGAGAACACCGACACGGCGAAGGTCCAGCCACCGAGGATCAGCGCCCAGAGCAGCAGCGATCCTTCGTGGGCGCCCCAGACGGCGCTGAACTTGTAGTACCAGGGCAAGGCGCTGTTGGAGTTGTGGGCCACATAGGCCACCGAGAAGTCGTCGGTCATGAAGGCATGGGTCAGGCAGCCGAAGGCGAACACCAGGAAGGCGAACTGCCCCCAGGCCGCCGGCTGGGCCAGGCTCATCCACAGCCGATCGCCACGCCAGGCGCCCAGCAGCGGCAGCACGGCCTGGACCAGGGCAAAGCACAGGGCGAGGATCATCGCCAGTTGGCCGAGTTCAGGAATGAACAGTGCGGAACTCATGGCTTAACCCTCTTTCGCTGGTGTCGGCGCCGACTGGCCGCTGTCTTTCAGGGCCTTGGTGACTTCCGGTGGCATGTACTTCTCGTCGTGCTTGGCCAGTACTTCATCGGCCACCACCACGCCGTCGGCGTTGAGCTTGCCCAGGGCAACGATGCCCTGCCCTTCGCGGAACAGGTCCGGGAGGATGCCGCGGTAGGTGATGGTCACCGACTTGTTGAAGTCGGTGACCACGAACTTGACGTCCAGGGAATCGGCGGAGCGCTCCAGGGAGCCGGCCTGGACCATGCCACCGGCGCGAATCCGCGTGTCCAGCGGCGCTTCGCCGTTGGCAATCTGGGTCGGGGTGTAGAACAGGTTGATGTTTTCCTTCAGCGCGCTGAGGGCCAGGCCCACGGCAATGCCGACGCCCACCAGGATCGCCAGGATGATCAAAAGACGCTTTTTACGCAGCGGATTCACTTACCGTTCTCCCGGCGCAGACGACGCGCCTCTTGTTGCAGATAGCGCTTGCGGGCCAGGATCGGCTCCGCCACGTTGATGGCCAGGACTGCCAGGCAGATGCCATAAGCCGACCAGACATAGAGGCCGTGATGGCCCATGGCAAGAAAGTCGCTGAAGGATGCAAAACTCATCGAACGGTCTCCAGGCAACCTTGTACTTCGGCCTTGACCCAACTGGCCCGGGCTTCGCGCTTGAGCACTTCGAGGCGCATGCGCAGCAACAGCACGGCGCCGAAGAAGCAGTAGAAACCAAGGGCCGTGAGCAGCAGCGGCAACCACATTTCCACCGGCATCGCCGGCTTTTCCGTAAGGGTGAAGGTCGCGCCCTGGTGCAGGGTGTTCCACCACTCCACCGAGTACTTGATGATCGGGATGTTCACCACGCCGACAATGGCCAGTACCGCGCAGGCCTTGGCGGCGCTGTCACGATTGCTGATGGCGTTGCCCAGGGCAATCAGACCGAAGTACAGAAACAGAAGAATGAGCATCGACGTAAGTCGTGCATCCCAGACCCACCATGAACCCCAGGTCGGCTTGCCCCAGATGGCACCGGTCACCAGGGCCACGGCGGTCATCCAGGCACCGATTGGCGCCGCGCATTGCAGCGCCACGTCCGCCAGCTTCATCTTCCACACCAGCCCAACCACGCCGCAGACTGCCAGCATCACGTAGCAGGACTGCGCCAGCATGGCCGCCGGGACATGAATATAGATGATGCGGAAGCTGTTGCCCTGCTGGTAGTCCGGTGGCGCGAAGGCCAGGCCCCAGGCCACGCCGACAGCAATCAGCAAGAACGCCGCGACGCTGAGCCAGGGCAGCATTTTTCCGCTGATGCCATAGAACCATTTAGGCGAGCCGAGCTTGTGAAACCAGGTCCAGTTCATTCGTTGTTTCCATCACGGTTGCTCTTCGCGTTCACGAACAGCCAGGGTCTTTACTGGTCAAAAAACAACCAGACCTCATTATTCGCCGACGCTGATCTTCAGGCCAGCAGCTATTGCAAAGGGTGTAAGGGTCACTGCCAGGGCGGTCAGGCTCCCAAGCCACAGCAGATAACCGGTCGCTGGCATGCCCTGCAACGCGGCCTGCAGGGCGCCGCTGCCGAGAATCAGTACCGGGATGTACAAAGGCAGGATCAGCAACGCCAGCAGCAAGCCGCCACGCTTCAAACCCACCGTCAATGCCGCGCCCACTGCGCCCAGCAGGCTCAGCACCGGAGTGCCCAGCAGCAATGACAGCAACAACACCGGCAGGCAGGCGGTAGGCAAGCCGAGCATCAAGGCCAGCAAGGGGGCAAGCAATACCAGTGCCAGGCCGGAAAAGGCCCAGTGTGCCAGTACCTTGGCCAAAACCAGAAGAGCCAGGGGGTGCGACGAAAGGACCCACTGCTCCAGGGATCCGTCCTCGAAATCACTGCGAAAAAGCCCGTCCAGCGAGAGCAGGACGGACAATAAGGCCGCTACCCAGACCAGCCCCGGAGACAAGGTTTGCAACAGATTTGTCTCAGGTCCCACGGCCAAAGGGAACAGTGCGACGACGATCGCGAAGAACACCAGGGGGTTGGCCAACTCCGCCGGACGTCGGAACAGCAAGCGCGCTTCACGGGCCAGCAATTGGGCAAAGACGCTCATGCTGCCCACCGCCCCAGGTCCAGATCGCGGTAGCCCGAGGGCATGCGGGTCAGCGTGTGGTGAGTGGTCAGGACCACCATGCCGCCACGTTCGCAATGATTGGCCAGGTGTTCCTCGAGCTGGGCCACCCCCTGTTTGTCCAGGGCGGTGAAGGGTTCGTCGAGGATCCACAGCGGCGGGCCGTTCAGATACAGCCGGGCCAGGGCCACGCGACGCTGCTGGCCGGCGGACAGGGTGTGACAGGCGACGTCCTCGAAACCGCGCAGGCCGACGGCCGCCAGGGCCTGCCAGATGGCATCGCGCGTGGCCGGCTGGTGCAGGGCACAGAGCCAGTTGAGGTTTTCCTCGGGGGTCAGGACATCCTTGATGCCAGCGGCGTGGCCAATCCACAACAGGTTGCGCGCCAGTTCGGCGCGCTGGGCGCGCAGGGGCTGGCCATTGAGCAGGACCTGGCCGCTGGTGGGTTGCATCAGGCCGGCGAGCAAACGTAGCAGGCTGGTCTTGCCACTGCCGTTGGGACCGCTGATCTGCACCATGTCTCCGCCAGTCAGACGCAACTCCAGGTGTTCAAACAGCATCCGCCAGTCACGCTCACAGGCGAGTGCTACGGCTTCGAGAAGAGGGCTGGTCAAGGGATGGCGGGCCTTTACGGGTTCAAGTCGGCGGTGGAGCGGCCGTTAAAGGGATGCAGGATAAATGCATTGGCGGCCTGTTCTAGAGAGCTGCGTCAAACATTTGCAATGTTTTCCCCACTCCCCCAAAGACGGGCGGCATTATACATGCGAAGCCCTACTCTCAAGAGGGCTAATTTCCACAGGTTGTGTCCGAATGACTGGCGAAATAAACATCCTGCCACTGCCCCAGGCGCCCGCTCCCGGCGCCTCGCGCCCTCAGCCGATCAGCGGCGAATTGCTCAAGCTGGTGCCGCCCCTGGAAGGCTTGATAGCCGCCGGTCAGAGCGCCAAGGCCGAAGTGCTGTCGCTCAAGCAGACCGACCAGAGCTTCCAGCTGCTGCTCAAGGTGACCCTGGACAACGGCCGGCAAACCACCGTGCAGGCCACCAGCAGCCAGCCCTTGCCCCAGGGCACCAGCCTGGCGGTGATCCAGCCTTCGGCGGGCAACCTGGCGATCACCGTGCAGCAGGCCATTGCCTCCAGCGTCGCCGCCCTGACCCGCCTGGACACCAGCCAACTGCCAGCGGGCACCCTGCTCCAGGGCAAGGTCCTGACGACCCAGCTCCTGCCCCAGGGCGCCAACCAGCCGGCGATCTACCGCTCGCTGGTCAGCCTGCTCAATACTGCCCAAAGCGGCGCTACCCTGAGCATCGACAGCCCGCAGCCGCTGCGTATCGGCAGCCTGCTCAGCGCCATGGTCTCGGATGCACAGACCCTCAACTTCGTCCCCCTGGGCAACCGCCAGGAACAGCTGGCCATCGCCGCCCAACTGGCCAGCCAGCAAAGCCGCCAGGGTTCCCTGAACGGACTGCTTAACCTCCTGCAGAACCTGCCCGCCGACAGCGAACTGCCCACTGCATCGGCCGACCTGCGGGCCGCCGTGGAGCGCTTGCTGGCCGGCCTGCCGGACCTGCAGCAGTTGAGCACCGCGCGAGGAGTGGCCCAGGCCCTGCTGGGCAGCGGCCTGTTTCTGGAAGCCAAGTTGCTGGCCGCAAGCAATCCCGGCCAGACGCCAGACCTGAAGGGCGACCTGCTGCGCCTGATCGCCCAGCTGACCCCGGGGCTGCCCTCCTCCAGCAGCCTCAATGCAATCATCGCCGCCAACACCCTGGCGCAATCGCTGCCCAGCTTCGTGCGCAGCGCTCTGGGCACCCTGGGTCAAGTCAGCGCCAAGACACCGCCCGGCGGCTTCCCACTGCCGGAGCGACTGCTGCAAAGCCTGGAAGGCGAAGGCGATCTGCAACATCTGCTGCGCCTGGCCGCTGCGGCGGTATCACGCCTGCAAAGCCACCAGCTGGCGAGCCTGGAACAGAGCGGCCTGACCGACGATGGCCGGCCACTGACCACCTGGCAGTTGGAAATCCCCATGCGCAACCTGCAGGACATCGTGCCCTTGCAGGTCAAGCTGCAAAGGGAAGAGAGAGCGGATCCAGAACCCGAATCCTCGCACAAGCGCGAAGAGCGTCCGTCCAAGCAGGCGCTGTGGCGGGTCGACCTGGCGTTCGACCTCGACCCCCTGGGCCCGCTGCAGGTCCAGGCGCAACTGATTCAAGGGCGCCTGTCCAGCCAGCTGTGGGCCGAGCGTCCCTACACGGCAAGCCTGATCGAGAGCCACCTGGGCCACCTGCGCGAACGCCTGCTGGCCTCGGGACTGGATGTCGGCGATCTGGACTGCCACCTGGGTATCCCGCCCCGGGGCCCGCAAACCCGATTGGAACAACGCTGGGTCGACGAAACCGCATGAAACACACACCCGCACCACGCCAGGCCATTGCCCTCAAGTACGACGGCCAGCAAGCCCCGACCCTCACCGCCAAGGGCGACGATGAACTGGCCGAAGCCATCCTGAAGATCGCCCGGGACTATGAAGTGCCGATCTATGAGAACGCCGAACTGGTGAAGCTGCTGGCACGCCTGGAGCTGGGCGAGAGCATTCCGCCGGAGCTGTACCGGACCATCGCCGAAATCATCGCCTTCGCCTGGAACCTCAAGGGCAAGTTCCCAGCCGGACAGGATCCGCAACAGGTCGAACAGGAGAAAGACATCACCGCGCGCGGCGACGATTACTGAAGGGAAACAGCTACAAGTTGCAAGCCACAAGCTTCAAGCTGGCGAGCTGTAACTTGCAGCTCGCGTCTTGGAGCTTGCAGCTGCTAGTCAACCTTTGTGCAGCTTGCTGACCAGTTCCGCTTCGGCCTGGGTCAGGCCGCAGGACTGGGTCAGTTCGTCGACGCTGGCACCCATGCCCACCAGGCGCGCGGCCTGGGCGAAGGACAGGCTGGAGGGGTCACGCTGCTCCAGCTGGGCCAGTTTGTCCGGCAACGGCGCCACCACCGCCCGCAGTTCATGCAGATCCTCGCCCATGCGTACCGTACCGTTCTGGTAATGGTCGACGCGCTTGGCCAGCTCCTTGATCCGCTGATCGCGCACGGCATCGCCTTCGGCCTGCTGGGCGGCGATCTGCCGCTGATTGCGGGTGTACGACAGGAATAGCGCCACAGTGGCGACCCAGAGGATCGCCAGGACAATCACCGCTACCTCGAGGATCAATCAGATACTCTCCAGTTCCGACCATTCCTCTTCGCTCATCATCTTGTCCAGCTCCACCAGAATCAGCAGTTCGCCGTTCTTGTTGCAGACGCCTTGAATGAACTTGGCCGACTCTTCGTTACCGACATTGGGTGCGGTTTCGACTTCCGACTGACGCAGGTAAACCACTTCCGCCACGCTGTCGACCATGATCCCGACCACTTGCTTGTCGGCTTCGATGATGACGATCCGGGTGTTGTCGTTGACTTCGGTAGGCACCAGGCCGAAACGCTGGCGGGTGTCGATCACGGTGACCACATTGCCCCGCAGGTTGATGATCCCCAGCACGTAGCTCGGCGCACCCGGCACCGGAGCGATCTCGGTGTAGCGCAGCACTTCCTGGACGCGCATCACGTTGATGCCGTAGGACTCGTTATCCAGCTTGAAGGTGACCCATTGCAGGATCGGATCTTCGGAACCCTGTGCAGACGACGACTTATTCATACCCTGACCCCTCAAAAAACCGTTGAAAACGGCGTGTGTTCTGTGTGGCTGCGTCCAACGGACGCCGCCTGTGTTTGCTTCACTTCGGCTTGTGGGCCGCTTGACTGATCGCCAACTGCTTGGCACCACCGGTGGCGATCAACTCCGCCAGTTCGGCCACGTCGAGCAAGGCGCACATGTGTTCGATCACGGTGCCGGCGAGCCACGGGCGTTGGCCACGATGACTGCGCCATTTGATTTCATTAGGGTCCAGGCGCAAGGAACGGCTGACCTGATGCACCGCCAACCCCCACTCGTAGCCCTGGACCGAGATCACGTACTGCAGGCCCTGGCGGAAATCATCGCGGTAACGATCCGGCATGACCCAACGGGCGGTATCCAGCACTTTCAGGTTACCGGCCTGGCTCGGCAGGATACCGAGGAACCACTCGGGCTGACCGAACAGCGGCGTCAGCTCTTGCCCTGCCAGAGAATAGATCGAACCCAGGCACACCAGCGGCACCGCCAGGGTCAGGCCGGCGACATCGAACAACAGGCATTCGAAAGGCTCCGCCGCCCAGCTGGGACGGTCGCTGCCGGTGACCGGAGGCGGTGTATTGCTCGGTGGCAGGTGCACTTCGACCACCGGCGGCACCAGCGCCTGGAGCATCGGCACTACGGGGGAGATCGAGGTCAGCACCGGCGGCGGTGCTTCCAGAACGGCTGGCGCCGGCATCGGGTCCGCCACCCGGGCGAGCGGAGCCGCCTGCCGCTGAAGCAACGCATCCCGCGCCTGCTCTTCCAGCACCGCCGCCTGGAACTCGTCCAGCACTGCGCTGCCGGCCTCGGCCGTGGTCGGCGCAGCTGGCGGCGCGACTTCGACCGCAACCGCAGGTTCCGGGATCAATTCTTCTTCGGTGGCATCCTGCAGCAAAGCGTCCAGGTACGACTGCAGCGCCAGCTGGGGCCGGCTCTTGATATCCAGCGGACGGTTCATAAGGATACCCACGCGCAAACCTCGACACAGTGACCTGTGGAGGTTATCGGCCAGGCCGTCGGGCGACTTGAATAAGCCTTCACGTCAAGCCACCTGCGCCACGAGTTGCTGGGCCAGCAAGTGCTTGAGCAAGGCCTTGTAGGCCAGTACACCGCGACTCTTGCCATCGAACTGGGAAGGCGTGACACCGGCCCGGCTGGCGTCCCGCAGGCGGGTATCCACCGGGATGTAGCCTTGCCAGATTTCGTCGGGAAACTTGTCCCGCAGGATCCGCAACGTACCCAGGGACGCCTGGGTCCGGCGATCGAACAGGGTCGGCACGATGGTGAACGGCAGGGGTTGCTTGCGCGAGCGGTTGACCATGGCCAGGGTGTTGACCATGCGCTCCAGGCCCTTGACCGCCAGGTGTTCGGTCTGCACCGGGATCACCAGCTGCTGGCTGGCCGCCAGGGCGTTGACCATCAACACGCCGAGCAACGGCGGACTGTCGATCACCGCATAGTCGAAATCCTGCCACAGCTGCGCCAGGCTCTTGGCGATCACCAGGCCCAGGCCGCTCTGCCCCGGCGACTGACGCTCGAGGGTGGCCAGGGCGGTGCTCGACGGCAACAGGGAAATGTGTTCGTGGCTGGTGCCCAGCAGCAGTTGGCCCGGCAGGTCCTGGGGCACGTTGCCCTTGTGCAGGAACAAGTCGTAGCTGCTGTGCTCCAGGCTGTCCGGGTCATAGCCGAAGTAGCTGGTCATGGAACCGTGGGGGTCGAGATCGACCACGACCACGCGCTTGCCCGCCTCGGCCAGCAAGCCGGCTAAAGCGATGGAACTGGTGGTTTTACCAACACCACCCTTTTGATTGGCGACTGCCCAGACTCTCATTCGGTTGGTTCCTCCCGCCCGGCCACAGCAGGGCGAGACATAGCGCTAAGTTATAAAGCGGGTGACGGAGAATTGACGGCGCTTCCCTGTACCGGCGTTTTGACCGGGGTTGGTGCAGTTTGTGTGCCAGCACGCTTGAGTGCCGCATCCGGTGTTGCATGGGCGGTGCCGGTACCGGTCAGGCTGCGCCGCACATCGAGGTTGCGCGACACCACCAGCACCACCCGCCGATTGCGCGCCCGGCCTTCGGCGGTGGCGTTGTTGGCCACCGGCTGGAACTCGCCATAGCCCACGGAGGCCATCCGCGCCGGATTGACGCCCTGCATCGCCAGCATGCGCACGATGCTCGCCGAACGAGCCGAGGACAGTTCCCAGTTGGTCGGGTACTGCGCGGTCTGGATCGGCTGATTGTCGGTGAAGCCTTCGACATGGATCGGGTTGTCGAAGGGTTTGAGGATCTTCGCCACCTTGTCGATGATGGTGAACGCCTGGTCGCTGGGCATGGCGTCGCCACTGCCGAACAACAGGCTGGAGTTGAGTTCGATCTCCACCCACAGCTCGTTGCCGCGCACGGTCATCTGGTTCGAGCTGATCAGGTCGCCAAAGGCCGCGCTGATGTCATCGGCGATGCTCTTGAGCGGATCGCTGCCGCCGGAAATCCCGGCGTCGGTCTGCTCGCTGTCCTTGACCAGCGGCTTGGCCGGGGTCACGGTCTTGGGCCGTTCATCACCGATGGGAATCGGCTTGAGGCTGCGGTCGGAGTCGGTGAAGACCCCGATCAGCGCCTCGGAAATCACCTTGTACTTGCCCTCGTTGATCGAGGAAATCGAGTACATGACCACGAAAAACGCGAACAGCAGGGTGATGAAGTCGGCGTAGGAAACCAACCAGCGTTCGTGGTTGACGTGTTCTTCTTGCTGGCGACGACGGGCCATAGTCAGTCCATGAAGCCTTGCAGCTTCAACTCGATGGAGCGGGGGTTTTCGCCTTCGGCGATCGACAGGATGCCTTCGAGCAGCATTTCCCGGTAACGGGACTGACGCAGGGCGATGGACTTCAGCTTGGCGGCGATCGGCAGCAACACCAGGTTGGCGCTGGCCACCCCGTAGATGGTGGCGACGAAGGCCACGGCAATGCCGCTGCCCAGCTGCGACGGATCGGCCAGGTTGCCCATGACGTGAATCAGCCCCATGACCGCACCGATGATGCCGATGGTCGGCGCATAGCCGCCCATGCTCTCGAAAACCTTGGCGGCCTCGATATCACGGCTTTCCTGGGTGTAGAAATCCACTTCGAGGATGCTGCGGATGGCTTCCGGCTCGGCGCCGTCCACCAACAGCTGCAAGCCCTTGCGCGAATAGGTGTCCGGCTCGGCATCGGCCACGCCTTCAAGGCCCAGCAGGCCCTCCTTGCGCGCGGTCAGGCTCCAGTTGACCACCCGGTCGATGCCGCCAGGCAGATCGACCCGAGGCGGAAACAGGATCCACACCAGGATCTGCATGGCTCGCTTGAAAGCGCTCAACGGCGACTGCAGCAAGGCTGCGCCGATGGTGCCGCCGAGCACGATCAGCGCGGCCGGGCCATTGGCCAGTGCCGACAGGTGGCCACCTTCCAGGTAGTTGCCGCCGATGATGGCGACAAACGCCATGATGATCCCGATTAGGCTGAGTACATCCATCAGAGACAGGCCTCGACCAGGTGCCGGCCGATGTCGTCCAGGCTGTACACCGCGTCCGCCAGGTTGGCCTTGACGATGGCCATGGGCATGCCATAGATCACGCAGCTGGCTTCATCCTGGGCCCAGACCGCGCTGCCGCCCTGCTTGAGCAGGCGCGCGCCTTCACGACCGTCGGCACCCATGCCGGTGAGTACCACCGCCAGAACTTTGTCGCTGTAGGACTTGGCCGCCGAACCGAAGGTGATGTCCACGCAAGGCTTGTAGTTCAGGCGCTCGTCGCCGGGCAGGATCTTCACCGCGCCACGACCGTCGATCATCATCTGCTTGCCACCCGGCGCCAGCAGCGCCAAGCCTGGACGCAGGATGTCGCCATCCTCGGCTTCCTTGACGCTGATGCGGCAGAGCTTGTCCAGGCGCTCGGCAAAGGCCTTGGTGAACGCCGCGGGCATGTGCTGGATCAGCACGATGGGGGCCGGGAAGTTGGCCGGCAGCTGGGTCAGGACCCGCTGCAAAGCCACCGGACCGCCGGTGGAGGTACCGATCGCCACCAGCTTGTAGGCCTTGCGCTTGGGCGCCGGCGATGCAGGACCTGCAGCCGCTGCCGGAGCACGAACCGGAGCCGGCGCTGGCGCCGGACGACTGCCGCCAAAGCTCGACGGGGTCGGAGCCGGTGCAGCCGGTTGCGGCGCCGGGGCGCTGTAGCTGCTGAAACGACGATTGCTGCGCGAGATGCTGTGGACTTTCTCGCACAGCAGTTGCTTGACCTTCTCGGGATTGCGCGAGATGTCCTCGAAATTCTTCGGCAGGAAATCCACGGCCCCGGCATCCAGCGCATCGAGGGTCACTCGAGCGCCTTCGTGGGTCAGGGAAGAGAACATCAGGACCGGCGTCGGGCAGCGCTGCATGATATGCCGCACTGCGGTGATGCCATCCATCATCGGCATCTCGTAGTCCATGGTGATCACGTCCGGCTTGAGTGCCAGGGCCTGATCGATCGCCTCTTTACCGTTGGTCGCCGTACCGACGACCTGGATATTCGAATCCGCTGAAAGAATTTCCGAGACGCGGCGGCGGAAAAAACCCGAATCGTCCACCACCAGGACTTTGACTGCCATAAACACTCCGTTAGGTGGGGCGAGGCCAACCGCCCCTCCCCGCCGAATCAAATACGCCGTGCGGCGTAACGCTTGAGCATGCTCGGAACATCGAGAATCAGCGCGATGCGGCCGTCACCGGTAATGGTGGCGCCGGACATGCCTGGGGTTCCCTGGAGCATTTTGCCCAAGGGCTTGATGACCACTTCTTCCTGGCCCACCAACTGATCGACGACAAAGCCGATCCGCTGAGTGCCCACCGAAAGGATCACTACGTGGCCTTCACGCTGCTCTTCATGAGCGGCGGAACTGACCAGCCAGCGCTTGAGGTAGAACAGGGGCAATGCCTTGTCACGCACGATCACCACTTCCTGGCCGTCCACCACATTGGTGCGGGACAGGTCGAGGTGGAAGATTTCGTTGACGTTGACCAGCGGGAAGGCGAACGCCTGGTTGCCCAGCATCACCATCAGGGTCGGCATGATCGCCAGGGTCAACGGCACCTTGATGACGATCTTCGAACCCTGGCCCTTGGTCGAGTAGATGTTGATCGAGCCATTGAGCTGGGAAATCTTGGTCTTCACCACGTCCATGCCCACGCCACGGCCGGAGACGTCGGAGATCTCGGTCTTGGTGGAGAAGCCCGGGGCGAAGATCAGGTTGTAGCACTCGGTATCGCTCAGGCGGTCGGCGGCGTCCTTGTCCATCACGCCGCGCTTGACGGCAATGGCGCGCAGAACGTTGGGGTCCATGCCCTTGCCGTCGTCGGAAATCGACAGGAGGATGTGGTCACCTTCCTGCTCCGCCGCCAGCACCACTTTGCCGCCACGGGCCTTGCCCGAGGCTTCGCGCTCTTCAGGGGATTCGATGCCGTGGTCCACCGCGTTGCGCACCAAGTGCACCAGCGGGTCGGCCAGGGCCTCGACCAGGTTCTTGTCGAGGTCGGTTTCTTCCCCCACCAGTTCCAGGTTGATCTCTTTCTTGAGCTGCCGGGCCAAGTCGCGAACCAGGCGCGGGAAGCGCCCGAAGACCTTCTTGATCGGCTGCATGCGGGTCTTCATCACCGCGGTCTGCAGGTCGGCGGTCACCACGTCCAGGTTGGACACCGCCTTGGACATGGCTTCGTCGCCGCTGTTCAGGCCCAGGCGCACCAGACGGTTACGCACCAGCACCAGCTCGCCCACCATGTTCATGATTTCGTCCAGGCGCGCGGTATCGACCCGCACCGTGGTTTCCGCTTCGCTGGCCGGTTTTTCTGCCGGCGGCGCCGCGGCGGCACGAGCAGGTGCCGGCGCTGCAGCCGCTGCCGGTTTTGGCGCCTCGGCCTTGGCTTCGGGCTTCTTGGCCACGGGTTTGGCGACGGCGGCGCTGGTTGCAGCAGCCGGTGCCGCGGCAACTGCCGCTGCCGGTTTGGCCGCACCCGGAGCTTCAGAGAACTTGCCCTTGCCGTGCAGCTCATCGAGCAGGGATTCGAATTCGTGATCGGTGATCAGATCGCTACCGGCTGCGGCGGCGCTGGGCGCCTGCGCGGCAGGCACGGCGGCCACTGCCGACTCCAGTGCATCCACGGCAAAGTTGCCCTTGCCATGCAACTGGTCCAGCAGCGCTTCAAATTCGTCATCGGTGATTTCGTCGCCCGCCGCGGCAGCGCCAGCGGCAGCAGGAGGCGCTGCGGGAGCTACGGCATCGGGAGCGAACTGCCCCTTGCCATGCAGCTGGTCCAGCAGGGACTCGAACTCGGCGTCGGTGATCTCGTCGCTGGCAGGCTCGCCCTCGGCCGCCGGCGCGGCAGCAGGTGCGGCTTCGGCGTCGGCCTTGGCGGCATTCAGCGAATCGAGCAAGAGTTCGAATTCGTTATCGGTGATATCCCCTGACGGGGCCTCAGGCTCAGGCTCAGGCTCGACAGCAACTTCGGCCACTTCTTCGACCACCGGCGCTGCAGGCTCGGCACCGGCAGGTTCGGCCAGACGCGCCAAGGCGGCCAGCAGTTCCGGTGTCGCGGCAGTGATTTCGCTGCGCTCACGGACCTGGCTGAACATGCCGTTCACCGCGTCCAGCGCCTCGAGCACCACGTCCATCAGCTCCGAATCGACCCGTCGCTCACCCTTGCGCAGGATGTCGAAGACGTTCTCGGCGATGTGGCAGCACTCCACCAGCTCATTGAGCTGGAGGAAGCCGGCGCCCCCTTTAACAGTGTGAAAACCGCGAAAAATTGCATTGAGCAGGTCCGCATCATCCGGTCGGCTTTCCAGCTCGACCAGTTGTTCGGACAGTTGCTCTAGAATCTCGCCGGCCTCAACCAGGAAATCCTGAAGGATCTCTTCATCGGCGCCGAAGCTCATTAATGGGTGCTCCTAGAATCCAAGGCTGGAAAGCAAATCGTCTACATCGTCCTGACCGGACACAACGTCTTCCCGTTTATCGGCATGAATCTGCGGACCTTCACCCTTGGCGAGATGTTTTTGCGGATCTTTTTCCGCGAGGATCGATTCACGGTCATGTTCGATACCGGCGAAGCGATCGACCTGGCTGGCCATCAAGACAAGTTTGAGCAGATTGCTTTCGACTTCCGTGACCAACTGGGTCACACGCTTGATCACCTGACCGGTCAGGTCCTGGTAATCCTGCGCCAGCAGAATGTCGTTGAGGTGGCCTGAAACGGTACGGGTTTCCTGCTCGCTGCGCGTCAGGAAACTGTCGACCCGGCGCGCTAGTTCACGAAACTCTTCAGCACCGACCTCGCGCCGCATGAAGCGCCCCCAATCTGCGCTCAGGGCCTGGGCTTCAGTGCTCAGGCCATTGACCAGCGGGGTGCTGCTCTCTACCAGGTCCATGGTGCGGTTGGCGGCGGCTTCCGTGAGCCGGACCACATAGGACAGGCGCTCAGTGGCATCCGTGATCTGTGAAACTTCCTCGGCTTGCGGCATGTGCGGGTCAATCTGGAAATTGACGATCGCGCTATGCAGCTCGCGGGTGAGCTTGCCCACTTCCTGATACAGGCCGCGGTCACGGGTCTGATTGAGCTCATGGATCAATTGCACCGCTTCGCCGAACTTGCCCTTTTCCAGGCTTTCGACCAGTTCCAGCGCATGTTTTTTCAGGGTCGACTCAAAGTCGCCCAGTGAAGATTCGTTATGCTCCATAGCTCCCCCGTGGCGGAATGGCTACGTACATCAACCGATGCGTTCGAAGATCTTTTCGATCTTCTCTTTCAACGCCTGAGCCGTGAATGGTTTGACTACATAGCCGTTAACGCCGGCCTGGGCCGCTTCGATGATCTGCTCGCGCTTGGCTTCCGCAGTCACCATCAACACCGGCAGGTGCTTGAGCTTTTCATCGGCACGCACGTGGCGCAGCAGGTCGATCCCGGTCATGCCCGGCATGTTCCAGTCCGTTACCAGAAAGTCGATGCTCCCGCTGTTGAGTACCGGAATGGCGGTAGTGCCATCGTCGGCCTCGACCGTGTTGGTGAAACCCAGATCACGCAACAGGTTTTTTATGATCCGCCGCATCGTTGAAAAGTCATCAACGATGAGGATTTTCATGTTCTTGTCCAATTCGACCTCCAAGCAGTCTTAAACGCATCCAGCACCTGAACGCGCCATTCAATCAATTCGGCATAACACACAACGACTGCATGGAGCACATACTGCAAGACCGGCGCAGCGCTTGCCTTACCGGTCCCGATCGCAGTGTCCCCACACTGCCTGTCAGCGCGCTCGCCACTCCCCCAAACGCCCCCGCAAACGGGCCGCGCACTGGCTGTGTAACTGGCTGACCCGCGATTCGCTGACCCCCAGGACCTCACCGATTTCCTTGAGATTCAGTTCTTCGTCGTAGTACAGCGCCAACACCAGTCGCTCGCGCTCCGGCAAATTGGCAATCGCATCCGCCAAGGCGGCCTGGAAGCGTTCATCCTCCAGGTCCCGTGACGGCTCGAGATGAGCACTGGCGCCATCCTCATGCAGCCCTTCATGTTCGCCGTCCTGCAACAGGTCGTCGAAACTGAACAGGCGGCTGCCCAGGGTGTCGTTCAAAATCCCGTAATAATCGTCGAGACTCAATTGAAGTTCGGCCGCAACTTCGTGATCTTTAGCGTCACGGCCGGTTTTAGCTTCAATTGCACGAATGGCATCACTGACCATGCGTGTATTACGGTGCACCGAACGCGGTGCCCAGTCGCCTTTGCGAACCTCGTCGAGCATCGCCCCGCGGATACGGATACCCGCATAGGTCTCGAAACTCGCCCCCTTGCTCGCGTCGTACTTGGTCGACACTTCGAGCAAACCGATCATCCCGGCCTGAATCAGGTCTTCCACCTGAACACTGGCCGGCAACCGCGCCAGCAGGTGATAGGCAATACGCTTGACCAGGGGCGCGTAGCGCTCGATCAATTCGTACTGGCTGTCACGCGCGGACTTCTTGTAGAGGTTGTAGCCGCTGGCAGTCATAGCACCGGTCCCGCTGTTTGATGCACTAGGCGCTCGACAAAAAACTCCAGATGCCCGCGTGGGTTCGCCGGCAACGGCCAGGTATCGACTTTTTGCGCGATGGCCTTGAACGCCAATGCACACTTCGAACGAGGAAAGGCTTCATAGACCGCACGCTGCTTTTGCACGGCCTTGCGCACGCTTTCGTCGTAGGGAACTGCGCCGACGTATTGTAAGGCCACGTCCAGAAAGCGATCCGTGACCTTGGTCAATTTTGCAAACAGGTTGCGCCCTTCTTGAGGGCTTTGGGCCATGTTGGCCAGGACCCGGAAACGGTTCATGCCGTAGTCACGGTTGAGCAACTTGATCAGCGCATAGGCGTCGGTGATCGAAGTCGGTTCGTCGCAGACCACCAGCAACACTTCCTGGGCCGCGCGGACAAAACTGACTACCGAGTCACCAATACCCGCAGCAGTATCGATCACCAGCACATCGAGGTTGTCGCCGATGTCGCTGAAGGCC
The DNA here is from genome assembly GCF_029237275.1 of Pseudomonas sp. 3MA1. NCBI lineage: Bacteria > Pseudomonadati > Pseudomonadota > Gammaproteobacteria > Pseudomonadales > Pseudomonadaceae > Pseudomonas > Pseudomonas sp. 3MA1. The sequence continues at coordinate 653,704 of NZ_JAACFX010000001.1, read as the reverse complement.
TGGATCAGGCCGGCGTGCTGGGCGGGACTCAGGTGCACCATGCTCTGGGTGCCGGAGGCGGCCGGGACGATACGGATACCGCCAGGACCCTGGAGCAGCACATCGCGCAACTCACAGCGCCCTTCGATGACATCCGCCAGGGTGCGTTTGGGTGTCAGGCCCAACAGGACATCGACGTTGGCCAGTCCCAAGTCGGCATCCAGCAGCAAGACCCGCCGGCCGAGCTCAGCCAGAGCCAGGGACAAGTTCACTGACACATTAGTCTTGCCGACGCCACCCTTGCCGCCGGTCACCGCAATCACCTGTACGGGATGCATGCTGCCCATGTTCTTTCTTTACCTTGTCTTACTTAGACGGGGCCACATAACTGGCTGCGCGTTCACCGTTGGAACAATGCATGGCAGACCATCGATGTAGATACACTGCAATCTATTCATGTCTAACTCAGCCGACCCGCTTGGTCGGGCTGTGATAGAGGTCAGCGAACATGTCGGCCATGGCTTCTTCGCTGGGTTCTTCCTGCATCTGCACGCTCACTGCGCGGCTCACCAGTTGATGCCGGCGAGGCAGGTGCAAATCGTCAGGAATCCGCGGGCCATCGGTCAGATAGGCAACCGGCAATTCATGACTGATGGCCAGGCTCAAGACCTCGCCAAGACTGGCTGTTTCATCCAGTTTAGTCAGGATGCAGCCGGCCAGACCGCAGCGCTTGTAGCTGTGGTAGGCGGCGGTCAGCACCTGCTTCTGGCTGGTGGTCGCCAGCACCAGATAGTTCTTCGCGCGGATCCCGCGACCGGCCAGGCTCTCCAACTGCATGCGCAATGCCGGGTCGCTGGCCTGCAGGCCGGCGGTGTCGATCAACACCACGCGCTTGCGCAGCAGCGGATCCAGGGCCTGGGCCAGGGACTGGCCAGGATCGACATGGGTCACCGAGACATTGAGGATGCGCCCCAGGGTCTTGAGCTGCTCCTGGGCACCGATACGGAAGCTGTCCATGCTGACCAGGGCAATGTTCTGTGCGCCGTACTTGAGTACATAGCGCGCGGCCAGCTTGGCCAGGGTGGTGGTCTTGCCCATGCCGGCGGGGCCGACCATGGCGATCACGCCCCCTTCTTCCAGAGGCTCGACTTCCGGCGTCAGGATCATCCGCGCCAAGTGCGCCAGCAGCATGCGCCAGGCCTGGCGCGGCTCATCGATATCGGTGATCAGTGCCAGCAGATCACGGGCCAGGGGACCGGACAGGCCGATGCGCTGCAGACGGCGCCAGAGGTTAGCCTGCTCCGGACGACTGCCCTGCAATTGGCTCCAGGCCAGGGAACCGAGCTGCACTTCCAGCAGCTCGCGCAGGCCGTTGAGCTCGAAACGCATGGAGTCCAGCGCACGGGAATCAGCAGCCGGTGCGACTGGCGCCGGGGCCGGGCGCGGACGCTCGGTCAGGGTCGGCTCGATCAATGGTTCGGCAGCGGTCAGCGGCAGGCCGGCGAACAGCTGGCGATTGGTGATCGAGGCATTGTCGCCCTCGCCCCGCAGGCTCAGTTCGGCCTGAGCGGTGACGATCCGCGACTGAGTCTTGCGCAACTCGTCCTCAAGCTCCATGTTCGGAACCCGCGGCGACAGGGCCGACAACTTGTAATCCAGCGCAGCCGTCAGCTCGACCCCGCCGGCAATCCGCCGGTTGCCGATGATGGCAGCTTCAGCGCCCAACTCATCACGAACCAGTTTCATGGCCTGACGCATATCGGCGGCGAAAAAACGCTTAACTTGCATAACCCACTACCTCAGCCGTTGGGCCCTACTGTCGCAACGATGGTCACTTGCTTGTTGTCAGGAATTTCCTGGTACGCCAGCACATGCAAACCTGGAACGGCGAGACGCCCGAACCGCGAAAGCATGGCGCGGACCGGACCCGCTACCAACAGAATCACCGGTTGACCTTGCATCTCTTGACGCTGCGCCGCTTCGATCAGCGAACGTTGCAGCTTCTCAGCCATGCTTGGCTCCAGCAGAACGCCTTCTTCCTGGCCTTGTCCTGCCTTCTGCAAACTGCTGAGCAAAATTTGTTCCAACCTTGGCTCCAAGGTGATCACAGGCAGCTCAGACTCAGTGCCTACAATGCTTTGGACGATTGCACGGGACAGTCCGACGCGAACCGCCGCGACCAAAGCGGCAGTATCTTGACTCTTGGCGGCATTGTTGGCGATGGCCTCGGCGATGCTGCGGATGTCGCGCACCGGCACCTGTTCGGCCAGCAGCGCCTGCAACACCTTGAGCAGTTGCGACAGCGACAGCACCCCCGGCACCAACTCCTCCGCCAGCTTTGGCGAACTCTTGGCCAGCAGTTGCATCAGTTGCTGCACTTCCTCGTGGCCGATCAGCTCGCTGGAGTGCTTGTAGAGAATCTGGTTCAAGTGGGTGGCGACCACGGTGCTGGCGTCCACCACGGTGTAGCCCAGGGACTGCGCCTGGGGCCGCTGGCTGATCTCGATCCACACCGCCTCCAGGCCGAACGCCGGGTCCCGGGCCGAGATACCGTTGAGCGTGCCGTAGACCTGCCCCGGATTGATCGCCAGCTCGCGATCCGGGTAGATCTCGGCCTCGGCCAGGATCACCCCCATCAGCGTCAGGCGATAGGCGCTGGGCGCCAGGTCCAGGTTGTCGCGGATATGCACGGTGGGCATGAGGAACCCCAGGTCCTGGGAGAGCTTCTTGCGCACCCCCTTGATCCGCGCCAGCAACTGCCCACCCTGGTTGCGGTCCACCAGGGGAATCAGGCGATACCCCACTTCCAGGCCGATCATGTCGATCGGAGTGACGTCGTCCCAGCCCAGCTCCTTGGTTTCCATGGCGCGGGCCGGAGACGGCAGCAGGTCCTGCTGACGCTGGATCTCTTCCTGCGCCTTGACCTTGACCAGATTCTGCTTCCGCCAGACCAGGTACGCTGCGCCGCCGGCCACTGCCGCCAGGCTGAGGAAGGAGAAGTGCGGCATGCCCGGCACCAGCCCCATCACCGCCATCAGGCCCGCAGCCACCGCCAGCGCCTTGGGCGAGGCGAACATCTGCCGGTTGATCTGCTTGCCCATCTCTTCGGAGCCCGAAGCCCGGGTGACCATGATGGCCGCCGCGGTGGACAGCAACAGCGATGGCAATTGCGCCACCAAACCGTCACCAATGGTCAGCAAGGCGTAGACCTTGCCGGCGTCGGCAAAGGTCATGTTGTGTTGGAAGATACCAACGGCCATGCCGCCGATCAGGTTGATGAAGAGGATCAGCAGACCGGCGATGGCGTCACCGCGGACGAACTTGCTGGCACCGTCCATGGAACCGTAGAACTCGGCCTCCTGGGCCACTTCCAGACGGCGTAGCTTGGCCTGGTTCTGATCGATCAGCCCGGCATTGAGGTCGGCGTCGATGGCCATCTGCTTACCGGGCATGGCATCCAGGGTGAAGCGCGCGCTCACCTCGGAGATCCGCCCGGCGCCCTTGGTCACGACCACGAAGTTGATGATCATGAGGATCGCGAAGACCACGATACCGACCACGTAGTTGCCGCCGATCACCACCTCACCGAAGGCCTGGATCACCTTGCCCGCAGCTGCGTGGCCCTCTTGGCCGTGGAGCATCACCACCCGGGTCGAGGCGACGTTGAGCGCCAGACGCAGCAACGTGGCCACCAGCAGGATGGTCGGGAATACCGCGAAATCCAGCGGTCGCAGGGCGTACACGCAGACCAGCAGGACCACGATCGACAGGGCGATGTTGAAGGTGAAGAACACGTCCAGCAGGAACGCCGGCACCGGCAGCATCATCATGGCCAGCATGACCAACAGCAGCACCGGTACACCCAGGTTGCCTCGACCGAGGTCAGCCAGGTTACTGCGAGCCGTGCTGATTAACTGAGAGCGATCCACCGATTTACCCCGTTCCGTAAAGCAAACTTTTGACGCCTGAAGCGGCACGGGGCTGCTACTGCAAGAAGCCTTCCAACTTTGCCGGGGGAGCGCAAACGTGCGCCAAACCTGAAGCAATACGGGTATCGACGGACAGGATCGCGGGTCCACTCTTAACCGCCAGATGGGACGGCGCAAGGCCAGCCAAAGGAGCCAGGGTTACGAGGCCAAATAATGGCAATTAGCCATTTTTCTGACAAAGACAAGACCTGGTCGCCGACCAGGCCGGACCTGAATGCCTGTGACTAGAGCGGCTCGACGGGGCCACCGGGGGATTGCTTGCCGGACGTGTCACGCCGCAAGTCCGGCGGAATCGGCAGGTCCTTGAGCGGATCGGGGCGCTTGCCCTTGCCCGCGCGATGCTGGCGGATCTGATAGACGTAGGCCAGGACCTGAGCCACCGCCAGATACAGGCCCGCAGGAATCTCTTCCTCGAGCTCGGTGGAGTAGTAGATCGAACGCGCCAGGGCCGGGGATTCCAGCAGCATCACTTCATGGGCCACGGCAATCTCGCGGATCTTCAAGGCCAGGAAATCACTGCCCTTGGCCAGCAGCACCGGCGCCCCGCCCTTCTCGGCGTCGTACTTGAGAGCCACGGCGTAGTGGGTCGGGTTGGTGATGACCACGTCGGCCTCGGGAATCGCCGCCATCATCCGTCGCTGGGACATCTCGCGCTGAGTCTGGCGAATCCGCTGCTTGACCTCAGGACGACCTTCCTGATCCTTGTGCTCGTCACGCACCTCCTGCTTGGTCATCAACAGCTTCTTGTGGGCCTGATAGATCTGCACCGGCACATCCACCGCCGCGATCAGGATCAGCCCGCACGCCATCCACAAGGTGCTCCAGCCCACCACCTGGACGCTGTGGATGATCGCCAGCTCAAGGGGTTCGTGGGCGATCCGCAGCAGGTCGTCAATGTCCGACGACAACACCGAAAGCGCCACGAACAGCACCAGGCCGAACTTGGCCAGGGCCTTGAGCAGCTCGATCACCGCCGAGAAAGAAAACATCCGCTTGAGACCGGCAGCCGGGTTCATCCGACTGAACTTGGGCGCCAGACTCTTGCCCGCGAACAGCCAGCCCCCGAGGGAAATCGGGCCGATGATGGCCGCCAGCAACAAGGTCAACAGCACCGGCTGCACCGCCAGGATGGCGATCTTGCCCGAGTGCAGCAGGTACTGCCCCATGGATCCCGGGCTCAGCAGCACCTCCCGGGGCAAGGAGAAATTCAGACGCATGATTTCCAGCAGGTCCAGGGCCAGGCCACCGCCATACACCAGCAGGCCGCCCGCCCCCGCCAACATGATCGCCAGGGTGTTGAGCTCCTTGGAACGGGCGATCTCGCCCTTTTCCCGGGAGTCCTTCTTGCGCTTCTCCGTGGGGTCTTCTGTCTTGTCCTGACCGCTCTCGCTTTCCGCCATGGCTCAGCGCGCCTTTGCCAGTTCGCGTAAGAACTGCAGGGCCTCGGAGGCCAGCGGTTGATACTGGTTGAGAATGTCGGCCAGGCTGATCCAGACAATGGCCATGCCCAGCACCAGGGTCAGCGGGAAGCCGATGGAGAAGATGTTCAACTGCGGGGCGGCTCGGGTCATCACGCCAAAGGCGATGTTGACCACCAGCAAGGCGGTGATCGCCGGCAACACCAGCAGCAGCGCCGCCCCCAGCACCCAGCCCAGCTTGCCCGCCAGCTCCCAGTAGTGATTGACCATCAGGCCACCGCCAACAGGCAGCGTGGTAAAGCTCTCGGTGAGCACCTCGAACACCACCAGATGGCCGTTCATGGCCAGGAACAGCAGGCTGACCAGCATGGTGAAGAACTGCCCGATCACCGCCACCGACACGCCATTGGTGGGGTCGACCATGGAAGCGAAGCCCATGCCCATCTGGATCGCCACGATCTGCCCGGCAATCACGAAGGACTGGAAGAACAACTGCAGCGAGAAGCCGAGCACCGCGCCGATCAGGATCTGCTCGGCAATCAGCAGCAGGCCGCTGAGGTCCAGGGCATGCACCTCAGGCATGGGCGGCAGGCCCGGGGCGATGACCACGGTAATCGCCAGGGCAAAGTACAAACGCACCCGGCGCGGCACCAGGGTGGTACCGAAGATCGGCATCACCATCAGCAAGGAAGTGACCCGGAACAGCGGCAGCATGAAGCTCGCCACCCAGGTACTGATCTGGGTGTCGGTCAACGCCAGCAGGGACATCGGCTCAGCCGATCAGCTGAGGAATACTGCCGTACAACTGACGGATGTATTCCATGAAGGTTTGCACCAGCCAGGGGCCGGCGACGATCAGGGTCACCAGCATCACCAGCAGGCGCGGCAGAAAGCTCAGGGTCTGCTCGTTGATCTGGGTGGCCGCCTGGAACATCGCCACCATCAAGCCCACCAGCAGGCTGGGCACCACCAGCACCGCCACCATCATGGTGGTCAGCCAGAGCGCTTCGCGAAACAGGTCTACCGCGACTTCAGGAGTCATTGTCGAATACCCGCCAACAAGGTTTTAGACACCACCGAAACTGCCCGCCAAGGTGCCGATGATCAATGCCCAGCCATCCACCAGGACAAACAGCATGATCTTGAACGGCAGGGAAATGATCAGCGGCGAGAGCATCATCATGCCCATCGCCATCAGCACACTGGCCACCACCAGGTCGATGATCAGGAACGGGATGAAGATCATGAAGCCGATCTGGAACGCGGTCTTAAGCTCGGAGGTGACGAAGGCCGGCACCAGGATGGTCAGCGGCGCCTGGTCGGGACTGGCGATGTCAGTGCGCTTGGACAGGCGCATGAACAGCTCCAGATCGCTGCTGCGGGTCTGCGCCAGCATGAAGTCCTTGATCGGCACCTGCGCCTTGGCCACCGCATCCTGGGCCGTGAGCTTTTCCGCCAGGTACGGCTGTAAGGCGTCCTGGTTCACCCGATCGAATACCGGCGCCATGATGAACATCGTCAGAAACAGCGCCATGCCGGTGAGGATCTGGTTCGACGGAGTCTGCTGCAGGCCCAGGGCCTGACGCAGGATCGAGAAGACGATGATGATCCGGGTGAAGCTGGTCATCAGCATGACGAACGCCGGGATGAAGCTCAGCGCGGTCATGATCAGCAGGATCTGCAGGCTGACCGAGTACTCTTGCTGGCCGCTGGCGTTGGTGCCAAGGGTGATCGCCGGAATCGACAACGGGTCGGCGGCCAGCGCCAGTGGCGCCGCCAACATCAGTGCCAATGTCAAGATGATGCGCAACGGCATTACTTCTTATCCTTCTGATCCTTGCCCAACAGCTCCATCAGGCGCTGGGCGAACTCGGGCGTCGCCTGCTCGGCAGTGGACACCTGCACCGGCTCTTTGAGTACATGCAACGGCGTGATGGTGCCCGGGGTCAGGCCCAGCAGAATCTGCTCATTGCCGACCTGCACCAGCACCAGGCGATCCCGCGGCCCCAGGGCCCGGGAACCGATCAGCTCGATCACCTGGCCCTTGCCCGCAGGACCGGCCTGCTGCACCCGGCGCAACAGCCAGGCGAGGAAAAAGATCAGCCCGATCACCAGCAGCAGGCCCAGCACCAGCTGGGTCAACTGGCCACTGACGCTGCCCGTTGCCGGCGCGGTCGCAGCCACCGCAGCGGTGGCCGCCGGCTCTGCGGCCAGGGCGCTCAGGGGCAACGCGAGCGCAATGCCAAGCAGCTTGTTCACTTAGCGCAGCTTCTTGATGCGTTCGCTGGGGCTGATCACGTCGGTCAGGCGAATGCCGAACTTTTCGTTGACCACCACCACCTCGCCGTGAGCGATCAGGGTGCCGTTGACCAGCACGTCCAGCGGCTCGCCGGCCAGGCGGTCAAGCTCGATCACCGAACCCTGGTTGAGCTGCAACAGGTTGCGGATGTTGATATCGGTGCTGCCCACTTCCATGGAGATCGACACCGGAATGTCGAGAATCACATCCAGGTTGGGACCATCCAGGGTGACCGGCTCGTGGCTCTTGGGCACGCTGCCGAACTCTTCCATCTGCAAACGCCCGGAACTTGACGCAGCCCCCGCGTCCGCCGCCAGCAGAGCGTCGATATCCGCTTGACCGGCATCACCGGTTTCTTCCAGCGCAGCAGCCCATTCGTCGGCCAGAGCCTGGTCGTCCTGGGAGTTAATTTCGTCAGCCATCATGGGTCCTCGACGGGCAAAAATTCATTGAACAGCAAACAGGTTGGTGCGCCGCTCAACGGCGCTCGATCGGCTCGATCACTTGCAGCGCCAGGTTGCCCTTGTGGGAACCCAGCTTGACCTTGAACGACGGCACGCCGTTGGCGCGCATGATCATGTCTTCCGGCAGCTCCACCGGGATCACATCGCCCGGCTGCATGTGCAGGATGTCGCGCAGGCGCAGCTGACGCCGGGCCACGGTGGCGCTCAGCGGCACGGCCACATCCAGCACGTCCTCGCGCAGGGCCTTGCTCCAGCGCTCGTCCTGGTCGTCCAGGTCGGATTGGAAGCCGGCGTCGAGCATTTCCCGGATCGGCTCGATCATCGAGTACGGCATGGTCACGTGCAGGTCGCCGCCACCGCCATCGAGTTCGATATGGAAGGTCGACACCACAATGGCTTCGCTGGGGCCGACGATGTTGGCCATGGCCGGGTTCACTTCGGAGTTTATGTACTCGAAGTTGACCGGCATGATCGCCTGCCAGGCTTCCTTGAGGTCGATGAAGGCCTGTTCCAGCACCATGCGCACCACCCGCAGCTCGGTGGGGGTGAACTCACGCCCTTCGATCTTGGCGTGGCGGCCGTCGCCGCCGAAGAAGTTGTCCACCAGCTTGAACACCAGCTTGGCGTCAAGAATGAACAACGCCGTGCCGCGCAGCGGCTTGATCTTCACCAGGTTGAGGCTGGTGGGCACGTACAGCGAGTGCACGTACTCACCAAACTTCATGACCTGCACGCCACCTACCGCCACATCGGCGGAACGCCGCAGCATGTTGAACATGCTGATCCTTGTATAGCGGGCGAAACGCTCGTTGATCATTTCCAGGGTCGGCATGCGTCCGCGGACGATGCGATCCTGGCTGGTCAGGTCGTAGCTTTTGACACTGCCGGGTTCGGCAGCATGTTCGGTCTGTACCAGACCGTCGTCGACACCATGCAACAGCGCGTCGATCTCATCCTGGGACAGCAGGTCCTGCACGGCCATGTCGTGTTCCTACTGCAGTACGAAGTTAGTGAAGAGCAACTGTTCGACCACCACTTTGCCCACCTCTTTCTGCGCCACTTCCTGGACGCTGGCCGTGGCCTTCTGGCGGAGCATTTCCTGGCCGACCGGAGTCGCCAAGGTGTCGAAACTCTGTCCGGAGAACAGCATCACCAGGTTGTTGCGGATCACCGGCATGTGCACTTTCAGCGCGTCCAGATCGGCCTGGTTGCGCGCCAGCAGGGTAATGCTCACCTGCATGTAGCGCTGCCGGCCATTCTGCGTGTAGTTGGCGACAAAGGCCGGGGCCATGGGCTCGTAGATCGCCGCCGGCTTGACGTTGCTGGCGGTTTCCGCAACCGGTGCGGGCTTGCTCTGAGCACTGTGCATGAAGTACCAGGTGGCGCCGACCGACAGGCCGATGGCCAGCAACAACGCCAGGACAATCAAGAGGATAAGCTTGAGTTTGCTTTTCCCTGCGGTGGGTTTCTCTGCTGCTTCGCTCTTCGCCATGCCAATAATCCGTCACTATTCGGGGGTTCACAGTCGCACGGCAAGGCAAGAGCAAGTGTTATGCCAGATTTGTCAGAAAGCCGGGGATGAACGGCCAAGGGCAAGGCTGCGAGGGGAAACCTGCGGTGACAGCCACACCGCAGGGATCGGCGTGGGGACCGGGAACCGGCCCCCGACAAGGGTCAAGCGTAGTAGTCGACGGCGCTGCTACCAATCACTGTCTGTACCGGAGCCTGCACTTCTGCCACGACAGGCGACAACTCATCATCACCAGCGTCCAGGCGCCCACCGCTGGTGCTGGAACCGCTGCGACGATTCTGCTCCTGTTGCGCCTGTTCCTGCCCCTGCCAGCCACGGGACTGATCGGACACGTTGACGTCCACCTGCCCCAGACCCTGCTGGTTGAACATGTCGCGCATGCGGTGCATCTGCCCTTCCAGGGCTTCGCGCACGCCAGCATGGGCGCTCATGAAGGTGACCTGGGTCTGCTGGTCCGGAATCATGTGCACGCGAATATCCAGGCGCCCCAGTTCCGCAGGCTGCAACTGGATGTCCGCCGACTTGAGATTGGTACTGGACAGGTACATCACCCGGTTGACCACTTCATCGGTCCAGCCGCTCTGGTGCATGGCCAGGGGCTGGTTGACCGGCACCGCGTTGGCGGTCTTGGGCGTTGCCGCCTGCGTCAGGGCCGCCAGGCGATTGGCGAAATCATCCACCCGGGTATCGCTGGACGCGCCCTTGAGGTCTTTCAGGCCATCGGCAATCAGACCGGTGAAGGCTTTTTCGCCACCTTGTTCGGTACTGCCCTTGCCGGCCTGCTGCTCCAGCATGCCGACCATGGCATTGGCGAAATTCTGCACCGACGTCAACTGGCCCTCGGCATTGGCGCTTGCAGGGGCGGCCTTGGGCTGCGCCTGACTGGAAGCCGAGACGTGACCGCCCTGCTCCATGGCCAGACGCACGGCCGGCATGGCATCCAGAGGATCGGCTTCGGGATCGAACACCGCCTTGGGCGGCTCGGCCGCAGGGGGCACCGCCGGCACTGCCGCGGCCACCACTGCCGGCACTACCACGGGGACTTCTACCTGAGGTTGCGGCGCCACCACCGGCGGCGGCACTTCCGCGACCTGAGGTTGCGGCTGGATGGCCGGCAACAGGCTAGGGTCCAGCGGCACCGGATTGACCGGGGCATCAGCCTGGGTGTTGTCGACCGGCTGGCTATCAGCCGACTTGCTGTCGGCCGGCTTGCTGGCGTCACTGGCGGCGCTGGCCGGTTTGCTGTCGCTGCTCGTCGCTTTGTCGGCAGGCAAGGATTTGCCGCTATCGGCAACCACGGGCTGCGACGCGGCAGACTGATCGCTGGCGACATCTTTCTTTGGACTATTGTCGGCACCCTTGTCGCGCACCGGCTTGGGCGAGTTGTCGGCAAAGGTCAGCGACTTGTTCTGCGGCTTGCTCTGGGCCTCTTTGGCATAGAGCTGGGCGAAGCTGGGCGCCTTGTCACCAGGCTCGGCAACGCTTGCCAGGGGGCTGGCAGGAGTCGCTTGAGTCTTGGACTTAGCGCTGGCCTGAGCGGCGGCCTGAAGAAGCGTATTGGGGGTAACAGCCATGGGACAGTCTCCGCTGCACGGGGATCATAGGTACAGTCACGAGACTTGATTGCAAGGGTCGAGCCAGTTTCGTCAACCCGCTGAAAAAATATTGCTCAACAGTGAAAGCGTTGCAGTTCCTGCTCGCACAGGCGCCGGACAATGGCGAACTCGCCGTCGATCTCTCCCACCAGGCGGGCGATGCCATCGGTGGCGGATTGCCCGGCCCGCAACTCCAGCTCATGGCAGAGTTCCGCCAGGCGGATGGCGCCCATGTTGCTACTGCTGCCCTTGAGGCTGTGAGCGGTGGCTACCAATTGCAAAGCGTCCTCGGATTTGTGCAGCAGCCGCACCCGCTCCTCGGAATCGCAGACGAAAGTATCCAGCAGGACGGGGTATTCATCCTCCATCACTTCCTGCAATGCATTGAGCACCGTGTGGTCCAGATGTATCTCAGCCACTTGTTCACTCCTTGATCAAGAACCCGCGGGATTATGCCAGAGCGTCCCAGGAAAACTCCACGCAGACACTGCGCCCATCGTCCGACCACTGCGCCTGACGGCTCATCTGTCGGATCAGGCTGACGCCACGCCCCGAAAACCGTCCGGCATCGTTGGGACGGGCCATAACGGCCGCCACATCAAACCCATCACCACTGTCTTCGACCCGAACCACCAAGCGCCCTCCGGTTTCCAGAGGCTGCACCTGCAGGTGCACCCGGACAAAACCTTCCTGCAACTGCTCCAGCCTCAACGCGCGCTCGCGGTAATAGCGGGTAAACCCCTCGGCATCGCGCTTGAGCCGAGAATCGAGCTTGAGCACGCCATGCTCCAGAGCATTGGAATAAAGCTCGGCCAGAACACTGTAGAGCACCCCGCTCTGGGAGCGCAGGCCGTGCACTTCAAGCAACAGTTGCAGCAGGTATGGCAGCGGATTGAAGCGCTTGAGAGTGGCCGCGCGAAACTCGAAACTCACCGACCAGTCCAGTGGACAGGACTGACCGCTGTCGGAGTACACCGGGGCCGGCGGCGCCAACCTGGGGAACTCCGGCAACCCGACCTCGACCATGCTCACATCGTCCCGGGCACTGCCACCAAAGCGCTCCAGGGCCTGCTGGACCTCCTCGAACAGCCGCTCCGGCTGGCGGTTGGCGGCAAACACCCGATACAGCCGCTCCACGCCAAACAGCTCCTCGTCGGCATTGCAGGTGTCGATCACCCCGTCGGACAACAGGAACACCCGATCCCCGGGCATCATGGAGAACACCTCGGTACGATCCTCGAACGCCTCGGCGCTCAATATTCCAAGGGGCAGATGCCGCGCCACCAGGGGCGTGCGCGCGTCACTGGCATGACGATACAGGTAGCCCTCGGGCATGCCGCCGTTCCACACCTCCACCGACCGTCGCTGGCAGCTCAGGCACAACAGGGTCGCGCAACAGAACATGTCCACCGGCAGGATGCGCTTGAGCTTGGCGTTCATCTCCCGCAGGGTTTCCGGCAAACCGTAGCCCTTGGCGGTCATGCCATAGAACACCTCAGCCAGGGGCATCGCCCCCACGGCCGCGGGCAAACCGTGCCCGGTGAAGTCCCCCAGCAGCACATGCATGTCCCCCGCCGGGGTATAGGCCGCCAGCAACAGATCGCCGTTGAACAGCGCATAAGGCGATTGCAGATAGCGGATATTCGGCGCGTCCAGGCAGCCGGAATGGGCCACCTTGTCGAACACGGCCTTGGCCACGCGCTGCTCGTTGAGCAGGTAATCGTGGTGGCGGGTGATCTGATCGCGCTGCGCCAGCACGGTTTCCTGCAGGCGGCGCAGCCGGTCCATGGCATTGATCTTGGCGCCAAGGATCACCGGGTTGTAGGGCTTGGCCAGAAAGTCGTCGCCGCCCGCTTCCAGACAACGGGCAAGCGCCTCGCTCTCGCTCAGGGAGGTCAGAAAGATGATCGGCACCAGCGTCTCGCCCGCCAGGGCCTTGATCCGCCGCGCAGCCTCGAAGCCGTCCATCACCGGCATCAGCGCATCCATCAGGACGATCTGTGGTCGCTGCTGCTCGAACAACGCCAGGGCCTCGGCGCCATTGCTGGCCGCCAGCACCTGATGCCCCTGGCGCCGGATAATGCTGGACAGCAGCAGACGATCCGCCGCGCCATCTTCGGCAATCAGCACACACAGGGGCTCGGCCATGGAGCGCGGCCCGCTCAACTGATGTCGAAAAGCTTGTCGAAATTGGAGATGGCGAGAATCTTGCGCACATCCGAGTTGCTGTTGATCACCCGGACATCGGCGTTGTCGCCGCCGGCATGGTCACGCAACAGGAGCAGCATGCCCAGGGCGGAGCTGTCGAGGTAGGTGGCCTCCTTGAGGTCCACCACGATGGACTCCGGCGTCCGGTTGAGCCGCTCGTAGGATTCGCGAAACTCCTGATGACGCCCGAAATCAAAGCGCCCGCGAATGGAAATCGTGAGTTTCTGACCGTCCGGGGATATTTCTGTAACGACCGACATGTGACTGCTTCCTTGTCATTGACGACGTCTAAAAGGTGTAGCACCCAGCTGGCAGTCGAACAACCTGCAGACCGAAAATGAGCGCTATCAGTAAGGATTCTGACGGGGCAGACGCTGGGAAAGTTCATCCAGTAGCTTTTGCTCGCGCTTGTCCTCAAGCGCCCGAGCCTCGTCGATGTAGCGCTGCACCAGCTTGCGCAGCCCTTCTACCCGGGCATAGGCCTGCTGCCAGGCCTCCCGCGCGCGATCGAGGTTGTTCTGATGCCAGGCCAGGCTCTGCCGTTGCTGGGCCACCGCCGTGTCCAACTGACTGAGAAAGTACTGGTAGTTCATCAGCCAGTGACCGCTGACGCCCAGCTTGCCGCGCTCGACCCACTGCTCCTGGTAATCGCCGCGAAAGCGCTCCAGATCCCCCAGCTTGCTCTCGGCCACGCGCACCTGCCCATGGAAGTACTCCAGGCGCTGGGCAGCGGTACGCTCGGCGCTTTCAGCCATGTCCACCACCGGCGCCAGACGCGCCGCACGGCTATCGGCCATGGCCGGTTAACCGCCCGTCGCCGGAGCGAAAAGCATCTCCAGGTGGGTTTGGCTGTGGCCCAGGCTGACGTTGTCGTTCAGCCCCTGGCGCAGGTAGGCAACCATGGCCGGCTGCAGGGAAATCGCGGTATCGGTGTCGCGATCACCGCCGGCCACATAAGCGCCGACGCTGATCAGATCCCGCGCCTGCTGATAACGCGACCACAACTGCTTGAAGTACTGGGCGCGCGCCATGTTGTCGGGGCTGATCACCGCCGGCATGACCCGGCTGATGGAGGCTTCGATGTCGATGGCGGGGTAATGCCCCTCCTCCGCCAGGCGCCGGGACAGCACGATATGCCCGTCGAGCACGCCTCGGGCCGAGTCGGCGATAGGGTCCTGCTGGTCATCGCCCTCGGACAGCACGGTATAGAAGGCCGTGATCGAACCACCGCCGGCCTCGGCATTACCGGCCCGCTCCACCAGCTTGGGCAGCTTGGCGAACACCGAAGGCGGATAACCCTTGGTGGCAGGCGGCTCACCAATGGCCAGGGCGATTTCCCGCTGGGCCTGGGCGAAACGGGTCAGGGAGTCCATCAGCAACAGGACGTTCTTGCCCTTGTCGCGAAAATATTCGGCGATCCGCGTGCAGTACATCGCCGCCCGCAAACGCATCAACGGCGCGTCGTCCGCTGGCGAAGCCACCACCACTGAACGCTTGAGGCCTTCTTCGCCGAGAATGTGCTCGATGAACTCCTTGACCTCACGCCCCCGCTCACCGATCAGCCCGACCACGATGATGTCGGCTTCGGTGAAGCGGGTCATCATGCCCAGCAGCACACTCTTGCCCACGCCGGTACCGGCGAACAGGCCAAGACGCTGGCCGCGGCCTACCGTCAATAAACCGTTGATGCTGCGGATCCCCACGTCCAGCGGCTGGCTGATGGGGTCGCGCTTGAGGGGGTTGATGGTCGGACCATCCATCGGCACCCAGTCTTCGGCGCGCATGGAACCCTTGCCGTCCAGCGCCCGTCCGGCGCCATCCAGCACGCGCCCGAGCATGCTCATGCCCATGGGCAGGCGCCCGGTGTCGGCCTGCGGGACCACGCGGGCACCCGGGGCAATCCCGGCCACGCTGCCCACCGGCATCAGGAACACCTTGCCCCCGGAGAACCCCATGACCTCGGCCTCGACCTGGACCGGGTGATAGCTGTCATCGTTGATCACCAGGCAACGAGTGCCCATGGCCGCACGCAACCCTTCCGCCTCCAGGGTCAGGCCGACCATGCGCAGCAGGCGCCCTTCCAGGATGGGCTGCCCCGGCAGTTTGACGGCGCCGGCGTAGCCCCCCAGACGCTTGCCGAAACTGGTGCGTTCAAGGCGCATCAGCAGTTTCCACAGGCTCGGGGTGCTCGGTGAGCAAAGATTGCTCGGCATCGATATCCGGCAACGACGGCGTCCGTGGACCAAGATCCAGGCTCAGGTCCGCGGCCGCCGGGTGCAGCGATTGCTCGTGCATCTGATCGAACAACTGATCCATGGCCTGGGTGATGCGGGTTTCGACGCTGGCATCGATGCGGCTGTGCTCGGTTTCGACCCGACAGCCGCCGGGCAGCAGCGCTTCGTCCTCGACGATGCGCCAGCTTTCCTCGTGCCGCTCGCGCAGGCTCTTGACCTGCTCGAAGTCCTGCGGATTGACGTAGAGACGCACGTTGCCAACACCCAGGGGCAGCAGCTTGAGAGCTTCGCGCATGACGTGCTCGATCTGGCTGGAATCCATCGCCAATTCACGCTGGATCACCTCACGGGTAACATGCTTGACCAGCTCCACCAGGGTTTTCTCGATCTGCGTGTCCTGTTCGGCAATCGGCTCGAACAGGTTGACCATCAGTTGCTCGAGGGCCTGCAGCTTGGCGTTCAAAGCCACCTCAGCCTCCTGCCGGACCTTGAGCGTCGTGCTGTGGAAGCCTTCCTTCTCGCCGGTGGCGAAACCTTCGTTATAGGCTTCCTGACGAATGCTCTCGAGCTCTTCGAGGGTCAGCGGCTGGACTTCATCCAGCGGCACCTCCTCGATCTCTTCCGGAATTTCTTCAGGCTCCGGTTCAGGCTCGGGCGGCTCGGGGTCGAAACTGGGCAGCGCCCAGACGTCAAAACCCTCGACGTCCCGGGCACGAATCAGTTCGCTGTGGGACTCATCACTGCTGGACGACATAAAGCGACCTTAGATCATTTCTTCGCCGCCCTTCCCGCCGAGAACGATCTCTCCGGCTTCGGCCATACGGCGGGCAATGGTGAGGATTTCCTTCTGCGCCGTTTCCACGTCGCTGACGCGAACCGGCCCCTTGGCTTCCAGATCGTCGCGCAGCAGCTCCGCCGCACGCTTGGACATGTTCTTGAAGATCTTTTCCTTGACCCCTTCGTCCGACCCCTTGAGGGCCAGTACCAGCACGTCGGAGGACACTTCGCGCAACAGCGCCTGAATGCCACGGTCGTCGACATCGGCCAGGTTGTTGAACACGAACATCAGGTCTTCGATCTGACCGGACAGGTCTTCGTCGACTTCGCGGATCGAATCCATCAACTGGCCTTCGATCGAGCTGTCGAGGAAGTTCATGATGTCGGCCGCACGCTTGATACCACCCAAGGTGGTACGAGAAGCGTTGGAGTTGCCGGAGAACTGCTTCTCGAGAATCTGGTTCAGCTCTTTGAGCGCCGCCGGCTGCACGGTATTGAGCGAGGAAACCCGCAAAATGATGTCCAGACGCGCCTTGTGGTCGAAGTTGCCCAGCACTTCGCCGGCCTGATCCGGATCCAGATAGGCCACGACGATCGCCTGGATCTGCGGGTGCTCGTAGCGGATCACGTCAGCCACGGCCCGGGGTTCCATCCACTTCAGGCTGTCCAGGCCGCTGGTGTTGCCACCCAGCAGGATGCGGTCGATCAGGCCGTTGGCCTTGTCTTCGCCCAGGGCCTGGGTGAGCATTTTGCGCACATAGTCATCGGAACCCACGCCGAGGCTGGTCTGATCGCCGACGATGTCGACGAACTCGCTCATCACCTGCTCGACCTGCTCGCGGTGCACGTTGCCCATCTGCGCCATGGCCACGCCCACACGCTGGACCTCTTTGGGCCCCATGTGGCGCAGCACTTGTGCGGCATCGGTGGAACCCAGGGACAGCAGCAGAATCGCGGCTTTGTCGACCCGGGTCAGTTTGGCGGTAGCGGCTCGGTTATCACTCATCTGCGTTAATCCACTCTTTCACGACCTGAGCCACACGACCCGGGTCTTCAGCCACCAGACTCTTGATTGCGTTCAACTGAGCGTCATAACCCTCGCTCGGGCTCGGCAGCAGGATGCTTTGCGGGCCACCGAGGCTGACGCGATCGTTGGCCAGTTCGCCATCCAGGCCGCCCATGCCGCCCAGCTCGACATCGCTGCCCAGCCCTGCCAGTTCCTTGTTCTTGCCGCCGCCGGTGATGTTGTTGAGCACCGGGCGCAGCACGCCGAACACCAGTACCAGGATGAACAGCACACCCAGGACCTGCTTGACGATGTCCCAGAACCAGGGCTGCGAATAGAACGGAATATCGGCGACCACTTCTCCGCGCTCGGCGGAGAACGGCACGTTGATCACACTGACGCTGTCGCCACGGCTGGCGTCGAAACCTACCGCGTCCTGCACCAGTCGGGTGAAACGCGCCAATTCGTCGGCGCTCCAGGGAGCGCGGGTGGTTTCGCCATTGGCCGGATTGACCTTGACCTGATCGTCCACCACCACCGCTACCGACAGGCGATTGACTCGCCCCTGCTGCTGCTTGGTGTGGCTGATGGAGCGATCGAGTTCGAAGTTCTTGGTGGATTGTTGACGCTTGTCCGCCGGGTACGGTGCCAGCATCGGCTGACCGGTGGCCGGATCCATGACCTGTTGACCATTGGCGTCCAGCAGCGGCTGGCCGGGTTGCACCATGCCCGCAGAGGCCGTGGCGCCACCAGTGGTTTGCGGCGCGGACGCCGGTGACGGCGGCTGGTTGCTCAGAGCGCCTGGCACGCCTTGCGGGCCATTGCTGCTGGAGCGCTGCTCGTTGACCGATTGCTCGCTGCGCAGGGCCGGCTGATCGGGGTTGAACTGCTCGGAAGTGGATTCCACTGCGCTGAAGTCGACGTCCGCCGAGACTTCAGCCTTGTAGCGATCGTTGCCCAGCACCGGCTGCAGAATGTTGTGCACCCGCTGGGTCAGCATGCTTTCCAGGCGGCGGCTGTAATCGAACTGCTTGCCAGCCATGGTCAATGCGGAGTTTTCCGCCTGATCGGAGAGCAGGTTGCCCTTCTGGTCGACCACTGTGACTTGGGACTTGCTCAGCTCAGGGACGCTGGTGGCCACCAGGTTGACGATGGCCATGACCTGACCCGGCTCCAGAGAGCGGCCGGAGTAAAGCTCTACCAGTACCGAAGCGCTGGGCTTGCGCTCGTCGCGGACGAACACCGAGCTTTTCGGAATCGCCAGGTGCACGCGGGCACCCTTGACGTTGTTCAAGCTGGAGATGGTCCGGGCCAGCTCGCCTTCCAGGCCGCGACGATAGCGGGTCGCCTCCATGAACTGGCTGGTGCCCAGGCCCTGGTCCTTATCGAGGATTTCGAATCCGACGTTACCGTCTCCCGGCGCCACGCCAGCGGCCGCCAGCTTCATGCGGGCCCGGGACAGATCATCGGCCTTGACCAGCAAGGCACCGGAATTGGGCTCGACGGTGTAAGGAATGTCGGCAGAAGCCAGGGTATCCATGACCTGCTTGGCATCCATACCGGCCAGGCTGCCATACAGCGGCCGGTAATCGGGCTGCTGCGACCAGAGCACCACGGCAAAGCCGATCGCCACGCTGGCGGCCAGGCCTACCAACAGGCCAACCTGACGCAGCATGGTCATCTGGGACAGGTTTTCCAGGAAGGACAGACCGAACAGCGGCGGTTTACCGTCTATTGGGGTGGCCTTGGCCGGTACGTTATCGGCGACTGCTTCTGCCATGACTCAATCTCGTCCTTAAACCGGCATCTGCATGATGTCTTGATACGCCTGAACCAGCTTGTTGCGCACCTGGGTCAAAGCTTGAAAAGACACACTGGCCTTTTGCGAGGAAATCATTACGTCAGTCAGGTCGACGCCGCTTTTGCCAATTTCAAAAGCGCTGGCCAGCTGGTTGGAAGCCTGCTGAGTGTCATTGACCTTGTTCACAGCCTGACCAAGCATGTCAGCGAAGCTGCTGCCGCCGACTTCTGCCACTGCGGCGGATTTAGGCTGCGACATCGCGTCCATCTGCATGGCCCGCATATCCAGCATCAACCGATTAAATTCAACACCTTGGCTCATGGTCTACTCTCTCTGACGGCCCGCAATTTTTTGACACTCACTGTGCGGTTAGTGAGGTGTTAGCAACAAGGGTGCCAGCTCCATGGCCTTGCGCGACAAAAGCCTCTCCGTGGCTTCGCCCATGAACGATCAAGTGGCAAACAGATAGGCTTCGACATCCATTCCGGCGTCACGCATCTGCGCCAACTTGTAACGCAGGGTGCGCGGACTGATCCCCAATCGCTCCGCCGCCTCCTTGCGACGCCCGCGTTCGGAACGCAAGGTATCGATGATCATCTGGAATTCCCGGCGCCGCAGATCATCGCCCAGGCCACCCGATTCCTGGGGCGCGCCTTCACCGGCATTGACCACGCTGCGCGGCGCCGACTGAGCGGCCACCGCCAAGGCCGGCAGTGGCGCACAGGCAACCGGCCCGGCCAGACAGAAGTCCTCCGGCTGGATCAGCCCTCCTTGCTGCAGGATCAGGGCGCGCTGCAAGGCATTGTCCAGTTCGCGAACGTTGCCCGGCCAGGGATAGGCCAACAGACAGGCCTGGGCCTCGGCAGAGAGTCTGGCGGCGGCATGCTTCATTTTATTGACGTGCTTGGCCAACAGTCGCTCGGCCAGCGGCAGGATATCGGCGGTCCGCTCCCGCAGTGGGCGCCACGCCAAGGGAAATACCGACAGGCGATAGTACAGGTCTTCACGGAAGCGCCCGGCCGCCACTTCCCCCGCCAGATCGCGGTTGGTGGTGGCCACCACGCGGATGTCCAGGGTGATGGGCTTGCGGGCGCCGACCCGCTCCACCTCGCGCTCCTGCAACACCCGCAGCAACTTGGCCTGCAATCCCAGGGGCATTTCGGAGATTTCATCCAGAAGGATGGTGCCGCCGTCGGCCTGCTCGAATTTGCCGGGCTGGGCCGCAATGGCACCGGTAAAGGATCCTTTCTCATGCCCGAACAAGGTGGCTTCAAGCATGTTGTCGGGAATCGCCGCGCAGTTGATGGCGATGAAAGGCTGGCTGGCCCGATGGGAATGCTGATGGATATAGCGCGCCAGCACTTCCTTGCCGGTGCCGGATTCGCCAGAGATCAGCACCGTGGAATCGCTGCGAGCCACGCGCGCGGCCAACTCCAGCAACTGCGCACTGGCCGGCTCGAATGCCACCGGCCCTTCCCCGTCACTCGCCCCCAGACAGCCCAAGGCATGACGAGCCACCAGTTCCAGCAGCGCCTTGGGCTCGAAGGGTTTGACCAGATAATCGGCAGCCCCCTGACGCATGGCCTCCACGGCACGCTCGACGGCGCCGTGGGCGGTCATCAGCAACACCGGCAATTGCGGCTGACGGGCACGCAGCAGCCCCAGCAACTGGTGGCCATCCATGCCCGGCATGTTCACATCGCTGACCACCAGGCTGAAGGACTCGACAGCGACCGCGTCCAGCGCCTCTTCCGCGCTGCCGACCGCCTTGTAGTCATGACCGGCCAGCAGCAGGGTATCCGCCAGGGCCTCGCGCAAAGCGCGATCGTCTTCAACCAGTAGAACCTTGATTGCCATTGCCTTCACTCCACTCCATGAGCACTGGAGAACAGAGGCAGTGTCACCAGCGCACAAGTACCGCGCCCAGGACGCGAACGCAGGGACAATTCTCCCTGATGAGCACGGGCCACCGCCTTGACCACCGTCAGGCCAAGCCCGGTGCCATTGGCCTTGGTGGTGAAAAACGGCTCGCCCAAGCGCTCCAGAACCGCAGCGTCTATGCCGCTGCCACTGTCACTGATACACAACCTGAGGGTGTCGCCGCGGGTATACAGATGCACTTTGAGCCGCGCCGCGCCCGCACTGGCCTGCACGGCGTTTTCGATCAGATTGAGCAAGGCACCGACCAGGGTGTCGCGATTGCACAGCAATTCCCCTTGATGACTGTCGCACTGCCAGCGCACGGCAACATCCTGGACGTGGGTCTGGGCCGCTGCCTGCAATGACTGCAGTAGCGACTTGGGGGACAGGCGATCGGTCAGGGGCAATTCGCCACGGGCGAACACCAGCATGTCGCGCACCTGGTGCTCCAGCTCATGCAAGCGCTCTTTGAGCCGCCCAGCGAACCGCTGATGGGTGGCCAGTGGCAACTCCTGTTCGGTGAGGTGACTGGCATACAGCAAGGCTGCCGAGAGGGGGGTGCGAATCTGGTGCGCCAGGGAGGCGACCATCTTGCCCAGGGAGGACAGGCGCTCGTGACGAGCCAGTTGATCCTGCAGATGGCGGGTTTCAGTCAAGTCGTTGAGCAACACCAGTTGCCCGGGCTCGGCATCCAGCGAACGGGTAGCAATCGACAGGCGCCGACCGTCGCGCAGGGAAATTTCATGACCGTCGTCCTCACGGGGCGCAAAACTGCGGGCGATGATGTTGCGCCACAGCTCCCCTTCCAGGGGCAAGCCCAGAAGGTCACACGCCGCGGGGTTGGCTTCGCTGACGATGCCCTGGCCATCGATGACGATGACGCCACCCGGCAACAGGTCGAGAAGATTCTGCAGACGGTTGGCCAGGCGCTCTTTTTCCGCCAGCTCCTGCATGCGCTGGGCGCTGACCACGGCCAACTCGCCCTTGAGCTCGGTCACCCTGGCCTCAAGCATGCTGTAGGAGTCAGTAAGTTGGCTCGACATCTGGTTGAACAAGGCGAAGGCCTGCTCAAGACCTAGCCGGCTTGCCTGCTCTACGGACGACGATTGCCCCGCAGCATCGGGGGCAGGAGACATCTGGGCGGCTTGGGGCATCGTGCTCTCTCGCTTGGCTGACCGTCAGTTAAACGGAACGTTGCAAGAGACTTAGCAATACCCGTGCCTAAAAAAAACCACCCAGTTTTCAACGACTTGAAAAACAGGCGTCAATCATCCGCCTGTTCATCACCTTCACGACGGCTCATGCCGTACTTGCGCATCTTCTCCACCAGGGTCGTGCGACGGATGCGCAGGCGCTCTGCGGCGCGCGCCACGATGCCATTGGCGTCATCCAGAGCCTGCTGGATCAACCCCTGCTCCAGGCTACCGAGGTAATCCTTCAGGTCCAGGCCTTCCGGCGGCAGCATGGCGGTGGCAGCGAAGTCCGGCGCATGACCATTGATCGCCACCCGCTCTTCCAGGTCACTACGCAAGCTGTCCACCAATTGCTCGTCTTCATCATCGACGTAGCGGAATTTCTTGGGCAGCTCGACCACACCGATCACCCCGTACGGATGCATGATCGCCATGCGCTCCACCAGGTTGGCCAGCTCTCGGACGTTGCCCGGCCAGCCATGCCTGCACAGCGACATGATGGCGGCGGAGTTGAAACGAATCGAACCGCGCTTCTCGTGCTCCATGCGCGAAATCAATTCATTCATCAGCAGCGGAATATCTTCCACCCGCTCACGCAGCGGCGCCATCTCGATAGGGAACACGTTGAGGCGGTAGTACAGATCCTCACGGAAGGTCCCGACCTCGATCATGCTTTCCAGGTTTTTGTGGGTGGCGGCAATGATTCGCACATCGACACCCTGGGTCTTGTTGCTCCCCACACGCTCGAAGGTCCGCTCCTGCAGCACCCGCAGCAGCTTGACCTGCATCGGCAACGGCATATCGCCAATCTCATCGAGGAACAGAGTGCCGCCATTGGCCAACTCGAAGCGACCGGCACGACTGGTAATCGCCCCGGTGAACGCGCCCTTCTCATGACCGAACAACTCGCTTTCCAGCAGCTCGGCAGGGATGGCTCCGCAATTGACCGGTACGAAAGGCGCATCACGGCGCTTGGAGTGATAGTGCAGGTTGCGCGCCACCACTTCCTTGCCGGTTCCCGACTCACCAAGGATCAACACGCTGGCGTCGGTATCCGCGACCTGCTGCATCATCTGCCGCACATGCTGGATCGCGCGACTGGTGCCTACCAGGCTACGGAACAGATTGGGCTCGCGGTGACGGCCGCGCTCGCGGGCCTGATCGTACATTTCACGATAGACCTGGGCGCGGTGCAGGGAATCAAGCAATTTGCTGTAGCTGGGCGGCATTTCCAGGGTGGAAAGCACTCGACGCCGCTGGTCTTCCGGTAAATCAATGGAAGAATTTTCGCCCATTAGCAAAACCGGAAGGAACTCATCCCAGGTCGAGAGTGTCTTTAGCAGACCCAGAAGCGCGCCAGGAGCATTTACGGTCCCGATGAGGACGCAAATTACTTCACGACTTGACGACAAAGAGCCGACAGCCTGCTGCCAGTCATGGCTACCGCAGGGTAAATTTTCTTCGCCGAGAAAATTTAAAATCACCGCCAAGTCGCGGCGGCGCACGCTATCGTCATCGATCAGCAGAATTTTGGTTTCACGCCACATGCAATAGCAACTTCCCTAGTCAACTCAATGCCCAGAATAAGGGGCAAGCTAGACGCGCTTGTAGGCATTTTCTGCCTTATAGACGCCTGAAATCTGAAAACAGCCACTAGTTAAGTCAAAAATGCGTGCACAGTCAAATTTATGGCGCGCAACGTTCGGATTAACTCAACATCAACCGAACAAATGGTAAACCTTTGCCGCGTTCTGCGCTTGGGTGATCTGCGACATCTCGTCGACTATCGCCTGGCGCTCGCCGGTTGCCACCTCAAGCAGCTGCCGGTAAACCCCCAACAACTCCTCCAGATTGTCACGCAAAGCGACCTCATCGACCTGAGCCTCGCTGAGCACGTCCTCCATGCACGAACGACAAGCCAGATCCAACTCACCAATGGCTTGCCAATTGCGCTCAGCAAGGGCGTCGACCAATGCCTCGCGAGTTTCTTCGATACGTTGCAGGACAGCGCTCATGGAATTTCTCCTTAAAACTGCGGACCCGGTGCGGCGATGGCGTCCCAGCCCTCTTTGACCGTACGCAGCAGATCGGCGACCTCGTCCAGAATTTTCGGATCGGTCTTGATGTTGGCCTCAGCCAGACGCTTCATCATGTACGCATAAAGACTGTCCAGGTCCCCCAGAGTGTCCATGGAGTTTTCCAGATCCAGGCCTTCGCGCAAGCCGCCGATGATGCCGATGGCTTTGCTGATGAACACGCCCTTGTTGGCAATATCCTTGCGTTCCATCGCACCCTTGGCCTGCGCGATACGATCCAGGCCGCCTTCCATCAACATCTGCACCAGACGATGTGGACTGGCTTCGGAGGTCTGCGCCTGCGCGCCGACTTTCTGATACTGCCGGAGGGCTAACATCGGATTCATGTGATACCTCTTCAAAACTCAAGGGTTCGTATATGCAATGTATCGACGTAACGTCAAAAAACTTTAGGTCAAATGCAAAAGCCCGGAGCGCTTAAAAAACGCTGCCGGGCTTTTGGCACAGGCCGGATATTAGCCTTTTTTCTGTGCGTTCAGCGCATCGAACATCGACGTGATGTTGCTGGCAGTGGCCTTCAACTTGCCCACCAGGGTATCCATATCGTTGTACTTCTTGGTCAGCACCGCCGTCAGCGTTGCTACTCGACGATCCAGAGCATCCTGCTGATCAGAAAGCTTTTTCTTGGTCAGATCCAGGGTCTTGCTCCGAGTGGTCAAGATCCCCTCTTTACCGCCTACGCCCTCAGTGAACGGCTTGATCGCCTTGGTCATGCGGTCCAGCAGGCCCGGGTTGGTGCCATCACCGGTAAACAGCTTCTGCACTTCGCCACCGAGCTTCTTGTCGGTCATGGCGGCAGTGAACTTCTTGTCGTCGAAATCCAGCGCACCGGTCTTCTGGTTGGTGGTAATCCCCAACTGCGCCAGTACGGTGAGCTTATCGCCTGCGCCGGTCTCGGACAGCGGCGCACGAATGGCTGACAGAATCGAGCGAGGCAGCGAGTCACCAGTCAACTGCGCCGGTACTGTCGGGTTGCCGCTGTCGTCCAGAGAAGGCTTGGTCAGGGTAGTAATACCGTTGGCCACAGCGTTGTAGGCATCGACAAATTTCTGGATCGAGGTTTTCAAACCCTCGGTGTTGGTCGCGACCGTCACGGTGATAGGCGTGTTAGCCGCGGTCGGAGCAACAAGGTTGAGCTTCAGACCGGAAATGGCCTGGGTCACCGTATTGGTTTTGCTGGTCAGTTGCATGCCATCGACGGTGAAAACCGCGTCCTTGGCCAACCCGCCGATATTACCGGACGAGGTTGCCGTGGCTGGATTGGCATCAGTCGACATGGACTGGGTGCCATCGATCTCCAGCCCGGCAATACCGCTGACCGAAATATCAGAGCCGACGCCCGTCTTGTCGGAGCCGATCACCAGTCGTGAACCGAACGAATCAGTCACGATGTTCGCGCTGAGCCCAGCCATGTTCATCTTCGAATCAGCGTTGATCGAATCGCGTACCGACTGCAACGTCGCATTGGCGCCGATGGTCAGCGGATAGTTAATGCCATTTTGAGTGATGTTTAACGTACCACTCGGAATGGCACTGGTATTGCCTCCGGAAAAAGCAGCGCTGGCCACTTTTGAGGAGGTTGCAAGATTTTTAACGGTAACCGTGTATTTGCCGGCAACCGCATAGTTGTCCGCCGTGGCATCCACGGTCTTGCTGTCGCTGGAGGTTGCAGCAAAGCCGGCAAAGGCAGGATTGACAGCACTCCCCAATCCGGCGACCGACAAGGTGCTCTGAAAGGTCGACAGCAGCGACTGCAAGGTCCCGATACCAGAAATACTGGCGCTATTGGTGGTGGTCGCACGATCGATCTGACCCTGCTTGGCCGCTTTGTCAGACGCCACAAGCGCCTTGACGATAGCACCTGTGTCGAGACCAGAACCCAAACCAGTACCCGGTAGAATTGGACTTGCCATGTGTGTCTCCCTTCATAGTGCCGCCAGTCTTTTGACCACTAGAGTGCCCAAAAGAACCCAGCAACAAATTTCATGCCAGCTATCAGACTTTCGCGCTGAACAGCAGGCTACTGGCGTCATTCAAGCTGTGGGCCAATCTCAGCACTTCTTCGTTGGGGATCTGACGAACCACCTCACCCGAATCACTGGCAATGACCTTGACCACAACCTGGCCGGAGGGCTCATCGATAGAGAACTCCAGGTTACGCTTGACCGACTGGACGAATTTTTCGATTTCCTGGACGGCCATCTTCAACTTTTCCTGCTCGGTCCGAGCTTCCTTCTTACTGTCCTGACTGGTGGTTTCGACCACAGCCGGGACCACCTCTCGAGGCTTCTCGACGGGCTTGTCAGTGACTGGCGTCACCGGCTTGGCCGCAGGATAAGACAAGTTCAGCTTCACGCTCATATCCATGTCCACCACCTCTTAAAGTAAAAAAGCGAGAGAGCACGACCAGCGCACTCCCCCGCCAAAGCTTAGCCAGCTATTACTGAAGCAGTTTCAGTACAGCGGATGGCAGTTGGTTGGCCTGGGCCAGAACTGCGGTCGAAGCTTGTTGCAGAGTCTGCTGCTTGGTCAGCTGGGCAGTTTCAGCAGCGAAGTCGGTATCTTGTACGCGACCCAGTGCAGCACTGGCGTTTTCGTTGATGTTCTGCAGGTTGGAGATGGTGCTGGTCAGACGGTTCTGGGCAGCACCAAGGTCAGCACGGCTGGAGTTGATGGTAGCCAGAGCGGTGTCGATCGCGTTCATTGCAGCCGAAGTGTTGGTTTCAGCAGTAGCGGAGTCGTTACCGGTAATGTTGATGGTGCCGGAAGCAACACCCAGGGTGGTAGCGTCGAAACCGCTAGCCAGGGTGATGGTGATCTGGTTGGTAGCACCAGTGTTGGAACCAACCTGGAAGGTCATGGTGCCAGCGGAACCGTCGATCAGGTTCTTGCCGTTCAGGTTGGTCGACTTGGCGATACGAGTCAGCTCGTCCGACATCTGAGCAAATTCTTTGTTCAGAGCAACACGGTCTTGAGTACCGTTGGAGTCGTTTCGCGACTGAACAGCCAGTTCACGCATACGCTGCAGGATGTTGGTGGATTCTTGCATCGCGCCTTCAGCGGTCTGGGCGATGGAGATACCGTCGTTGGCGTTCTTGATCGCCATGGTCTGACCACGGATCTGCGAGGTCATACGGGTAGCGATCTGCAGGCCGGCGGCGTCGTCTTTTGCGCTGTTGATTTTCAGGCCGGAAGACAGGCGAGTCATCGAAGTCGACAGAGCGTCGGAAGCGCGGTTCAGGTTTTTCTGAACGTTCAACGACGTGACGTTAGTGTTTACTGTTAAAGCCATGACGAATTCCTCGTTGGTTGGGTACTGCGGCTTCCGGCCCTGGCAACCGCCGGGTAATGGCCTAGAGAACCTTCGTAATAGTTATCGTCGCCAATGCAAGTTGCTTTAGGGCTTTTTCAAAAATATTTGCCATCACCCTGCCACCCCTTGAAAAACAAGGGCTTAAACCCCTGCCCAACTAAAAAATGACGCCAGAAAAACCCCAACCAGAACCCGCTTGATGCATCCGCTCCTCAGTCTCCAAATGCCATGGACAGCCACTCCACCAGCTCATACTCCAGGTAGTCAGCCAACCCCAGCCAGTCCTGCGCCTCCTGACACTTGAGCATCAGACCCAGCAACCCAGCCCAATCCTGCTGAACCGCCAGGGGCGCGACATCGACCAGGCCTTGCACCGGATCGAACAGCTCGATCATGTTTACCGCCGCTTCGACATCCCGTCCCAGGCGGAACAGATCGGCAACCTCCCGGGCACGGGCAATCAAAGACTCAAGCCGGCTCATTGAACAAAATCCTCATGGAAGGTGGTGCCCGCGATCATTGCGCCGCTACGACTGGTATTGAAAAACCTGACCTCGGGCCGACTCTGAATGTAGCGCTCCAGCTCGCACAGGTAGCTGCGGAAATTGAGCTGGGTCTTGACTCGCTGCCCGCTGCCGTCCAGCACCCAATGCTTGGCGGCCTTGAGTTGCGGCCCCAGGTCGCCGTCCTGCCAGCCGGCATGGGTTCGATCCATCGGAAAGGCAAAATCCGCACCGAACAACGTGATCCGCCGCCCCCCCATCTTCACCGCCAGGTCCACCGCGGGATGGATCACGCTACCTCCAGCGTGTAACAGCGCCTTCGGCCATCGCTGGCGCATAGGCGCAAAGACCGGGCTGGCCGAATAAGCGACGTAACGCGGCCCTTGCCAGCCTGCAAGCACCAGCGGATCCGCCAGAGGCATATACACCAGGGTCGTGTTGGCACTCCCCTGAGCCGGAAGATGCCGGCTGGAAATACGCTGATCGATACTCACCACCACGTCCGGCTCAATACCGTGGCGCTGCAGGGGCTGATAAGCGGTGTCGACACAGATCAGCAACGGTCGTTGCGGTCGCTCGCGCAACGCCTGCAAGGCCGCAAAATGCTGCTCCAGGCTCGGACCGGTCGCGATCACAAAAACCTCGCGCCCACTGTCGCGGCCAAACAACTCGGCGACATCGGCATCAGCCCGCACCCAGGGCTCAACGGCAGCCAGGCGCTCGGCGACACCCGCCTCCTCGGTGAACAGGCGGTTGTTGAACGACACATGAGTTTCACTGACCAAGCGGTCGCGGATCTTCGCGTTGTAGTCATCGGCCAGCACCAACTCGGCCGGCAGGGCAAAGAACGGCAACTGAATCTCCGACAGGTCGCCGGCATAGAGCAGCTCGACCCGCGGATCGGTCAACCAGAACTGCTGATCGAGCAACTGCAGCACCAGCTTGAACAGCGCGCCGTTGAGGATATGCACGTAAAGTCGCGTCAGCCCCGGCCGCTCAAGCAACACCTGTTGCAGATCCCCCAAGCCACAGCCATACAGATGCAGGACCGGCGCCTCGGGCAGACTGGCCGCCTGGGTACGAGCCTCACGAGCGCGATCATGGCGACTGGTGAGCTGGATACCGACGACGCTCAGGGTCGACCCCAGGCCTTCCACCAGGTCCGCCTGCAATGCAGCGCTGTCCTCAGCCAACAGCCGCTCCAGCAGGGCCGGCCAGCGCTCCCTCAGTACCTGGGCATTGTCTTCCAAGCTATCGCTCATGCTGCCTCGCTTATCACTCGCGCAAAAAAATAGCGCTCAAGATTACACCTTGAGCGCTATATGTACCGCCGGGAACGGCAACTCAGGCGCGATAGATGATCGCCGAGCCCCAGGACAGGCCAACGCCGAAACCACTCAAGGCCACGCGCTTCCAGCTGGAATCGAACATGTGTTTTTCCAGCAACAGCGGAATGCTCGAGGAAACCGTATTGCCGGTTTCCACCATGTCCTTGATGAACTTGTCCGGATCGCCCTCAAAGCGCCGGGCCACGGCATCGACAATGGCCGCACTGCCCTGGTGAATGCAGAACGCATCGATGTCGTCCGGCTGCAAGCCAGACTCGGCCAACAACTCATGCAGATGCGCCGGCACCTTGAGCAACGCGAAGTTGAACACCTGACGACCGTTCATGAAGAACACGCCATCGCTGACCTTCAGGTGCGGAGCGCCGGAACCGTCGGTGCCGAACTTGGCCTTGCCCAATTGCCAGGTCGCCCCCTCGCCGAGCCAGGTGGCGGTGGCGGCATCGCCGAACAGCATGGTGGTGTTGCGGTCTTCGGGATCGACGATCTTCGAATAGGGATCGGCGGTGACCAACAGGCCGTTCTTCAGGCCCGCGGCTTCCATGAAGCCCTTGATGGCATAGATGCCGTAGACATACCCGGAACAGCCCAGGGAGATATCGAAAGCGGCGACGGTGGTCGGCAGGCCCAATTTGTCCTGCACGATCGCGGCGGTGTGGGGCAACCCTTCCTCGTCACCGTTCTGGGTGACCACGATCAATACGTCGACGGCTTCGCGCTTGAGATCCGGATTGCTGGCGAACAGGGCATTGACCGCTTCGACACACAGATCGGAGGTTTCTTGTCCGGCGTCTTTGCGCGGCAGAAAAGCAGAACCGATCTTGCCCAGGATGAAGTCTTCATCCTTGGCGAATTTTGCACCTTGTGCGTAATTGTCCACGCCGGCTACAGGCACGTAGCTCGCAATGCTTTTTATGCCAATCATTACGGCTTCCCAATAATAAACAGCTCAATACCCCCGCTCAGTCACTGAGCAGGGGCTGCCGAAAAAAACACAGATACTTGCGCCGAACACAACGGCATCGGGAAGAACCAAGGGCTGTCACGCAGGGCTGGCGCCATCTTCCCGGGCAATACAATACAGTGAAGATGCACGTTATGACTCACAGGTCACGCCATTTTGCCGAATCAGCCCCACAAAGACCTATTCGACGAATGCCCAGTCCAGTGCGGTACCGCGCTTGAGGGCCTGACGCGCGCGACGGCCAAGCAGCGCGTCGTAGTGCTTGGGAGCCAGCCCCAGCCCGGGACGGATGGCCCGTACATTGTCGGCGCTGAACAGCTCTCCGGCCTGCATGTCGCGGGTGACATACAGCGACCGACGGTAAACCAGGGATTTGCTCTCGGCCTGGGTGGCGCCGTAGCGTACCTGCCCCATGGCCTGCCAGGCGCGTTCGGTTTCCAGCACCAGGCTGGCCAGTTCCGCAGGCTCCAAAGAGAAGCTGGCATCGACCCCGCCAGCGGCGCGATCCAGGGTGAAGTGCTTTTCGATCACCGTGGCACCCAGCGCCACCGCCGCCACCGAGACGCCAACCCCCATGCTGTGGTCGGACAACCCCACTTCACAACCGAACAGCTCCCGCAGGTGGGGAATGGTCAGCAGATTGCTGTTCTCCGGCGAGGCCGGGTAGGTGCTGGTGCACTTGAGCAGCACCAGGTCACGGCAGCCTGCTTCACGGGCAGCGCGGACACTTTCGTCCAGCTCGGCGATGCTGGCCATGCCGGTGGAGATGATCAGCGGCTTGCCGGTAGCGGCGACCCGACGAATCAACGGCAGATCGGTGTTTTCAAAGCTGGCGATCTTGTAGGCAGGAACGTCCAGGCCCTCAAGAAAATCCACCGCGCTTTCATCGAACGGCGTGGAAAACGCCAGCATGCCCAGGGCCTTGGCCCGGGCAAAAATCGGCTGGTGCCATTCCCAGGGCGTATGGGCCTTCTGGTACAGGTTGTATAACGATGAGCCAGCCCAGAGGCTATCCGCATCCTTGATGAAGAATTCGCCCTGATCCAGATCCAGGGTCATGGTGTCCGCAGTGTAGGTCTGCAATTTCAGGGCATGGGCACCGGCCTTGGCCGCCGCCTCGACAATCTGCAAGGCCACATCCAGTGACTGATTATGGTTGCCGCT
Source organism: Pseudomonas sp. 3MA1 (assembly GCF_029237275.1). Classification (NCBI taxonomy): domain Bacteria; kingdom Pseudomonadati; phylum Pseudomonadota; class Gammaproteobacteria; order Pseudomonadales; family Pseudomonadaceae; genus Pseudomonas; species Pseudomonas sp. 3MA1. The sequence goes on along the minus strand of NZ_JAACFX010000001.1, from coordinate 621,904 downwards.
CATCTCGGCGATGATCAACGGCGCATGGCCGGCGCCCACAGGGCGCGAACCGATCTTGAAGCTAGTCATCCAGATGTTCCTTCAATACTCGGGTGAATTCGCAGGTGCCCTGGTGATAGCCGGCCCGGCGAAACAAATTCAGCGACACCTGATTCTCTGCCATGACCTGCGCCCGCAGGCGCCGTACATCAGGCCAATGGCGCACCAGGCAAGCCTCGCCCTGCTCCAGCAACGCAGCCCCCCAGCCCAGCCCCAGGCGCTCGGCAAACAGGTAGATCGACACTTCGGCCTGGACGCCTTGGCGGTCATAACGCAGCACCCCCACCGGCCCCTCGGGCACTTGCGCAATCAGCAACAAGCGCTGCGGATCCTTCAGACAAGCCTCCAGCCAGCGCAGATGGTCCGGCCACTCAAGCGTCCCGGGCTGCTGCGACCAACACCTGACAAGCTCGGCATTGCGCCCGTCGAACAGCAGGCGGGCATCATCCAGGGTCGCCGGACGCAAGCGCAGCGCGGCGGCGAACAACGCCGCCGCCACGCGCTGCACACCCCGGCCATCCACCAGCTCGCGGGCCCGCCGGGCCAGGCTATGACGCAACCATGGGTTGTCCAGCAGCAGGCTCACGGCCTGCCGCACCTGCTCCACACTGACCGGCTCACAAGGCCCCAGATACAAGTGAGCGCCGGCTTCAGCCAGCAAGCGCGCATTGAGCTCCTGGTTGCCAGCCACGGTGACGCACAGCGTGGGCACGCCCAGCACCGCGCGCTCCCAACTGGTACCGCCCCCGGCGCCCAGGCACAGATCGGCCTCGGCCAGCAGAGCGGCAAAATTCTTCACATAGCTGTGCAGGCGCCAGTGCGGCCGCTCGGCGGCCAAGGCCTGCATGGCCTGCCAGTCCGGATTGCCGCTGCCGGCGACGAAATCCACCTGTAACTGGTGGAAATCCGCCAGCGCCAACATGGCCTTGTGGGTCTGACCGGCGGCATCGAAGCCACCGAAGTTCACCAGCACCCGCCGCGGCTGGGGGCGAATCGGGATCGCGGGACGTCGGAACTCTTCACGCAGCAAGGCGAAATGCGGGCCGAACAGGGTCCGGCAGTGCTCGTCATGCAACCCGGCATAAGCCTGGGCGCTGCCGCTGAAATTCTGGTCCAGCAACAGGTCCACGGCGTGCCTGCGGTTGGCCAGGTCGTCGATGGCGGCGATCCTCGGCGCCCACTGCCGAGCCGCACGCTGCCATTGATGATCAAGGCCGTAATGGTCCACCAGCACCCAATCGAAGGCTGGCTCAGTGGCCAGCGCCTGCTGCAACGCGGCGATGTCCGCCTGCCAGGGCAAGGGCGTCTCGATCCCCAACTCGGGATGCTCGTCGATATAGCGTTCTGGCAATTCGAAAGTCTGGAAACCCTCGGCCTGCAGCGCCTCCAGGCGATGCCCGGACAGACGCCGACAGGCAAATGCCACACTGGCGCCCTGGCGGCGCAGCTCCTGAGCCAGGGTCAGGCAGCGGGCCACATGGCCACTGCCGATGGCCGGCGAAGCGTCGGCGCGAATCAGCACCCTCACTCCAGCTCTCCCCCGGCCTTGAGCGCGGCGTACAGGTACTCAGCGCGCCGCCAGTCCTCTTCGGTATCGATGTCCTGCACCAGGTGCCGGGGCAGGATCACCGGCAGGCTACGAGGCGAGAACAGCGCCTCACCTTGCAGCCAGGCCTGGCTCCGCCCCCAATAGAACTGCGCCGCATCCTGATAGGCCGCTGGCAGATCCTGGGAACGGCTCTGGCGAAATTGCGGGTACAGCGCATCGAGCGCCCCTTGCTCATCGAGGATCAAAGCGCGTTGCACGGGAAAGCCGAAACCGCACACCGAAAAGGCAAACCCCTTGTCCGGGTGCCGCATCAATATCTCCAGCCCCTGACGCAGATAACGCGCCTGCAGCAAGGGCGCCGTGGCGTAGATGCAACAGGCGTACTCGAATTCCCGCCCCAGCTCCCGCAACGCCTGCAAGGCATGGACAATCACCGCCGCGGTGCCCGTGAAGTCATCCGCCAGGGCCGGCGGCCGGATAAAGGGCACCTCGGCCCCACAGGCGAGCGCCAACTCCGCGATCTCAGGGTCATCGGTACTGACCACCACCTGCCGGAACAACCCGCAACTCAGCGCCTTGTCGATGGAGCGCGCGAGCATCGGCACGCCATCGAAGGCCTTGAGGTTCTTGCGTGCAATACGCTTGCTGCCGCCTCGGGCCGGGATCAACGCCACACAACTCACAGGCGTCTCTCCACGTTGCAAACACCGATCTCAGGCACACAGCCTGGGCGGACAGCAACCGTCTCGGCGCCTTGCAGAACGCCCCGGAAAATAGCCTTCACGAACATCTTTCACTCCAGAATCCGTTGCAGGTGCGCCACCACTTCATCCTGCAGCTCAGCGGTCAGTTCGGGGAACAGGGGCAGACTAAGGGCCTCGAGGAAATAGCGTTCTGCCTCAGGGAAATCTCCCTCGGCAAAACCTTGCTCCTGGTAATACGGCTGCAGGTGCACCGGGATGTAGTGCAGATTCACCCCCAGGCCCGCTGCACGCAACTGCTCGAACACCTGCGTCTGTGTCAGTTGGATACGACTCAGATCCAGGCGCACCACATACAGATGCCAGGCAGAGTCGGCACCTTCCTGCGCCACCGGCAAGGTCAGTGGCAAGTCGGCCAACAGCACTTGATAGCGTGCCGCCAGCTCACGACGCCGGGCCACGAACTCGTCAAGCCTGGCCATCTGTGAGAGTCCAAGCGCCGCGTGCAGATCAGTCATCCGATAGTTGAATCCCAGCTCAAGCTGCTGGTAATACCACAGGCCCTTTTCCGGGACCTGCATCAGCGCCGGATCACTACTGATGCCATGACTGCGCAAGCGGCGCAGGCGCTCGGCCAACTCCGGCCTGTTGGTCAGCACCATCCCGCCTTCGGCACTGGTGATGATCTTCACCGGGTGAAAACTGAAGATGGTCATCGCCGCATGGGCTCCAGAGCCCACCGGACGCCCCAAATACGACGCCCCTACGGCGTGCGCCGCATCTTCGATCAAGACAAAGCCATAACGATCGGCAAGCTGGGCGATAAGCCGCAAATTGGCACTCTGCCCGGCAAACGCGACAGCCACCACCACCTTCGGCAAGGCGCCGTTGCGTTCGGCGATCTCGAGCTTCTGCGCCAACAGATCCGCATCCATGTTCCAGGTGTGCGGATCAATGTCGACAAAGTCCACTTGCGCGCCACAGTAACGCGCGCAGTTGGCCGAGGCGACAAAGGTATTAGGGCTGGTCCAGAGAACATCCCCCGGTCCCAGCCCCGCCGCCAGACAGGCAATATGCAGCGCTGCCGTGGCATTGCAAACGGCAACGGCATGCCCCGCCTGGCAGTAATCGGCCAGAGCCTGCTCAAAACGCTCGATAGTAGGCCCCTGGGTCAGCCAGGGAGACTGGAGCACCTGAACCACTGCATCGATGTCAGCCTGATTGATGCTCTGGCAACCATAGGGAATCCGGTAGGGCGTCATGATCCACTCCTTCTGCAAGCAGGCGTCAGGTCGTGATACGCAATGCGCACAATCAATAGGCTACTGAGCATGCTCGAATCCTTCGAAACAGCGATCAATGGGAAAGCATCTGCAGCCAATCCACAGTGGCGGCTGCACCCAGAACGAAGCCCTTGCCACTCAACGAAAGGTTCGAGTTATAGGCACTATCCTGGGCAAAGCGCGCCGCCCACTTGTCCCGCAGCGCCGCTGCGGCTTGTGGATCCTGCGCCAGGGTGCCCGGATGCTGAATCTGCGCCTGGGGAGTCACTACGGTGAGGTATCCGGCATCGGAGGCTTTCAGGCACAGGTCGACATCGGCGAAGGCCTGGTCGAAATGCTCTTCGTCCAGTCGGCCCACCGCCTCGAACAGGGTCTTGGCGATCATCAGGCAGGCACCGGATACCGCCGAGTAGTTCTTCTCCACCCACAGGCTGTTCATGTAGCCCGCGGCGTCCTTGGCCTCGCCGGCAAAAGCTGCGCCCAGGTGACCATTGAGGCCGAGGATCAAGCCAGCCTGGGTGGTCTCTGCGCTGGCATTCACCAGTTTGGCGCCGACAATCCCCACTTCCGGCCGTTGGGCCTGGTTGAGCAGGCTTTCGAGCCAATTGGCATTGACCACTTCAGCCTCCGCCGAGAGCAGCACCAGGTAATCGCCACGCGCTTCCTGGCAAGCCAGGTTGTGCAGGGCCGACGTGCTCAGGCGCTGGCCGCAGCGCAGCACGCGAATGCGCTCGCCACGGTTCTCCAGGCTGGTCAGCCAACTATCAAGCGCGACATTCTGACTGTGGTTCTCGGCAATCAGCACTTCGTAGCGCTGGTAGCGGGTACGCTGCAGCACGCTGACCAGGCAGCGCTGCAGTTCGGCGAAGTTGTCCTGGCTGGGCAGGATGATCGACACCAGCGGCCGCTCGGCATGCTGATAATCGATCTGATAGGTGCCCGGCTGCGCCGAGCTGACCTGGGCGCGGTAGCCCCGCGCGGCCAGATGCCGGGTCAGCACCTGAGCCTCTTCAGCCGCGGCTGCGCGCCCCGGCTCCCGGCAGATCAGCAACGGCTCGGCCAGATGCGCCAATCCGCCAAGGCCGCCGTCCTGGATCAGTTTCAACAACAGATCGAACTCCAGCGCCTGCTTCAGATCCCGGGAAAAGCCACCGACCTGCTGCAAAGCTTCGCGCTGCAGCAGCCAGTGCCGCGCCATCAGCGACGGGGCACTCTGTAGCTGGTCCAGATTGACCCCAGGGCGGAACACCGCACTCAAGGTGAAATCCTCTCGACGCTGGACCTCATCCATCGCCACCGCGCGGATGCCTTCAGCGCCCAACAGTTCCAGGCTGGCTCGCAACAACCCGCTGCGGGTGAACTGATCACCTGCTTCGGCCAGCAGCACCCAGTCGGCGCGGGACTGCTCGACGATCTGATTAAGCCGCTCGACGTAGTTGCTCTCGGTCACTTTGACGAAGTGCAGGGTGTCCTCGGCCCGGGTGGTCGCCGGCAAGTCGCCGGTGGTCAGCACCACCAGCTTGAACGCCCTGAAATGGCTGGCTACCAGGCTGTCGAACGTGGCTTGCAGCTTGACCATGTCGGCATCGAGGTCGAGCAGCAGGATCTGCACCTGAGGGCCGCCAGCATGGCGCGCCAGATGAGCATTGATGGCCTTCAACTGAGCTGGTTGCGGCTCACGCGCCTGCAGCCATTCAAGCAGTCGGCCCGACTGGGTAGCACTGAGCAATTCCAGGCTGTCCGGCCCCGGCACCGACTCCAGGCGCTCAGCCCAGGCCTGCAGCTTGCGCGCCTCATCGGGTTCGTCACTGTCGCGCATCGATTCGGCCAGGCGCTTTACAACCCGGCGATTGAACAGATTCAGGGTCAAGGCTTCCCAGAGCCGACTGCGCAGGGTCTGCACGGTGTCATTGGGGTGCTCGCGCATCAGCTCTTCCTGACGCAGTAGCACGCCTTCCAGCTCCTGAAGCTGAACCCGACCCGCCGGCATGGCATGCATGAGGAATTCGAACTGGGTCAACAGATCGAACATCGGCTGGTTGTAGAACGGCATCTCGACGAACTGCTCAGGAGCGAAAGAACGTATCGGCTCAGCCCCCACCTCGACCCAGGCCGAACGGAAAATGATCGCGCCCTTGAGGGAGCGTCTCGACAGCAGGCAATCGGCCAAGGCGGCAAAACTGTCCAGGGCGATCTGCTTCACCTGCTGCGGGTCACGGCCACTGAAGCCCGTGGGCAGCGAGGCCAGGAACTCGGCAAAAGCCTCGCGTTGCGCCATCGACCGGGCGTCCTGGTAGGCCAGCACCGTCAACACATCGGTGTCGTGATCCGAAACCCCGTAATTGGCTTCCCGCACGGCAAAGGGAATTGGCAGGATACGCGCCTTGGCGCAGGCCAGCAGGTAGAAGCTATGGCCAATTTCCTGCCACTCGAAACTGACTCCCGGCGGCAGTTGGTTGTACCACTGGCGCAGCAGATCGGTGCGCGTCACCGCATAGAACGGCGGCAGGAACTGCCCCATGAAACTCATCACCCGATCTTCGGGATCATCAGAGGCGTAGTCCTCCATCACCCGACGATCGCGGCGGTAGAAGTTGGTTTCCGAAGCCCGAGCCAGGTACATCATTCCGTACCCATGGCACACACCGTAATCCGGGTTGGCTTCGAGAAACTCCACCGATGCAGTCAGCGCATCATGGATCAGGAAGTCGTCATCGGCGGCAAACACCATGTAAGGGGTAGTGACTTGGTTCACACCGTAGGTGAGCTTGTCCTGCAAGCCCTTGTAGTTGAACTGCGGAAGGTGCCGGTAGTCGACCTGAGGGTAGCGCTCGGCCAATGCCTGATTCGCCTCCAGGGAGGAATCCAGAACCAGGATCGAACAGGGGTAAGTGCTGTAGTACTGCAAGGTGCGTTGCAGGAACGCCTTGCGGTTGTGGGTCATCACCACGAGGGTGAAACGTTCGCTCATCGGCGTTGCGCTGTTGTTCATCACTTTGTCTTCACCCCACATAAAACCTTCCCCACCACCGGCCACACGTCCGGAACTGCAACCATTGATATTCAGCGAACCCGACGCAGGTAACCGTCCGGTGCCACGGTGATCAGCAACTTGTTCTGCATCTGCTGGTCGATCTCGAAATCGCGGTTCTCCTCCAGATAGGCCCAGACCGCGGTTTTCGGGTTGTCGCCAGGGCCCCAGGGACGATCCGGGAAGAACTCCGGCGGCATATCCTCGACCACGGTGTCCATGACCACGCAGTAGCTGTCGACCGACACCAGCGGCGCATACAGGCGCAGCTCTTCGAGCACGTGCTCGTGGGTGTGGTTGGAGTCCAGAACCAGGATCACTTTCTTGCCCGCCGCCGCGGCCCGCACCTGCTCGGCGATGGCCGGATCGATGCTCGAACCTTCGATCATGCGGATGCGCTTGCTCATCGGATGCTGCTCGATGGCTTCGCGGTTGTGCGGGCGGATGTCCAGGTCGATGCCCAGCACTTCGCCATGACCCTGCAGCTCCAGCAGCGAGGCGTAGTAGATGATCGAACCGCCATGGGCAATGCCGCATTCGATCACCAGGTCCGGCTTGACCCGCCAGATGATCTCCTGCATCGCCATCATGTCCTGGGGCAGCTGGATGATCGGCCGGCCCATCCAGGAAAAGTGATAGCTGTACTTGTGCGCCGCGGATTCATTGAAAAAATCGCGGGCCAGGCCCTTGAGCTTTTCATCCTGGCCCTGGGCGCTGATCTGCGCCTGGCATTCTTGTTCAAAGGCTTGAATGACGTTGTGCTCGGTCATGTTCGGTTCTCAATGGCAAATTAGCTGAACGAAGCGCTGTCAACGGCGTGATAGACATAACGGCCGTCGGTCATGCGCTTGATTTCTTCGAGGTAGTTGGAATTCATCACGAACAGGTTGGCGCCCGCCGGCAGTGCCTGCATGGCTTCTTGTGGCGAGGACACGCGCATGCCACTGAGCGGCAGGTAGCGGCCCTGTTTGGCCGGGTTGATATCGACGACCTGATCCACTGCCACGCCCGCGCGTTGCAAAAACAGCGAATAGATCACGCCCTTGGACGATGCGCCCCAGATCCCGGCGGCGGTGTGCGGCGCCGACTGGATGATGCGCTTGGCAGACTCGATGCTGGCGGTGAAATCCGCCGGCATCTGCAGCGGCTGCAGCGGCGCCGGCAATGCCGACTGCAAGCTGCCCAGGTCCGCCACCACATACAGGTATTGGCCGCCGAACAGATGCCCGGCTTCATGCACGGTGCCGAACATGCGCTGCAGGTCTTCTAGACGGAAGTAGTTGACGTGCTCATAGAACACGTCGAACCAGGCGCGATGTTCGAGGATCCAGTCGAAACACGGCACTTCGATGTAGATCTGCCCGCCCTGGTTGGCATCGGCAATCTCCGCCAGAAAGGCCAGCGGATCGGCAATATGCTCCAGCACATGCCGCAGCACGATGGCCTCGGCCGCCAGCCCCAGGCCGCGGGTGAACGGCGCCTTGATCACCTCGGGGTTGCTCCCCTCGTAGGCCGGGTCAATGCCGGTGATGGCATAGCCCTTGCCGCGCAACAGCTCAAGGAAATAGCCCTTGCCGCAACCGACCTCGATCAGTTCCTGGCCCTTGAAGTGGCGGGCGATGATGCCCTCGACGTCCGTCAGGTGCTGCTGGAACTGCGCCGAGTGAGCCTGCTCGTTCTGATAGTCGCTGTCGTAGCTGAGCTTGCCGGCATCGAAGGCCTGATTGAAGATCAGCCCGCTCTGCAGGTCCTGCACCAGCACGATGTCCGCAGACGCCGAGGCCCGGGCACTCTGGGCATCGGCGAAGGTGCGGTTCTGCAGCACCGGCAAGTCGGCAACCCGATACAACTCATGCGCCATGTTCGGCTCCTGTTATGTCCAACAAGCGCTGGTTCAAGCCCCAGAACGCCATGGGTTCGTAGTCCGGATACGGGTAATGCCCCAGGTTCAGGCGGATCGCCGCGCCGCGCTGAGCAATACGCTGCTCCACCAGGGAGCGCACGGCTATCGGCCGACCACTGGAGCAATTGACCACCCCGGAAAATCCTCGCTGCTCGAGCAGCGCCGCCAGGTAGCCGGCGGCCGCCTCGATGGCCAGGTAGTCCCGCAGTTGTTCGCCGCCGGACATGTTGAAAACCTCATCACCGGCATCGATCGCTCGGTCCAGCGCCGCCAGCAGGCTCTTGGGGTTCTGCCCCGGGCCATGCAGGTAGAACAGCCGCGCCCACTGCAAACTGAAGGGCAACTGCTGCTGCAGAGCTTGCAGAAACAGATGCAGGCTGTACTTGGCCAAACCGTAGGGATTGCTCGGGCGCGCCTCGACCTCTTCACTCAAGGGCCCGCTCTGCATGCCGTACTCGAAGCAGGTGCCGGTGACCAGCACCTGGCTCACCCCGGCCTCGACCACCGCCTTGATAAAGCGGTAGTCGGCCATCAGGTTGTGTTCCAGATGAAACAGCGCCTGATAGTTGGGCAGCCCCGGCCAGGCCAGATGGGCCAAGGCATCGACGCCATCCACCAGCGCCGCGATATCGAGCTGTGGGGCGTGCACGTCCAGGGCGCGAAACTCCACCGCGTCGAACCAGGGCAGCTGTCGCGCCTTGTCAGCATCCCGCGCCAGCGCGCGCACGCGGCATCCCCGGGCCAGCAAGGCCGCGACCAGATGCCGACCGACAAAGCCGGTGGCGCCGGTGACCAGCACCGTCATGCCCTTCACAGCAGCTGCAACTCGGGCACGGCGATCACGAAGCGCCCGCCCCATTGCCGCACCTGGGCCAATTGCTCGCTGACTTCGCCGAGCAGGTTCCACGGCAGGACCAGCACATAGTCCGGACGCTCCTGATCGATACGCTCAGGCGCGACCACGGGAATACGGCTGCCCGGCAGGTACTTGCCCTGCTTGTACGGGCTGGCATCGGCAACCCAGGCCAGGAGGTCGGGCTTGACCCCGGCGTAATTGAGCAAGGTATTGCCCTTGGCCGCCGCGCCATAACCCACCACGCGCTTGCCTTCGGCCTTGGCCTGGAGCAAAAAGCGCAGCAGCTCGTGCTTGATCCGCTCGGCGGCCGGCGCCAGGGTCTGGTAGTACTCGGGGGTGCTCACCCCGGCCTGCTGCTCCAGCTGCAACTGACGCGCCACGCTGTCCAGTACGGCACGACGCGGGCCATCGACACGCTGCACGAACACCCGCAGCGAGCCGCCATGGGTCGACAGGGTTTCGACATCGAAGATTTCCAGACCGTTGCGCTGGCACAAGCCCTGGACCGCGGTCAGCGACAGGTAGGAGTAGTGCTCGTGGTACAGGGTGTCGAACTGCTGCCCGGCCATCAGGGTCAGCAGCTGAGGAAACTCGAAAGTCGCCACGCCCGTCGGCTTGAGCAAAGTAGCGAAACCGCAGAGGAAATCGTTGATGTCCGGCACGTGGGCCAGCACGTTGTTGGCCGCCATCAGGTCCGCGGCCCAGCCCTCCTCCAGCAACTGCGCGGCAGTGCCACGGCCGAAGAACAGCTCACGGATCTGTAGACCCTTGGCCCGCGCCGCCTGGGCGGTGCTGCGGGTCGGCTCGACCCCGAGGCAAGGGATGTCACGCTGGGCCACGTACTGCAGCAGGTAGCCATCATTGGCCGCCACTTCCACCACCCGGCTCCGGGCATCCAGGCCGAAACGCTCGACCATCTGCGCCACGTAGTCCCGGGCATGCTGCAGCCAGGTACTGGAGAACGAGCTGAAATAGGCGTAGTCAGCGTCAAACAAGTGGTCGGCGCGGGTGTAGTCCTCGGTCTGCACCAGCCAGCATTGCTGGCAGACCTGGACCTTGAGCGGCACCCATTGCTCGGCCTGATCCAATTGCTCGGCCCGCAGGTAAGCGTTGGACGGCGGCGAGGTGCCCAAGTCGATCAGAGGCAGGCTCAGGCAGGCGCCACAACCGCGGCAATTCATAGACTCACTCCAGCGAAAGCAGCATCGAGCAAGGGGTGGCTGGCATCCCGGGTCGACAGATTATTGACAGGCAACGGCCAGTTGATCGCCAGGCGCGGGTCCAGCACCGACAACCCGGCCTCGTGCTCGGGGGCGTAGTCGGCGCTGTGCAGGTAGAGCAGTTCGGCATCCTCGCTCAGGGTCTGGAAACCATGGGCGAAGCCCGCCGGCAACAACAGGCTGCGGCCGTCGCCCGCCCTCAGGTGCTCAGCGTGCCAGTGGAGGAACGTCGGCGACTCGGGGCGCAGGTCCACTGCCACGTCCCAGACCTCGCCCCGCAGGCAGGTGATGAGCTTGGCCTCGGGACGCGCGGCGGTTTGATAGTGCAGGCCACGCACGCTGCCCCGTTCCCGGGTGCAGGAGTGGTTGATCTGGCGGATATGAAACGGCTGGCCGAAGGCACTCAGGCTGCCTTCGCAGAACAGGCGGGAAAAGTGCCCGCGCTGGTCCTCGAAACGCTTGTGGCGTACCTCGAACAACCCGGCCAATGGCAGGGCCAGTACCTGGAACTCGCTCACAGCGCCCCCCGGTACAGATTCAATTGCCCGAGGGTCACGGCGCGCATGTCCGCGCCGCTCTTCCAGGCCAGGTGCCAGTCCAGGGTTTGCACCAGGCACTGCTCCAGGGTCCAGCGTGGCATCCAGCCGAGCAACTGGCGGGCGCGACTGCTGTCCAGGCGCAACAGGCCGGCTTCGTGCAACTCACTGGGCTCGATCCGCAGCCCCGGGGCTTCGGGCCAGTGCCGGGCCAGCAGCCCCACCACGTCACCGACGCTGCACATGTCTTGCTCGCCGGGGCCGAAGTTCCAGGCCCCTGCGTATTGCGGACCTTGCTCATACAAACCAGCCGCCAGTTGCAGGTAGCCGGCCAACGGCTCCAGGGCGTGCTGCCAGGGGCGCACCGCCTGGGGAAAACGCAGGGTCACAGGTTCATCCGCGGACCAGGCCCTGAGCACATCGGGAATCAGCCGCTCGGGCGCGAAGTCGCCCCCACCCAGGACGTTACCGGCGCGGGCCGTGGCCAGGGCCAGGCCGTGCTCGGCGTAACGCTCGGCGGCAAAGAACGAGGAGGCATAGGACTGGGCCAGCAGCTCGCAACAGGCCTTGCTGCTGCTGTAGGGATCATGGCCGCCCAAGGGTTCGTTTTCCCGGTAGGGCCACAGCCATTCCTGATTGGCGTAGACCTTGTCGGTGGTCACCAGGACGCAGGCGCGCACCCCACCGACCTGGCGGATCGCCTCCAGCAGGTTGAGGGTGCCCATGACATTGCTCGAGTAGGTTCCCAGCGGATCACGATAGCCTTCACGCACCAGGGGCTGGGCCGCCAGGTGCAGGACGATTTCCGGCTCGACCTGGGCGATCAGCTCCAGCAGGCTGCCTAGGTCCCGCAGGTCGCCACGATGATCATTGATCCCTTCGGCCACCCGGGCCAGTTCGAACAGGCTCGGCTCAGTCCCCGGATCCAGGGCGAAACCACTGACTTCTGCCCCCAGGCTCTGCAGCCACAGGCTCAGCCAACTGCCCTTGAAGCCGGTATGGCCGGTCAGTAGGACCCGCTTGCCGCGCCAGAACTCCGGACTCAGTCCCACTGCTTCCACGGGGCCTCCCCGCTTTGCCAGAGCTGTTCCAGATGGTTCTTGTCGCGCAGGGTATCCATCGGCTGCCAGAACCCACCGTGCTCGAATGCACGCAATTGCTGGTTCATGGCCAGTTGCATCAGCGGCTCGGCTTCCCAGGTGGTGCTGTCGCCATCAATGTAGGACAGCACCTTGGGCGACAACACGAAGAACCCGCCATTGATCCAGCCGCCGTCGCCACGGGGTTTTTCAGTGAACCCCAGGACCCGGTCGCCATCACGCTCCAGGGCGCCATAGCGGCCAGGCGGTTGGACTGCAGTGACGGTGGCCAGCTTGCCGTGGGCCTTATGAAAATCCACCAGGGCGCCAATGTTCAGGTCGGACACACCATCGCCGTAGGTAAAGCAGAACGCCTCTTCATTCTGCAGGTAGCGCCCGGCACGGCGCAGACGACCACCGGTCATGGTTTCCTCGCCGGTGTCGATCAGCGTCACGCTCCAGGGCTCGCTGTAGTTCTGATGCACGTCCATGCGGTTGTTGCGCATGTCGAAGGTCACGTCCGAGGTGTGCAGGAAGTAGTTGGCAAAGAAGTCCTTGATCGCGTAGCCCTTGTAGCCCAGGCAAATCACGAAATCATGAATCCCGTGAGCGGAATACTGCTTCATGATGTGCCAAAGAATTGGCTTGCCGCCGATCTCGATCATGGGCTTGGGCTTGAGGTGGGACTCTTCGCTGATTCGCGTACCCAGTCCACCAGCCAGAATTACGGCCTTCATCGCTGTCCTCTTGCTCTTCGCGGGCTGAATCAGCCCTCCTGAGACCTGGCTGAGCACCAGCCGCAGATCATTCATTCGCAGCCAGATACCTTGCACAGCCTCGCTGCGAAGGTTTTATGGCGATATGCGAGGGACTTGCAGGAAGTGCGCCAATTGCGCAGGCGACGCCTTGGGACGCGGCAAAAGAAAGCCCCTGGCCGCTACCTGCGACAGGGGCTTGGCAGAGCAGCCGGTCACCTTACGGAACGTCCCGGCCAGCGATGGAATCAGTCCGGCAACCAACCCCATAACCAGTGCTGCAGGTTGTCACTGCGCAGCATGAAGTCGCGATGCACCGCCTCACGCAACTCATCACCCATGCGATAGCTGGCTACCGGATCGGCCAGGTGCATGCGGATCGCCTGCAACCACTCCTCGGTGCTATTGCTGCGGACCCGGGTACAAGGCAGGAAGCCACGATAGGCCTCGGTATCGGTGCAGATCACCGGATAACCGCAGGCCCCGTATTCCAGCAACCGCAGGTTGCTCTTGCAGTCGTTGAAGATATGGAACTCCAAGGGAGCCAGAGCCAGATCGAGGTTCAGGCTGGCCAGCTTGAAGGGATAGCCTCGCAGGCCAATCGCCGGATGGTACTCATGCACGTAGGGGCGCAATGCATCCGGGCACATGCCGAAGAACACCCACTCCACTTCATTGGCCAACTCGCGCACCACCTCGGCGATGATCTCCAGATCGCCGGTGTGACTGGTACCGCCCCCCCATCCAACCCGCGGTTTGCTGGAAGTGCCTCGACGACTGCTGAGCGTGGCCCATGGATCCGGCGCCAGCATGTTGGGCACGACCCGAATATCACCGTGCATACCGGACAGGGCGTCGGCCAGCGGCTGAGTGGTGACCACCACCCGATCACACAAGGCAATGCCCTCGCGCAGCAGTTGTTCGGTATTGAGCGGTTGGTTTCGCGTGTGGACGTTCTTCTTCGGCGCGCTGACGATGTAGTCGTCGATCTCAAAGATGCGCAGCGCCCGGGAGTACTTTTTCATCCGCAGGATATCGCCGACGGCACCTTCGCTATAACGCCCCTGAAGGACGATGGTATCGGGAGACAGACGTTCGATTTCCACCGTCGATGGCGACTCATAGGCTACCCGCGCGATGACCCTGCCCGCTGCCTCGAGCGCACTCAGAGGCCCAGTGACCCGGTAGTGCCCAACCGCGCTGGTATTGACCGGCAAGCCCAGCACCAACGGCAAGTTGCGGGCGCAGAACGGACTCCAGTTGTCACGCAGGCTCGGCTCCAGGCTGAAGCTGGAGAAACCCAGACTGAGGGCCGGATTGTAAGCCGGGTCGCGAGCGATCTTCGGCAACCACTGACGGTAGAAGGCTTCATGCTCGGCCTCCACGGCCTGCTGTTCGATCGCCTCCGGCGGCGTGTCGGCCTGCGCCAGCATCAAGGTGGCATGTGGCGTCCAGACCACCAGATAGCCATTTCGATCGACCCGCAGACACAGGTCTGCAGTACTGAGTTCGCCATTGATCCCTTGCTCGTCCAGGCCACCAAGGCTGTCGAATACCTCCTTGCGCACCATCAAGCAATCGCCGCTGACCGAACTCCAGTTCTGCACCACTTGCAACCGCTGCATATACCCCCGGACACCCAGTGCCTCGCCAACAAAGGGCGAACCCACGGGACCGGCCAAGCCCAGGATATGTCCGGCATGCAGGACGGAACCGTCGGTGCTCAGAATCCGCGCGCCCACCACACCAACCTCCGGGCGCTGGGCCTGATTGAGCAGCTCGTCCAGCCAGTCCCCGCTGCAGATCCGCGCATGATGGCTGAGCAGCAGCAGGTATTCACCACGCGCGTGCGCTGCAACAGCGTTGACCAGACTTGCCCGGTTGTCAGGACCGCGATACGGCAGCACCCGCAACATGGAGCCGCCCAATTGCGCCATGGCCACCAGCCAGTCAGCCATGGCCGGGTCTCGGCTGCCGCCATCCACCAGAAGAATTTCATAATGGTTGTAGGCGGTCTGCTCGATCAGGCCTTCGATGCAGAGCTGCAAGGCCGCCAGGGAGTCACCACAGGTCACCACGATCGACACCAGCGCTCGCGTCTCGTGCAAGTAGTCGATTCGGTTGAGCAAGGGCAAGTCATCATGACCGATCCGGTGCTGCACGCCGATACGGCGCAAATGCGCAGCCACCAGGCCTTCACTGGCCTCGATCACCTGTGGCCGGGACAACCACTGAGCAAAGCTGAACTCGGATTCCAGCTGGATATCGGCAATATGCTCGATGGTCTGCGGGCCAGCGGCTTCCACCAGCCGCCACAGCAAATCATGGGGAGCCAGCTCGCCGCGCACCGGATCGAACCCGCCCTCAAGCATGAAACGCTCGCGGGAAAACGCCAGGGCACGTCCGACATAGGGATAAGTGCGCATCAAGTCGAGATTGAAGTCGGGCTTGAACACCGGCTCGCAGGACTCCCCCCGAAGCAAGGCACCTTCATCACTGTAGGCACAGAGCATGGCCGGGGTATTGGCGATCCGCTCGGCCAGCACCAGCAGCGCGGAATCCCGCAGACGATCACCGGCCTGCAGCAAATAGAACCAGTCACATCCCTCCAGTTGCGGCACCAGTTCGTTCAGCTGTCCAGCCCAATCGGCCCGCAGCGGCTGCTGCAGAACCCGCTCGCGGACGCCACACTCGGCCTCGGACAGAACCACCACGGCCTGGGGCGCGTAGAGCTGATTGTCCAGACTGTCCAGGGTTAGCCGAAGCGCGGCACTGTCCACCTGGTAGTCGATGACCACCGGAACGATACGCACCCGGCGCGGCCAACTGTCGATGCGCTGTGCCATCAGCCGCTGCTCCGACACCGAAAACTTGCGCACCGCCAGCCATTCTCGATAGAACTCATCGTAGCTCTGGCTCTCGCCACCCACCCGCCCGTTGACCACAGTATTGCGATTGCCCAGAACCCGAGCCACGAACAACTCTTGCCACTGACGTGGCCGCTCATGAGCCTGAAGCAGATCGACATAGCGCACCCAGCCTGAGGCAGGGGCGGACTCGCCACTGCGTACCGCCAGCATCTGCGCCAGCCATTGCCATTCAGTCGTGGCAAGACTGAGCATTTCCGGGGTGCTGCTAAGCCGTTCTGGGTAGAGCCGTTCGCAGCTCAACACACTGGTCAGCGCGGCGAAATTGCCACGGCGCATCAGGCAGATGAACAGCGCCAGGTCCAGCAAGGCAACAAATCCGCCACTGTCCTGAATCAACGCCGGCAGCAACTCCAGCACGTCGGCACGGCGCATCAAGGCAGCACTGAAATTACCCAGGAAATTTTTCCGAGTACCCTCGAAGAGTGCCAGCAAGTCACTTCCCTTGAGCAATGCATCCTCTCGGGTGAAGCGGCAGTTTTCAATTCGCGACGGCAGGATGAAGTTTCCCGCATCGCCAAACACCCGCAACGCACACACCAGGCTGACATCGGGGTTCTCCAGCAGCACGGGAACCTGCAAGGCAACACTCGGCGCAAACAGCCGATCGTCATCGCACAAGACCTTGATCAGCTCGCCACGAGCCTCTTCAACGCAACGCAGGATGTTCTTCTGCAAGCCCAGGCGTTGCGGGTTGCGCAGGTAACGCACGGGATGCACAGGCTCGCCGATGGCTTCGACTATCCGCTGGATCTCATCGTCGGCACTGTCATCGCAGATGACGATCTCCAGCGGCTGGTAGGTCTGCGCCAGGGCACTGTCCAGAGCCTGACTGAAGAAGCGTGGGTTGAAGGCGGGGATAACGATGCTGACAAGAGGGGCTTGGTTCACGGTTGCAAACTCTCGAGCGGCGAGCCCCGGCCAGAAAGACCAGGGCTGCAAAACCGCTTAAAAAAGACGGCTGACGGCTCGACGATCACGGCATTCGAGGCGGGGCTCGAACGCCGTGCACTCAGACCTTGTTGAACAGGCCGAGCTGAGTGATCTTGCTGAAGGCCAACTGCGAGGCCTGCAGCATGGTCTGTTGCAGGGTCAGGCGGGTCATGACTTCGGCCGGATCGGAATCACTGATCGCGGAACGGGTGGTGGAGTTGGCTGACGCCAGGCTTTCGTTGATTTCGTTCTGGGTGGCCAACGCCGAACCACGACCACCGATGGAGCTGATGCCGATGGACAGCTGATCGACACCACTGGCCAGGTTGGCTATCCCCGAGGCGAGGTCGGCCAACTGCTTCTGGGTCGCCAGGACGTTACCGTCAGTGGGTGTGTTCAACGCGTTTTTCAACTGACTCACGGTGTCCAGGATGTTCTGGGTTTCGTGAGTGTTAACCGACACGCTGAACTGATCGTTGGCTGCAGGCGAAGGAGCGCCCGTCAGGGTGAAGCTCACGCCTGCCGCAGTGGCAATATTGCCCGGACCGACCACCCCCGAGGACACCGGCTTGCTGTCAGCGGTCAGCGGCGCGGCATACAGGTCGAAGTTGGTGGCGCTGGTGAACTTGAGCACCGCATTGCCGCTCGGGAACGTCGAGTTGTAGGCCACCGGATCAGTCACGCTGGTGGCTGAAACCTGAGTCATGCTCGGGTTGCCCGGAGAACGCGCAACGTTGAAGGTGTCCGGTTTCGACGCCAAGGTGAAGCTGTGTCCCGGCAGCACCGTGTTAGCGACATCGCCGGACTTGAGGTTGACGTTCAGGGTCAGATCGACACCACGGAAACTCACCGTCTGATTCGGCGAAGTATCCACCACGCCGCCCTTGCTGGCCTCGGCGGTCACATCGTTGCCGCTGCCATCGAGGATCTTCAACTGGGTACCGCTGACGAACGACACGGTATAGGGCTCGCCAGCGCGGAACTGGCTGTTGTAGGCGCCACTGTTGCTCATCTGGCCATTGGACAGGGAAACCCGTCCATCATCCACCGCCGGCGAAGTCATGGTGACCTGGCTACGGCTGGTGTTGAGCGCCTGCTGGAACACATCCCAACCGGTACTGTTGGCCGCCATCATCATGGTGTCGCCCACCGGCAGCTTCAGGCTGCTCTGGTCACCGTTGTAGCTGTAGGTGCCATCGGAGTTGCGGCTGAACGGCGGAACATCGTCCTTGGAGCCACCGAAGAGGTACTTGCCGTTTTCGTCCTGAGAGTTCATCAGGCTCAGCAACTGCTCTTCGATCTGCCCCAGCTCGGAAGCATTGGCCTGCCGGTCGGCATCGGTATAACCGGCGCTGCCCGCGCCGGTGGCCAGTTCCTTGGCCCGGGCCAGGACGTTGTTGATGCTGGTCATCACCGACTCGGCCTGGCCCAGTGAGGCTTTGATCGAGTTGCTGTTGGCCTTGTACTGATCGAGCAAGGAGGCCTGCTGACCCAATTGCAGCAGGCGGGCAGCGCCCACCGGATCGTCGGCGGCGGTCTTGACCCGGACCAGGCTGCTGGCCTCTTCGCTGCTCTTGACTACGTTGGAGAAGTTCTTCTGGTAGTTGGCAGCCGAAGACTCGTAAAACTGGGCGGTAGAAATGCGCATGGGCTACGGCTCCTTAAAGGCTGTTGATCAGCGTGCTGAAGGTTTCCTGCGCAGCCTTGATGATCTGCGAAGACGCGGTGTAGTACTGCTGGAACTTGACCAGGTTGCCGGTTTCTTCATCCAGGTCGACTCCGGACAACGAGTCCCGGGCGCCCTTGGCGTTGGCCAGGATGGATCCGTTGGCAGCGGTGTCGAGCTTGGCCTGACTGGCCTTGGCGCCGACGTTCTCGATCAGCTTGCCGTAGGCATCCACCAGAGTGATGCCCTTGCTCGCCGAGCCGGTGTCCACGGTCTGCTTGGTCTGCAGGCCCGACAACGCCAGGCCGTTGCGGTTATCGGAAGAGCCGGCGCCATTCACCGAGATGCTCATGTTGTCGCCGGCATTGGGCGAACCGGCAACGGTCATCTGCACCGTGAAGGTCTTGGTCACCGGTGGCGTGCCGCCGTCGGTGATCGGGTTGCCGCTGGCGTCGAGCATATTGACTTGCAGGTTCAGGACATTGCTCTGCCCGGGCACGATGGAGCCGCTGCCCATCTTGACGCCCTTGGCGTCGAAGTAGTCGTAGGTCTGACTGCCGCCGGACGCCGTATTGAACACCACCTTGACCGGGCCGGAGTTCTTCAGGGCGGTCTGCATTTCCAGTTTGCTGGCGGCATCGGAGTTGTCGATCGGCACCGCCAGGGACGGCTGCGCAGAAATGCTCAGGGAGCTCTTGACCCCGGCACCGAGCTCAGCCTTCAACGGCGCAGCCAAAGCCAGGCGCTTGGCATCAGTCATTTCCGTCTGGATGGTGGCCGCAGCATTGCGCGTCGGGATGATCTTGAAGCTGTCACCGGCGGCCACCGTACCCGTGAGGTTCAGCGAAAAACCGTCGATCACCGGCGCCGGGCTGGTGGTCGTGCTGAAGCTGCCCATGTCGGTACCGTCGGAACGCTTGACGCTGTAATCCGTGGCGCTGCTGAAGGTCACCGTGTAGTCACTGGCGCTCAGCTTGCCGGTATCTTTGATCGTTACATTGAAGTTGCCCGAACCGGCACTGTTGGCGGCGCTGGCCATGCTGCGCTGACTGATCATCCGCAGGCTGTTGATGTCGTTGAACAGGTTGCCGCCGAACTCACCGTTCTTGTCGATGCCCTGGGCCATCTGGCTGTTCATCTGGTCGGCTACCACCAGGGCCACGCGCCCCAGTTCATTCATGGCCGGGTCCAGCACTTCGCTGCGATAGCGCAACAGACCACCAATCTCGCCCCCCGTGGTGACGTTGGTGATGTCCGCGGTGCTGGTACCACGATTGATCTGCAGCATGGAGCGGGTCGGATCATTCTTGCCCTGCACCACTTCCAGGCTGTTGGCGGAGTTGCCCATCACCAGCGGCTGGCCGCTGCCCAAGTACAGGTCGAGGCTCGAACCGCGCTCCGACACCTGAACGCCGATGAACGTCGAAAGCTGGCGCACGGTTTCGTTACGGGCATCCAACAGGTCGTTGGGCATACCGTTGCCGTTGGTCGACAACTCGGAAATCTTCTGATTGAGCTGAGCCACGGTGTTGGCCAGCTTGTTGACCTGGTCGGCCATGCTCGCCAGGTTGCCATTGATGTTGCTGTTCTGCTCGTTGAGCTGGCTGGACACCGAGTTGAAACGGTTGCTCAAGGCCTGGGTATCGCTGAGCAGCAACTGTCGGGAGGCCTCGTCGGTGGGCTTGGCGTTGAGGTTCTGCAGCGAGGCGAAGAACTTGGTCAGGGCGCCGTTCATGCCGGTGCCGTTGTCCGACAGCAACTGGTCGATCGGGCTGATCTGGCCCTGGTAGGCCGCGACGTCACTGTTGAGGGACGTGGCGGTGCGCAACTGGGCATCGAGGAAGCTGTTGTACACCCGGCGCACGTCGGCCAGGGTGGTACCGGTGCCGATGAAGACATTGCCGAATTGAGCGGAGGCCTTGGTGCCCTGTACGGTCTGCTGGCGCGAGTACCCGGCGGTGTCGGCGTTGGCAATGTTGTTACCCGTGGTCATCAACGACGTTTGGCTGGCGGCCAGCCCCGACATCCCGATATTGAGCAAACTCATGATTCAGACCTTATAAATTCGTGGAAACGCCCGCCGCAGCGTAGTTCTGGTAATTCTTCATCTGCTTGGCTATCTGCGAAATCTTGCTAGCGTAATCCGGGTCCGTTGCATACCCGGCTTTTTGCAACTCGCGAACAAACTGTTCTGGTTTATCGGCCACCTTCAGCACTTCTTGATAGCGATTGTTGCTCTGCAACAAGGTCACCAGATCGTGGAAGCTGTCCTGATAGGAATCGTAGGAACGGAACGCCGCCGTCTCCTTGACCATCTGCCCATCGCGGAACTCGCTGGTGATCGCCCGGGCCTGGGCGCCCTGCCAGCTCTTGCCGGCCTTGATGCCGAACAGGTTGTGACTGCTGGTGCCATCCTGCTGGCGCATCACCGATTTGCCCCAGCCGGTCTCCAGCGCGGCCTGGGCCACCAGATAGCGTGGATCGACGCCGATCCGCTGCGCCGCCTGCTGCGCCATTGGCAGCATGGTGGCGACGAAGTCGTCGGCGGAGCTGAAGGCACGCTTGGCCGGCGCCAACGGCGGCTGGGCCATGGCCCGGCCATACACGCGCATCTTGCCCTGGGACGCGGCATAGCCCTGGCTGACCCGCCATTCGCCGCGCAGCACCGCATCCGCGGCCGCCGTGGTGCGACTCGGCGCAGCGTTCTGAGTGGAAGCATCGGCAACAGCGCCGGCCGACGGCACGATCCCGGTCAACAGGCGATCGGTCAACTTGCTCGGCAGCGACAAGCGACGCTGGTTGAGCAGGACCATGTCGTTATGGGCCACGCTGGTCCGCAACGGATCATGGGCTCGCGACGCCCACAACGGCCGCTGGCCGTTGGACCGGCTCAAGGGACCATCCTGGGCGCTGGTGCCCGCGGCAATCGGCGTCGGCGTCGCTGCCACCACCGGCGCAGCCGCTGCGGGTGGCGTGGCACCCGGCACGGCCGGCTTGTTCTTCATCATCTGGCGCATCAGCACATTGGCCAGGCCGATACCGCCGCCCTCGCGCGACAGGGACACCGCGAGCTGCTGATCGTACATGTCCTGATACTGCTTGGCGGCCGGAGTATTGAGCGGGTTGTCCTGGGCGATGACATCAGTGGCCTTGCGCATGGACTTGAGCATTTCGTTGAGGAACAGCGACTCGAACTCCTGCGCCACCTTGCGCACGTTGGCCTCGCCGTTCTTGTCACCGACCTTGAGTTGCTGCAGGCGATTGAGGTCGGAATAGGACCCGGAATCGCCGCTGCCAATCAATCCGCTCTTACGTATATCCATGGCCGCCACCTCAAATCACGATCAAGTCGGCTTGCAGCGCGCCGGCCTGTTTCAAGGCTTCGAGAATCGCCATCAGGTCGCCCGGGGCCGCGCCCACCTGGTTCACCGCGCGAACGATCTCATCCAGGGTGGTGCCCGGGCCGAACTTGAACATCGGCTTGGCTTCCTGCTGCGCATTGACCCGCGAACGAGGCACCACCGCGGTCTGTCCATTGGACAGCGGACCGGGCTGGCTGACGATCGGATCCTCGGTAATGGTTACGGTCAGGCTGCCGTGGGTCACCGCCGCCGGCGACACCTTGACGTTCTGGCCGATGACGATGGTGCCGGTCCGGGAGTTGATGATGACCTTGGCCACCGCCTGCCCCGGATCGACTTCCAGGTTCTCCAGGATCGACAGGTAATCCACGCGCTGGCTGGGGTCCAGGGGCGCGGTGACCCGAATCGAACCGCCATCGATGGCCTGGGCCACGCCCGGGCCGAGCATGTCGTTGATCTTGTCGACGATGCGCTTGGCGGTGGTGAAGTCCGAACGGTTGAGGTTCAGGGTCAGGCTGTTGCCCTGGTTGAAACCGCTGGGCACGGCCCGCTCCACCGAAGCGCCGCCGGGAATCCGCCCGGCGGATGGAACGTTGACGGTGATCTTCGAGCCATCGCGCCCTTCGGCGTCGAAACCACCCACCACCAGGTTGCCCTGGGCGATGGCATAGACGTTGCCGTCGATCCCCTTCAGGGGCGTCAGCAACAGGGTGCCGCCACGCAGGCTCTTGGAGTTACCGATGGACGAAACGGTGATGTCCACCTGCTGGCCCGGCTTGGCGAACGCCGGCAGATCGGCACTCACCGACACTGCCGCAACGTTCTTCAACTGCACGTTGCCGGAACCGGCCGGCACCTTGATGCCGAACTGCGACAGCATGTTGTTGAAGGTCTGCAGGGTGAACGGGGTCTGGGTGGTCTGGTCGCCGGTGCCGTTAAGCCCGACCACCAGGCCGTAGCCGATCAACTGGTTGGAACGCACGCCGGAAATACTGGCGATGTCCTTCAGCCGCTCGGCCTGAACGCCGAGGGAAGTGGACATCAACAAGGCCGCCGCCATCAGGTGCTTGAAGTTGAACATGAGGCTTCTCATCACCTAGAAAGGGAACAGCGGACTGAGGAAGAAACGGTCGAACCAGCCAGGCTGGTTGGCATCGGCGAAGGAGCCGGTGCCCGAGTAGGTGATGCGCGCATCCGCGACCCGGGTCGAGGACACGGTGTTGTCGGTGGCGATATCGTCCGCCCGCACCAGGCCGGCGATCCGCACCAACTCGTCGCCGGTGTTGAGGGTCATCCACTTCTCGCCGCGTACCGCGATGATGCCGTTGGGCAATACATCGGCCACGGTGACGGTGATCGAACCGGTCAGGCTATTGCTCTGGGCGGCCTTGCTGTCGCCCTTGGTGGCGCGGTTGCCGCTGTAGCCGGCATTCAGGGTCAGGTCACCGCTGCCCAGGGGGTTGTTGGTGTTGGGCACGGCACCGAACAGCGAGGTCAGGCCAACGCTGTTGGAGCTGGTCTTGGTCAGCGCCGAGTTGGCACCCTTGCTGGCCGCGGTCTTCTCGTTGAGGGTGATGGTGATGATGTCACCGACCCGGAACGCCTTGCGGTCGCTGTACAGGTTCTGCTCGAAGCCGGCCTGGTAGATCGAACCGTTGTTGGACGCGGAAGGCAGCGGCGTGCGCGGCAATACCGGCGCGTAGTAAGGGTCATTGGGCTTGGGCGGCGGGGCAACACAGCCCGCAAGCACGGCACTCCCACTCAGCGCTAGAACACAAATAAACCGATTCATGACCCTTCCTCACGATGTTGCCGGCACGCCACGTCAGACCCGTGGCGACCTCAAGACTTGATTACAGCTTCTGCGTTACGAACGAGAGCATCTGGTCGGCAGTGGAGATCACCTTGGAGTTCATCTCGTAGGCACGCTGGGTGGTGATCATGTTGACCATCTCCTCGACCGTGCTGACGTTGGATGCTTCCAGGGTGTTCTGCAGAGTGGTGCCGAAACCGTTGAGACCCGGAGTGCCGATCTGCGGCGCGCCGCTGGCGGCGGTTTCCAGGAACAGGTTGTTGCCCTGGGCCTGCAGGCCGGCCGGGTTGATGAAGTCGGCGGTTTGCAAGTTGCCGATCACCTGGGACGCCGGGTTGCCGGCGATGGTGATGGACACCGTGCCGTCCTGACCCACGGTGAAGGTCTGCGCGTCGTTGGGCACGACAATCGCCGGCTCCAGGGCAAAGCCGCTGGCGGTGACGATCTGGCCATTGGAATTGAGGTGGAAGGTGCCGTCACGGGTATAGGCCGTGGTGCCATCGGGCTGCAGGATCTGGAAGAAACCACGGCCGTTGATCGCCAGGTCCAGCGGCTGCTCTGTGGTTTGCAGGCTGCCGGCGGTGAAGTTCTTCTGGGTGCCGACGATGCGCACACCGGTACCGACCTGCAGGCCGGTTGGCAGTTCACTGTCCTGGGTCGACTGGGCACCCGGCTGACGCTTGATCTGGTACAGCAGGTCCTGGAACTCGGCGCGATCACGTTTGAAACCCGTGGTCGAGACGTTCGCCAGGTTGTTGGAAATCACACTCAGGTTGGTGTCCTGGGCGGACAGACCGGTTTTGGCAACCCATAGAGCCGGAAGCATTCGATTCTCCTCTCGCGCCTGTTTTACGGCGCTAGGTACTGGTAATTAGCTGATCTGCAAGACCCGAGCCATGGCCTGGTCGTCTTCTTTGGCGCTGTTCATCATCTTGATGTGCAATTCGAACTGCCTGGACAAGGCCAGCACTGCCGTCATCTCTTCCACGGCATTGACGTTGCTCGACTCCAGGAACCCCGACACCAACTGCACATTGGCATCGGCTGGCGCCGGCTGGCCGTCCTTGGTCTTGATCGAGCCATCGAGCCCCTTGGTCAGGTTCTTGATGTCCGGGTTGACCAGCTTGATGCGATCGACCTCGGCCATGACTCGCGGCCCCTCACCCATGGCCCGGATGCTGATGGTGCCATCCTGCCCCACTTCGATCTTCTGCTCCGGCGGCACGGCGATAGGACCGCCATTGCCCATGACCGGCATGCCGTTGCCGGCACGCAGCACACCCAGGGCGTCGACGTTCAAGCTGCCGGTGCGCACATAGCTTTCGCTGCCATCGGGGCTCTGCACGGCGATCCAGCCCTTGCCGCTGACGGCCACGTCCAGGTCACGACCGGTTTCCACCATGGAGCCGGGAGTAAAATCCGTCGCCGGCCGCTCGCCCATGGCAAAGGCCCGCGCCGGAAAACTGTCACCAAACACCGGCATCGCGCGCGCCTGCTCCAGGTCGCGCTGAAAGCCGTTGGTGGAGATGTTCGCCAGATTGTTGGCATGAGCCTTTTGCGCCAGTGCATTCTGGCTGGCGCCGGTCATTGCCACATAAAGGTACTTGTCCACAATCGTTCCTCATCTGCCGGACGTTTGCCGCCCACCGCTGTACTGCGAAGCCATAAGCAATAAGCGCACCAAGTTTTTTCGAGAAGGTTTATCCCCAGGCGGGACAGGGCTTTGCCCGGTCCACAGGGAATGCAGAGGGTGGTAGCGGAGACGGAAAAACGGCGGCCTTATGCCGCAAACGGCAAGTAACGGCCCGGATACATGCCCGGCTGCCACCGCTACTCAAGGCTGCGGCAAGGATTACGGCTTGCCGACGTCGTATTCGCGCAGCTTGTTGGCAATGGTGGTGTGGGACACCCCCAGGCGCTTGCCCAACTGCCGACTGCTGGGATGTTCGGCGTACAGGCTTTCCAGCACGGCCTTTTCAAAACGCCCGACGATCTGCTCCAGGCCGCCCTCTAGGGAGAAATCCCCCAGGGGCTGGCGGGCACCGTAGTCAGGCAGGCGGATGTGCTCGGCCTTGACCACGCCGCCATCACACAACGAGACCGCCTGAAACAGCACGTTCTCCAACTGCCGGACGTTGCCCGGCCAGTGGTAGTGACTCAGACGCTCCATGGCGGCCGGCGCCAGCCGCGGCAGCGGGCAGCCAATCTGCCGGCTGGCCTGATCGAGGAAATGCTCCACCAGCGGGGTCAGGCCATCAAGGCATTCACGCAAGGGCGGTATGTGCAGCGACAGCACATTCAGCCGGTGATAGAGATCCTGGCGAAACTCGCCCCGGGCACAGAGCTCGGACAGGTCGACCTGGGTCGCGCAAATGACCCGTACATCCAGGTACACCTCTTCATCGCTGCCCACCCGGCGGAAGCAGCCATCCTGCAGAAAGCGCAGCAACTTGACCTGCAGACGCGGGCTCATCTCCCCCACGCCGTCGAGAAACAGGGTGCCACCGGCGGTCAGCTCCAGCAGCCCGAGCTTGCCCTCCGCCCGCGCCCCTTCGAAGGCCCCGGGGCCGTAGCCGAACAGCTCGGTTTCGGCCATGGACTCCGGCAACCCGGCGCAATTGAGGGCCATCAGTGGCGACTGCCCCCGCGGGCTGGCCAGGTGGCAGGCGCGGGCCAGCAGTTCCTTGCCGGTGCCGGTTTCGCCCTCGATCAGCAGCGGCGCGTCCAGCGGCGCCATGCGCCGCGCCTCACGCACCACCGCCGCCATGACTTTCGAACTCTGGAAAATACTGTCGAAACCGCGCAACTCCTGCTTGCGCACGTTGTAGATGCGCTCACCGACCCGATCCGCCCGGTGCAGGGTCAATACCGCGCCGGCCATGGCCTCGCTGTCGTCGTGCTCGGATTGCAGCGGGGCGATGTCCGCCAGGAACACATCGCCCTTGACCTTGACCCGCAGCCCATTGATCCGCGACTGATTGGCCCGCACCAGCTCCGGCAGGTCGAAATCCTCGGCGTAGCGCGACAGGGGAATCCCCGGCACCTCATCCACCCGCACCCCCAGCAACTGCGCCGCCGCCCGGTTGGCGGCGACGATGGAACCGCCCATGTCGATGGACAGCACCGGGAACTCCAGGGCGCCCAGCAGTGCGTTGAGTTCCATGTGCCGGCGCTCGCTGGGCATCAGCCCGACACGCTTCACACCGAAGACCCCGGCGATGGACTCGAACTTGGGGCGCAGCGCCTGGAACTGCAGATTGATCAGGTTCGGGCAATGCAGATAGATGGCATTGCCATGCTCGCCGCCCACCTCGCCCCGGGCCACGTTGATCCCGTACTCCACCAGCAGATTGAGAATGTCCCGCAGGATGCCGATGCGGTTCTGGCAGTGAACTTTGATGCGCATGAAGAAAGGCCCGAAACGGATAAGGGAAGGCATAAACGCCGGAAGCCGACGCTTTTGCCGTCGACACTTGCAAAGTTTCTGCTGGGTGATGCAGATAATCGTCAAGATTATGTGACAGCCAAGGGCTTTTTCAAACCTGGAAACCCACAACATGCCGGCCATTCGGGCAAATTCGTAACGAATACTTTACGAATAGGCGCCGAGTGGCCCCTCACAGACACCCGCCGCCTGCTGCAAAGCGTCGCACCCTCGGGTATCACTGGGGTCACACATAACAAGAACGCATCCCCTGGCAGGAGAGCAGCATGAAGCAGACGCAGTACGTGGCCCGCGAGCCCGACGCGCAAGGTTTTATCGACTATCCACCCGAAGAACACGCGGTGTGGAACACCCTGATCACGCGTCAGCTGAAAGTCATCGAGGGTCGTGCATGCCAGGAGTACCTGGATGGCATCGACAAGCTCGGATTGCCCCACGACCGCATCCCGCAGTTGAGCGAAATCAACAAGGTCCTCGGCGAAACCACCGGCTGGCAAGTGGCTCGGGTGCCGGCGCTGATTCCTTTCCAGACCTTTTTCGAACTGCTGGCCAGCAAGCGCTTTCCTGTGGCGACCTTCATTCGCACCCCTGAAGAGCTGGACTACCTGCAGGAACCGGACATCTTCCACGAGATCTTCGGCCACTGCCCGCTGCTGACCAATCCCTGGTTCGCCGAATTCACCCACACCTACGGCAAGCTCGGCCTGCAAGCCACCAAGGAAGAGCGGGTGTACCTGGCGCGTCTGTACTGGATGACCATCGAGTTCGGCCTGGTAGAAACCCCGGCCGGTCGGCGCATCTATGGCGGCGGCATCCTCTCCTCGCCCAAGGAAACCGTGTACAGCCTCTCCGAAGCGCCGGAACACCAGGCTTTCGACCCGCTGGAAGCCATGCGCACGCCCTATCGCATCGACATCCTGCAACCGATCTATTTCGTCCTGCCCAACCTCAAGCGCCTGTTCGACCTGGCCCATGAAGACATCATGGCCCTGGTCCACCAAGGCATGCAGCTGGGCCTGCACGCGCCCAAGTTCCCGCCAAAACCCAAGGCGGCCTGAGCGGTTCGCACTCGCGAGCCGCTGCGAAAGATAGTAACTTCCAACAAGAATCGAACTCAGGAACACACCATGACCGCTCTGAACCAAGCCCATTGCGAAGCCTGCCGCGCCGATGCCCCACAAGTCAGCGACGAAGAACTGCCGGTACTGATCAAGCAGATCCCTGACTGGAACATCGAAGTTCGCGACGGCGTGATGCAGCTGGAGAAAGTCTTCCTGTTCAAGAACTTCAAGTTCGCCCTGGCCTTCACCAATGCCATGGGCGAGATCTCCGAGGCCGAAGGCCACCACCCAGGCCTGCTCACCGAGTGGGGCAAGGTCACCGTGACCTGGTGGAGCCACTCGATCAAGGGCCTGCACCGCAACGACTTCATCATGGCGGCTCGTACCGACGAAGTGGCCAAGACCGCAGAAGGACGCAAGTAATGCATTTCGACGCCATCGGCCGGGTACCCGGCGACCCGATTCTCGGCCTGATGGGGGCCTACGCCAGCGATCCCAACCCGAACAAGTTCGACCTCGGCGTGGGCGTCTACAAGGACGCCCAGGGCCTGACGCCGATCCCGCGCTCGGTGAAGCTGGCCGAACAGCGCCTGGTGGATCGCCAGGACACCAAGATCTACATCGGCGGCCACGGCGACGCGACCTTCGGCAAAGTGATCAATGAACTGGTGCTGGGCAGCGATTCGCCACTGATCGCCAGCCAGCGCGCCGGCGCCACCCAGACCCCGGGCGGCACGGGTGCCCTGCGCCTGAGCGCCGACTTCATCGCCCACTGCCTGCCGGGCCGTGGCGTGTGGCTGAGCGATCCGACCTGGCCGATCCACGAAACCATCTTCGCCGCGGCCGGGGTCAAGGTCAGTCACTACCCTTACGTGGGCAGCGACAACCGCCTGGACGTCGAGGCCATGCTGGCCACCTTGAATCAGGTGCCAGAGGGCGACGTGGTGCTGCTGCATGCCTGCTGCCACAACCCGACCGGCTTCGACCTCGGCCAGGCCGACTGGCAACGGGTGCTGGAGGTGGTGCGCCGCCGCCAGCTGCTGCCGCTGATCGACTTCGCCTACCAGGGCTTTGGCGACGGCCTGGAGCAGGATGCCTGGGCCGTGCGGCTGTTCGCCGCCGAACTGCCAGAAGTGCTGATCACCAGTTCCTGCTCGAAGAACTTCGGCCTGTACCGCGATCGCACCGGCGCGCTGATCGTCTGCACCCAGGACGCCGAGAAGCTGCTCGACGTGCGCAGCCAGCTGGCCCACATCGCCCGCAACCTGTGGTCCACGCCACCGGATCATGGCGCCGCAGTGGTCGCCACCATCCTCGGCGATGCCGAGCTCAAGCGCCTGTGGATAGACGAAGTGGAAGCCATGCGCCAGCGCATCGCGCAACTGCGCGCTGGTCTGGTGGAAGCCTTGCAACCCCATGGTCTGGCCGAGCGCTTCGCCCATATCGGTGTGCAACGCGGGATGTTCTCCTACACCGGCCTGAGCCCGACTCAGGTGCAGGCGCTGCGTGAACAGCACAGCGTGTACATGGTCAGCTCCGGCCGCGCCAACGTGGCCGGGATCGACGCCACCCGCCTAGACCTGCTGGCCCGCGCCATCGCCAGCGTCTGCAAGGGCTGATCCCTCCCCTGCCGGCATGCCCGGCCTCTGCACCGCGGTGCCGAGGCCGGGCTTGCTGCCCCAGTTCGCAAGCCCTGGCTCCACCCTCGCAACAACGCCCCCGCCTCAAAGATCTTTCTGGATCAACTGCCCCAGCGCCGCCAGCTCGCCCTGCTCCAGGTCCGACACCAGGATGAAGCGCAGGTGATTGCGCCGCCAGGCCACCAGGTTATAACCGCGCAAGGAGAGGTTTTGCGCCGCTGCATCGGCATCCGCCGTGGGCAGGATGAACAGGTTGATCAAATGCCGCCCATGACCATAGGTCAGGGCCGCCGTACTTTGCTGCTGCAGGTAGTCCAGGCGCCCGCCCAACAGCGGATAGCCCTGCTGACTGAAGTCGAAGACCGGCGGGGCAAAATCCAGCTTGCCGGTGAACCAGGGCTTGACCGTATGCCGGTCCGAGGACACCACGTCATTCAAGTGATCGACCATCAGCGAACGCACATGGCTGGACACCGCCTCATCCAGCCATGGCCGCTCGGCAGAAGGCGCCGCCAGGTAGAGCACCAGGGACAGGGCCAGCGCCAGGGTCGAAAACCCCGGGGCCAGCCAGCGCCGGCCGCCAGGTCCCAGCCAGCGCTGGAGCAACCCCGCAGAAGGCGACGCCGGGGCCTCGATACTGGCCCGCAGGCGCCGGGCCAAGCCTGCCGGCGCCTGGTGATAGGGCAGGTGAGCCTTGAGCTGCGCCACCAGGCGCCGGGCATCGGCATATTCACCGGCACATTCGGCACAGTGATGCAGGTGCTCGGCCACCTCGGCGGCGGCATTGGTTTCCAACTCGTTGTCGAGGTAGCCATGCAGCCAGGCCCGACAGGTCTTGCAGTCGATGGCGTGGATCATGGCCGGGACTTCTGCAGTTGCTGCCGGAGCATGGAGCGGGCCCTGGCCAGGCGCGACATGACCGTCCCCAGGGGGATGTCGACGATCTTCGCAATGTCCTTGTAGGGCATATCTTCCAACTCCTTGAGCACTATCACCTCACGAAACACCGGAGCCAGGGCCAGCAGCGCCTGTTGCAACTGCGCCGCCTCCTGCCCCTGGATCAGTTGCCATTCCGGGGTGCGCCCATCGGCCAGGGCCGGCTCGTCCTCGCCACAGGCCTCGTCGAAAGCCACCGCCCCCTGGCGCGCCGCAGCCTTGAGCCAGTTGTAGCTTTCGTTGCGCACGATGGTCAGAAACCATGCCTTGGGATTGCCGCCGTCAAAACGATGGAGGAACTTCACCGCGCGAAACGCGCTTTCCTGGACCACGTCCTGGGCCGCGCTGTCGTTATCGGTCAGCCAGCGCGCGAGGTTATAGGCCGCCTTCAGATGCGGCAGGAACAGTTCCTCGAATCGCGTCATGGTGGCTCCGTTTCCTTTGCAGCCTATAACGGTGAAAGCCGGCGTTTTATTCCCGAAATAAAAATTCGCCTTCCCCGGAATAAAGCCCGGCACCGCGCGGTTTTACAGATGTGAGACCCATCACTGTAGACCGCTACCGAGGGCGCACCATGGACACTCCTGCCACATCGCATACCCAAGCCACCGAAGGCCCGCAGAATCCCGACCGGCGCACCCTGCTCAAGTGCTCGGCCTGGGCCGGTGCCGGCGTCATCTGGGCCTTGAGCGGAGGAATTCCGCGGGCCTTCGCCCTGGACCAGGCAGGCCAACCGAGCGACCCCAGCGCCCTGAACAGCAGCTTTCATTTCGTGCAGATCAGTGATTCGCATATCGGCTTCAACAAGGAAGCCAACCCGGAACCGGTGAAGACCCTGCAAGTGGCCATCGACAAGGTCATTGCCCTGCCCAAGCGGCCCGCGCTGATCCTCCACACCGGGGACATCACCCACCTGTCCCGGGCTGAAGAGTTCGACACCGCCGCCCAATTGCTCAAGGGCCTGCCGTCCACCGTGCACTACGTACCAGGCGAGCATGACACCCTCGATGAAGGCGGCGGCCAGCTCTACCTGCAACGCTATGGCAAGGGCACCCGGGGTAACGGCTGGTACAGCTTCGACCAGCAAGGCGTGCACTTCATTGCCCTGGTGAATGTCTTCAACCTGCAGCCCGGTCATGAAGCCAGCCTGGGCGCCGAGCAACTGGCC
Source organism: Pseudomonas sp. 3MA1 (assembly GCF_029237275.1). Taxonomy (NCBI): domain Bacteria; kingdom Pseudomonadati; phylum Pseudomonadota; class Gammaproteobacteria; order Pseudomonadales; family Pseudomonadaceae; genus Pseudomonas; species Pseudomonas sp. 3MA1. The sequence goes on along the minus strand of NZ_JAACFX010000001.1, from coordinate 590,001 downwards.
TGGCTGGCGGATGACCTGCGGGCCGTGGCCAGCAGCACGCCGATCGTGGTCTTCACCCATATCCCGTTGTGGACCATCTACCAGCCCTGGGGCTGGGGCACCGAAGACGGCGACCAGGCCATCGCCCTGTTGCGGCGCTTCGGCTCGGTGACCGTCCTCAACGGCCATATCCACCAGGTCATCCAGAAGGTCGAGGGCAACATCACCTTCCATACCGCTCGCGGCACGGCCTACCCGCAACCGGCTCCCGGCGCCGCGGCCAACCCCGGGCCGATGACCGTGGCCGCCGACCAGTTGCGCAATTACCTGGGCATCACCGATGTCCGCGCGACCCAGGGCGAGCATCCCCTGGCCCTGCTCGACTCCACCCTGGTCTGAGGTCCTCGTGCGATGAAGACATGGCTCACACTGCTGCTTCTGGGCTGCCTGGCAACACCCGCCTGGGCCGAGGAGGTGACGATCGATATCCGCGCGTTCATGTACAACCCCCAGGATGTGCAAATCACCGCGGGCACCCGGGTCACCTGGGTCAACGACGACCAGATACCGCACACGGTGACTGAAACCCACAAGCTGTTCCGTTCCGCGGCACTGGACACCAACGACCGCTTTTCCTACCAATTCGATACCCCCGGCACCTACCAGTACTTCTGCGTCCTGCACCCACAGATGATCGGCAAGATCATCGTCAGCCCACCACAACCCTAGGCAACCAGCCCGGTGCCGCGCCCTGTGCGGCGCCGCACCGGGCCGCCGTAGCCGGGGTTCATGGGCCGCCAAAGCACACAGAAGCTGACCAATAACCCTCGACCTAGGGGAAATAAAAATCTTTCTGTCATTTGTACTGCTGTATCCTGCCCAGGCTTTTTAAAAGCGCGGACCTACCCAGCGATTTAAAAAACAGACTTTGCGAGGAGCAACGACATGCATGAGATCCCGAATCTCCCCTTCCCAAGCCTGCACGAAACTGAGCAGACCACCCCGCCCCAAGCCAGCGCTGAAAAGCCTGTAGTGCAAGAAGCCGCCGACAGCCGCAAGGCCGACAGCGACGACTGAAAAACGCTGTAACCAGACCGTGTGGAAAGCGCTACTCAAGCGCTTTCCACACCGCCTGAAACCTCCCCCCGAGCCCTACCCAGCCATGACCGACTCCTTCAGCGAAACCCAGGCCAGCGTGCTGATCGGCACCGCGGAAAAAATGATCGAGGTGTGGAACCGCCTGAGCGCGCCAAAACAGGCCGCCCTGCTGGCCCGTTTCGGCACCCAGGAAAACGCTATCGCCGCCCTGGTCACCACGCGCCTGCTGCAAGACAACGACGCCTGAGTCAAAACCCTGGCCCGAAAGATCTGCACAACGCGTCGAATTCTCCCCCTGCGCCAGCGTCCACATCGGTATCATAAGCAGCCTATCTATTCAGCTGTCGCCGTGGACCCATCCCCATGCCAGATTCCCAGCGCCCCTTGGCGGTCACGCTGCAAGTCGTCTCCATCGTCCTGTTCACCTTTATCGGCTACCTGAATGTCGGCATTCCCCTGGCGGTCCTGCCGGGCTATGTGCACAGCGACCTGGGTTTTGGCGCGGTGATCGCCGGCCTGGTGATCAGCGTGCAATACCTGGCCACCCTGCTCAGCCGCCCCTACGCCGGACGCATCATCGACAACCTGGGCAGCAAGCGCGCAGTCATGTACGGCCTGGCCGGCTGCGGACTAAGCGGCGTGTTCATGCTGCTCTCGGCCTGGCTGCAACACCTGCCGATCCTGAGCCTGCTCAGCCTGCTGACTGGCCGCCTGGTGCTGGGCAGCGCGGAAAGCCTGGTGGGCTCGGGTTCGATTGGCTGGGGCATCGGTCGGGTCGGCGCGGCCAACACCGCCAAGGTGATCTCCTGGAACGGCATCGCCAGCTACGGCGCCCTGGCCATCGGCGCGCCCCTGGGCGCCTGGCTGGTCGATCATCTCGGCTTGTGGAGCATGGGCGTGAGCATCATCCTGCTGGCCGTGCTCGGCCTGCTACTGGCCTGGCCAAAACTCGCCGCGCCGATCGTCGCCGGCGAACGCCTGCCCTTCATCCATGTGCTGGGCAAAGTCTTTCCCCACGGCTGCGGCCTGGCCCTGGGCTCCATCGGCTTTGGCACCATCGCCACCTTCATCACCCTGTACTACGCCACTCAGCACTGGGACAACGCGGTGCTGTGCCTGAGCCTGTTCGGCGCCAGCTTCATCGGAGCGCGCTTGCTGTTCGGCAACCTGATCAACCGCCTCGGCGGCTTCCGAGTGGCGATCGCCTGCCTGTCGGTGGAAACCCTCGGCCTGTTGCTGTTGTGGCAGGCCCCCGACGCCCACTGGGCCCTGGCCGGCGCGGCCTTGAGCGGCTTCGGCTTCTCCCTGGTCTTCCCGGCGCTGGGGGTGGAAGCGGTGAACCTGGTGCCGGCCTCCAGCCGTGGCGCGGCGGTGGGCGCCTACTCGCTGTTCATCGACCTGTCGCTGGGCATCACCGGCCCCCTGGCCGGGGCGATTGCCGCCGGCTTCGGCTTTGCCTCGATCTTCCTCTTCGCCGCCATCGCCGCCTGCAGCGGCCTGGTACTGAGCCTGTACCTGTACCGTCAGGCGCCCAGGCAGCGCAAGGAACGCGCGCTCGGCTAGAAGTCCACCTTGCCGCGACCGGCCTTGATGTTGCCGCGCTTGGCCTTGCTCTCCAGACGGCGCTTCTTCGAACCCAGGGTCGGTTTGGTCGGGCGGCGTTTCTTTTCCACCTTGATGGCGCTGAGGATCAGCTCGGTGAGGCGCTCCAGGGCATCGGCGCGGTTTTGCTCCTGGGTGCGGTATTGCTGGGCCTTGAGAATGATCACGCCATCACTGGTGATGCGACTGTCGCGCAGCGCCAGCAGCCGCTCCTTGTAGAACGGCGGCAAGGATGAGGCCGGAATATCGAAGCGCAGATGCACCGCGCTGGACACCTTGTTGACGTTCTGCCCACCGGCGCCCTGGGCGCGGATGGCGGTCAGCTCGATCTCGGCATCCGGCAGATGCACGTTGTTGGAAATCACCAGCATGGAACAGGAATCCGTCTTCAGGGCGCACAGGATACCCCCATTCCCCCGGCTCTGGCGGGCCTCTTCGCTGGCCGGCGCAAGCGATCTCAACCCGCAGAAAAATCACAGGCATGAAAAACCCGGCCGCAGCCGGGTTAGTCATTGCCTGGGCCGCGCTTACTTCAGCGAAGCACTGGCCGCCTGCAGCGGTTGCTGGGCACTGCGCTTGTTCTTGATCAGGTAGCAGACCCACATGAACACCACCCACACCGGGATCGCGTACACCGAGATCTGAATACCCGGGATCATCAGCATGATGCCGAGGATGAACACCACGAACGCCAGGCAGATGTAGTTGCCATAGGGGTACCACAAGGCCTTGAACAACGAGGTCTGGCCGGTGCGGTTCATGTGCTGGCGGAACTTGAAGTGCGAGTAGCTGATCATCGCCCAGTTGATCACCAGGGTCGCCACCACCAGGGACATCAGCAGCTCCAGCGCATGCTGCGGGATCAGGTAGTTGAGCACCACGGCGACGAAGGTCACCACCGCCGAGGCGAGGATCGACATCACCGGCACGCCGCGCTTGTCGATCTTGGCCAGGACTTTCGGCGCATCGCCCTGCTCGGCCATGCCCAGCAGCATGCGGCTGTTGCAGTAGGTGCCGCTGTTGTACACCGACAGCGCCGCGGTCAGGACCACGAAGTTGAGGATGTGCGCCGCGGTGTTGCTGCCCAGCATCGAGAACACCTGGACGAACGGACTGCCGCTGTAGGCGTCGCCGGAAGCGTTCAGGGTCACCAGCAGGGTGTCCCATGGCGTCAGCGACAGCAGCACCACCAGAGCGCCGATGTAGAAAATCAGGATGCGGTAGATCACCTGATTGATCGCCTTGGGGATCACGGTCTTCGGCTTGTCGGCTTCAGCGGCGGTGAAACCGAGCATTTCCAGGCCGCCGAAGGAGAACATGATGATCGCCATGGCCATCACCAGACCGCTGACCCCATTGGGGAAGAAGCCGCCATGGGACCAGAGGTTGCTCACCGAGGCCTGCGGGCCGCCGTTACCGCTAACCAGCAGGTAGCTGCCCAGGGCGATCATGCCGACGATGGCCACCACCTTGATGATGGCGAACCAGAACTCGGCCTCGCCGAACACCTTGACGTTGGCCAGGTTGATGGCGTTGATCATCACGAAGAACACCGCCGCCGAGGCCCAGGTCGGGACGTCCGGCCACCAGTAGTGCACGTACTTGCCGACCGCGGTCAGCTCCGACATGCCCACCAGGATGTAGAGAATCCAGCAGTTCCAGCCGGAAAGGAAACCGGCGAAGCCGCCCCAGTATTTGTGGGCGAAGTGGCTGAAAGAACCGGCCACCGGCTCTTCGACGATCATCTCGCCCAGTTGGCGCATGATCATGAAGGCGATGAAACCGCAGATGGCGTAGCCGAGGATCATCGACGGACCGGCGGATTTGAGTACCCCGGCCGAGCCCAGGAACAAACCGGTGCCGATCGCGCCGCCCAGGGCGATCAGTTGAATATGACGATTTTTCAGGCCGCGTTTCAGCTCGCCCGAATGCGAGTTTTGTCCACTCATGAAAAGGTTCTCACGCAAGGTTTGATGATGTTTGCAAGACGTTGCCGCCCGGTGAGGCTTAAGCGGCGCGGAGCAAACCCCAGCGCAGGCACCCGAAATTCAGCGTTTTTCTAACGGTCATGCGTCACCTGTTTGTTTTTATCTGTGACGAAATCGAACCCACCACGCTCGTGACGCGGCGGAGTGAACAAGGTGGATAACCTTGAGTTTATTGGCCCGGCAGCGGTGCTTTCAGCGCCCTCGGGGCAGGCTGAAACGCGCGGCGCAGACGCAAAATGCGCGGGTACGCAGTTGGGTCACAGTTAAAACGCCGCGCATTGTACACCCCTGACCCCCTGCCGCCAGACACTGCTGTATCAGCGTGCCGGTAACCGGGATCTTGCGGGGCCTGCTCGATGCTCGACATCGGCGGCGGAACATGGGACGGACCGCGTGGGGTCGTCGATGAAGGTGCGATGACCATCGCCCTTCGAAGGGTGTCGGTGAAAGTCGGTTACGGCGTTCATTGCGCCTCCTTCTTGTTATGCACCTGTACGCAGGCAGGTGTGCATCTCACCCGCCTTGGCGCTCTGGAACAAGCGGGCCAGAGCCTCGGCAAGCGGGAAGCTCACGGCCCGGCGGCAGCTTTTCCTTACAGCGCCGTGACCTGCGCGGTTTCAGGGCGCAACACGCAACATTTCGTAATTTTTTCTTTACAACGCGTAACGCCAACTTGCCGGGACAGATCATCCGGCCCCGCGACTGCAAATTGACGCGCTGGCCACGGCGGCCCCGGGAAGGCCTCAGCTTTTTGTTTTCAGGCGAAAAATATTCCGCGCAAAAAATAGAAAATAAAGTTCAGTAGAAAATAATCTAATTATTTTTTTGCACTTCAAAATGCCCTGAACTAGGTTTCCAGCCACTTGCCGGATGCCTCGTCCGACAGGTACGAGGAGCGGCTGGGCAGCCTTTGCAAGCATCCCGTTCAGCGCTGTTGAACCGCTCCGCCAATGGACTGCTATGCGCTATGTCATCTAGGAGAGTCACCATGCAAACACTGGAACAAGACCTGGAAACCGAACTGCAACTGGACGAGTGGTTCGAAGCGGCCACTCATGATGCAGCCGTGGAAATGATGCAGGCCGACGCCGTGGTGCCGTTCGGCACGGCGATGTGGCCGATGTAAGGCGCCCGGACCGGAGCGGGCCGTGCGCCTGCTCCGGTCACCTTTGTCCTCCAGGGAGGTTTTATGGACCAGAGCCGCGCCATCCGCCATTTCCTGTACTACCTCGAACGCCACCCGGCCCTGAGCAACGCCCGGGCGCCGCAGGTGGTGATCGGCCACACCGCCGACTACCAGGCCATGGTCAGCGCCATCATCGAACAGTCGCACCAGACCACGCCGCTGGCGCTCAGCGCCCTGCGCCTGGACATGGAGCCGGCCGAACGCCTGGCCCGGGCGATCATCGACTGCGACCTGTACATTTTTTTCTACGACTCCTCGACCCTGGCCCAGCCGCGCCCCGACGGCCCGGAATTTCTCCGCCCGCTGCACGCTCTGATGGCCGAACACTGGAAGAAGTCGCTGCTGTTCAAGGATTACGGCGAGTACTTCTACGACACCTTCAGCGTCGAGCCGCAGCGCATCGCCGACCTCAACGCCACCTTGATCCGCCGCCTGTCCCAGGCCTCGACCCTGAGCTTCAGTGACCCCCAGGGCTCCTATTTCGAAGCGCCCTTGAGCAGCGTGAAAAAATGGACCGACATCAACGGCGTCGGCAACTACGACCTGGCACCCGGGGAAATCGCCACCCACAGCGAGGCCATCAACGGTCATGTGAAGTTTCTCGGGACCTTCCTCAGCACCATCCCCTTCGCCCGCAAATACGGGGTACTGCAGGCACCGCTGGAGCTGTGGATCGACAACTCGACCATCACCCGCGTCGCCACCGAGGTGCCCGGGCTGGCCAATGACTTCAACAAATACCTGGATGCCAACCCGTCCAACCGGCGCATCGAGGAGCTGGGCATCGGCACCAACGAGGGCATCAAGTCCCTCTACGGGCGCAATTCCGGCTTCGAGGAGCGCCACTGCGGCCTGCACCTGGGGCTGGGAGGCGGCGCCAAGGGCAGCCACCACCTGGATCTGATCTTCAGCTCGGGAGTGCTGGCGGTGGACAACAAGCCGGTGTTCGACGGCCAGTTCGCCTTTTAACCGTCCTTGCGTAGACGCTGGCTTGTGTCGGAACTGGCTGGCCAGCGAAGGCGATCACAAGCCTTGCCCAGGAGGTGAGAGCCTATTCGCCGGCAAGCTGGCTGCTACGCAGTTGCAGGCAAAAAAAAACGCCAACCCGAGGGTTGGCGTTCTTGTCGGCGGGCCGAAGCTTACTCCGGCTTGCGACGACCGAAGCCAGGACGCTGGCCCGTGCCGGCCGGGGCGCCACGACGCTTGCCGGACGGCGCGTCCTTGTCCAGCACCAGGCTGGGACGCTTGGACTTGGGTGCCGGCTTGGCCGGGCGCTTGGTGTCCGCCGGACGCTCGGCTACCGGGGTGCCACGGCCAGTGGCCGGGCGCGGCGCGCGTGGAGCGCGCTCGCCATCCTGACGGGCCGCCGGCTTGCGCCCTGGACGCTCGCCTTCGATCTGTGGCTCACGGGAGACACGCGGGTTGGCCGCTGCACCGTTGGCCGGACGCAGGGTGCGCACGCGCTCGCTCTTGCCCACCGGACGCGAGGATTTGCGCTGCATGCGCTCCAGCTTGTCCTTGGACTTGGCGTTGAGCTGCGGCAAGGCCACCGGCGTCAGGCCGACTTCGGCGCTGAGCACGTCGACTTCGTACTGGCTCATTTCGCGCCAGCGGCCCATCGGCAGGTCGGAGTTGAGGAACACCGGACCGAAGCGCACGCGCTTCAGGCGGCTGACCACCAGGCCCTGGGACTCCCACAGGCGACGCACTTCACGGTTGCGACCTTCCATCACCACGCAGTGATACCAGTGGTTGAAGCCTTCGCCACCGGGCGCCTGCTGGATGTCGGTGAACTTGGCCGGGCCGTCTTCGAGCATGACCCCGGCCTTGAGGCGCTCGATCATCTCGTCGTCGACTTCACCACGCACACGCACCGCGTACTCGCGATCCATCTCGTAGGACGGGTGCATCAGGCGGTTGGCCAGCTCACCGTCGGTGGTGAACATCAGCAAGCCGGTGGTGTTGATGTCCAGGCGGCCGATGTTGATCCAGCGGCCTTCGCGCGGACGCGGCAGCTTGTCGAACACGGTCGGACGGCCTTCCGGGTCGTCACGGGTGCAGATCTCGCCGTCGGGCTTGTTGTACATGATCACGCGGCGCACCGATTCGGCGGCCTCTTCGCGCTTGATCACCTTGCCATCGATGGAAATGGCGTCATGCAGGTCGACGCGCAGGCCCAGGGTGGCCTCTTTGCCGTTAACCTTGATCCGGCCCTGGCTGATCCAGGACTCGACGTCGCGGCGCGAGCCGACGCCGATGCGGGCGAGGACTTTCTGCAGTTTCTCGCCGGCTGGACGGATTTCCTGGTCGTTCTGATCGGTATCGCTCATCTGGGCACCTCCCGGTGTAGCGCTTCAGGCTTGAGCGGCCTGAAGACGTGAAAACAGGTTCTGTGGCGAAGGGATCGCCAAAGGGTCGCGAATCATACGCTCATGGCGGCGATTGCGCATCACAGACTAGTTGATAAGTCGCCGCCCGGGCTTTTTTCCGCCCACCGGTGAAGCAGCGCAGGGCCGGCTTGCTGGCGAAGAAGGCCGCAGGCCTTGCACCCAACCGGCTGACGCCTTCGCTGGCAAGCCAGCTCCTACAAGATCAGTCGTCCAGCAGGCGGCGTTCGTTTTCGATGGCTTCGGCCAGGGCCAGGGCTTCGGCCTCTTCTTCACTCAGCTCCGGTGCAGAAGGTTCCAGCGCGGCTACCGCGGCCAGCAACTTGGCCCGGGCCTCGGCGACACCCAGCACATCGTCCTGCGCGTCGAGCAGCGGCTCATCCTCGGGCTCGACCGGGAATTCATCGGCTTCATCAACGGGGATGTCAGCTTCGGCCTGAACCTCTTCCTGGGGGAGATCCAGCACCGGCTCTTGCTGCTCCCCCTGTTCCAGCGCTACCGGAGCATCGCGATGCAGGTCGTCAAAGTCGGTCTTGATTCCCTCCTCCATCGAATCCAGCTCCAGCAACAGGGTATGGAAGCTGGTTTCCTCCTTGGGCTCCTCCTGCTCGGCGCTGGCGTCGGCCAGTTGCTGCAGGTGCTCGGGCACGGGGGCGTCATCGAACTCCAGCACCGGCTCGGCCTCGATCTCCCGCAATTCGGCCAAGGGCGGCAGGTCATCGAGATTCTTCAGGTTGAAATGGTCGAGAAAGGCCTTGGTGGTGGCGAACATCGCCGGTTTGCCCGGCACATCGCGGTAGCCCACCACCCGAATCCACTCGCGCTCCAGCAGGGTCTTGACGATGTTGCTGTTGACCGCCACGCCACGCACGTCCTCGATCTCGCCGCGGGTGATGGGCTGGCGGTAGGCGATCAGGGCCATGGTTTCCAGCAGGGCACGGGAGTAGCGCTGCGGGCGCTCCTCCCACAGGCGGCCGACCCAGGGCGCGAACTTTTCGCGGATCTGCAGGCGATAGCCGGAAGCCACTTCCTTGAGTTCGAAGGCCCGCCCCTCGCAGGATTTGCCGAGCAGGGTCAGGGCCTTCTTGAAGACGGCCGGGTCCGGCCGCTCGGCTTCTTCGAAGAGCTCGAACAGACGTTCCAGGGACTGGGGTTTTCCCGAGGCCAACAGAAAGGCTTCGAGCAGGGAAGCCAGCTCGCGGGGTTCATTCAGGTTCATGATTTAAGCTCGTTATTCGGCGCGTGCCCGTACGTGGATGGCCGCAAAGGGCTCATTCTGCACCAGCTCGACCAGGGATTCCTTGACCAGTTCGAGGATCGCCATGAAGGTCACCACCACCCCCAGGCGCCCTTCCTCGGCGGTAAACAGCTCGACAAAGGGCACGAAACCGCCGCCCTTGAGCCGTTCCAGCACATCGCTCATGCGCTCGCGGGTGGACAGGGCCTCGCGGCTGACCTGATGGCTTTCGAACATGTCGCCACGGCGCAGCACCTCGGCCATGGACATCAGCAACTCTTCCAGGGCCACATCCGGCAGCAGCTTGCGCACCCGGGCCTCGGGCGCATCGAGCTTGGGCACCACCACGTCGCGGCCGACCCGACTCAGGCCATCGATGCCTTCGGCGGCGGCCTTGAAGCGCTCGTACTCCTGCAGGCGGCGAATCAGTTCGGCGCGCGGGTCGTCCTCTTCTTCCTCGACCTCGGCGGAACGCGGCAGCAGCATGCGCGATTTGATCTCGGCCAGCATCGCCGCCATCACCAGGTACTCGGCGGCCAGCTCCAGGCGCACTGACTGCATCAGTTCCACATAACCCATGTACTGGCGGGTGATTTCCGCCACCGGGATATCGAGGATGTTGATGTTCTGCTTGCGGATCAGGTACAGCAGCAGGTCCAGCGGGCCTTCGAAGGCTTCGAGGAAGACTTCCAGGGCATCCGGGGGGATGTACAGGTCCAGGGGCATTTCCATGACCGCCTGGCCGTAGACCATGGCGAAGGGCAGCTCCTGTTGGGCGCCGGCCTGTTCGTCGACGGTTTCTACTGCGGACATCTAGGCCTCGGCCATGAACGGCGCTGGGTCGCCGCAACCGACGCGGATCACTTCCGGCTCACCGTCGGCCAGGCTGATCACCGTGGACGACTCGGTGCTGCCAAAGCCGCCGTCGATGATCAGGTCCACCTGGTGTTCCAGCAGTTGGCGCATCTCGTAGGGATCGCTCAGGGCCTCGGTGTCGCCGGGCATGATCAGGCTGACGCTCATCAGCGGCTCGCCCAGCTCGGCCAGCAGCGCCAGGGCAATCGGGTTGCTCGGCACCCGCAGGCCGATGGTGCGGCGCTTGGGGTGCAACAGCAGGCGCGGCACTTCCCGGGTGGCGTTGAGGATAAAGGTATAGGGCCCCGGCACATGGGCCTTGAGCAGACGGAAGGTGCCGGTGTCGATCTTGGCGAACAGGCCCAACTGCGAGAGGTCGCTGCAGATCAGCGCGAAGTTGTGCTTGTCGTCCAGTTGGCGCAAGCGGCGCACCCGCTCGATCGCGGCCTTGTCGCCCATCTGGCAGGCGACGGCGTAGGACGAATCGGTGGGATAGATCACCACGCCACCGCCACGGATGATCTCGACGGCCTGTTTGATCAGGCGCGGCTGGGGGTTTTCCGGGTGGATCTGGAAAAATTGACTCACTGTCTCTACCTGTTCAGGCGGCAATAATTGGCTCATGTTTGAAGCGACACCATAGCGGCGGCAGATCCTCGGGGACCGGACGGTATTCGCCGATCTCGGACCAGCCTCCTGGACCATGAAAGTCACTGCCGGCGCTGACCAGCAGTCCGAATTCACGAGCAAGAATAGCCAGACTGCCCACTTGCTCCGCAGGTTGATGGCCATTGACCACTTCAATGGCATGACCACCGGCTTGAATATAGTCGGCAATCAGACGGCGACGCTTGCTGCGGGTGAAATCGTAGTGCCAGGGATGGGCCAGGCTGACCCAGGCACCGGCCTCGCGCAGGGTGCCGACCGTTTCCTCCAGGGTGGGCCAGTGCAGCTTGACGTCACCCAGCTTTCCCGCCCCCAGCCACTTGCGGAAGGCTTCGGCGCGGTCCTTGACGAAGCCGGCACGCACCAGGTAATCGGCAAAGTGCGGCCGCGCCGGGGCGTTGCCGCTGTCGCCCAGTTCCTGCTGGATGGCCCGGGCGCCTTCCAAGGCGCCCGGCATGCCTTTGAGGGCAAGCTTGCGGCTGATCTCCTCGGAACGCAGCCAGCGCCCTGCGTGAAGCTTCTCGATGGCGGTCACCAGGGCCGGGGCTCGGGTATCGAATCCGTAGCCCAGCACATGAATAGTGGCGCCGCCCCAAGTGCAGGACAGCTCGACGCCGTTGACCAGTTGCATGCCCAGTTGCGCCGCTGCCTGACGGGCCTCGTCCAGCCCTTCGAGGGTGTCGTGGTCGGTCAGGGACAGGATTCGCACGCCTCTCTCGTACGCACGCGCAACCAGAACCGCGGGCGCCAGGGCGCCGTCGGAGGCCGTGCTATGGCAGTGCAAATCGACATTCACAGGATGTTAAAACCTCAAGTCAGCTGGCGCTTTCGCGACCAAGGATGTTTGTTATTATGCCGCCACATCCTGCTTCTGGCTGCCACTGTGAAACAATTCATCGACTTCATCCCGCTGTTCCTGTTTTTCATCGTCTACAAAATTGATCCCCGAGTCGTCGACCTGGCTGGGCACGAAGTCAGCGTGGGCGGCATCTACAGCGCTACGGCGGTGCTGATCATCAGTTCCCTGGTGGTGTACGGCGCGCTGTTCATTTCCCAGCGCAAACTGGAAAAGAGCCAGTGGCTGACCCTGGTCGCCTGCCTGGTCTTCGGCAGCCTGACCCTGGCCTTCCACAGCGAAACCTTCCTCAAATGGAAAGCCCCGGTGGTCAACTGGCTGTTCGCCCTGGCCTTCATCGGCAGCCATTTCATCGGCGACCGCCTGCTGATCAAGCGCATCATGGGCCACGCCCTGACCCTGCCTGAGCCGGTATGGACCCGCCTGAACATCGCCTGGATCGCCTTCTTCCTGTTCTGCGGCGCCGCCAACCTGTTCGTCGCCTTCACGTTCCAGAGCATCTGGGTCGACTTCAAGGTCTTCGGCAGCCTGGGCATGACCGTATTGTTCCTGGTGGGCCAGGGCATCTACCTGTCGCGCCACCTGCATGACGCCGATCCCACCACCCCGAAAACCGAGGACTGACATGCTTTACGCAATCATTGCCACAGACGTCGCCAACTCCCTGGAAAAACGCCTGGCCGCGCGCCCGGCGCACCTGGAGCGACTGCAAGTACTCAAGGAGCAAGGGCGTGTGGTGCTGGCCGGCCCGCACCCGGCGATCGACAGCAATGACCCTGGCGCCGCCGGCTTCACCGGCAGCCTGATCGTGGCCGAGTTCGAGTCCCTGGAAGCCGCCCAGGCCTGGGCCGAGGCCGACCCCTTCGTGACCGCTGGCGTCTACGCCAATGTGCTGGTCAAGCCGTTCAGGCAATCGATGCCGTAAATCCTCCCCGGCGCGATGAACCTTCAGGGTCCATCGCGTTCTCAATCGCTCATTATTCTCGTTTGACGGCCGACAACCTGCCCAACACTCGATTGGAATCAGGAGTTTCGATGCGCCAAGGTCCGCTGTGTCTGCTGTTGGTCATGTTGTCGATCGGGGCTCCGGCCCTTGCCGAAGAAACCCAGGAAACCGGTCATTCGACGCCGCTGTCCCTGAGCGCCGGCAGTCAGATCACCGAGTTGCAGCAACGCTTGAAAGAAAGCGAGCGCCTGCGAGAAGAGCTGAGCAAACAATTGCAAAGCGCCGACGCCGAACGGGAAAGCCCACAGCTGGTCCGCTTGCGCCAGGAGAACCAGCGCCTCAAGCTGCAGCTCAAAGAGGCCCAGGCCAACCCGGTGCCGCGACTGCTGACCGATCAGCAGCAATGGTTCGTCACCGGCGGCGGCGTGGCCCTCATCGCCCTGCTCTGCGGTATCTTCGCCAGTGGCGGGCATCGCAAGCGTCGACAATGGCTAAATTGAGTGATTCATGAGCGACCTGTTACTGATTGATGATGACCAGGAGCTGTGCGAGCTCCTGAGCAGCTGGCTCGGCCAGGAAGGCTTTCAAGTACGTGCCTGCCACGACGGCCTGAGCGCACGCCGGGCCCTGGCCGAAGCGGCCCCGGCAGCCGTGGTGCTGGACGTCATGCTGCCCGACGGCAGCGGCCTGGAACTGCTCAAGCAACTGCGCAACGACCACCCCGACCTGCCGGTGCTGATGCTCTCGGCCCGCGGCGAGCCCCTGGACCGCATCCTTGGCCTGGAACTGGGCGCCGACGACTATCTGGCCAAGCCTTGCGACCCTCGCGAACTCACCGCCCGCCTGCGCGCCGTCCTGCGCCGCAGCCACCCGGTGGCGGCCTCCAGCCAGCTGGAGCTGGGCGACCTGTGCTTCAGCCCGATTCGTGGCGTGGCCACCATCGACGAACAGGACATCAGCCTCACGGTTTCCGAAAGTCGCCTGCTGGAGGCCCTGCTCAAGCAACCCGGCGAGCCGCTGGACAAGCAGGAACTGGCGCAGATCGCGCTGGGCCGCAAGCTGACCCTGTACGACCGCAGCCTGGACATGCACGTGAGCAACCTGCGCAAGAAGATCGGCCCCCATCCCGATGGTCGCCCGCGCATCGTTGCCCTGCGCAGCCGCGGCTACTACTACAGCCTGTAAGCGCGTCCCGACGCCATTGTCAGGGCGCCGGCCCGGCGTCTTTACCCAAGCTTTACCCTCCACTGACCGCCGCTGACCTTGATCTGGGTAACCTGAACTCATCCGGAACTTACCGGGAATGAGACAAGGAGACACACCATGCGCAAGACCCTGATCGCCCTGCTGTTCGCCGCCGCCCTGCCAACCGTGGCCATGGCCATGCCTGAAGGCAACGGCCCTATGGGGCCGATGGACGGCCCTCGGCACAGCGAGCACATGCGCGGCAAAGGCCCCTTCGGTCAACTGGATCTGAGCCGTGAGCAACGCCAGCAGATCGGCAAGCTGATGGGCGAGCAAATGCACGACCGCAAGGCCGTGGTGGAAAAATACCTGGAGAAACTCTCGCCGGCCGACCAGAAAGCCATGAAAGACGAACTGGCCGCCAAACAGCAGAAGACCCAGGCCGACATCCGCGCCCTGCTCAAGCCCGAGCAGCAGAAAGAGTTCGACGCCATCGTCAAGAAACAAGAGGAACGTCGCGCCGAATGGGCCGAGTTCAAGGCCTGGAAAGCGCAACAACCGCAAAAAGCGCAATAATGCGTTAGCGTTCATCCCCCAGCCCAGTGGCCCGCGCCACTGGGCTTTCGCGTTCGAGGAGTCTCTGTGCGTTCATTGTTCTGGCGCATCCTGGCCAGCTTCTGGCTGGCCATCACCCTGGTTGCCGGGTTGTCGATCCTGCTCGGGCACATGCTCAATCAGGACGCCTGGATCCTCAGCCGCCATCCGGGGCTCAACAGCCTCACCGCGGAGTGGACGCAAACCTACGAGACTCAGGGCGAAGACGCCGCCCAGGACATCCTCCAGCAGCGCAAGCGCCAGTACCACATCGATGTTCAGGTTCTCAATGAGAGCGGCGACCCGGTGGTCCGCGGGACTTTCCCGCGCCGCGCGGCGGCCTTCGAGGCTCGGCAGAACAATGACGACCGGCATCTGCCCTGGCGCCGCCTGACCGCGGAATACACCAGCCCGACCACCGGCGACACCTACCTGTTCATCTACCGCATCCCCCATCCGGAGCTGGACGCCTGGCACCGCGACAGCCTGACCTGGCCCCTCAGCGCCCTGGCCATCGCCCTGGTGGTGCTGACCCTGTTCAGCCTGCTGGTGACCTTGTCCATCACCCGCCCGCTGAGCCGCCTGCGCGGCGCGGTACACGATCTGGGCCAGGCCAGCTATCAGCAGAACAGCCTGGCGCGCCTGGCCAATCGGCGCGACGAGTTCGGCGTCCTGGCCCGGGACTTCAACCGCATGGGCTCGCGCCTGCAAAGCCTGATTGGCAGCCAGCGCCAGTTGCTGCGGGATGTGTCCCACGAACTGCGCTCCCCCCTGGCACGGCTGCGCATCGCCCTGGCCCTGGCCGAGCGGGCCGCCCCCGAAGAGCGGGAAAGGCTCTGGCCCCGATTGACCCGGGAATGCGATCGCCTGGAGGCGCTGATCAGCGAGATCCTGGTGCTGGCCCGGGTCGACGCGGACAACGCCAGCGCCGAGGACGTGGACCTCAATGCCTTGCTGCTGACCCTGCAAAAAGACGCGCAACTGGCCTGCCCGGAGCAACAGGTGCAGATCGACGCCCAGCCGCAGCTGAGCCTGCGGGGCTGGCCGACCATGCTGGAACGGGCGGTGGACAATCTGCTGCGCAATGCCCAGCGCTTCAACCCCGCAGGACAGCCGATCCAGGTACAGGCCCGGCGCCAGGGCGACAGGATCCTGATCAGCGTGCGCGACCACGGGCCGGGGGTGGACGCCGAACACCTGAAACAGTTGGGTGAGCCGTTCTTCCGCGCGCCAGGGCAAAGCGCGCCCGGTCACGGCCTGGGCCTGGCCATTGCCCGCCGGGCGGCGGAGCGTCACGGTGGCAGCCTGATACTGGACAATCACCCCCAGGGCGGCTTCATCGCCACCCTGGAATTGCCGCTGCTGCCCGGCGCCCCAGCGCCAGCCTGAAACCAGCGCGGGCAAGCCGCTAACGCCAGGTCCGGCGGTAACGGGCTTGCCCGCGATGCCACAAAGAGGCCGCTGGAGCCAATCAGGCTTTGGCGGTCCAGGCGCTGACAAACTCGCTGGTATCGACTGTCGGTGCCACCCGAGGCTCGTTCAGCGGCGTCCCCAGGTACAGGAAGGCAATGATCTCTTCCCCTTCAGTCAGGCCCAGCCCCTTGGCCACGTGCGGCGAATAGGACAACTCGCCGGTGCGCCACACCGCGCCAATGCCCTGGGCATAGGCCGCCAGCAAAATGCCGTGGGCTGCACAGCCCGCCGCCAGCAATTGCTCGGACTTGGGCACCTTGAAGTGTTCCTGCAACCGCGCCACGACCACGACCACCAGCGGTGCACGCAGGGGCATGGCCCGGGCCTTGTCCAACGCGGCCTGAGTCACCTCGCCGCCCTGCAGCTGTACCGCTTCGACCAGCAGCTCGCCCAACTGCTCACGGGCTTGGCCTTCGACGGTGAGGAACCGCCAAGGGCGCAATTGCCCGTGGTCCGGCGCCCGCAGGGCGGCGGCGAACAGTGCCTCGCGCTGCGCGGCGCTGGGCGCGGGCTCCACCAGGCGCGGCACGGAAACACGGTTGAGCAAAGCGTCGAGAGCCTCCATCGGCCACCTCCTGAAAAAAATGTCCGGCCATTCTAACGGCATCTGCCGCCGGGGTGCCGGTTTACATGCCCTGCCCCGCAGGTAGAATGAGCGCCCTTCAGCTACCAGCCCGAGCGCAATACATGGCGTTGCCGACTTTAAGAATCATTGGCTTCATCATCGGCATCTTCCTCATCACCCTGGCCATCGCCATGGTGGTACCGATGGCGACACTGGTGATCTTCGAACGCACCGGCGACCTGCCGTCCTTCCTCTGGGCCAGCATGATCACCTTCATCGCCGGGCTGGCCCTGGTGATCCCGGGGCGCCCCGAACACATCCACCTGCGTCCGCGAGACATGTACCTGCTGACGGTGTCCAGCTGGGTGGTGGTGTGTATCTTCGCCGCCCTGCCGTTCCTGCTGACCCAGCACATCAGCTACACCGATTCGTTCTTCGAAAGCATGTCCGGCATCACCGCCACCGGTGCCACCGTGCTCAGCGGCCTGGACAGCATGTCCCCGGGCATCCTGATCTGGCGCTCGATGCTGCACTGGCTGGGGGGCATCGGCTTTATCGGCATGGCGGTGGCGATCCTGCCGCTGCTGCGCATTGGTGGCATGCGCCTGTTCCAGACCGAATCCTCGGACCGCTCGGAAAAGGTCATGCCGCGCTCGCACATGGTGGCGCGCCTGATCGTCGCCACCTACGTCGGCATCACCATCTTCGGCAGCCTGGCGTTCTGGTGGGCCGGCATGAACGTGTTCGACGCCATCAACCACGCCATGTCGGCCATCTCCACCGGCGGTTTCTCCACCTCGGATGACTCACTGGCCCACTGGCAGCAACCGGCGGTGCACTGGGTGGCGGTGGTGGTGATGATTCTTGGCAGTTTGCCCTTCGCCCTCTATGTGGCAACGCTGCGCGGCAACCGCAAGGCGTTGATCAAGGATCAGCAGGTCCAGGGCCTGCTCGGCATGCTGCTGGTGACCTGGCTGGTGCTGGGCACCTGGTACTGGTGGACCACCGATCTGCACTGGCTGGACGCCCTGCGCCACGTGGCGCTGAACGTGACTTCGGTGGTCACCACCACCGGCTTCGCCTTGGGTGACTACAGCCTGTGGGGCAATTTCTCACTGATGCTGTTCTTTTATCTGGGGTTCGTCGGCGGCTGTTCGGGCTCCACGGCCGGGGGAATCAAGATCTTCCGCTTCCAGGTGGCCTACATCCTGCTCAAGGCCAACCTCAATCAACTGATCCACCCCCGGGCGGTAATCAAGCAGAAGTACAACGGCCATCGCCTGGACGAGGAAATCGTCCGTTCGATCCTGACCTTCTCGTTCTTCTTCGCCATCACCATCTGCATGATTGCCCTGGCCCTGTCGCTGCTGGGCCTGGATTGGATGACCGCCCTGACCGGCGCCGCCAGCACCGTGTCCGGCGTGGGCCCGGGGCTGGGCGAAACCATCGGCCCGGCGGGCAACTTCTCGACCCTGCCGGATGCCGCCAAGTGGATCCTGTCCCTGGGCATGCTCCTGGGCCGACTGGAGATCATTACGGTGTTCGTGCTGTGCATTCCGGCGTTCTGGCGTCATTGACCGACGCCGGCAGCGCCAGCAGGCGTGCCCGGTACTCACCGGGCGTGATGTCGAACCAGCGGCGGAACGCCCGGAAGAAATTGCTCGGATCGGCGAACCCCAACAGGTAGGCAATCTCCAGCAAGGTCATGCGCGGCTGCGCCAGATACTGCTCGGCCAGCTCCCGACGGGTGTCATCCAGCAGGGTCTGGAAGCTGGTGCCCTCCTCCTGCAGACGACGCTGCAAGGTGCGCTGGGACAGGTGCAGGGTCTGCGCCACCGCCTCGCGCTTGGGCTCGCCCTGGGGCAACAGGCGGCACAGCACCTGCCGCGCCTTGTGGGTCACCCGGCTTTCCGAGAAGCGCGCCAGGTACTCGCCGGCGAAACGATCGTGCAGCAAGGCCATGGCCTCGTTGGCCGTGGGCAGCGGCGCCTCCATGTCGGCAGGTTCGAAGATCAGCGCATCAAAGGGCGCGGCGAACGCCAGCGGAGCACGGAACATCTCCTTGTAAGGCTGCACGTTCTCGGGCTGCTCGCCCTGCAGCAGCACCTTGCGTGGCTGCAGGGCCCGCCCGGTCAACCAGCTGCACAGGGCCAGCGCACAGGCCAGCGAGGCCTCGGCGCTTTGCCGGGTGGGCGGCAGATGATCACCATGCACGGTCAGAATCAGCGCATAACCCTCAGGTAAAAGACGAAAGCTCAGGTCGGCGCTTTCGGCGATGATCCGCTGATAGCGCACCAGACGCTGAAAGCCTTCCACCAGGGTCCGACTCGACATCAAGGCGTAACCGGCCACATGAAAGGACGCGGGACGGACCACCTTGCCCATGTTCAGGCCAATCGCCGGGTTGCCGGACAACTCGACGGCGCGCTGCCAGAGCCGGGTCATCGAGTCCTGGGGGAAGCGCGCGTCGGGATCTTCGAGAGCGCCGTAGTCGAGCCCCAACTGCTTGAACAAAGCGCGGCAGTCCAGGCCATCCATCTCCAGAGCCTTGACTATTCCCAAGGCCCAGCTTGCAGAAGTCGTTCGTTCGCTCATGAGGGTTTCTTACATGACAAGCCGCATGCTACGGCCGATTTTCCAAGGATACTAAAGTGGCGCCTATTGTCACTGGCCAGCGCTGCCAGGGACTCTAGACTCACCTAAGCTTCCGCAGAACCTGCGCCCGCACAACAACAAACAACCGAGATCGCGGCCATGGAAAACATCAGACAGTTCAGCAGCTTCGCCGAGTTCTACCCCTATTACCTGAGCGAACACAGCGACAGCACCTGCCGTCGCCTGCACTTTATCGGCACCAGCCTGGTGATCTTCCTCCTGGCCCTGGCCATCGGCAAGGGAGCCTGGCTGCTGTTGCTGGCGCTGCCGGTGGCCGGCTATGGCTTTGCCTGGATCGGGCATTTCTTCTTCGAGAAAAATCGCCCGGCCACCTTTCAGCATCCGCTGTACAGCCTGCTGGGGGACTTCGTCATGTACCGCGACATGATCCTGGGCAAGGTGCCGTTCTAGAGCCGACCGGCCATCCGTCCTCGCGCCCCTGCGGCCACTGCCATGGCCAGGCTCGACTTTCCCTGACAACCAGAGGCCGAACGATGAAGGCTCACGCGCGCTTCACCCACATGCAGGACGGCACCCAAGAGGACTGGGCGATCATCGCCGCGGATTTCAGTGCCTACGCCAAGCAATTGCCCGCCCGAATCCTCGCCCACCTGCAACTGCTGGAAGGCGACTTTGGCGGTTTCCCGGTGGACCGTCTGACCCATTCACTGCAGACCGCCAGCCGCGCCTGGCATGACGGGCGCGACGAGGAGTACGTGGTCTGCGCCCTGCTGCATGACATCGGCGACACCCTGGGCTCCTACAATCATCCCGATATCGCCGCCGCCATCCTCAAGCCCTTCGTCAGCCCGGAGAACCTGTGGATGGTGGAAAAGCACGGAATCTTCCAGGGCTACTACTTCTTCCACCATCTGGGCATGGACCGCCATCTGCGCGAGCAATTTTGCGAGCATCCGCTGTACCAGCGCACTGCCGAATTCTGCGCCAAATACGATGCCGCAGCCTTCGATCCGGCCTATGAAAGCCTGCCCCTGAGCTTCTTCGAGCCCATGCTGCAACGGCTGTTCGCAAAGCCCCGGCAGTCCCTTTACAAGGCGGCCATGGAACAGTCCGCCGCCGACTGAGGCCCGACCGCTCTTGCTCAGGCCGGCTCCGCCATTTTCGTGAGCTCGGCCTTGAGTTGGGCTTCCCGGGCCTGGGCGTCGGCCAGGCGATAGAGTTCGATGCTGCCGTCCCAATGTTCGATCAAGGCGGTGCAGGACTCGACCCAATCACCGCAATTGAGATAGTCCACCTCGCCGACCTTGCGGATCTCGGCATGGTGAATGTGGCCACAGACCACCCCGTGCAGCTCGCGCTTGACGCACTCGTGGGCAATGGCCTCCTCGAAGTCACTGATAAAGCTCACCGCGGTCTTGACCTTGTGCTTGAGGTAGGCCGACAGCGACCAGTAACCGTAGCCATAACGCGCCCGCCAGTGATTGAGCCAGCGGTTGAGGGTCAGGGTGAACTCGTAGGCCGAGTCGCCGAGAAAGGCCAGCCAACGGTGATAGCGGGTGATGACGTCGAACTGGTCGCCGTGAATCACCAGCAGATGGCGACCGTCCGCCGTGACATGCACCGCTTCGTCCACCAGCTGGATATTGCCCAGGATCAGCTTGGAGTAACGACGCAGGAACTCGTCATGATTGCCGGTGACGTAGATCACCTCGGTGCCGCGCTTGCTCATGGTCAGCAGGCGGCGGATCACATTGGTATGGGCCTGGGGCCAGTACATGCCGCCGCGCAGCTTCCAGCCGTCGATAATGTCCCCCACCAGGTAGATGCGATCGGCCTGGTAGCCCTTGAGAAACTGCGCCAGGTGCTCTGCCTGGCAATCCCGGGTCCCCAGGTGCACATCGGAAATCCATAAGGTGCGTACCCGTTGCTTGCGGCTGGGCTTGGCGAGTTCGACATGGGTCATGGACGCTCTCCGGGATTTTTTGCGAGCTTGCGCCCCAGCGATTAATAGCCCATGACAAAAATGCGGCAATGCAATGACAGCCCGAACCGCCCGACTGGCGGTGTAGACTGCGCCTCTGCCAAGGAGACCGTGATGGGATCTATCCTCACTCTGCGCCATTACACTCACGACCTGATCGCCCACAGCCACGAGCACGCGCAACTGGTGTTTGGCCTGTGCGGAAAGCTCGACTTCGAAGTCGAAGGGCAAGGCGGCCAGGTGCAGCAACAGAGCCTGATGGTGGTCCCGGCAGGCGCACGGCATGTCTGCGGCAGCCCCAGTGGCAGCCAGTGCCTGGTACTGGACGTGCCCGGCGAGCCATGGCTGCGCCAGTCCCTGGGCCTACACGCCGAAGCCAGCCAGCGCTTGCTCGACCAGCCCGGGCGCCTGACCCTTGGGCCAAGCCAGAGCCGCCTGGTCAACTGGCTGGCGGACAGCCCGGTGGACGATCCGCTGATCGCCGAGCAGGGCGCGGTGCTGCTGTTGGCCAGTCTCAACCACTGCACATCGGTTAACCCTGGCGAGCGACGGTTGCCCTACGCCGCCATGAACGCCCACATAGAGCGCCACGCCGCCCATCCGCTGCAGGTGGCCGATCTGGCACGAGTGGCCGGTCTTTCCAGCGCCCACTTGCACGCACGGTTCATCGCCGAGTGTGGCGACACGCCCATGGAGTACGTGCGGCGACGACGCCTGCACATGGCCCTGGAACTGCTGCGCGGCTCGACCCTGCCAGTCGGCGAGATCGCCAGCCGGGTGGGCTACAGCTCACAGAGCGCCTTCGCCGCCGCCATGCTGCGCCAATTCGGTCACTCCCCGCGCCGGCTCAGGCAGGGAGCCCAGGCTAATCTCTCGACAAAAAATCCCAGGATCGCGACAGACGCAGGCACCGGCCCTTCTTAAACTCAACCGCAGCCCTTCAAGGCCATCACTGTCTTTTACCCAAGGATCAAGATGACTCCGCGTACCGCCCTTGGTGCCCTGCATATCGGCGCCCTGATGTTCGGCCTGACCGGCGTGTTCGGCAAACTGGCTGTCGCCTCGCCTGCCGTTATCGTGTTCGGCCGCGCGGCCTTTGCCGTGCTGGCCCTGGCTGGCTTCGCGCGCCTGGCCCGCGCCACGCCCTGGCACAAACTGGCCGCCACCGATTGCCGGCGCCTGCTGCTCAGTGGCCTGTTGCTGGCCGGACACTGGGTCAGCTTTTTCGTTGCGGTGAAGGTCGCCGGCGTGGCCATCGCGACCCTGGGCTTTGCCAGTTTTCCGGCCTTTACGGTGATTCTCGAAGGGCTGATCTTCCGCGAGCGGATCCGCCTCAATGAGATGCTGCTGGTGGTGCTGGTGAGTGTCGGCCTGGTGCTGGTGACCCCGGATTTCGATCTGGCCAGCCAGGCCACCACCGGCCTGCTCTGGGCCGTGGGTTCGGGCCTGCTGTTTGCCCTACTGTCCTTGAACAACCGCGCCAGCTCCGGGCGCATTCCCGCGGTGCAGGCGGCCCTCTGCCAGAACCTGGTGGTCGCCCTGTGCCTGCTGCCGGTGGCGGCCCCCGAGCTTGCTCAGGTGCGGGCCATGGATTGGCTGTGGATCAGTCTGCTGGGGATCTTCTGCACCGGTCTGGCCCACAGCCTGTTTGTCGCCAGCCTGGCGGTGATCAAGGCGCGCACCGCGGCGGTGGTCTTCGCCCTGGAACCGGTCTACGGGATTACCTTGGCCTGGCTGCTGTTCGGCGAGAATCCGACGCTGCGCATGCTGATGGGCGGCGCCTTGATCATCGTCGCGATCGTGGTGTCGAGCCGACTCTCGACCGGTTCAAACAAGCAGGCCACCACGGCGCCGGCCGGCTCTCACTGACCCCGATCGTTGTGTCCCAGGTCGCGCTCGGGATCGATGCAGTCGCGAACCCTTTGCTTGAGCACCTTGGCTTCGGGAAAGCCGCCATCGGCCTTGCGCTCCCAGATCTGCACGCCATCGCAGCTGATATGAAAGGTTCCCCCGGTAGCAGGCACCAGGGACACCTTGCCCAGATCGTCGCTGAAGGTGCTTAGCAGCTCCTGTGCCAGCCAGGCCGCCCGCAGCAGCCACTGGCATTGGGTGCAATAGGTGATGACCACTTCGGGTTTACGTTCAGTCATGGTACGGCGGACTCCTGGGTGCAAGGGCGTCGCTATAATAGCCGGCTTTATCGCCTGTCCCGAGATCCACGATGCGCCGCTTGCTGTCCTGCCTGTTGCTCTGTCTGCTGCCCCTGATCGCTCAATCCAGTGAAGCGCCGCGACCGAAAATCGGCCTGGTGCTGTCAGGGGGCGCGGCCCGTGGCCTGGCCCACGTCGGCGTGCTCAAGGCCCTGGAGGAGCAAGGCATCCGCATCGACGCGATCGCCGGCACCAGCATGGGCGCGGTGATTGGCGGGCTCTACGCTTCGGGCTACAAGATCGACGAGCTGGAGAAACTGGCCCTGAACATTGACTGGAAACAGGCCCTGTCCGATGCCCCGCCCCGGGAAGACGTGCCCTTTCGGCGCAAACAGGACGATCGGGATTTTCTGGTCAAGCAGAAACTCAGCTTCCGTGACGACGGCAGTCTCGGCCTGCCCCTGGGGGTGATCCAGGGCCAGAACCTGGCGTTGCTGCTGGAAAGCAAGCTGGCCCACGCCAGTGACACCCGGGACTTCGACAAGCTGCCGATCCCCTTCCGGGCCGTGGCCACTGACATCGCCAGCGGCGAAAAGGTGGTGTTCCGCAAAGGCCACCTGCCCCAGGTCATCCGCGCCAGCATGTCGATTCCGGCGGTATTCGCCCCGGTGGAACTGGATGGCCGGCTGCTGGTGGACGGCGGCATGACCGACAACATTCCCCTGGATGTGGCCCGGGACATGGGGGTCGACATTGCCATTGTGGTGGACATCGGCACCCCGCTGCGCTCGCGCAAGCAACTCAATACCGTGGTGGATGTGCTCAATCAGTCCATCACCCTGATGACTCGACGCAACTCCGAAGAACAGCTGGCGACCCTGCACAAGGACGACGTGCTGATCCAACCTTCGCTGTCGAGCTTCGGCGTCACCGACTTCGGTCGCGCCCAGGAAGTGATCGACGCCGGCTATCGCGCCACCCGCATCCTCGACGCACGCCTGGCTCGCCTGCGCCCCGCCGAGCCGCAGGACGCGCAGTTGACGGCCGCGCGCCAGCCCAACCAGCGCACGCCGATCATCAGCGCGATCAAGGTGGAGAACGATTCCAAGGTCAGCGATGAAGTCATTCGCTACTACATCCGCCAGCGGATCGGCGAACCCCTGGACCTGGGCCGTCTGGAGACCGACATGGGCACCCTGTACGGCCTGGATTTCTTTGAGCAGGTGCAGTATCGCGTGACCCACAAGGGCCAGGACAACACCCTGGTGATCAGTGCCCGCGGCAAGCGCAGCGGCACCGACTACCTGCGCCTGGGCCTGAACCTGTCCGATGACATGCGTGGCGACAGCGCCTTCAATATCGGCGCCAGCTACCGCATGAACGGAATCAACAGCCTCGGTGCGGAGTGGCTGACCCGCGTGCAACTTGGCGACCGGCAGGAAATCTACAGCGAGTTCTACCAGCCACTGGACGCTGGCTCGCGCTACTTCATTGCGCCCTTCATCGCCGCCGAAGCCCAGAACGTTGAAGCAGTGCTGGACAACGATCCGATCGCCGAGTATCGCGTGGAACGCTACGGCCTCGGCCTCAACCTGGGACGACAGATCGGCAACAGCGGCGAAGTCCGCTTCGGTGTCGGCGAAGCCTGGGGCAAGGCCGATGTGCGCATCGGCGATCACGACTTGCCCAGCGAGCACTTCAACGAAGGCTATTACCAGTTGCAGTATTCCTTCGACTCACTGGACAACGTCTACTTCCCGCACTCCGGCGAGGACATCGGACTGACCCTGCGCCAGTTCGAACCCAGCCTGGGCTCGGACAACCGCTACCGTCAGTGGGAATTCAAGCTGGACAAGGCCTTGAGCAGCGGCCCCAACACCTTCGTCCTGGGCGGACGCTACGGCCGGACCCTGGACAACGCCGAGGTGGTGACATCCAGCTTCCTCCTCGGTGGCGCCAGGCAGTTGTCGGGCTTCCGCCAGGACGCGTTGTCCGGGCAGAACCTCACCCTGGCCCGCGCGGTGTACTTGCGCCGGCTCACGCCACGCTCCTACCTGCCGCTGGACTTCCCGCTGTATCTGGGGGGCTCGCTGGAGCGTGGCCGGGTGTGGAACAACGACAACGCCTTCGACAGTGGCTATATCAACGCCGCGAGCATCTTCCTCGGGTTTGACACGCCGCTGGGGCCCTTGAATTTCAGCTACGGCTTCAATGACGACAACCAGAAGGCCCTGTCGCTGAACCTCGGCCAGACCTTCTGACAGACGCGCAAGTGCCGCACCGGGTGGCGCCATCAGCAATATTCAGGGGTAGGCGAAAACAGGACGAACCGGGGTCAGGCAACCCCGGCGAAAGGCGTCAGGACTTTTCCAGATTGGCCAGGATGCGCCCATGGACGCGCATGCAGACCCGCAGGTCTTCATCGTCGACGCCAATGAACAATTCATGGCGCAGGGCGGTAGCAATGGTTTCGATCTGTTCGATCAGGGGCCGGGCGGAAGGACAGAGGAGGATTTTCTTCGCCCGGCGATCTTCCATTACTGCTTGGCGTTGGACCAGGCCCTGGGTTTCCAGGCTGTCCAGCAGACGGGCCAGGGTTGGACCTTCCACGCCAACGCTTTGCGCCAGCTCGCGCTGGGTTGGCGCGTCTTCGAAACGGGCCAGGTGCAACAGCACCAGCCAACGGGCCTGGGACAGGCCGAGCCCTGCCAGGCGGCGATCCAGTTCGGCACGCCAGCCGCGAGACATATGCGCCAGTTGCATACCAAAACGGTGTTCATCGGTTAACGGCATAAAACACTCATGATCAGACTGAAAATAAAGAAAACCTAATTATTAGTCAGCTAAGCATGCCCCTTGCCCGGAGGCAAGGCCTGTAAGGGACTGAATCGTTACAACATTGACGCACCCCCTCAAATTTCAAACTCCGACTGCAAAGCCGCGCGCACGCAATACAAAACCCCTTCAGGCACGCGTCCGGCGAACAACTCGCTGATCTCGGCCACCGGAGGCAGTTCACCCTCACCGTCGAGGAAAGCATCCTGGATTTCTCCCAGCAGGTCCTCCGGCAGGTCCAGAGCCTGTTCCAGAGACAACTGCTGCTTGCCTATGGCTTCGGCCAGCAGGGTGTAGACATTCTTTTCCGTGCATTGCAGTTGCCCGGCGATCTGCAACGGCGTCATCCCGGCACGGGCCAGGGTGATCAGCTCGTGACGGATATCGGCAACCACCTTCGGCGCCTCCACACCACCTCCCAGCACTTCGAGGAAGGCCGCGCCATAACGCTCCAGCTTGCGCGCACCGACGCCACTGACCTCGGCCATCTCCGCCATGGAGCCGGGCTGGCTGCGCAGCATCTCCAGCAAGGTCGAGTCGGGGAAAATGACATAGGGCGGCACCCCATGCTCTTCCGCCAGCTTGCGCCGCAGGGCTCGCAGCGCTTCCCACTGCTCGCGCTCCTCGCCCCGTACCAGCTGGCTGGCCTGACTGGTGCTGCTTTTCGGGGAGCTTTGCGGCTTGAGATCGCGGCGCAGCTCCAGGGTCACTTCACCCTTGAGCAAGGGGCGACAAGTGTCGCTCAAGCGCAGGCCGCCATAACCCTCCAGATCGATATCCGCCAAGCCGCGTGCCACCAACTGGCGGAACAGCGAACGCCACTCGCCTTCGCTGCGGGCCTTGCCGACTCCAAACACCGACAGATGCTGATGCCCGAAACTCCGGACCTTTTCCGTGTCCTTGCCCAGCAGTACATCCACCAGATGACCGACGCCATACCGCTGGCCGGTGCGATAGATCGCCGACAGCGCCTGGCGCGCCGGCTCGGTGGCGTCCCAGGTCTGGACCCCATCGACACAGTTGTCGCAATGACCACAAGGCTGGGGCATGTCCTCATCGAAATAGGCCAGCAATGTCTGGCGCCGGCAGCGGGTTTCCTCGCACAGGGCCAGCATCGCATCGAGCTTGTGCTGCTCGAGACGCTTGTGGCGCTCGTCGCCTTCGGAGTTCTGCAGCATCTGCTTGAGCATCAGCACGTCCTGCAGTCCGTAGGCCATCCAGGCATCCGCCGGCAGGCCATCACGACCGGCGCGACCGGTCTCCTGGTAATAGGCTTCCAGGGACTTGGGCAAGTCCATGTGGGCGACAAAACGCACGTTTGGCTTGTCGATGCCCATGCCGAAGGCGATGGTGGCCACCATGATCAGGCCCTCCTCGTTGAGGAAGCGTTTCTGGTGATAGGCCCGCAGCTCGTTGGGCAGGCCGGCGTGATACGGCAATGCAGTGAAGCCCTGCTCACAGAGGAAGGCCGCCACTTCGTCGACCTTCTTGCGCGACAGGCAGTAGACGATACCGGCATCGCTGCGCCGCTCGTTGAGGAACGCCTGCAACTGCTTGCGCGGCTGCTCCTTGGGCACGATGCGGTAGAAGATGTTCGGCCGATCGAAGCTGGAGAGAAAGCGCTCGGCGTTCTGCAGGTGCAGGCGATTGACGATCTCTTCCCGGGTACGCTTGTCGGCGGTGGCGGTCAGGGCAATGCGCGGCACGTTGGGGAACATCTCCGCCAGTTGCCCCAGTTGCAGGTATTCGGGACGGAAGTCGTGGCCCCACTGGGACACGCAGTGGGCTTCGTCGATAGCGAACAGGGCAATGTCGAGGTTCTGCAGGAACGTCAGCATGCGCGGCTGGACCAGGCGCTCAGGCGCCAGGTAGAGCATCTTCACCTCGCCGCGACGAATACGCGCCGCCAGGTCACGCTGCTGCTCGGCGCTCAGGGTCGAGTTCAAGGCGGCAGCCGCGACACCGAGTTCCTCAAGGGTGGCCACCTGATCGTCCATCAGCGCGATCAGTGGCGATACCACCACCGCCAATCCTTCGCGAAGCAGGGCCGGAACCTGGAAACACAAGGACTTGCCACCACCGGTGGGCATCAGTACCAAGGCATCGCCGCCACTGGCCACGCGCTCAATGATCGCACCTTGGCGACCACGGAAACTGTCGTAGCCGAAGATGTCCTTGAGGACGCGTTGAGCCTGTTCGAGCATGAAAAACTCCAAAAATCACCGAATTCCCTGGGCGCAGACTGGCCGAAAAACCGGCGCGCTTCACCGACAAATGCGTTAGCGGACTTGTCCGCAACTGCGTTCGGGCCTGCAGGGCATCACAAAACGCGGGAGTATACCCGAGCCCTACCCGACAGAGGGCGCGGACAAGGGACCGCTGGTAACCTTTAGAACCGCTCAAATCTGCCCCGTGGCTGGCTTGAGCGCGCAAGAAAGCCTAGAATTCAACATCGTTTATTCCCCAAGGTAGCCCGTCAATGTCCTTCGCTGAGCAACTAACCCGCCTGCAAGTCTTCCTCGACGCAGATGATCTGCACGACGAGGCGCTGGACTACGTGGCCGCTCACGGCTACCTGACCGCGCTGTCGATCTGTTCGGAAAGCGTTCCCGACCGTGAGTGGATCGACGCCCTCTTCGCCGAAGAGCCGCATTACCGCGACGACGCCGAACGCGAAGCCATCGAATCCACCCTGCTGGCCCTCAAGGCGCACATCGCCCGCCAACTGGCCTCCGACGAGGAATTCGAACTGCCCTGCGAACTCGACCTGGGCGACGACCCGGACGACTCCGACCTGCGCGGCTGGTGCATCGGCTTCATGGAAGGCGTGTTCCTGCGTGAAGCGGCCTGGTTCGAAACCGCAGAGGAAGAAGTCAGCGAGATGCTGCTGCCGATCATGGTCGGCTCTGGCCTGTTCGACGAGCAGCCGGAGTTCTCGGACATCGCCACCGATGCCAACCTGATGGACGACATGATCGTGCAGATCCCCGAAGCCCTGACGGCGTTGTACCTGCTGTGCAACGCTCCTGACGAAAAGCCCGCACTGCTCAAGCCTCGCCATCACTGAGTCGGCGCCTATGGCCAAGCCCATAGGCCAACGCCCCCGGGTACTGCGTTACGTTCTGCTGGCCATCGGCTGGTTGAGCGTAGCGCTGGGGGTCATCGGCATCTTCCTTCCGGTACTGCCCACCACCCCTTTCCTGCTGCTGGCGGCCGCCTGCTTCGCCCGCAGTTCGCCGCGCTTCTACCAGTGGCTGGTGCAGCACCCGCGCCTGGGTCCATGGATATGCAACTACCTGGACGGCAACGGCATACCGCTCAAGGGCAAGGTGTATGCGATCGGCCTGATGTGGCTGAGCATCGGCCTCTCCTGCTACCTGGTGCCGTCAATCTGGGCCCGCAGCTTCATGCTGACCAGCGCGGTGCTGGTCAGCATTTACATCCTGCGGCAGAAAACCTTGCGCACCTGAGACGCTAAACGGCGGCCCCACGTAGAGGCCTGCTCGCAGAAGAAAAGCCGTGCAACCTGGTCCCCGCTTCCGCCCGTCCACCTACCGGGAAGCCTTGGGACCATGGTTGCGTTGGTAGGTGTCTTCGCCCATCGCGGCGATCTGCCCGTCGATCAGCGCCTCGAAGGGGCGCAGCAAGGGCTCGAAGGAGGCTGGCGCCTCCAGTACCTGCAACGCCTGGACAATGGCTTCCAGGGTCGACAGCGCCCTCGGCCCAGGGGCCTTGCGCAGGCGATAGCGCGAAGGCGTCGCGGCCGCCAGGGTTACTCGTGGCAAGGCCGCCAGCAACGGGTTGAGGTGCAACAGCTTGCGCGCCTTGCGCCAGGTGCCATCGGGCACCACCAGCAGCAAGGGGTCATCCGTCTCGGCGCAGGCCTGCAAGGGCTGGGCATCATCGGCCGGGAACAACAAGCAGGTCCGGTATCCGGGCTGGGCGAGCAGCGCCGGCAAGTCCTCGAACACCTCGCCAACCAGCAACTGGGCGTTACTCAACCCCAGCGCGGCCAGTCGCGCCGTGTTCAGGGCATGGTTGACCTCGCTGGGATGCTGCAACAGCAACACCCGGGTGCGACTGGACAACCGCGGGATCAGCGGGCACAGACAGTGGCCCGTAGGGCGCAGGCAACGCTCGCAGCGTGCTCGGGACATGGGAATTCCTTATGACTGGTTGAGCTGAGCCTTGAGCAGATCGCGGAAGGTCTGGATCAGCGGCTCACGGCCCCGGCCACGGCGCATGATCATGGAGAACGGCGCCTGATAACCGAAGGTCGCCGGCAGCAGCACCCGCAGATCACCCTTGTCGGCCCAGGCCTGGGCGTAGTGTTCCGGCAGGTAGCCGATGTAGGCACCGGACAGCACCAGGATCAGCTGCGCCTCCATGCTCTCCACGGTCGCCGCACTGTGCTTGAAGCCGTGACGGGCCAGCTCGGCCTGGCTCCAGTAGCCGCGCCCGACCATGCGCTGCTGGGTGATGACCTGCTCGGGAATGCGCCGCTCGCTGTACAGCGGATGCCGGTTACTGCAATACAGCCAGTGCTGTTCGCGGTACAGCGGCATGTACACCAGGCCACTCATGCGCGTGGAAAAGGCGCCAATGGCCAGGTCCAGGCGATTGTCCTGCACCCCCAGCTGCAGCTCATGAGGACTCATCACCGACAAGTGCAAATGCACCGCCGGATGCTCCTGACTGTAGGCACCGATGGCCTCGGCGAACGGCAGCGCCTTGTCGCTGACGGTGGAGTCGATCACCCCCAGGTTGAGGGTCCCGCGCAACTCGCCCTTGAGGGCCGCGGCGTACTGTTCGAAGCCCTCCAGTTCTGCGAGCAAGCGCAGGGTTTCCTGATGGAACAGCTCGCCCTTGCTGGTCAGGCTGAAGCCGCCCCGGCCACGGTGACAGAGCACCAGTCCCAGGGACGCTTCCAGCTGGCTCATGTAGGTACTGATGGCCGACGTCGAGAGATTGAGCTCGTGCTGGGCATTGGCGAACCCCTGATGGCGCACCACGCTGACGAAGATGCGCAATAGTTTCAGATCAGGTAAAGCGTTGGCCATGACAGGCTCCGATAACAGGCAACACAATCACTTCCCTGTGCCAAGAGAGCTTGCTCCTGCCGAGCGGCCAGGCAAGCCCGATGACCTCCATGCGCACTTTCAATCTGACCCTGCAACCCGGATAACGCAGGCTACGCCGCCGAGCGGGTGCTCGCTCCCTCGCCACGTAGCGCCCTGGAAGCAGCGCGGGAGTCTAGCGCGACCCCGGCCATTAGTTTAGAAAAATCTGAACTAAGTATTTGTCCGTAGCGATTCTTTCCCCGCACTACATTTCGCAGAATCGGTCCACTCGGTTGAGCGGGCGACACCTGCTGCGCCCTCAGCCCCATAAATATAAAACAACGATGAGGCCTATCCCGTGGACAAGATTCTCCACCAACCACTGGGCGGCAACGAAATGCCGCGCTTCGGCGGCATCGCCACCATGATGCGTCTTCCCCATCTGCAATCCGCTGCCGGCCTGGACGCGGCCTTCGTCGGCGTACCCCTGGACATCGGCACCTCGCTGCGCGCCGGCACCCGTTTCGGCCCGCGGGAAATCCGCGCCGAATCGGTGATGATCCGCCCCTACAACATGGCCACCGGTGCCGCTCCGTTCGACTCGCTGTCGGTGGCCGACATCGGCGACGTGGCGATCAACACCTTCAACCTGCTGGACGCGGTGCGCATCATCGAAGAGGCCTACGACGGCATCCTCGAACACAACGTGATTCCCCTGACCCTGGGTGGCGACCACACCATCACCCTGCCGATCCTGCGGGCCATCCACAAGAAACACGGCAAGGTCGGGCTGGTGCACATCGATGCCCACGCCGACGTCAACGACCACATGTTCGGCGAGAAGATCGCCCACGGCACCACCTTCCGCCGCGCGGTGGAAGAAGGCCTGCTGGACTGTGACCGGGTGGTGCAGATCGGCCTGCGCGCCCAGGGCTATACCGCCGAAGACTTCAACTGGAGCCGCAAGCAGGGCTTCCGCGTGGTCCAGGCCGAAGAGTGCTGGCACAAGTCGCTGGAACCCTTGATGGCCGAAGTCCGTGAAAAGGTCGGCAACGGCCCGGTGTACCTGAGCTTCGACATCGACGGCATCGACCCGGCCTGGGCACCGGGCACCGGGACTCCGGAAATCGGTGGCCTGACCACCATCCAGGCCATCGAGATCGTCCGTGGCTGCCAGGGCCTGGACCTGGTGGGCTGCGACCTGGTGGAGGTTTCGCCGCCTTACGACACCACCGGCAACACCTCGCTGCTGGGTGCCAACCTGCTGTACGAAATGCTCTGCGTGCTGCCCGGCGTGGCCCACCGCTGAGTCCCGGCCCTGGGAGGGCTGGTGCCGCGCTCGAACACGAGCGCGGCCATGGATCCGTCATGCAAAGGAGCGCAACACCTTAGCCAACGTGATCGGAGCAGATCATGAATAACAATAAAGAACACCGCCTCAACCACATGAACAACGGGGACGCACAGATCCCCGCCCCGCGCTGCAGCACCCTGTACGACCTCTCTCGAAACAGGCCGCCCTTGGCCTGAACTGCCCAGCAACCGCAGCTCTTGCGACAGACCGGTCGCCACCGGTCGAACGGTTGGCCGTCCGCATCAGCGGGTGGCAACAACAATAACAATTTGCTTTTGAGGACCCGAACATGGGCTTGGATATTCTCGTAGTACTGATTTATGCCGCCGGCATGATCACCCTGGGCTGGTACGGCATGCGCCGGGCCAAGACCCGTGACGACTATCTGGTAGCCGGCCGCAATCTCGGGCCGGGCTTCTACCTGGGGACCATGGCAGCCACCGTACTGGGCGGTGCCTCGACCATCGGCACCGTGCGCCTGGGCTACGTCCACGGCATTTCCGGCTTCTGGCTCTGTGGCGCCATCGGCCTGGGCATCGTCGGGCTCAGCCTGTTCCTGGCCAAACCCTTGCTGAAACTGAAGATCTACACCGTCACCCAAGTGCTGGAGCGCCGCTACAACCCTGCGGCACGCCATGCCAGCGGCCTGATCATGCTGGTCTACGCCCTGATGATCGGCGCCACCTCGACCATTGCCATCGGCACCGTGATGCAAGTGCTGTTCGGCTTGCCGTTCTGGGTATCGATCCTGGTGGGTGGTGGTGTCGTGGTGCTCTACTCGACCATCGGCGGCATGTGGTCGCTGACACTGACCGATATCGTGCAGTTCCTGATCATGACCATCGGCCTGGTATTCCTGCTGATGCCGCTGTCCATCGTCGACGCTGGCGGCTGGGACACCCTGGTGGCCAAGCTGCCGGCCAGCTACTTCGACTTCACCGCCATCGGCTGGGACACCATCCTTACCTACTTCCTGATCTACTTCTTTGGCATCTTCATCGGCCAGGACATCTGGCAGCGAGTATTCACCGCCCGCAGTGAAGGGGTAGCCAAGGTTGCCGGGACCGCCGCCGGCATCTATTGCGTGCTCTACGGCCTGGCCGGCGCGCTGATCGGCATGGCCGCCAAGGTGGTCCTGCCGGATCTGGACAACGTCAACAACGCCTTCGCCAGCATCGTCCAGACCAGCCTGCCCAACGGCATTCGCGGCCTGGTCATCGCCGCCGCGCTGGCCGCCCTGATGTCCACCGCCAGCGCCGGTCTGCTGGCCGCCTCCACCACCGTGACCCAGGATCTGCTGCCACGCCTGCGTGGTGGTCGCCAGAGCAGCAACGGCGACGTCCATGAAAACCGTATCGCGACCCTGCTGCTGGGCATCGTGGTGCTGGGCATCGCCCTGGTGGTGAGTGACGTGATCAGCGCCCTGACCCTGGCCTACAACCTGCTGGTGGGCGGCATGCTGATTCCGCTGATAGGGGCCATCTACTGGAAACGCGCCACCACCGCCGGTGCCATTACCAGCATGTCCCTGGGGTTCATCACGGCCCTGTTCTTCATGTTCAAGGATGGCCTGGACGCCAACACCCCGATCTATTACAGCCTGGCCGTGGGCCTGGTGAGTTTCGTGGTGGTGAGCCTGCTCTCTCGGCGCCCGGCGCCGCTGGCCAACGCGATCTGACCTGAAGTCGGACGCCTGAAGCTTTTCTTCGACGGGTGCGGCGTCGGTGGCCGCA
Source organism: Pseudomonas sp. 3MA1 (assembly GCF_029237275.1). Classification (NCBI taxonomy): domain Bacteria; kingdom Pseudomonadati; phylum Pseudomonadota; class Gammaproteobacteria; order Pseudomonadales; family Pseudomonadaceae; genus Pseudomonas; species Pseudomonas sp. 3MA1. Next base: position 555,655 of record NZ_JAACFX010000001.1, on the reverse strand, counting down.
CCCGTTTTTTTTCGCCCACAAAAAAGTGCCCAGGCGCTGGGCGGGCAAAACAGCTGAGTGCTGCAGAAGCCAGGCAGTGGACTGAAACTATAGGGACTGGCGCGGTCACCCCGGGGTCAGGCCCAGAGTCTCGCGGTGGAAGAAACCAGGCGCGAGACGGAGTCTGCACTCCGCACTCGCGGCAAGCTCAACGGCGACGTTGCTGACGGCGCCGCAGCTCTTCGTCGGTAGGAATCGGCACCGGTTGCAGCGGTGGCTCGATCAGGCCCAAAGCGACGCCAAGGTCGTGAAGCCAGCTTTGCAGTTTGTCTTTCATAGTGCCCCCTCAGGGTCGTGCCGAGCGGCGGTACTGCGCCGCCTCAAGCAGATAATAGTCCTAACTTTTCCCGCGCGCTGCCTCGCAATCGCAATGAACTGTTACTGGATTGAGACGAATCGGCCATGACGATTCAGCCACTGGCCCGCAGCACCGGCGTCTGCTGCCCAAAGGCGCCCTGCTGCAGTTCGATCCAGGCATTGAGGTTGGCCCCCAACATGCCCTTGCGCCACATCAGCCAGGTGGTGGTGTGGGCGAACGGCTCGGCCAGAGCATGCACCGCCACGCTTTCGCGCCCCGGCAGGCTGTCGAGCATCGACTGGGCCATCAAGGCCACCCCGGAACCGGCGATCACACAGGCCAGCATGCCCTGATAGGACTCGATCTCCATGGCCCGGCCCATGGCGGCGTGATAGTGGGCAAACCAGGACTCCAGGCGCATGCGATAGGAACAGCCCTGACGAAAGGTGAACACCGCCCGGCCCTGCACATCCCGTGCAGTGCGCACCGGAGGGTGATCGGCCTCACTGATCAGTACCAGGGTTTCCTCGCACAACGGCACCCCGTCCAGCCCTGCCAGTTCCAGGGGGCCATCCACCAGGGCCGCGTCCAGGCGTCCGCTGAGCAAGCCTTCGAGCAACTCGCCGCTGGGCCCCGACTGCACTTGCAGGTTCACCGCCGGATAGGTCCGGTGATAGCGCGCCAGCAGCGCCGGCAGATGAATCGCCGCCGTGCTGTACATGGTGCCGAGGACGAAATCCCCGGCCGGCTGGCCGCCTTGCACCGCGGCATGGGCTTCGTCGTGCAGGGCGAACAGCCGCGCGGCGTAATCGAGCAGCACCTTGCCCGCTGGCGACAGTTGCAAGCGCTGGCGCTCGCGCAGGAACAGCTCGACCCCCAACTGCTCCTCCAGTTGCTTGAGCCGGGTCGAGAGATTCGACGGCACCCGATGCAAGCGCTCGGCGGCCCGTGTAATGGAACCCTCCTCGGCCACCGCCTGGAAAATACGCAGTTGGCTGAATTCCATGACATTCTCCAAAACTGAACAAGTTTCTCACTATTATTCATTTTTAAGGAAAGTCAATCCGCCCTAGCCTGACGGTCATTGTCCTTGCCGATGGAAGACCACCATGTCCCCCCTGCTGCGCCTGCTTGCCAGTTTCATTGCCCTGATGATGGCCATGGGCATTGGCCGCTTCGCCCTGACGCCACAGTTGCCGCACCTGATCAGCGAAGGCCAGGTCGACCTGACCGCCGCCGGACTGATCGCCGCCGCCAACTACCTGGGCTATTTCATCGGCGCTCTGGACGCCATGTTCGCCCGGCGCCCAGCCCAGGTGCGCCTGCGCCTATTGGGCGGCCTGTGGCTGTGCGTACTGCTGACCCTGGCGTCGTTCTGGGCCCAGGGCTTCTGGGCGCACCTGCTGCTGCGCTTCGGCACCGGCCTGGCCAGTGCCTGGGTGCTGGTGATGATCACGGCCCTGAGCCAGCCACTGGCCCTGGCGGCAGGCCGGCCACGCCTGGGCGCCCTGGTGTTTGCCGGCCCGGGACTGGGAATCATGCTCACCGGGCTGCTGGCCCTGGGCGCCAATCTGCTGGGGCAGAGCTCGGCCAACCTGTGGCTGCTGTATGGCGCCGTGGCCTTGTTGATGCTGCTGGCGATCCTGCCGATCCTGCCCCGGACCTCCCGCAGCCAGCATGCAGCCCCACCGCCGAGTGAGGAAAACGAGCAAGGCGTGGGCCGCCTGGGGCTGGTCTATGGCCTGTACGGCGTGGGCTACATCATCCCCGCGACTTTTCTCTCGCAGATGGCCAGCGCGCGCTTTCACGGCCAGTGGCAAGCCGATCTGTTCTGGCCCGGCTTCGGCCTGGCCGCCGCCCTGGGAGTGGCCCTGGTCAGCCTGCGCCGACAACGCCCGGACAGCACTCGGCACTGGCTGATGGCGACCCTGTGGCTGCAGGCCGCGGGGGTCTTTGCTTGCCTGCTGGGCAGTGGCCTGGGGCTGGTCCTGGGGGTGTTGCTGTGTGGCACGCCGTTCCTGGCCTGCATGCAACTGGTCATGCAGCGCTCACGGGAACTGGCGCCCCAGTCGGCCCAGCGCAATGCCGGATTGCTGACCGCCTGCTTCGCCATGGGTCAGTTGAGCGGTCCATTGCTGGCGGCCCTGAGCAGTCATTTCAGTGGCAATCTGCAGCCGGCGCTGGTGGTCGCAGGCTGCGGCTTGCTGCTCAGCGCCAGCCTGCTCTGGCAACCGCGGTCCGCGCCACAGCGCTGCCCGCTGGCGTCCTAGACAGCGGCTTACAGCAAGCGCTTGATCCGCCGACGCAACCATTGCTCGGCGCTGACAAAAGTGATGCCCAGCAGCACCAGCATGGCGCCGAGCACAAAGTTGAGACTCAATGGCTCGCCCAGCAACAGGACACCGAAGGTCACGCCGAACATCGGCGTCATGAAGGAAAACACCGCCAGGTTTGCCGCCAGATAGCGGCGCAACAGCCAGAACCAGGTCAGGTAGCTGAAAAACGACACCACCAGCCCCTGGAACAGCACGCTGGCCACCGCCACCGGGGTCAGGCTGACGTGGGTCACCTGACCGCTGAGCACGGCAATCAGCAGCAGGCCGACAAACCCGACGATCAGCTGATAGAACAGGGTCAGGGTGGCGGGCGCCTCCGACAGCCGTGAAGCCCGCACCACCACCGTGGTCGCTCCCCAGGCCAGGCCCGCCAGCAATCCCAGCAGGTCGCCCAGGAGCATGCGCCGGTCCAGGTTGTCGAGGGAGATGCCACCGGCAAAGGCGATGCTGATGCCAATGAAGGCGAGAACGATCCCCAGCCATTGCAAGGGCCGCAAGCGCTCACTGGGCAGCAGCCAATTGACCCCCAGGGCGGTGAAGATCGGCGCGGTATAGAGAAACACCGACATGTGCGCGGCACTGGTGAGCTTCAGGCCTTCGGCAATGAACAGGAACTCCAGGCCAAACAGGGCCCCGGCCAGCAAGCCGCCGCGCCAAGTGCTGGAAACCTGGGACCAGCCGCCCTTCCAGCACATCAGCAGGGCCACCAGCAGCGCCGAGATTCCGGAACGGGCGGCCGCCTGCATCACCGGGGCAATGTCCGCCGCGGCCCACTTGATCATCACCTGCTGTACGCCCCAGATCAGGCACAACCCCAACATCACCTGCAGGGCAAAGCCGTCGGCGCTGCGCCGCTCGATGCTCACCACAGTGCCTCACAGTGTTTGAATGACATGACACCTACCCAAGATAAAAAAGTTACGCCCCAGCGGGCTGAACAGCGGTGCAAAACCCAGTGGCAAACCCGCTCAGACTTGCGGCCCGCGTCCAGCACCGGGTGCCCAACGGCAGGCACAGAAGACGCCGAAACCACTGGCCAGGGCACTGACCAGCATGCCCCAGGCCATATCCAGCAGCGCCAGGGCGGCCGGCCAGGCCTGCAAGGTCGCCCAGTTGCTCAGATCATAAGTGCCGTAGGACACCAGCCCGAGCAGCGCCCCCAGGCGCGCAGCCCGACGCCAGCCACCCTGTTGCAGGGCGGGGCGTACCGCGAACAGCAGGCAACCACTCACGTAGAGGAGGTAGAACAGAGCCGCCGGCAACAGCCGTGGTTGTTCCAGCAGCAGCGAGCCCAGCTGGGCCCGGTAGGTGGGACCCATCATCAGCCCCAGCCAAAGCGCGTCGAGCAGCAGGAACGCCAGCAGGGTGGCGAGCCAGGCGACCAGAGTGGTTTTCATGAGACTCGCCTGCAGCGTGAAGTGAGTGTCAGCTTAGCTCGATGCGATCCGCGTGGATGACAATCTGACCCTGTTTATAGAGGGCGCCGATGGCCTTCTTGAAGTTGCCCTTGCTGACCCCGAACAAACTGCTGATCAATGCCGGGTCGCTCTTGTCACTGACGGCCAGGGAGCCATTGTTCTCGCGCAACTTGGCGAGGATCTTCGAGTTCAGACTGGTGGCCGCAGCTTCACCCACAGGTTGCAGGCTCAGGCTGATCTTGCCGTCGGCGCGGACTTCCTTGATGAAGCCTTTCTCTTGCATGCCGGAGCGCAGGAACTTGAACACTTCGTTCTTGTGAATCAGGCCCCAGTGCTTGTTATTGATGATTGCCTTGAAACCCATGTCAGTGGACTCGGCCACCAGCAAGTCGACTTCCTGGCCCACTTTGTAGTTGGCGGGCGTCTTGTCCAGGTAGCGATCCAGGCGGGCCGTGGCAGTGATACGACGGGTGTGCTTATCCAGATAGACATGCACCACGCAGTATTCGCCAGCATTCATCTGGCGCTTTTCCTCGGAGTATGGCAGCAACAGATCCTTGGGCAGCCCCCAATCCAGAAATACCCCGATGCTGTTAACTTCGACAACTTTAAGACTGGCGAACTCGCCGACTTGAACTTTCGGCTTTTCAGTAGTTGCGATTAACTTGTCGGCACTGTCCAAGTAGACAAAAACATTCAACCAGTCTTCATCTTCACTGGGAATATCCTTGGGAATATAACGGTTGGGCAGCAAGATCTCGCCGTCCGCCCCGCCATCCAGATACAAACCAAAGTTAGTGTGTTTTACCACTTGCAAACTGTTGTAGCGCCCGACTAAAGCCATTTCCAATACCCTCGTTACGTGGGCGGCATTCTACCTGTTTTCCACAGTTGCGTTGATGCTCCTGAGTCACCCACAGGAAAAAGCCACGAACGGCCTTGATTTTTCTGGCCTTGACGCCGTTCAAGCGGCCATTCGTCAGGCAAAGGCGCGCCGGCCTGACCGGGACCCGCAGCGCCAAGTCCGCCTCGCCGCCCAGTAGTCCTTATTTAAAACAGCCACTTAGGTAGATATCAGCGAGATCAACTTAGAAAAAAACACAAAAAGCGGCGCGTTATTCCAGAGGATATTTACCAAGCAATTGTCAAGTATTTCTGATAAGATGCCTGGCCAAATTAATTTTCCAGAAAGGTTAAATGGCCGCCATGCGAGTAAAAGCCTCCAACAGCAAAGCAAAACCAGCTCCCGCCGTTGAAACCAGCGAATCGATCAACGAACAAATCGCAGCCTTCCTCAAATCCGGCGGCGAAATCCAGCAAATCGCCAAAGGCGTCAGCGGCCAGACTTTCGGCCCCTCCAAACAGATCAGCCTCGGCAAAAAGTAATTCCCCTCGCTCTATCCTGGTCCCTTAGCGCTTTGCCCTCAAAGCGCTAGGACTGGCACCCAGCTCCGCACCCAACTCCAGCAAAAATCGACGAACGGCCCTCATCCCCTGGTATTCGCCGGTATCCTTGCCGCCTTCCGGATAAATCGTTTCAGCCGACTTTCAGGTTGTCACTCCCCGCCGTTCAAGGAGTGCTGCATGCGCACACCCGCCACACTGGCCCTCAGCCTGCTACTGGCCTGCCCCATCGCCCTGGGCCAGATAGTCCAGCGAGAACTGGGCGCCTTCGACCTCAAACTGGGCACCAGCCCCAGCCGCAGCATGGCCCAGGGCCTGGTCAAGCCTTCGTCCAGCGGCTCGTTCCATGGCGGCCTCGACCTGAGTCACGACAGTGGCTGGTACGCCGGCCAATGGTCCCCGAGCATGGGCCTGAGCCCTTCCAGCAAACTGGAAGTGGATTCCTACCTGGGCTTCAAGCAGCCCTTCGACCAGACCCTGGGCTACGAGCTGGGGATGATCCACTACAACTACCCACAGTGGCGGCCCCAGGACAGCCAAGAGTTCTACGGCGGCCTGACTCTGCTGGGCAGCCGCTTTGGCGCGGCCTTCAGCAACGCCCCGGACAAACGCAACAGCACAGTGTTCGCCGACTTGGGCGGCCACCCGCCGTTTGGCATCGGCGTCAGCGTCAAATACACCACCTATCGTCTGAACAATCGCGTCGCCGTGGCCAACGCTGGCTACGTGGCCGGCTTCAACGACTGGTCGATCAAGCTCTCGCGCCCCTGGCTGGGGATCGACCTGAACCTGATCTACAGTGACTCCAGCCTCAGCGGCAACGACTGCAGTGCCTACTCCGGGCACAACCCCCAGTGCGATGGCCTGCTCACCTTCAAGGCTGAGCGAGCGTTCTACTGAACGGCTGAACTGCGGGGCGCGTTCAGGGTTCAGATATAGAAATCCGCTCCCTGCAAGGACTCGCACATGGTGCGCCGCTGGCACTTGCTCATTCCGCTCCTGATCATCAGCCTGCTGCTGGGCGCATGCAGTCGGGTCGGCCTGGCCTATCGCAACCTCGACGTGATCATTCCCTGGACCCTCAACGACTACCTGGACATGAACCGCGAGCAGAAGAGCTGGTTCAACCAGCGTCTGCAGCAGCACCTGAGCTGGCATTGCACCACCCAACTGCCGGGCTACCTGGACTGGCTCGATCGCCTGCAAGCCATGGTGCAGAGCAATCAGGTCAGTGACCAAGCCCTGCAACAGCGAACCCAGGAAGCCAAGCAAGCCATCGCCGAAACCGCGCGGCAGATCGTGCCCTCCGCGGTCGAGCTGCTCCAGGGCCTGGACGACGGACAAGTCGCCGAGATGAACAAGGCCCTTGCCAAGGACCAGCAGGAACATCGCGAGCAGTACCTCAAGCCCTCTCTGGCGCAGCAGATCGAACAGCGCAGTCAGCGCATGAGCCAACGCCTGAAAACCTGGATCGGCCCCTTGAGCCCCGGCCAGCAACGACGCATCGAGCAGTGGTCGGCGTCCCTGGGCGAGCAGAACCAGCAGTGGATCGCCAACCGCATCCACTGGCAGGCACAATTCAGCGCCGCCGTGGCGCAACGGCAAAACAGTGATTTCCCACAACGTATCGAGCAACTGCTGGTGAACCGCGAGCAGTTATGGACAGACGATTACCGTCAGGCCTACGCCCACACCGAACAGGCCGCCCGCCAACTGCTGGTGGACCTGATGGCCACCAGCAGTCTTGAGCAGCGTCAGCGCCTGCTGAAGAAGATCGACAGCGTGCGCCAGGATTTCGCACAACTGAAATGCCTGCAAAATGCCCACCGGGATCCGCCCTGAGCTAGGCGATCTGAGCCTTGGAGGCCAGCACGTCGAAGGTTTCCGGCACCAGGGCATCGGCCTGCTCATCCAGCACCTGACGAGGATGCTCATGACCCGGAATACTGCTGTCGAGCAGGCACAGCAGGCTGGAACCCCGGGGCGTCAGGATGAAATTCTCACCATTGCCCCCCTCTTCCTCGGGCCGGGTTTCGATAAATCCCCGATCCAGAAGCAGCTTTTCGTACTCGGTAGCAGTGACTTTCAGATCATCCAGCTTACCGGTGGACTCACCTTGCGCCGCCTTGGCCGCCGCATGCTGCTCGGCATAAGGACGCGGAGTAAAGCTGTGGCCGGCGCCGTTCTGCACTTCGTGCAGCAGCCGTTCGATCAGGTCCCAGTTGTAAGTTGTCATGCTGATTCAACCTCCAGACAAGAGCAGGAAATGCCTTCACAGGTTGTGACCGGCAGGCCCTTCAGCCGTTCAGGAAATCCACCCCAGGCCTGCGCGCCCTGAGCGGAAAACCGCTGGGCGGTTTGTCGATCCGCCCCGGAGTCAAACGACTAGCGTGTGTAAGACGCTTCGCCCACAGCCAGAGGAGAGATGTCATGCCCGCTACCGATCATCCCGTGGTCTCCCGGGAACAATGGCTACAAGCCCGCAAACAGCACCTGATCCACGAGAAGGCCTTCACCCGCCAGCGCGACCAGCTCAGCGCCGAACGCCGGGCGCTGCCCTGGGTAAAAATCGACAAGCCCTATCAGTTTCAAGGCCCCGATGGCCCGCTGAGCCTGGCGGACCTGTTTGGCGAGCACAGCCAACTGCTGGTCTACCACTTCATGTTCGGCGCCGGCTGGAAGGATGGCTGCAAGGGCTGCTCGTTCCTCGCGGACCACTTCGATGGCGCCAATCAGCACCTGGCCCACCACGATGTGGCGCTGGTGGCGGTGTCCCACGCGCCCTACGCCGAATTCCAAGCCTTTCGCCAACGCATGGGCTGGCATTTCGACTGGTACTCCAGCGCCGGCGACGACTTCAACCAGGACTTTGGCGTCAGCCTCAGCGACGAGCAACTGACCCAGGGAAGCGCCAGCTACAACTACGAACAGGTCAGCGGCGATGAGCGGGAGCTACCCGGCCTGAGCGTGTTCTATCGCAACCCGCACGGTGAAATTTTCCACACTTATTCCACCTATGCCCGCGGCCTGGACCTGTTGCTGGGGGCGTACAACTTCCTCGATCTGACGCCCAAGGGGCGCAACGAAGAACAGATCATGGACTGGGTTCGACACCACGACCGTTATCAGGAAACACCCCGGAACAAGGGCAGCAGTTGCTGCTGTGACGACTGACAGCCTGTTCGCCGGCAGAAACCTACCGTAGGAGCCGGCTTGCCGGCGAATCGCACACACAATTGGCACAAATCTGCGGCAGACTGCGACGATTCTCCCAGCCAACTAATCTGAAGACATGAGCGCCGCCTACCACAGCCTCCACGAATACACCCTGCGCATGAACCGGGTGCTGGAGCACATCGACCAACACCTGGACCAGCCCCTGGAGCTAGAGGATCTGGCGCGGGTGGCGCATTTCTCGCCCTACCACTTCCACCGCCTGTTCAGCGCCTGGGTCGGCGAGCCCCTGGGCGCCTACCTGCGCCGCCGACGCCTGGCCTGCGGCGCCTACCTGATGGCCAGCCGACCCGCAGCCTCGATCCTGGAAATCGCGCTGGAAGTCGGTTTTGGCTCCGGCGAAGCCTTCTCCCGGGCCTTCAAGCAACATTTCTCGGTCTCCCCCAGCACCTGGCGCGACACCGAACCCAAACGCTGGCACCGCCGCCTCGACGACATCCGTGAACGGCGCCTGCGTGAATTGCGCAATCCTGATCAGACCCACATTCCCGCCTTCGACGATCCTGACGCCTTCATTCACCTGAAGGAAACAACGATGAACGTCACCCTGCAGCAACTGCCCGCCAGCCGCGTGGCCTACCTGCGCTACATCGGCGCCTACGGCCCGGGCATTGGCGTTTTCTGGCGCGAAACCGCCGCGCCATGGATGCTCGAACACCAACTGTTCAACCGCGTGCGCTACGGCATCGGCCACGACGACCCGGACCTCACCCCCGCCGACAAATGCCGCTACGACGCCTGCGTCGAAGTGCCCGAAGACTTCAAGGCCAGCCCTCCCGCCGTGATCACCACCCTGCCCGGCGGCCTGTACGCCGTGGCCCACTACCGCGGCCTGGGCCCAGCCATCGCCGACGCCTGGATCGAACTGTGCCGCGACTGGCTGCCCAAGAGCGGCCTGCAGTTCGACCCGCGCCCGGCGTTCGAACGCTATCCGGCGGATGCGTATTACGACGTCAAGACGGGAGAGCTGGAGTGTGAGATTTGTATTCCGGTGAAAAAGCTATAACCCAAAAAGCACGTTAATCCCCATGTAGGAGCGAGCTTGCTCGCGAAGAACGTCAACGATAACGCGCCGCAACGAAAAGAACGCAGCGCCCCCGTGCTCATCGCGAGCAAACTTGCTCCTACAATTCCCCACACTCAACGAGACGGAATGGCCTTGATATCGCTGACAATGAACTTCGGCAGAGCACGAATATAGAAGTTCTCCACATCCGAATTACCACTGTTGGTGATCACCCCCAACATGGTCTTCATATTGCGCAACTGGCCCATGGCCCCGGCCGGCTGCAAGCCATTGCGCTCCTGAGCGAAGTGCAACACCTCGGCGCCGTTGCGCTTGACCTGCACCTTGTAGCCGAAATCGACACTGGCGAGGATCGTATTGTCATCGACGACCATCGACACCAGCCCCCCCTTGGAATCACTGAGGCGGCGCTTGTACACCGCATCCACATTCAGCAGGTAGTCGGCGCTGTCCTTGCTGGCGGCATAGCGATTGGCATTGCCTAATTGCCGGATCAACTCCATGCCCAGTTGCTGACGCAACTTGTCCTCGGGCAGAAAGCGCTCGCTCTCGCCGACCAGTTGCAGGTTGAAGGTGTCGATCCAATAAGTGGCGTTGGCGGGAATCTGCACCGGTTTGGGCGAGATGTAATAGTCCGGCGTGGAAGCACAACCGGCGAGCAAAGCGAGGGTAAACAGCAGAGACAACAAACGCATAACGGATCTTCCTTGAGAGGGTTTTCAACAACGCACCGCCACCTGAAAACCACCGGTGGCATGGCGATAAGCGGCGGCATTGTAAGCCAGGAAAATCGCGGCGGACCGGCTCGAAAAGATCCTCTCGGCAAATTAGGAATTGCCTTACGGCAGAAGCAGACGATCCAGTAGGAATGGGGCTTTAAGGACAGGGGGAGCGCTGGATATAGTCGAGGGGTCGTTGAACGGACGACCGGGTTTGGCGACCTGACACCAGAATTGATGCAAAAGCCTCTGCTTGCAGGTACTTTTGCTCCCGCACAATCGCTTCATGGCGGCTGTGCGTGGGAGATCCTTTTGGGTCTGCCGGCTTATCTGGTGCCGGTTCGCCAACCTGCGTACAGCTGCCACCTTTCGTTTGGCGACGGTAGGGACGGCATAACTCCCATTACCAGAGAACTAACCATGAACAGATACATGCCGATTACCGGCCACGACTGCAACATTCCCTCGCTGCTGATCGATACCCAAGCTCCCATTGATGTGCTGCACGATGCGACGGCGTATCGCATTCGCGCCGTGACTCAACTGCTGGAGAACTTCGCAGTTTCGGATGAAGCGCCCAAAGGTGCGGTGCTGCTGCAGGAACTGTCGCTGGTGTGCAGCATTTTGCTGCGCGATGGGTGTGATTTGATGGATGTGGCAGGCGACAGCAGCAAGAAAAATTGTCAATCTAAATCACAGTGGGCGGTGTTAAGCCGCCCAGTCTTTGTGTATTCAGCAATCTAAAACCTCCTGAAATTTCTGCCCTATCGTTCCGCAACCACTTTCAAATGACTGAGCAGCTAAATAAAAAGTTTAGCGATCTAGTAAACCATCAACTACCTCTCACCCACAATAAGTCCTCGCAACCCAATTAAAGCCTCTTCAATCAACTCAACCTTATAGTCCTCAACCAATTTTATTTTTGCCCTTGCAAGAATTGCATTCAATCTATCCTTTGGATAAAACCCCGACACAAACTGCAAATTTCGAGCAACCTCTCCAATCAGGCTTACAATCAAGCTTTCACGCTCCTTACTCGTCAGATAAAAATCTAACCGCAAATCAATACAACCGGGACCATCATAACAAATCGAATCAACCCAAGCTTCAAACATATCACCAAGGAAAGTTGAAGCCATACCACTTCCAACTTCGATCACAAGAAAACAGGCAATACTTAAGTCCAAATCATGAACCCGTACAAATCGTCCAGAAAACTCCAAAATCGAATAAGCCAAAAGCACACCTCACTCAATATAAACAATAGGCTTGTTACTTTTTATACCGCCAGAAACCTGAGTTTTCAATATCGAAATCTGCTCCCTTGTCAACCCCAAAGTATCTACAACAACGGCTTTGGAAGCCGTGGAATTATTCACTTCCTTTATAATTGATTTGCCAAGCCCTTCCAGCCTAATCGGGGTTATTTCAATCACTGACCCATCATTTGCTCTTAATGGCCCTTTCAAGTCAAAAGCACCTAGTTTAGAGTCAATAAAATCTGTTGCACCATCAGTACTTCTGATAACGGTACGCCCAGTAGCTTGCTCAAAACGAGCAGCCCCAATACCCTCGCGAATTAATGATTGCCCACGGTCAGGATCCATAGACAATTCAAGTGTTCTTTTTCTGAACGCCAATGTATCAATTAACTTCTTAATTCCATCTTCAGTCTCTGGAGCACCAGTCTTAACCGTCTGTATAGTTGGCTCCAAAGGTTTCGACATCACCTTCGCGTAAGAAACTAGCTCACTCGCTCCATCAGGGTAGACGATCTTCATCGCATCATCACTGACCGTGACAACGCTGCCCTTTGGAACAACCGTGCCATTCGCAAGGGTTACTCTCTCGGAGAGTTTCACCGTAGTGTTGGCTTGAATCGTCGCGCTTTCAACGTACTTCGCACCATCAACGAGTACAAAATTAGGCGGCTCAATCGGTTTGGGTACAGCCACCGGCATCTGCGGCACATCCGGATCAGGCCCAACCTTCTCCAACTTGGCCAGCTTCGTCTCAATGCCACCGGTTGCCTTAACGGTGGTCGCGATGTCTTTCATTCCGCTGCTGGATACTTCGACCCCCGCCTTGGAAAGCGTGGACGCTCCCTTAGCCGCACCTGTACCGCCAGAAGCGATTACCTGTGCATAGAGGGCCAGTGCTTGACCTAGCTGCTTGCCTAGATTCTCAGCATTCTCATCTCCGCCAATGACTAGAGCATCACGCATTTGAGTAATTTGAGAACGGAAAGTATCTGCTGCTGCACCAAAGAGCTTTTGGCCATCAACAGACAAGATAAACTCATTCATGGCATCGATGCTGGCGAGAGGGTCTTTCAGAACACCCGCTGCACCATTAAGGGTATCGATACCCGCACTTGCCATGCTATCGCTGAAGCTCTTGAATAGTGCGCTGCCAGTAATGAGGTCCTGATTACCAGAGACGCTTAGCCACTTACCATAAACCGCAAATTTTTCACGAAAACTTGGGGCCGCCGCCAGCTCTTTGGTCATTTGAACCATCTGCTGAGTGGCCAGCCAGTTGTTGTCAACATTGGCAATTGCCGCATTAGTCGCCGTGGCCGCGCCGTTCGGGTTGTTCATTGCGGCGATGCCGGTCACTACCGAGGCAATGATGTTGCGTTTTGCTTCGCGCTCTTCGTTGGTTTCGTTCGGGCTAGTCTCGTTGAACAGGCCCGCCAGTACGCTGCTGGCGGAACCACCCAGGGCGCCTGCCGAGCAGCTTTGGCTGCTTGCGGCAGCCCCCGCACACCCAAGGATCGCGTGCAAACCTGCATGTTCCGGGCTGCCTTCTTTCAGGCCGTTGAGCACCAGTTTGCCAATGTAGTCCGAGCCTTGTTGCTGGACATAATTGACAAACATGTTCTGCGCGAACTGCGAGGTGCTGCCGCTGACATTGCCACTGGCCCCAGCGACCAAGGCTGTAGCAATTTGCCGATAAGTACCGCCTGCCCCCCAATCTTTGGCAACGGTGTCAGCCCGCTCCTTCAGAGCAAAATAGTTATTGCGGTGGAGCTGACGCTCTTCATCACTCAAATCCTGATTGTGTGCAGCGGCATACTCTTTATCAGCCTGCCTACGCGTCTCATCCACCTCCCGTGCACGGGACTCCAGGTACATGGAGGCGTTCTGGATAAACTTGCCGGTAATCTCGAAGCCGACCTTAATTTCCTTGGCATCGAAGATTGGCTTGAGCTTGTTACTGCCATCCCGGTCGCTGGACACATCAGTGTTGATGGCCGCTATAGCCTGCTCGGCAGTCTGGCCAGTCAATGCCTGTTGTTTTGCACTATCGGTGATAGAGACCGTTGCTCCGCTGATGCCACTCAGAGTCTTGCTGCTTGAGCTATCGCCAGCGAACAACGCGATAGGAGCACTGACACTGACACCTTCTTTGCTCGCAATGACTGGGCCGTTCTTGTTGGCTGTCGCGCTAGCATTGCCATCCTTGTCACGCCCTACCTTGCCACCAAAGCCACCGCTCAGGTTGATACTGCTCGCGTCGTATTCGGCCTTGTTCTTGATATCCGAACTGGTCAACGAGCCAGTACTCAGGCTGTTCTTGCCGTCAGCCACAGCCTTATCGGTACTTGCAATGATTGCTCCCTTGAGGTCGGTATTGCCCTTGACCTCAACCTGGAAGCCACCATCGCCTGCCTTGATACCAGACTGTTCACTGACACTGGCATAGTCACTATGCATCTTCTGCTGAGCGATGCCACCACTGGCGCTGCTCATGCCATAGCAGAATGGTGGAATGCAGAGACTGACGCCCACATTGGCACTCAGTTGCTCCGAGCGATAAGTACTGGTGTCCTGCAAGCTCTCGACATTGAGATCGCCACCCACATTGGCTTTGACTTGCTGGCCGGAAACCACCGCTCCTTTGAGAGAGGTATCGCCACCGCTGTCGAGCCGCACCGTCTGCCCGGCTTTGACATAGGTATTGGATTGCGTGACATCGTCACCGTCCGACTTGCCACGCCCTTTGTTCGCGGCCAGCTCAAAGGTAATGCCGTTACTCTCGCCAAAGCCAAAACCGACACCCGCGCTCCAGCCGCTGTTGCCATTGCTGCTTTGTTGATGAGCAGTATTCTGTGCCGCCAGCAGATTGACTTGGCCATCTGCTTTGAGATTGGCATCACCACCGGCTTCGATACGACTCCCCACAACATTCAAGTTGCTCGCTGCACCGGCGCCCTTGGCAACAATATTGACGTCGCCCCCTGCAACAACGCTGCTGCCCACCACGTTGCGGCCACTCTGGCTACCCTCTTTGTGGCTGCGGCTGTTGCTCAAATTGATGCTGATCTTCACGCCTGCACGAGGATCTACCATCAACGCCTGACCGGCTTCCACCGCCTGGTTGGCATTCATCGCCACGTTGACTGCGGCCAATGCCAGCATCCGACCATCGCTGGTTTCCTGAGCGGCCTTACCCATTTGCTGAATACCCTGCAGCGCATTCAACAATGGAACACTGACCGTACCGCCAATGGCCGTTCGACTGGTACTCGCCGTGTTGTTGGCTTTGAGGGTGTCGAAACCGGCCTGGATATCCACCTGCTTAGCTTTGATATCGATATCGCCTTTAGGCGCAACGAGCTGGCTGGCTATCTGGTTGTAATGCTCTCCCGCTTTCAGGGAAACATTGCCCGCTAGCGAGGCGATCTGACTGCCCGACTGGCGGGTGGTGTCGCTTTGATCGGTGCCCTTCTGTTTGACTACTCCGGTCGCTCCCTGCCACCAGGAGCCCACCTCACCGACTTTTTTACTGCTGGACTTGGAGTTCGCACTGCTGGTGTTTTCAGCACTGACCACCTCCAGATTGCGCCCGGCATCGACCTGCAAATCCCGATCCGTAACCAATGTGCTTCCACGCACACTGGTATCGCGGCCGCTGGTGATTTGCAGACTGTCGGCACTGATATCGCTACCGATGCTTTGCGAAGCACTTTGCTGGGCTTGCTGGGCTTTCTTAGTTGCGGAAACCCAACCAGTGATCGTCATGCCAACCTTGCCGGACTGCTTAGACTGGCTGGATGTCTGATGTACTTCGGCCGTACCAATTTCCACATCGTTGCCAGCATTCAGTTTTACCGCACCGTCTGCCCGCAGAGCCGTGGCCTTGAGAGAGATATCGTTATCCGCTCGCAGATCGATGCTCTGCGCAACCAGCTCAGTAGTGGTCAGCGTCGTTTGGCTGCTTGAGCTGCTACTGGACTTACTCGAAAACAGACCTTTTTTGGATGAGGCATTGGCCTGACTGGCATAGTTCTCAGCAGCCTCGAGATTGATGTCACGCCCTGCGGTCGCCAGCAATGCCCCCGCGCTGGTGACCTTGGCACCTTCGGCATTGATATCCTGAGCAGCTGAAATAACGACTTTCTTTCCTGCCTCGATAGACGAGCTGACAGCGACATCATTTTCGCTCTCGCTCATCTTCGAACTCTTCTTACCCCACGACCCTTTCTTGGTCTTGGAGTAATAGGAGTAATCGGTATTTTCAGCGGTCTCCAGGTTCAGATCATTGCCCGCATAAAGATACGCCTCATCCCCCGCACTCACCCGACTGGCAATCAGCTCCAGATCCTTGCCGGCACTGAGGGCCACGCTGCCACCTGCGGTCACCGCCGTGGCCACCTGGCTGACGTTGTCGGACTGACCCTTGTATTTCTTCGAGCTGGAGTACGAGTGCTGTTCGTCCGCCGCCGAAGCCAGCGTCAAGTCGCCGGTGGCGGCCATGGTGAGGTTGCGTTTGGCGTCGATCTGGCTGGCGATGGCCGACAGGTCACGGCCGCTGTTGATCGTCAGGTCACGACCGCTGGTGACCACCGAGCTGTGCTGGCTGGTGCTGGCCTGGCGGGAGTTGGTCCGGCTCTGGTTGTCCTGCTGTTCGACAGCGGTGAGGTTGGCATCACGGCCAGCGTTGATGGTGGTGTCACGCGCCGCTTGCAGCATGCCACCGGCGTTATTGAAATCGCGACCGGCCTTGACCGTCAGGTCGTTGGCGGCCTCGATACGCGCGGCGCTGTCGAGGAAGTCGCGCCGCTGTTGCAGGTCGCCGCCACTGTTCTCGTGGCGGGTGACGGTACGTTCGTTGGCCAGGTCGCCGTTGGCGGTCAGGCTCACGTCGCGACCGGCGATGATGCCACCCGCTTTGTTCACCAGATTGTTGCCCGCCAGCAGGTCCAGACGATTGCCGGCTTCGATCAGCCCGCTGTTGACCAAGTCATTGCCCGCCTTGGCCGAGAGGTTGTTGGTTGCGCGCAGGGTGCCGGCGTTGAGCAGGTCCTGGCCGGCGATCAGGCTGAGGTCCTGTCCGGCAATCAGTGCGCCGTTGGGAGCCAGGCGGTTATTGGCGTGGGCCATGTACAGCACCGGCACCAAAACGCTCTCGCCATTCACCTCATGGCTTTCCAACCAGACGATGTCGTGGGTCAGGGCGGCGACTTGTTCGGAGGTCAGCGAGGTGCCGATCGCCAGGTTGAGCTGCTGCTTGCTCTGCAGCGCATTATCCATGAGGTACTTGAACAGTTTCTCGTCGGTGTCCTGGCCATCGATGAAACGTTGACCGGTGCGAGCGACCACCGCCTGCTGGATCAGTCGTTGTTCATAGAAGCCGTCGCCCAGGCGTTTCCAGCTGTCGTCGGGGTTGTAACCCAGATTCGACAGCAGGTAGTCCGAGCTCATGAACTGTTTCAGGTTGGTGAGCACCGGATTGGTTTCAACCAGGTATTTGTGTGTTCGAGAGGGCGTATCGAGTGTCGGGACACCCTGGACCCGCACAATGCTGTCTTGCATCTGTTGCGCAGGGGTACGGCGGTAGACCGGTCCCTGAGTAGCCGCTGCACTGTCCGTTGGGGTCGTGACGCTAATCGTCGGCAGACTGGTATTGACACCAGGCAGCACAACGCCAACCTGCTCCAGCTTGCGCTCAGTTGCCGCCACAGGAGCGACGGAATCGACCTGAAGAGTCCGCGCCTGACTCTGTGCAAGACTCTGCTCGCGCTCGGCGAATCTCAGGCTGATGCTGCCCATGCTCCAGTCCATCGGCGCTGGGTTGCGCTGGGTCGATACGGTGTCGCCGGCCCCTTCACTGCTCAGACGGAACAGACCGTGCTGCCCTACCGGCAACGTAAAGCCCGGCAGGGCCAAGGGGTTGACCTGCTGCTTGGCTAGGTCCGGTGGTAATTGCGAGTTGATATAGATCGGCGTCGAATACTGACTCCCCGCCGAGGTGTTGCCGGTCTTTTTGCCACCGCCGACATAGGCGTAATAACCACGCACCACGCCGTTGTCGATCTTCTCCGAGGCGTTGAGCTGGACGCTGGCTCCAGACTGGATGATGGCGTCAAAGGTCTTGCCATCGCTGTTTGCAAGCGTTTTGGTACCCCCACCCGGAAGCTTTCGGGTGCCGGTCATCTGGGCATTGAAGGCCGCGAGGTCAGACTCAAAGGTGCTGGAAGGTTTACTGGCGTTTCTCGCATTGAAGGCCGCCACCGCGGCGACCGCACCTTGGTATTCATCCACGTGGTTATATTTGATGGTGGTCGTTTCAATATCCTGAGGCACCACCCCCTGGTTCTTGATGCTAACGGCATTGATTGCCAGGTTGCCGGAGGACGCGATAAAACTGCTTTCGTTGCTCAACACCTGGGCACCGATATCCAACTGGCCGCCGCTGGAGATACTGGAGGCCGCCGTACTGGCGGTCACCTGCAGACGATCACGCTCGGTGAGTTGCCAGACCGCATTGCGCCGATTGCCCTTTTTCTTGACATGGCAGACGCCAAAGGGGGCGCACGACAACTCGATAATTTTGGCGTAGTACTTCTCGTGCTCCGAGTAGGTGAGGATGTCCATGACGTTCTTCACCGTCATGGCGCGAATGGTCATGTTGCCCAGGCTTTCGATCGTGCCAGAGCGGTTTTCCAGCAGGCTCGACTGCTCTTGCCCGGCGTTGGCGGCGACCAGCAGGCTGCCCATGCTGTAAACATCGGCATAGCGATTGCTGAAGGCGTTGCCCAGCAACTGCATGTCACCGCCGCTGAAGATTGAGCTGTGCTCGGCATCGCTGACACCGGAATTGAGCAGCGTAGCGGTATTGAGGGTCAGCGCCCCGGCACTGCCAAGCGAACCATAGTTATTGATAGCCGCGGCATTGACCGTCAGCCCTTCGGCTGAACTCAGGCGTCCGCGATTGGTGAGCCCCCCACCGACATTGATCCGGGTGTTGCCACCACCGGCGATCGTCGCGGTGCCCGGCAGGTCGACCTGGGCGGCGCCGAAGCTCATGTCACCCAGGCTGCTCAGTCGCCCATTGCCACCGTAGGCGCCCGACAGGTGCAGGTTCAGGCTGCCGTCACTGGCGATCAGGCCATCGTTACTCCAATTACCGCCACCGCCTTCGAAGCTGTTGGAGGCCAGTAACTGTCCGCTGGCACTCTGGTAGAAATGGTTGACATTGACCTGCAGACGTCCGGCCTGGATGACGCTGGTGTTGCTCCACGAGTCAGCATTGAGGGTCAACCCCCCTTGCGTGACCAGCGTGCCGCCCGCACCGCTGACGTTCGTCATCGAGATATCGAACTGCCCTTTGCCGGAGTGCAGCAGGGTGCCGCCCGCGTTCTGGAAGCTCGTCGCGTTGAGGCCCAGTTCGGTGCTGGCTACCTCGATGCGACCGTTACGGTTGTCTAGTAAACCACCGATCTGGAACAGGCTCTTACCGCTCCTCCCAGAGCTCCGTACCTGCCCCTGACCGTTGTCGAGACTGCCCGCGCGAATAAGCACAGAGGTATCACTCTCGATCACCCCCAAACGGTTATTCAAGGCGCCACTCAGGCCGAGATCGATCCCTTGACCCGCAACCTGCCCGCCTTTGTCGCCACCGTTGTCAAACGTAGCTGCAGTGACACCCACTTGACCGCTGGCGTAAAGCCCGCCATTGCGGTTGTCGAAGCCGGCGGTGTCGACAATGACATCGCCCTGACGCGCGGCAATGCGACCGCCATTGTTGCTCAGCCCCGCCAAGGCTCGCAGGCTCAAGCGCTGGGCTTCGATCACACCACGCTGGCGTTCGTCATTCAGGTCATAACCGTTGAGCAGCACCCCACTGATGTGCGTTTCAAGAGCGCCCTTGAGACTCGACAGCACCCCTCCACGGTTGTCGACGTTGGCCGCGGTAATACTGAGCGCACCATCCCGACCTATGACTTTGCCACCCTGGTTGTTGAAATCGCCGCGTATGTTCAGTGTCAGGCCATTCTGGC
The DNA here is from genome assembly GCF_029237275.1 of Pseudomonas sp. 3MA1. Taxonomy (NCBI): domain Bacteria; kingdom Pseudomonadati; phylum Pseudomonadota; class Gammaproteobacteria; order Pseudomonadales; family Pseudomonadaceae; genus Pseudomonas; species Pseudomonas sp. 3MA1. The sequence goes on along the minus strand of NZ_JAACFX010000001.1, from coordinate 535,891 downwards.
TTTGCACGGCGCCCCTGGTGTTGTCGAGGCTGGCCGCCTTCAGCTCGAGGTCCGCATCACGGCTGTATATCAAGCCACCTTGGGTATTCTGGACAGCTCCGGCGACGCTCAAAGTGGCTTGCTGATTGGCCGCCACGGTACCGTGGTCACGGTTGTCGAGACTGTCGGCATCCAAGGTCAACAGACTCTGGCCGATCAGTTTTCCGCCACGGTTATCGACGTGAGTCGCGTGCTTGAGTAACAAGGCTCCGTCACTGCTGATGGTACCCAGGGCATTGCCCAGATTACCCGCCACGTCCAGGGTCAGGACGCCTTTTGTTGCCAGACTGCCGGCGCTGTTGTCCACGCTGGCGGCATGCAATTCGGCCGATTGCAACGCGCTGACGTTGCCGGCCTGGTTATTCAAGGTTTTTGCCTTGAGTTCAAGCGTGGCGCCGCTGTCGATCAAACCACCGCCAGCGTTATTCAGCAGACCGGCGACCGTGAGCGTCTGTCCGCCGACACTGGAGACGCTCCCTTCGTTGCTGTTATCCAGACTCGCAGCGTTCAGCTTGAGCGTGCCATTGCTGGCCAGAGCGCCGGCCCCGCTGTTAAGCAGCGCGCCGCTGACGTCAATGGCCAGGTCGCCCGCCTTGCTGGAGAACGTCCCGTGGTTGCGGTTATCCAGACTTACCGCCTCGACGGTCAGGCCCTTGATCCCCGACACCAGGCCATTTTCATTCAGCAACTGGCCGGACACGACACCCAGCGCTGCTTCGCTGATCAACTTGCCTTGGGTGTTATCCAGCGTACGGCCGGCCAGCGTAAACCCTTGACGACTGGACAGTACGCCCTGCTGGTTCCTCAGGTCCTGCAGCCGGTTGATGCTCAGCAAGCCTTTGGCATTCAGTTTTCCGAGGCTGTTGTCGAGATCACCATGGGACAAGTCCAGGGTCACCGCGCCGTCGCCCAACAGGCGACCGCCACGCTGCTTCAGCCCCGTAACCTTGAGGTTTATGTCGCCATTAGCCGACACCTCGCCTGCATCGCTTGAGTCCAACTGATGCGCAGTCAGCTCCAGTGCGCCTTTACTGTTGATCAGCCCACTGTCCGTATTGTCCAGCGCCTTGGCCGACAGATTCAGCCAGTCACCCGCCAGAACGGAGCCGTGACGGTTGTTCAAGTCACCGCTGTCGATACTCAAGCCGCCGATGGCATTGATCAGGCCCTGGTTCTGGTTGATCAGTTGTTCCTGAACTTTCAGCTTCAGCCCCGAACGGCTGGTCAATGCGCCGGCCGTGTTATCCAGGCTGGCGGCCTCTACTTCCAACGCCGCGGCACCGATCTTACCCTTGATGGAGCTGAGCGCCTGTTCGACCCGCAAGGTCAGCGCCTGATTGCCGAGCAACTGTCCGCCATCATTGTTCAGACTCTTGGCGTTGAGCTCGTAGGTCGCATCACTGGAGATTTCCCCGTTGCGGTTATCGAGGTCACTGAGGTTTTTCAGCAGCAGCGCACCCGGCGCATTAATGAAACCGTTCTGGTTGTTCAGCCGACCATGGTTCAGATCCAGGCTCAGGCCGGTTTTGCTGAACAAACTGCCACCCTGCTGTTCAAGGCTGCGAACATTCGCGGTCAGTTCCTTATTACTTCCGATGCGCCCGGCCGCGTTGGTCAGCTTTGCCGCCGTCAGGTCCAGGGTGTCGCCACTGTCGAGGCTGCCGGCCTGGCTGTTATCGAAGTCACCAGTCCTTACCAGTACCGCGCCCTTGCCGCTGATCACGCCTTTCTGGCTGTTGTCCAGGCTCGCGCTGCGCAACTCCAAGCCCCCCTCGGTCGCCAGCTTGCCGCCCACATTGTTCAGGGCACCACGAACGCCGAGGTCCAGCGCAGCATCGCTCATGAGACGGCCGTAGCTGTTGTCCAGAGCTCCTGCGGCCACATCAAGCGTGCTTTGGCTATTGATCAGGCCTTGCTTGTTTTGCAGGTCGTCCTTGAGTGTGAGGGCCAGGCCTTGCTGACTCTTGATATTCCCACTGCGGTTATCGAGACGCCCACCGATGATCGTCAGGTCAGCCAACGCATTGATTGAGCCGGCCGTCTGGTTGATCAGCTCATCGACCTTGAGCATCAGCGTGTCATGGGCCTCGACCAGGCCCTGGTCGCTGTTATCCAGGCGCTGGCCTGTCAGGCTCAAGCCGGCTTGGGTAGAAAGCTCACCGCCCCGGTTGTCGAGCGTATCGACCTTGAGTTTCAGCGCTTTTGTAGCGCCTACCAGGCCGCCCTGACGGTTATCGAGATGCGCCCCCGTCAAGTCCAGCGCACCAATGGCGACCAACTTGCCACTCTGGTTGTTGAGTGTGGTGGTCCGGGCGGTCACGTCCTTTTTGCCAGAGATATCAGCAGCGCGGTTGTCCAGGCTGACTGCTGCGAGCAGCAACTCACCATCGGCAACAACGGTGCCGCGCTGGTTATCGAAAACAGTATCGACCTGCAGATCCAGGTCACCGGTCGTGCTGAACAATCCATCACGGTTGTCCAGACGACCACTGCGGCTATCGATGGAAGTGGCGCTGACCAGCCCCTTGACGTTGTTCAAGGCCTGCGCAATGCGCAGTGTCAGTTGGCCTTGCTCACTGATCAGTTTGGCACCGTTGTTGTCGAGGCTTTGCGCGACCAGGCTGAACGCCTGAGTGCTGGAAATCTCCCCCTCTCGGTTATCGACGCCCTTCAGGTTCTTGAGTTGCAAGAGTCCTGGTGCATGGATGTACCCCTTCTGGTTATTGAGCTGTCCGTTGTGCAGGTCCAGGCTCAGGGCGGCTTCGCTGAACAGCTCTCCGTGTTGCTGATCAAGCCCCGTCACGCTGGCCGTGAGGTCCTGCGTACTACTGATGCTGCCACCGGCGTTATTGACCTGGGTCGCGATCAGATCAAGGCTACTTTCACTGCTAAGGCGTCCACCCTGGCTGTTGTTGAAGGTCGTCGCGTTGACTTGCGTAGCCTGCTTGCCGGACAGCACGCCCTTTTCGCTGTTATCGAGATGACCGCTGGCGACAGTTAGGCCCTTTTCGGACTGGATGGAGCCGCCCTGATTAAGCAGTGCGCCACGGCTGTTGATCGACAGATCTTCCACGCTACCAATACGGCCGGCGGTGTTTGTCAGTTTACTGGCGCCCAGGGTCAACGTACGGTCACTGCGGACCAACCCGCGGGTGTTGTCGAACCCTCCGGCCATTGTGATCTCCAAGCCGTTACGGCTGTCGATCTGGCCATCGGTGTTATCGAGACTCTGGTTGACCAGCGTCGTGGTGCCCTGGCCCTGGATCAGCCCCTTGCTCTGATTGATAAGACGGACAACCTTCAGTTCCAGATCGCTACCGGCCAGTACTCGGCCACCGTCGCTGTTGTCGAGCTGCTGGCTGTCAACCTCAGCGGTGATTGCGCTGGAGAGTTTTCCGGCGCGATTGTTGATGTCCCGAACGTCGAGCTTCAGCGCTTGCTTCGCCGCGACCAGGCCGTTGTCACGGTTGTCCAGAACACTGCCGATCAGTGTCAGCGCACCCTGCGCCACCAGGGTGCCACCCTGTTGTTCGAGGGTGTCGATGGTCGCATGTATGTCGCCTTGGCTAGCGATTCGCCCCTGCGCGTTTTGGACGCTCTGAGCCTTCAACGTCACCGGGCCGACGGCGCTAAGCAAACCGCCGCGGTTGTCCAGGCGAGTACCGGTCAGGCCAATCCCTGCCTGGCTGGTGATCACACCTTTCGCGCGATTATCGAGCTGATGAACATTGAGTTGCAGGTCCTTGTCGGCGCGTACCTTGCCCCCGCGGTTGTCCAACGAAGCAATGTCCAGGGTCAGACGATCCTTGCCGGTCAGGCTGCCGCCACGGTTGTCGAGACTGCCAGCCTGCAGGTCCACCACACCCTTGGCGCTTAGGTCACCCGCACTCTGGTTATCGAACAGGCTCACAATCCGCGTGGTCAGGCTGCCATCACTGGCAAGACTGCCTGCATGGCTGTTATCCAGGCTGGCGGCGCTGATGCTCACGCGCTTGGCGGAACCCAGAACGCCGTTCTGGTTGTTCAGAGCGCCGATCAACCCGATGTTCAACGCCACGTCACCCGTGACCTGACCCGCGCGGTTGTCCAGGTAGGTTGCGGTCAGGGTGGTGCTGCCGGCGCTGGAGACTTCGCCATCGTGGTTATTCAGATTGTCCAGCGTGGCGCTGAGGTTGCCGTCAGCGCTGATCAGCCCCCCGCTGTTGAACACCTGACTGACCGCAAGATCAGCACTACCGCTACTCAGCACCCGCCCCTGGTTCTGGTTATCCAAAGTCTCGGCGCGGAGGTTAGCGCTGCGCCCTGCACTCAAAGTGCCGCCCTGGTTGTTCAGGGTCTGCTTGGCCGTGACCGTCAAATCTCGACTGGCCACCACGCTCTTGCCGTTGTTGTTCAGGTGTTGCGCAGTCAGCGTTACGTCGCCGCGCTGATTGCGGCTGTTGTCGGCATTGACCCCTGCCTCGATGATGCCCCGGTTATTCAGTTGCCCAACGCTGCTGAGGTTGATGCTGTCGCTGGCGGCGAGGGTTTTCTGGTTGGTCAGCGTGCCTTGGGTGTCGATCCTCAGATCAGTCCCGGCGTAGACCGCGCCCTGGGCCTCCAGGCTCTGCGCCTTGATCGCCACGGCGCCCTTTTCGGCGCTCACCTCCGCCATGCGCAACTGCCCATTGGCATCCAGTTGGATATCACCGCCGCTGGCGATCAGCTTGCCGTCGAGCTTCACCCCGACCCCAGCCTCAGTACCCACCAGCTTGATCGCTCCGGCATACATGCCGCCCAGAGCCGAAGAATCGATCGCCAGTTGCGGCGCATCCGCCGGGTTGGCGGTGCGTGCCGTGGCGTTCAAGGTCTTGGCGTCGACATCGTTGGCCCCGGCGATCACCGCCAGGTGCTTGGCCTGGATTTCGGCGTTGATCTTGGCGCTGCGGGTGATGATTTCGAACCGGTCGATATTGCTCGCGTTGAGCCCCGCGCCTTCTATGGCGACGCTGCCTTGATCCACCTGGTAACGCTGGATCTGACCGTTCTCGATCACTGGTTTGCCGGTGGTCAGGGTGGCCTTGGGGGTGTTGATGAAGCCGCAGCCGTTGCAGGTCACGCCATAGGGGTTGGCGACGATGACATGGGCCGATTGCCCGGCCACTTCGGTGTAACCCTTGAGCTGGCTGGGACTGCCGCCGTTGACCTCGTTAAGGATCACATTGGCCGCGCGACCACCCAGGTTGGGGTTGCCGAGGATGATCCCGCCGAGTTGGGTTTCCTGGGTGCGGTTGGTGGCGTTATTGAGGATCACGCCCTGCTGGCCGACGTTGTAGTCGCTGAACTTGTTATGGGACAAGCCACCGCCATTGGGAGCGGCGATGTTGACGATGGGCACGCCATTGCCGGCCTGGCCGAGACTGGTGCCGCTGCCGTTGACCACGATGCCGTCGGCCATCGCCACCACCGGCTGCCAGAACATCATGTTGGCGAGGATGAACGCCAACCCGCGTTTCGACAGGCCCCAGAAGGTGTCGCGCGGTTGCAGTGCAGCCGAAGGCTGGCGGGCCAGGAAGGCGAGTTGGCGAACGTCCATGTCAAAAGCCTCAATGAATCAGTGCAATCAGAGAAAGAGATCCAAACGGAAATAGATCGGTGCTTCCCGCTCACTCAGGGCATCTGGCCGCTCGAGGGAGTGGGCGAAGGTCAGGCTGGCGGCGAGGTGCTTGCCGCGGGCGAAAAATTCGATGGAGTCGCTGGAAACGCGGCCATGCTGCTCGGCGTTGTAGCGGTCGTTGCGGATCGCGCCGACGTCATAGCCCAGCCCGGTGCCGTACTCGGCGAAGGCCGGGCGCAGCCAGTTCCAGGTCACCGGGCGGCTCCAGCGCAGGTCGTTGCGCCAGTAGTAGCCGCTGTCGCCATTGAGGCTCTGGTCCTTGTAGCCACGGATCGAGGACTGGCTGCCCAGGCTCATGCGTTGCGAGCTGAACAGCACATCCTCGCTGCGCTGGCCGGTGACCAGGCTGCTGAACACCAGGGACTCGTCCCACAGTTTGAACGGCTGCAGGTAGCTGGCGGTGGCGGTGTATTTGCGATAGCGCGCGTTGGCCTGGCGCTTGCCCGTTTTGTCGTCGCGTTCCTTCTGGCGCTGGGCGTCGAAGGCGCCGATGCCGTCCTGCAGCCCCAGGTCGAGGTTGACGAAGGCGCCGCCGATGCGCCGGCCATGGTTGATGCCGAACTGGGCTTCGCTGAGGCGGTTGCTGCTGTTACTCAGCTTGCTGTCTTCGATGTAGTTGTTGGTGCGCAGGTAGCTCAGGCCGCTGTTCAGCGAGGTCTTGCTCACGGCATCGCGGTGGATCACCCGCTCCAGGCGCAGCTGGTGGTTCTGGCTGTCGCCGGTCTGCTTGAAGTTGAAGCCCTGCCCCTGGGCCTGGGAGCGGTACTCGCTCTGGCTGTAGCTGTAGCTGAGGTTCCACCAGCCAAACGGCAGGTTGTAATAGAGCATGGCGTTGCGCGAGGTTTTCTGGTGGTCGCTGATGGCGTCGTGGCCGCCGCGCAGCACCAATTGATCCGCCAATCCCAGGGGGCTGTCCCATTCGAAAGAGCTGCCCCACTGCTGCTCGCCGGTGCTCTTCTGGCCCTCGTTGCTGCGTGACAGGCCAACGCGCCAGGGCTTTTGCGGGTTGTTCTTGACCAGGACTTCGCTGCCGCCCACGGCCTGCCCCGGGGCCAGTTCCATCTGCGCCTGGTTCGATGGCAGGCGGTTGAGCTGGTCGACCATCTGCTCGATCTGCCGCAGGTTGAGCAGCTCACCGCTGCTGCCGGGAAAGGCCATGTTCAGTTCACGGGCGCTGAGCTTGCTGCCTTCGGCGGCCTTGAGGCCTTCAAGCTTGCCTTCCACCACCAGCACCTGCAGGTGGCCGCTGGACAGGTCCTGTTGCGGCAGGTAGGCGCGGCTGGTGACCAGGCCCTTTTCGATGTAGCGGTTGGTGATGACCTTGAGCAGCTCGTTGAGCTGAGACACCCCCAGGCACTGGCCGACGTAGGGCTTGAGCAGGCTCTCGCGCTCGCTGGCGGACAGCGAGTCGGCACCCTTGAGCTGGATGTCCTTGATCGGGAAGCAGCGACTGTCGGCCGGCGCGCTGGGCGCCACGGGCGTGGCGCTCTTGCCGGGCAGGTCCTTGAGTTCTTCGAGACGCCGCTGCTGTTCTTCCAGCAGGCGGTTCTGCCGGTCGCGGATCAGGTCCTGGTCGCCGGGGTTGGAGGTCGGAATGGGCAAAGGGGCGGCGAACGCCATAGACAGCGGGGCTGTCAGCAGCAGGCAAGACAAGGCACGGCACAACCTCATCCCGAGGGTGGAGACAGACATGTTCGATCCTTCGAAAGGGCAGCAGGGGTCACGACAGGGCGGGGATGTTAATGTGCCATCATCTTGACGTCAAATAAGCGCAGAGCGCGCCGACAAACTGCACATCCCCCCAGAATCCGGACCGTGCAGCGGGTGCCGATACTAGATTTGCCCCGATCACCGACACATCAGACACTTCTGAATCTTCAGGAAAGTTTTCTTGGCAGCGGGCTGTTGATCGACCAGCAACCCAAGGAACTGGCCCACACCGAGAAAAAGCCCGAGTCGAGTCCGTGCTACCCCTCTTACTAGAACGTATCCAAATGGATACGTTTTCTGCATGAAATATCTCATCCAGCAAACCCAGTCCTTTGCCAGATGGCACTCATCGCTGAAGGACTTGCGCGCAAAAATCTCCATTGCCCGCCGCATCGATCGCGCCGCAACAGGCAATCTGGGGGATGTGAAATCCGTGGGAGAAGGTATTTCGGAACTGCGCGTGGACGTGGGTCCCGGGTAACGGCTGTACTTCACCCTGCGTGGCGGCGCGATCATTGTGTTGCTGGCAGGCGGGGGCAAATCCTCTCAAGACGCGGACATTCGCCGGGCAAAGATATTGGCAAAGGATCTTTCAACATGACCCAGATGTTGACCCACTTCGACATGGCCGAGTTGCTGGACAGCGACCAGGCCATCGCAGAGTACCTGTCACAAGTGCTGGCCGACGCTGATACCGAGGAGTTTCTTCGAGCCATCGGCTACGTAGCCAAAGCTCGGGGCATGTCCCAGATTGCCCGGGATGCCGGGATGGGCCGGGAAAGCCTGTACAAGGCTTTTGCCCCGGGCTCAAAACCGCGATTCGACACCGTCTTGAAGGTCATTCATGCCTTGGGGATCGATCTGCAGGCCCAGCCAGGGCATGTGGAGAAACCCAAGGCCAGTTGAGCCATCGAGGCCCGGAGTACCTGAAAGCCAGCCAAAAAAAACCCGGACCAGGTCCGGGTTTTTCGTTTACCGCTGGCGGCGGTTTTACTCAGCCGCCGGCGCCTGTGGCTTGCGGCGCTTGAGCGGCGCCAGGCCGTCCTGGCTGACCAGGCTGTCGCTTTTCGGCCGGTTGGCGGTCTTGCGCTTGGTCGGGGCCTTGGCCACGGACTTTTTCTTGTCGCCCTTGGCGTCGGTCTTTTTCTTCTTCACGCCAACGGCCTTGCCGGACGCCTTGACCTTTTTCGGGCCGCTGTAGGTGCCTTTGACTTCCTTGATGGTGCGGCGCTCGAAGCTCTGCTTGAGGTAGCGCTCGATGCTCGACATCAGGTTCCAGTCGCCGTGGCAGATCAGCGAGATGGCCAGGCCATCGTTGCCAGCACGGCCGGTACGGCCGATGCGGTGCACGTATTCGTCGCCGCTGCGGGGCATGTCGAAGTTGATCACCAGGTCCAGGCCGTCCACGTCCAGGCCACGGGCGGCGACGTCGGTGGCCACGAGAATCTTCACTCCGCCCTGCTTCAGGCGGTCGATGGCCAGCTTGCGGTCCTTCTGGTCCTTCTCGCCGTGCAGCACGAACGCCTTGTAGTCCTGAGCCACCAGGCGGCCATAGATGCGGTCGGCCATGGCCCGGGTGTTGGTGAAGACAATGGCCTTCTGATAGGTCTCGTTGGCCAGCAGCCAGTTGACGATCTGCTCTTTGTGCTGGTTGTGGTCGGCGGTGATGATCTGCTGACGGGTGGTTTCGTTGAGCTGGCTGACGCTATTGAGTTGCAGGTGCTCAGGGTTGTTGAGGACCTTGGCGACCATCTCGCGCAGGCCGGAGCCGCCGGTGGTGGCGGAGAACAGCATGGTCTGCTGGCGGTTCGGGCATTCATCCACCAGCCGCTGCACGTCTTCGGCGAAGCCCATGTCGAGCATGCGGTCGGCTTCGTCGAGCACCAGCACTTCGACTTCCTTGAGGTCGAGGTTGCCGGCGTTGAGTTGCTCCAGCATGCGCCCCGGGGTGCCGATGAGGATGTCCGGCACCTTGCGCAGCATGGCGGCCTGGACCTTGAAGTCTTCACCGCCGGTGATCAGGCCGGACTTGATGAAGGTGAACTGGGAGAAACGCTCGACTTCCTTGAGGGTCTGCTGGGCCAGTTCCCGGGTCGGCAGCAGGATCAGGGTCTTGATGCTGACGCGGATCTTCGCCGGGCCGATCAGGCGATTGAGGATCGGCAGTACGAAGGCCGCGGTCTTGCCGCTACCGGTCTGCGCCGTCACCCGCAGGTCACGCCCTTGCAGCGCGAGCGGAATAGCCGCTGCTTGCACCGGCGTCGGCTCGACAAATTTAAGCTCGGCCACGGCTTTGAGCAGGCGTTCGTGCAGGGCGAATTGGGAAAACACGGGTGCTACCTCGAAGATATGCAAAAAAACAGCTGCATAGGGTAACGGTTTCGAGCGCGCAGGCCGAGTTTCTTTGTGCAAACGGTGGCAAAGAGTTGGTTTTTTGTTAGCCGATTTGTCCTTAACCGTAACTTTCCCAGGGTTAAATGCTCTAATCCTCCCCTCATGTCTCATAGAAGAATCGTTTTAGCCCATGGATTTCAAACAGCTCTGGCTCAATACCCAGGACCTTTGGGGAGCCCTCGAACAACACCCGCTCCTGCACGCCGGCATCGGCCTGGCCCTGTTACTGGTGATCGCCCTGGTGCTCGGACGAGTGGCCCGCTACCTGGTGCTGCACGCCGTCAGGCTGCTGGGGCGCCAGCCGGCGCTGCACTGGCTCAATGACCTGCGCCACAACAAAGTGTTCCACCGCCTGGCGCAGATGACCCCGTCCCTGGTGATCCAGTTCGGCCTGCATTTAGTGCCGGAGCTGAGCAAGACCAGCCTGCTGTTCCTCGGCAACCTGGCCATGGCCTTCACCATCCTGTTCCAACTGCTGGCCCTGAGCGCCCTGCTCAATGCCCTGCTGGACATCTACGCGCGCACCGAACACGCCCGTACCCGCTCGATCAAGGGCTATGTGCAGTTGGCGAAGATGGTGCTGTACGTGTTTGGCGCGATCATCATCGTCGCCACCCTGATCGACCGCTCGCCGCTGTTGCTGCTGTCCGGCCTGGGCGCCATGTCGGCGGTGATCCTGTTGGTTTACAAGGACACCCTGCTGTCCTTCGTCGCCAGCGTGCAGTTGACCAGCAACGACATGCTGCGGGTCGGCGACTGGATCGAGATGCCCCAGGTCGGCGCCGACGGCGATGTGGTGGACATCACCCTGCACACGGTCAAGGTGCAGAACTTCGACAAGACCATCGTCTCCATCCCCACCTGGCGCCTGATGAGCGAGTCGTTCAAGAACTGGCGCGGCATGCAGCAATCCGGCGGTCGGCGGATCAAGCGCAGCCTGTACATCGATGCCAGCGGCGTGCGCTTCCTGCATGACGACGAAGAACAGCGGCTGAGCAAGGTGCGCCTGCTCACCGACTACATCGGGCGCAAGCAGGCCGAGCTGAAAAGCTGGAACGAAGCCCAGGGCAACGTCGCCGCGCTGTCGGCCAACCGCCGGCGCATGACCAATATCGGCACCTTCCGCGCCTACGCCCTGGCGTACCTCAAGAGCCACCCGGAGATCCAGCCGAACATGACCTGCATGGTGCGCCAGATGCAGACCACGGCCCAGGGCATTCCCCTGGAGATCTACTGCTTTACCCGCACCACCGCCTGGGTCGATTACGAGCGCATCCAGGGGGATATCTTCGATTACCTGCTGGCGGTAATGCCGGAATTCGGCCTGAACCTGTACCAGCAGCCCAGCGGCACCGACCTGCGGGCCGGGTTGCTACCGGCGATAGCGGGCGCCAGCCATGTGCCGCAATTGGAGAAACACGCACTGTAAGCAAGTGTGGCGAGGGAGCTTGCTCCCGCTGGCGGGCAGCGCCCGCCCAAGGCGGCCAGGGCATGGCTTCAGGTCGATCGAGCAAGCAGCTCTTGCGGCCACCACGGTGGCCGAGCGGGAGCAAGCTCCCTCGCCACAACGCTCTCAGCTGGCCTGCACAGGCCGGCCGCCCCGCCGGCTGATCCACACCGCCCCGAGGATCACCAACCCACCCAGCAACAAGCGCCCCAGGTCTTCATGCTGGTTCCAGATCAGCAGGTTGACCAGCAGCCCCACCGGCACATGCAGGTTGTTCATCACCGCCAGGGTGGCGCCGGTCACCAGGCATGCGCCCTTGTTCCACCAGTACATGCCCAGGGCCGTGGACACCAGGCCAAGAAACAGCAGCACCGCCCATTGCAGCGGCGCATCAGGCAGGTAATGGGCCTTGCCGAACAGCAGGAACGCCGGCAACACCACCAGCAAGGCTCCCAGATAGAAGTAGCCGAAGCGCCGGTAGTGCGGCAGGTCGCTGGGGTAGCGCGCCACCAGGTGCTTGTACAGCACCTGCCCGGCGGCATAGGTGAAGTTGGCCAGTTGCAGCAGCAAGAAGCCGATGAAGAAATCCGGATTGACGCTGTCGTAGCGGATCACCACCGCGCCCGCCACCGCCACCAGCGCCGCCAGCAGGCCCCAGGGATTGAAGCGCCGGTTCAGGGCGTCTTCGATCAGGGTCACGTGCAGGGGCGTGAGGATGGTGAACAGCAGCACCTCCGGCACCGTCAAAACCCTGAAGCTCAGGTACAGGCACACATAGGTGATGCCGAACTGCAGCGCGCCGATCAGCAGCATGCCGCGCATGAAGGCCGGCTCCACCCGGCGCCAGCGGGTCAGCGGAAGAAACACCAGCCCCGCCAGCAGCACCCGCACCAGCACCGCGAAGTAGCTGTCGACATGCCCGGCCAGGTATTCGCCGATCAGGCTGAAGGAAAACGCCTGGATCAGGGTGACAAAAAGTAGGTAGCCCATGTTCGCCTCGTCTTGAATGGCGGCGACGATAGCGGTTTTGCCCGCGCAGATGAAATCCCGGGCAAAAAAAAGCCCGATCTCGCTAGGCGTGCAATCGGGCGTCGGCACTGAAGGAGCAACCAGTGCAAAGGGAGGTTCGATGCGCGAACCGGCTTGAAGGGGATCCGCAAGCGCTACTTGAACACCCGGGGATTATCTGCGGATTAACGGCGCCGCAGAGCCCTTCGCTGAGCGGCGCCTCGGCTCAGGAATCGCCGCTCAGGCCACCTGGGCCAGCTTGGCGTTGGCCTGGTTCAAGCCCTTTTCATGGAAGTCGCCACCCAGGTTCAGGCCTTCGGCGTGAATGAACTCGACGTCGTGGATGCCGATAAAGCCCATCACCTGACGCAGGTAGGGTTCCTGGTGATCGGCGCTGCTGCCGGCGTAGATGCCGCCACGAGCGGTGAGCACGTAGGCACGCTTGCCGGTGAGCAGGCCTTGTGGCCCAGTGTCGGTGTACTTGAAGGTCACCCCGGCGCGCAGCACATGGTCGAGCCAGGCCTTCAGGGTGCTGGGAATGGCGAAGTTGTACATCGGCGCGGCCAGCACCAGCACGTCGGCGGCCAGCAACTCGTCGGTCAACTCGTTGGAGCGCTGCAGGGAGTCCTGCTCGGCGGCGCTGCGCTGTTCGGCGGGTTTCATCCAGCCCCCCAGCAGGTTGGCGTCCAGGTGCGGCACCGGGTGGCGGGCCAGATCACGCACCGTGATCGAGTCGCCAGGGTGAGCGGCCTGCCATTGCTGGATAAAGGTCTGGGTCAGTTGCCGGGATACGGAATCCTGCTGGCGGGCGCTGCTTTCAATGATCAGGACGCGGGACATGGCTGAAGCCTCCATCGGGGTATGCGTAAGTCGATGGGGGGCAGATTAAACAGAGTGATATCGATGAAAAAGCGCAAATAACTGCTATAACCAATCAATAAATTCGTTTATAAGCACAGCCGGCCTCAGCGCAATTCCCTGGGCCGAGCCGGCTTCGATCACTTGGCCTGGCAGTTCAGTTCCAGGCGCAGCTTGATGATCTTGCGGTTGAACTTGGCGGTGACGTTCTTGCTCTGCCCCGCGGCAACTTCCACCTTGCGGTTGCGCGGCGACTCGGGGCCATTGCGAAACACCACCGAACACACGGCGTCGCTCTTGCCGAAGTTGTTCAGCTGGATGGAGCCGATGTCTTCATCGGTAGCAAAGGTGGCGTAGTCGATGCTCAGGCCGTTCAACTGCTTCTCGACATCGATGGGATAGGCCCAGGCGCCGAGGGGCAACAGCGCCAGCAACACACAACAGAATTTTCTCATTCGGCAGTCTCCAATAAGGAGCGCCAGCTTAGGACAAGAGGAGTCCCTCATGAAAGCGCCCCGCGTGACCCTGGATCAATGGCGCACCCTGCAGGCGGTGGTCGATCACGGCGGCTTCGCCCAGGCCGCCGAAGCCCTGCACCGCTCGCAATCCTCGGTCAGCTACACCGTGGCGCGCATGCAGGACCAGCTCGGCGTGCCGCTGCTGCGCATCGACGGGCGCAAGGCGGTGCTTACCGAAGCCGGCGGCGTACTGCTGCGTCGCTCCCGGCAACTGGTCAAGCAGGCCAGCCAACTGGAAGACCTGGCCCACCACATGGAACAGGGCTGGGAAGCCGAAGTGCGCTTGGTGGTGGACGCCGCCTACCCCAACGCGCGGCTGGTGCGCGCCCTGACCGCCTTCATGCCGCAAAGCCGCGGCTGCCGCGTGCGCCTGCGCGAGGAAGTGCTGTCCGGGGTCGAGGAAGTGCTGCTCGAAGGCGTGGCCGACCTGGCCATCAGCAGTTTCAACATCTCCGGCTACCTGGGCACCGAGCTGAGCTCGGTGGAATTCGTCGCCGTGGCCCACCCGGAACACGCCCTGCACCGCCTGCAACGGGAGCTGCACTTCCAGGACCTGGAAAGCCAGTTGCAAGTGGTGATCCGCGACTCCGGCCGCCAGCAGCCACGGGATGTCGGCTGGCTCGGCGCCGAGCAGCGCTGGACCGTGGGCAGCCTGGCCACCGCCGCGACCTTCGTCGGCAGCGGCCTGGGTTTTGCCTGGCTGCCCCGGCACCTGATCGAACGGGAACTGCGCGAAGGCCTGCTCAAGGTCCTGCCCCTGGACCAGGGCGGCAGTCGCCACCCGACCTTCTTCCTCTACTCCAACAAGGACAAACCCCTGGGCCCGGCCACGCAGATCCTCGTGGAACTGCTGCGCACCTTCGACACCGCGCCCCTGGATGCGCCCTTTGCCGCCCCCGAGCAAGCCTGACGTCCACTCACCAGAACAGGAGTTCTGCCATGGCCTATTTCGAGCATGAAGGTTGCACCCTGCACTACGAGGAATACGGCCGGGGCGAGCCCCTGCTGCTGGTTCACGGCCTGGGCTCCAGCGCCCAGGACTGGGAAAAGCAGATCCCCGAGCTCTCGACCCGCTACCGCCTGATCGTCCCCGACCTGCGTGGCCACGGACGCTCCGACAAGCCTCGGGAGCGCTACAGCATCCCGGGCTTCACCGCCGACATCGTGGCGCTGATCGAACACCTGAACCTGGGCCCCGCGCATTATGTCGGGCTGTCCATGGGCGGCATGGTCGGCTTCCAGCTGGGCGTGGATCAGCCGCAACTGCTCAAGAGCCTGTGCATCGTCAACAGCGCCCCCGAGGTCAAGGTACGCAGCGCCAATGACTACTGGCAGTGGTTCAAACGCTGGAGCCTGGCCCGGGTGTTGAGCCTGGCCACCATCGGCCAGGCCCTGGGCCAGCGGCTGTTTCCCAAGCCGGAGCAAGGCGAGTTGCGGCAAAAAATGGCCGAGCGCTGGGCAAAAAACGACAAACGTGCTTATCTCGCCAGCTTCGACGCCATCGTCGGTTGGGGGGTGCAGGAACGACTGGGCCGTATCACCTGTCCAACCCTGGTCGTCAGTGCCGACCACGACTACACCCCGGTGGCGGTCAAGGAGGCTTATGTCAAACTGCTGCCGGATGCACGGCTGGTGGTGATCGAGGATTCCCGACACGCCACGCCGCTGGACCAGCCGCAGCGCTTCAACCAAACCCTGCTGGACTTCACAACCACAGTCGACACCACCACCCAGGATCACTGAACCATGCTGAAAAAAATCGCCCTCGTCGCCGGCTCCGTGCTGTTCGCGGCCAACCTGATGGCCGCCCAACCGGCCAAGGCGCCCCACGTGCTGCTGGACACCAGCTTCGGCAAGATCGAAGTCGAGCTGGACCCGGTCAAGGCACCGATCTCCAGCAAGAACTTCCTCGACTACGTCGACAGCGGCTTCTACACCAACACCATCTTCCACCGGGTGATCCCGGGCTTCATGGTCCAGGGCGGCGGCTTCACCGCGCAGATGGTGCAGAAAGACACCCGCGACCCGATCAAGAACGAAGCCTCCAACGGCCTGCATAACGTGCGCGGCACCCTGTCCATGGCCCGCACCTCCAACCCCAACTCGGCCACCAGCCAGTTCTTCATCAACGTCGCCGACAACGCCTTCCTCGACCCGGGCCGCGATGCCGGCTACGCCGTATTCGCCAAGGTGGTGAGCGGCATGGACGTGGTGGACCAGATCGTCAATTCCCAGACCACCACCAAGCAAGGCATGCAGAACGTGCCTGTGGACCCGGTGCTGATCAAGTCGGCCAAGCGCATCGACTGAATCCGCCAGCCTGTCCCGACGGCGGCGCCCCACCCGGCGCCCCGTCCGCTTTCAGCACAGGAGAGCCCGCACCCCGGGCTTCAAGACCCCCATGCTCTTTCGTCGTTTTGAACAACTGATCGATATCTTCCGCGACGCCCCCAGCGCCACCCCACCCAATCGGGTCCTGCCGTTCTACTTCCACTACATCAAGCAAGTCTGGCCGAGCTTCGTCGCCCTGCTGGTGGTGGGCCTGTTCGTGGCCCTGATCGAGGTGTCGCTGTTCAGCTACCTGAGCACCATCATCGACCTGGCCCAGGGCACGCCCAGCGCCCAGGTGTTCAGCGACCACGGCCTGGAACTGGCCTGGATGGCGGTGGTAGCCCTGCTGTTCCGGCCGCTGATGGTGGGCCTGCACGACCTGTTGATGCACCAGACCATCAACCCCGGCATGACCAGCCTGATCCGCTGGCAGAACCACAGCTACGTGCTGCGCCAGAGCCTGAACTTCTTCCAGAACGACTTCGCCGGGCGCATCGCCCAGCGCATCATGCAGACCGGCTACTCGCTGCAGGATTCCTCGGTGCAGGTGATCGACGCCCTGTGGCACGTGACCATCTACGCCATCGGTTCTCTGGTGCTGTTCGCCGACGCCGACTGGCGCCTGATGATCCCCCTGCTGCTGTGGATCACAGGTTTCATCGGCGCCATGCGCTACTTCGTGCCGCGCATCCAGCAGCGCTCGGTGGACGCCTCCGACGCCCGCTCAAAACTCATGGGGCGGATCGTCGACGGCTACACCAACATCACCACCCTCAAGCTCTTCGCCCACACCCATTTCGAGCAGAGCTACGCCCGCGAGGCGATTGCCGAGCAGACCGAGAAAAGCCAGCTGGCCGGGCGCGTGGTCACCGCCATGGACGTGACCATCACCAGCCTCAACGGCCTGCTGATTGTCAGCACCACGGGCCTGGCCCTGTGGCTGTGGAGCCAGTCGCTGATCAGCGCCGGGGCCATCGCCCTGGCCACCGGCCTGGTGATCCGCATCGTCAACATGTCCGGCTGGATCATGTGGGTGATCAACGGCATCTTCGAAAACATCGGCATGGTCGAAGACGGTTTGCAGAGCATCGCCCAGCCGCTGCAGCTCACCGACCGCGAGCAGGCGCCCAAGCTGGCCGTGGCCCAGGGCGGCGTACGCTTCGAGCATGTGGAGTTTCATTACGGCAAGGCCAACAAGGTGATCAGCGACCTCAACCTGGAGATCCGTCCCGGCGAAAAGATCGGCCTGATCGGCCCGTCCGGGGCCGGCAAGTCGACCCTGGTCAACCTGCTGCTGCGCCTCTACGACCTGCAGGGCGGGCAGATCCTCATCGACGGCCAGAACATCGCCGAAGTGACCCAGGAAAGCCTGCGCGAACGCATCGGCATGATCACCCAGGACACCTCGCTGCTGCACCGTTCGATCCGCGACAACCTGCTCTACGGCCGCCCCGACGCCACGGACGATGAACTCTGGGAAGCAGTGCGCAAGGCCCGCGCCGATGAGTTCATCCCGCTGTTGTCCGATGCCCAGGGCCGCACCGGCTTCGATGCCCATGTCGGGGAGCGCGGGGTCAAGCTGTCCGGCGGTCAGCGCCAGCGCATCGCCATTGCCCGGGTCCTGCTCAAGGACGCGCCGATCCTGATCATGGACGAGGCCACCTCGGCCCTGGACTCGGAAGTCGAAGCGGCGATCCAGGAAAGCCTGGAAACCCTGATGCAGGGCAAGACCGTGATCGCCATCGCCCACCGCCTCTCCACCATCGCCCGCATGGACCGCCTGGTGGTCCTGGAGCACGGGCGCATCGCCGAGACCGGCACCCACGCCGAATTGCTGGCCCATGGCGGTTTGTACGCGCGCCTGTGGCAGCACCAGACCGGAGGGTTCGTCGGTATCGACTGACCGGCAGCGGCTACAGGGTGCTGATCAGTTACACAAAGTTGCCGCACAACGCGCCAGGGCCCTGGTTTCAAGGGCTCTGGCGTTTTTTTGGGCGGGCTGGAATTGCGCCAAAAGCCTGCTGTACTCACCCTAGGTTCCGGAGCGGAACCTGTAGTTAACCTGCGGGATGCATAACAGCTGTATCGCGTTGATAGGTTGACCTATCAAGGACTCCTCCATGTCTTTGTTCAAACGTTCCGTTACCGAAATGCTCGGTACTTTCTGGCTGGTCCTGGGCGGGTGCGGCAGCGCCGTGCTCGCCGCGGCCTTTCCCAATGTCGGCATCGGCCTGCTGGGTGTCGCCCTGGCCTTCGGCCTGACGGTGCTGACCATGGCCTTCGCCATCGGCCATATCTCCGGTTGTCACTTGAACCCCGCGGTGTCCGTAGGGCTGGTGGTGGGCGGACGCTTTCCGGCCAAGGAATTGCCGGCCTATATCGTTGCCCAAGTGATCGGCGGGGTGATCGCCGCCGCGTTGCTGTACTTCATCGCCAGCGGCAAGCCGGGCTTCGAGCTGGCCTCGGGGCTGGCCTCCAACGGCTACGGCGCACACTCCCCAGGCGGCTACTCCATGGCCGCGGGGTTTGTCTGCGAGCTGGTGATGACCTTGATGTTCGTGGTGATCATCCTCGGCGCCACCGACAAGCGCGCCCCGGCGGGACTGGCGCCGATCGCCATCGGCCTGGCCCTGACCCTGATCCACCTGATCTCGATCCCGGTCACCAACACTTCGGTCAACCCGGCCCGCAGCACCGGCCCGGCGCTGATCGTCGGCGGCTGGGCCTTGCAGCAACTGTGGCTGTTCTGGCTGGCGCCGATCCTCGGCGCGGTGATCGGCGGCGTGGTCTACCGCTGGCTGGGCAAGGAAGACGGTTGACGCAAGGTCGCGAGGGTCACGCCTGCCGATAGGGCAAGGCGTCCCTCGCCTCCTCGGCATAGGCGCGAACCCCGGCCCGCTCCTGTTGCAGGAAGTCCTGCACCGCGGCGTTCAAGCCGGGGTGGCGCAGGTAATGCCAGGAGCGGGTGATCACCGGTTCGAAGCCGCGAATCAGCTTGTGCTCGCCCTGGGCGCCGGCGTCGAAACGCTGCAGCCCCTGGGCGATGGCGTACTCCATGCCCTGGTAGAAACAGGTCTCGAAATGCAGGCGGTCGAACTCCGCCAGGCAGCCCCAGTAGCGGCCGTAGAAGCTGTCGCCGCCCACCAGGCTGAAGGCCATGGCCACCGGGCGCCCGCCCTGCTTGGCCAGGACCACGCGAATCGCTTCGGGCATGCGCTCGGCCAACAGGCTGAAAAAGGCCCGGGTCAGGTACGGCGACTGACGCCGCACCGCATAGGTGTTGGCGTAGCAGGCGTAGACGAAATCCCACTGCGCCTCGTCCAGTTCATGGCCTTCGAACCACTGGAAATCAAAACCCTGCCCGGCCACCTGCTCGCGTTCCTTGCGCATCTGCTTGCGCTTGCGCGAGCTCAAGGCGTCGAGGAAATCCTGAAAGTCGCGATAACCGCGATTCTGCCAGTGGAACTGGCAGCCCAGGCGCTGCTGCCAACCCGGTTGCTGTTCCAGGGCGGCGTCGCTGAAGTCGTCGGTGAAGTTGATATGGGCACTGGAAAGTCCTTCGATCTCCAGGTAGCCGGGCAGGCTTTTCAACAGCTCGAAGGCATCCGCCTGGGTCGCCGCCAGCACCCGCGCGCCACTCACCGGGCTGAACGGCACCGCCGTCAGCAGCTTGGGGTAATAGTCGATCCCGGCCCGCGCGCAGGCATCGGCCCAGCCGTGATCGAACACGTATTCACCGTAGGAATGCCATTTGCGATAGCTGGGCAGCGCCGCCAGCAGGCGGCCGTCTTCCACATGCAACAGGTGCTCGGCCTGCCAGCCCGAGCGCGGACCGAGGCTGCCACTGTCTTCCAGGGCACTGAGAAAAGCGTGGCGCACAAAGGGTTGCCCGTCCTTGAGCAAGCCATCCCATTGCGCGGGATCGACGGCGGACAGACTGTTCAAGGATTGCAGCGGCATCGGGGTCCCCGGAATTCAGATCGGACAACCCGGCGAGTATCCTCCATCCCCGGGTTCACCGAAACCGCTGCCAGCCGGGCACGTCCTCAACGCCCCAGATGCTCGGCGAGAAAATCGATGAACACCCGGGATTTGCGCGGCAGGTGCGCGCTGTTGGGAAACAGCACATGCACCGGCTGCGTGGCCAGGCCGTACTGCGGCAGGACCCGCACCAGGCGGCCGCTGCCCAGGTCGTCGAGGATCATCCACTCCGGCAGCACCGCCAACCCCAGGCCGGCCAGGGCCAGGGCGCGAATCGCCGTCGCCGAGTTGGATTCGTGCCCGGGGCCGACTTTCACCTCCACCGCGCCACGGCGCGGATGGTTGAAGGTCCAGCTGGGCGGCCCGGCCAGATTGCTGTTGCCGATCCACGGCAATGCGCTCAGATCCTCGATCTGCTGCAACTCCCGGCCCTCGAGCAGCGCCGGGCTGGCCACCAGGGCAATGGCGTAGTCCGAAAGCTTGCGCCCCTTGAATCCCGAGTCCGCCAGGTGGCCGAGGCGGATCACCAGGTCGAGCTTTTCCGCGACCAGATCATTCAGCGATGAATTGAAGTGATAGCTCAGGCGCACCTCGGGGTAGCGCGCGGTGAACAGTGGCAGGATCGGCAGCACGAAAGTCTCGGCGTACTCCGCCGTGGAACTGATGCGCAACTTGCCGCTGACCCGGTTGCGCCCATGCAGCACGTTGTCGAAGGCCGTGTCGATATTGGCGACAATCCCCTTGAATTCGTCGTAGAGATCCTGGCCGGTTTCGGTCAGGGTCACCTGCCGCGTGGTGCGCACCAGCAAGGTGCTCGCCAGTGCCTGCTCCAGGGCCTTGATATGCAGGCTGGCCATGGCTTTGCTAATGCCAAGGTACTGCGCGGCGCGGGTGTAGGAACCGAAGTCGACCACCGCGAGGAAGGTCTGCACCCGGTGCAACTGGCTGTGAAAAGTCTCGCTCACTGTCAAGCCTCGTTAAACAATGCGTCAAGTATAGGCACCTCGACACTCCGCCCCCAAGCTCCCTAAGCTGCGCGCAAAAAGGGAGACGGCATGACTGACAGATACAAAGTGGCGGTGGTATTTCTCCTCGGGTTCTTTATCGACTGCGTCAACATCTTCATGTCGGCGGTGGCCCTGCCCAGCATTGCCAGCCACTTGCAGGTGTCCAGCGCCGCCGTGGCCTGGGTCGCCAACGCCTACATCCTTGGCCTGACCCTGGTCATTGCCATCAGCACCTGGCTAGCCGCACGCTTCGGCAACCGCCAGGTACTCTGCGCCTCGATGCTGCTGTTCAGTGGCGCGGGGCTGATGTGCGGACTGGCCGACAGCTTCATGTCGCTGGTGTTCTGGCGGCTGCTCCAGGGCATGGCCGGCGGTCTGCTGATTCCCCTGGGGCAGGCACTGACCTTCAACCTGTTCCAGGGCGTGCAACGGGCACGAATCTCCACCCTGGTGATGGCCGTGGCCCTGCTGGCGCCGGCGCTTTCACCGACGCTGGGCGGAGCGATTGTCGATCACAGCTCCTGGCGCTGGGTGTTCTTCGCCAGCCTGCCGCTGTCGCTGCTGGCGGCGCTGCTGTCCTGGTGCTGGATCAACCCTGAACCCACGGCGCCCGCGGATCGCCCGGACCTGCGCGGCCTGCTGCTGGTGAGCGCCAGCCTGGGCGGCCTGCTGCTCGGCATGTCGCTGTACGGCAGCGGCTACCCGCTGTATCAGGCTATACCGGGGGTGGTCGCCGGCCTGCTATTGGCCGAGTGCTACCGGCGCCATTGCCAGACCTGTGCCCGGCCCATCGTCGAACTGCGACTGCTGAAAAACCCGCGCCTGAGCCTGTCGGTGGCGATCTATCACGCCATTCCGGGGATCTTCACTGGGGTCAATCTGCTGAGCCTGTTCTTCCTCCAGAAGCAGCTGCACCTGAGCGCCCGGCACAGCGGCATGTTCATGCTGCTGTACGCCGCCGGCGCGCTGCTGGCGATGCTGGCGGGCGGGCGCTTCTACAATCGCCTGGGCGCCGCGCGGCTGTTCGCCATGGCCCTGGTGCTGCACAGCGCCGGCATCGCCACGTTGTGCGGGGTCGACTCGACTGCCGACCTGCCGCTGCTGGCGCTGGCCTACCTCTTGATGGGCCTGGGCGGCGGTGCCGGCGCCAACACCGCGCAGACCACCGCCCTGCTGGACTTCGACGGCGCCGATACGCACCAGGCCAGCGTGATCTGGAACATCAACCGGCAGGTGGCATTCAGCCTCGGCGCCGCCTGGTTGCTGATGCTCTACAACCTGCTGCTGGGGTACTCCGATGCCACCGGCGCCTATCACCTGAGCCTGTTGCTGGCGGCTGCAGCCGGTCTGCTGCCGCTGCTGACCCTGAACCGACTCCCCTCCATGAAGGCCTCACATGCCCAACTCGATCATTGAACAAGCGCAACACAGCGTGCAGCGGATTCACCAACTGATTCACCGCGTCTTCAGCAACCAGCAGGGGGACGCCGCGGCCTGCCTCGACCCCTTGCTGGAACTGTTCGCCCAAGACTTCCAGATGGTCACCACCGGCGGCGCCCTGGTGGGCCGCGAGCAGGTGCAACAGCTGTTTCGCACGGGCCTGGGCCAGCGCCCGGGGCTGCAGATCAGGCTCAGCGACCTGCATTGCGTGTGGCAGGAAGGCCAGTGCGCAGCGATCCGCTACAAGGAAATCCAGCGCCTGGATTCGCTCGAAACCGCGCGCCTGTCCCTGGCGATCATCCGTGTCCAGGACAACTCGGCGCAGTGGCTGTACCTGCACGAAACCACCTGCCCATGACCCCGCAGGCCCGAGCCCCGACCTCGGGCCAAGCCGCTCCACCCCGATGCCCCGACCTCTTCCTGGGCGACACCCACTCGCTTAGCGGCGGCTGAACGCCCTCCGACATTTCCCCTTTCCCGGCACCCACCACGCCCCCGCCCGGGGGTGTATGGCCGTCAGCAATCGTCATCGACACGCCATTACTTTGCCACCCCGCTGTCATAAACCATCGTGATACTGGCGCCTGTTTTTAGAGCGCCGGGTTCTACCCGACCACTGTTTTCCGATCTGCACAGGTCGGTTGTGTCCAGGATGGTTGAGCCATCCACTCTTACCTTCGGAGATTGCTATGCGTCTTGCTTCCACGAAAACCGCGGCAGCCCTGTGTGGCGGCCTGTTACTGGCCATGAGCGTGCCCGCCAGTGCTGCGGTCGACGCCAAACTGCTCGACATGCTCAAGGCCAACGGCTCGATTTCCCAGGCGCAGTACGTTGAACTGCAAGCCGAACTGGCCAAGGATCAGAAGGCCCAGCAAATCGCTCAGCAAGCGCAGCAAGAAACCAACGAACAAGTGGCGGCGGCGGCCAAGAAAGCCAACGAGCTGAGCGCCTTCGACCAGAAGCTGGCCTGGGCGGCCAAGACGCAGTTCAAGGGCGACGTTCGGATCCGCCAGGAAACCGTCAAGATCGATGGCGAAGCCAACAACGGCGGCCGCGACAAGGATCGCCAGCGCATCCGTGCTCGCCTGGGCGCCTACAGCGAGATCAACCCGCAGGTGGACACCGGCATCCGCATCGCCACCGGCGGCGGCGACGATGCCCGCTCCACCAACCAGGACATGGACAACTACTTCGACAAGAAACAGATCTGGCTGGACCTGGGCTATATCGACTATCACCCGGACGCGGTCAAGAACCTGCACGTGATCGGCGGCAAGATGCTGCAACCCTGGGTCAGCATGGGCGACGTGATCTGGGACAGTGACATCAACCCTGAAGGCCTGGCCGTCACCTACAAATACCCACTGGGCGGCAGCGCCGAACTGTTCGGCAGCCTGGGTAACTACACTCTCAAGGACAACGTCGACGGCGAAGGCGTGCAGTTCCGTCACGACCTGCGCCTGACCGCCGGCCAACTGGGTAGCCGCTTCGCCCTCACCGACAACCTGAAGCTGACCCTCGGCGGCAGCGTCTATGCCTACCAGAACGACAAGGACAGCCGTTGCACCGGCACCTCCACCCCTTGCGCCCTGGCGGTCAACGGCAACTCGGCCGACAACCAGTTCCGCCTGTACGAAGGCTTCAGCCAGATCGACATCGGCGGCCTGCCGATGCCGCTGTCGTTCTACGGCCAGTACGTGAAGAACAACGATGCGGTGAACGATCAGGACACCGCCTGGCTGCTGGGCGCCAAGTCGAAGGTCTTCGGCTTCAACCTCGACTACAACTACCGCGACGTGCAGCGCAATGCCGTGGTCGGCGCCTTTACCGACTCCGACTTCGCCAACGGCACCACCGGTTCCCGCGGTCACAAGTTCAAGGTCGGTTACGACATCGACAAGAACTTCGCCCTGGGCGCGACCTACTTCCTGACCAAGGCCGACTACTCCAGCCGCACCCAGCGCGACGCCAATACCAACACCCTGCAACTGGACGCCGAAGCCAAGTTCTAAGCGACCTGCTCGTACACCGCAGACGCTGGGCGTGCCAGCCGCGCACAACGTCTGCCGGGTTTCAACAGTCCGGCGCGGGGCAACGCTCCCCCATCATCCGTTCGTGGTCGCCGCGCCGGCCTGTGTTTTTCCCGCTCAAGCGTCCTTGCTGCGTTGCGTCGCCAGACGCTCGGCCAAGTCATCCAAACCCTCCAGGGGCGGCTCCGGCAACACCCGCAAGGTGGCCTGGAGCAGGCGCATCTGGCGAATGAAACGCCGGCAATTGGGGCAGAACAACAGGTGATGGCGCACCATCAGGCGCTCGCGAAAGCTCAACTGACCATCGAGATAATCGCTGGAACGTGCCACTTGTTCCTTACAGGTCAGCATTGGCCGGTTTCCTCAAAATGCTCCACGGTGGCGAAGACCTTCAGACGTGCCCGATGCAACAGCACCCGGACATTGGAGAGCGTGAGCCCCAAAAGATTACAGATTTCTTCCAGCTCCAGGCCCTGGCGCTCGCGCAGCAGCAGGACGCTGCTTTGCAGTTCCGAGAGGCTGAGCAGGGTGTGTTCCAGGCACTCACGCAGCTCGGACTCGGTCAGCAGGGCTTCGGGGGTGTCTTCGTGCCAGGCGAAAGGCGCCACCAGCCAGTGGCCATCGCTGGAGGAGAAACGCTCATCGCCCACCGTGCCGTGAGGCGCGGGCAGATCATCGAGCAAGACTTCCCGGCGATTCTGTTTATAGCGGCCCTTGGCCGCGTTGGCGGTGATGGTCAGCAGCCAGGTCTTGAGGCTGGAACGCCCCTGAAAGCCCGACAGATTGCGCACCACCGACAGCCAGGCGTCCTGCACCACTTCATCGGCGTGACGATTGCCGACAATCGCGTAAGCCACCGCGCGCATGGCGCTCTGGTAGGTGCTGACCAGTTCCTTGTAAGCCTTTTGTTCGCCCGCCAACAGGCGCTCTAGCAGTTGCGTGTCATCAGCAGCAGCCATTCGTGCCTCGTTCAATCATGCAGGTTTAAGAGGGTGTGACGCGCCAATGCCGCCCGGCGCCACACCCGCATCAGCCTAGATCAACGCTTGCGCAGCAGGACGCTACCGATCGAATAACCGGCGCCGAAGGAGCTGAGCACCGCCAGTGAGCCACTGGCCAGGTCATCCTGGTACTTGTGGAAGGCAATCACCGAGCCGGCCGAACTGGTGTTGGCGTAGGTATCGAGAATCACCGGCGCCTCTTCCACCGAGGCTTCGCGGCCCAGGAGTTTCTTGACGATCAGGTGGTTCATGCTGAGGTTGGCCTGGTGCAGCCAGAAGCGCTTCACGTCGCTGACGTTGAGCTGGTTCTCTTCCAGGTGCGCGGCGATCAGCTCGGCCACCATCGGGCACACGTCGCGGAACACCTTGCGGCCTTCCTGGACGAACAGCTTGTCGCGGGCACCGACACCCTCTTCCGCGGCGCGGTTGAGGAAGCCGAAGTTGTTGCGGATGTTGTTGGAGAACTGGGTCAGCAGCTTGGTGCTGACGATCTCGAACTGGTGCTGAGAGGTGGCCAGGTCGGCGCGCTCGATGATCACCGCGGTGGCGGCGTCGCCGAAGATGAAGTGGCTGTCGCGGTCGCGAAAGTTCAGGTGCCCTGTGCAGACTTCCGGGTTGACCATCAGGATCGCCCGGGCCTGGCCCAGTTGCACGCAGTTGCTGGCGGCCTGGATGCCGAAGGTCGCCGAGGAGCAGGCCACGTTCATGTCGAAACCGAAGCCCTGGATGCCCAGGGCGGCCTGGACTTCGATGGCGATGGCCGGGTAGGCGCGCTGCAGGTTGGAGCAGGCGACGATCACCCCGTCGATGTCGGCGGCGGTCTTGCCGGCCCGCTGCAGGGCCTGTTCGGCGGCGGCCACGGCCATTTGGCAGAGCACCGACCACTCGTCGTTGGAGCGCTCCGGCAGGCGCGGCGTCATGCGCTGCGGATCGAGGATGCCGTCCTTGTCCATGACAAAGCGGCTCTTGATGCCCGAGGCTTTTTCGATGAACGCGGCGTTGGATTCCGTCAGGGCCTGCACTTCACCGCGCTCGATGGCGGCGGCGTTGTCGCTGTTGAACTGATGGACGTAGGCGTTGAAGGACTCCACCAGCTCTTCGTTGGAGATGCTGTTGGCCGGGGTAAACAGGCCGGTGCCGCTGATGACGACGTTATGCACGGTCGTTCCTCTAATGTGTTGAGGCAGAAGGTATTGGCACCGTCGTGCCAAACCGTAAAGGAACGACTCCCGCTGAGGGAGCCGTTCCTGGCATCGCTTTATTCCGATCCGCCCGGGCTGGCTGGGGTGCAGATAACCGGGGCCGGCATTTATGACGGCGAAGTTTGCCATAACCATCGATCTTTCGCCGCAACTGCAAGATCGACGGGGTACGCCTGGGTCAGGCGTCGACCTGGCTCCATTGCTTGCTCAGGCGCTTGTCGGAAATCGGCACCTTGGTCCCCAACTGCTGGGCAAACAGCGACACCCGGTACTCCTCCAGCCACCAGCGGTACAGCTCCAGTTGCGGATCGCGCTTGCCTTCCTGGGCATGTTTCTGCGCCCGGGTCTGGTACTGGCTCCACAGACCGGCCAGCTCGCTGCTCCAGACCCGGTCCTTCTGCACCTGACTGCCGAGTTTCTCGAAACGCAGTTCCACCGCCTTGAGGTAGCGCGGCAGTTCCTTGAGCCACAGGGCCGGGGTTTCCCGGACAAAGCCCGGGTACACCAGATTCGCCAACTGCGACTTGATGTCGTTGAGGGCCACGGCCTGGGCCAGGTCGATCTTGCCCTTGAAGCGTTTTTGCAGGCCGTGCCAGAGCTTGAGGATCTCCAGGGTCAGGCGCGCCAGACGCTCGGCGTGCTCGGTCCAGGCGCCGCGCTTGCGCTCGGCCAGGGACGCCAGCCCCGCGCCATCCCGGGGCAAGCTGGCTTCGCCTTCAAGAATGCAGCTGTCGAGGCTGGCCAGCAGGATGTCCTCCACCAGCGCATCGACCCGGCCCAGTTCGCGGTACAGCAGGCCCAGCTCGGTCAGCCCCGGCAGTTTGCCGCGCAGGAACTTGGCGGGTTCGGCCAGTTGCTGCAACAGCAGGCGCTGCAAGGCACGGCGGTGCTGGAACTCGGCTTCGGCGGCGGTGGAGAAGCGCCCTTCCTTGACCGTACCCGCCTCTTCCACCAGGGCCGGATACACGGTCATCGACAGCCCGGCAATCTTCTGCTGGGTCTTTTCCGCAACGGCGGCGAATACACGGGCTTCCACCGGCTGCTGGCTCTTGGCGGTCTGCGGCACCGCCAGGGCGGCCTGGCTGGCTTCGGCAAAACGCGCGGTCAGTTCGGCCAGGTCACGGCCTTCGCCGAGGAACTTGCCCTGGGCATCGACGATTTCCAGGTTCATCCGCAGGTGGCTTTCCACCTGTTGTTCGGCTTCGCTCCAGGCTTCGTCGCTGACCCGCGCGCCGGTCATGCGCAGCAGCTCGCGGCCCAGGGCCTGGGGCAACGAGCCTTCGGCGAAGACCATGCGCTGCAAGGCCGCCTTGACGAAGTCCGGCACCGGCACGAAGTTCTTGCGCAGGGCCTTGGGCAGGTTGCGCACCAGGGCAATGCACTTGGCCTCGATCAGCCCCGGCACCAGCCATTCCAGGCGTTCGGCGGGCAGTGCCGGCAGCAGCGGCGCCGGCACCCGCAGGGTCACGCCGTCGCGGGGATGGTTGGGTTCGAAGTGATAACTCAGGGCCAGTTCCAGATCGCCGATATGCAGGGTGTCCGGGTACTGCTTGGCGGTGACCTCGCTGGCCTCGCGGGCCAGCACGTCTTCCTCGCGCATGATCAGCAGTTGCGGGTTCTTCTGACTGTGCACCCGATACCAGCTGTCGAAGGTCGCGGTCTGGTGGATCTCCGCCGGCAAACGTGCGTCGTAGAAGGCGAACAGGGTTTCCTCGTCCGCCAGGATGTCGCGGCGCCGGGCCTTGGCTTCCAGGGCGTCGAGTTGCTCCAGCAACTGGGTGTTGGCGCTCAGGCACTTGGCCTTGGACTGGATCTCGCCGCGCACCAGGGCCTCGCGGATAAACAGCTCGCGGGACACCACCGGGTCCACCGGGCCGTAATGCACCGGCCGGCGGCCGACCACGATCAGCCCGAACAGGGTGATCTGCTCGTAGGCCACCACCTGGCCGCGCTTCTTCTCCCAATGGGGCTCGAAGTGGTTCTTCTTCACCAGGTGGCCGGCCAGGGGCTCGATCCAGTCCGGCTCGATCTTGGCCA
Organism: Pseudomonas sp. 3MA1; assembly: GCF_029237275.1. NCBI lineage: Bacteria > Pseudomonadati > Pseudomonadota > Gammaproteobacteria > Pseudomonadales > Pseudomonadaceae > Pseudomonas > Pseudomonas sp. 3MA1. Next base: position 507,232 of record NZ_JAACFX010000001.1, on the reverse strand, counting down.
CCATGCGCGCATAGAGCTTGGTGGTTTCCACCAGTTCGGCGGTCATCAGCCATTGCGGGCGCTTCTTGCCCAGGCCCGAGGATGGGTGAATCCAGAAACGCCGCTGGCGGGCACCCAGGTAGTCGCCGTCTTCGGTCTTCTGGCCGATCTGGCTCAGCAGCCCCACCAAGACCGCCTTGTGCAGTTTCGGGTAGTCCGCCGGTTCCTTGTTCAGGCTCAGTTGCAGGTCGCGACAGATCAGGCTCAGTTGCCGGTGCGAGTCGCGCCACTCGCGCAGGCGCAGGTAGTTCAGGAAGTTCTTGCGGCACCAGTTGCGCAACGGGCTGGCGGTGAGGGCCTGGCGCTGCTCTTCGAAACCGCGCCACAGGTTGACCAGCCCGGCGAAGTCCGAGTCCACGTCCTTCCACTGCGCGTGGGCCTGATCAGCGGCCTGCTGACGCTCCGGCGGACGCTCGCGTGGGTCCTGGATCGACATCGCACTGGCGACGATCAGCACTTCCTGCAGGCTGCCGAGCTTGGCCGCTTCCAGCAGCATGCGGCCCATGCGCGGGTCCACCGGCAGGCGCGCCAGTTGCCGGCCCAGCGGCGTCAGCTGGCTGTTGCGGTCCACCGCCGAGAGTTCCTGCAGCAGGTTGAAACCGTCACTGATGGCCTTGCCATCCGGCGGTTCGATAAACGGGAAGGCGGTGATTTCCCCCAGGCGCAGATGGAGCATCTGCAGGATCACCGCCGCCAGGTTGGTACGCAGGATTTCCGGATCGGTGAACTCCGGACGGCCGAGGAAATCCTCCTCGCTGTACAGGCGCACGCAGATCCCCGGCTCGACCCGGCCGCAACGGCCTTTACGCTGGTTGGCGCTGGCCTGGGAAATCGCCTCGATGGGCAGGCGCTGGACCTTGGCCCGGTAGCTGTAGCGACTGATGCGCGCGGTGCCGCTGTCGATCACGTAGCGGATGCCCGGCACGGTCAGCGAGGTTTCCGCGACGTTGGTCGCCAGCACCACACGGCGGCCAGGGTGCGACTGGAAGATGCGCTGCTGTTCCGCCGGCGACAGGCGCGCGTACAGCGGCAGGATCTCGGTGTGCTTGAGCTGGGCCTTGCGCAGCATCTCCGCGGCGTCGCGGATCTCCCGCTCGCCGGGCAGGAACACCAGCACATCCCCGGGGCTGCGCCGCTCGCTGCGCTCGTAGGCGGCGATTTCATCCAGGGTGGCGAGGATCGCCTGATCCACCGTGAGGTCGTCCTCGACCCGGTTGCCCTCCTCGTCCTGCTCCAGGGTCAGCGGGCGATACCAGGTTTCCACCGGGAAGGTGCGGCCGGAGACTTCGACGATCGGCGCGTTATCGAAGTGCTTGGAGAAGCGCTCCAGGTCGATGGTCGCCGAGGTGATGATGACCTTCAGGTCCGGGCGCCGTGGCAGCAGGGTCTTGAGGTAACCGAGGAGGAAGTCGATGTTCAGACTGCGCTCGTGGGCCTCGTCGACGATGATCGTGTCGTAGCGTTCCAGGTAGCGGTCATTCTGGGTTTCCGCCAGCAGGATGCCGTCGGTCATCAGCTTGATCAGGGTGCTGGAGTCGCTCTGATCCTCGAAACGCACCTGATAACCCACCAGCGAACCCAGGGGCGTGGCCAGTTCTTCGGCGACCCGGCTGGCAACACTGCGGGCGGCGATCCGCCGAGGCTGGGTATGGCCGATCAGGCCATGCTGGCCGCGACCGATCTCCAGGCAGATCTTCGGCAACTGGGTGGTTTTGCCCGAGCCGGTCTCGCCGGCAATGATCAGCACCTGATGCTTGAGCAGCGCCTCCTTGATCTCGTCGCGCTTGGCGGCGATCGGCAGGCTGTCGTCGTAGCGAATCGGCGGCACGCTGTCGCGCCGCGCCGTCACCAGATTGCACGACGCCTGCATCCGCTCCAACCACTGGGCGAGCTTGGCCTCGTCGGGCTTCTTGCGCAGCTCAAGCAACTGCCGACGCAAGCGGTGGCGGTCGGCGAGCATGGCGTGATCGAGGTTTTTCAGCAGTTGGTCGATTGCAGGCGATTCGGAAGTCATAGGAAAGCAGCGGCAAGCTTCAAGCGAAAAGCCGCAAGATTAACGCAGCTTTGCGCTTTTAGCTTGCTGCTTGTCACTTACCGCTAGCCGCTGCTTCTATTCGTCCTCCAGGCCTTTGCGCCGGTAAGGAAAGACATCGATGATCTTGCCGGCGCGAATCGCCTCTTGCAGGCCTTTCCAGTAGTCGGCGTTGTACAGCTCGCCATGCAACTGGTCGAACAGCTTGCGCTGGCCGGCATCGGCGAACAGGAACGGCGGGAACTCCTCGGGGAACACATCATGCGGGCCGATGGAGTACCAGGGTTCGGAAGCCATCTCGTCTTCCGGGGTGCGAGGCGCCGGAATGTGGCGGAAGTTGGCTTCGGTGAGAAAGCAGATTTCGTCGTAGTCGTAGAACACCACCCGGCCGTGGCGGGTGACGCCAAAGTTCTTCAGCAGCATGTCGCCGGGGAAGATGTTGGCCGCCGCCAGTTGCTTGATCGCCAGGCCGTAGTCCTCCAGGGCCTCGCGCACCTGATCCGGGTTGGCGTGCTCCAGGTAGAGGTTGAGCGGGGTCATGCGGCGCTCGGTCCAGCAGTGGCGGATCAGCACCGTCTGGTCTTCCACGGCCACCGTGGACGGCGCCACTTCCAGCAGTTCCTCAAGGCAGGCCGGGTCGAACTTGCTCAGGGGAAAGCGGAAATCGGCGAACTCCTGGGTATCGGCCATGCGCCCGACCCGATCCACGCTCTTCACCAGCCGGTATTTCTCGATCACCGTGGCCCGGTCGACGTTTTTCGACGGCGAGAAACGATCCTTGATGATCTTGAACACGGTGTTGAAGCCCGGCAGGGTGAACACGCTCATGACCATGCCGCGTACCCCGGGGGCCATGATGAAGCGGTCATCGGTGCTGGCCAGGTGGTTGATCAGGGCGCGGTAGAACTCCGACTTGCCGTGCTTGTAGAAGCCGATCGAGGTGTACAGCTCGGCGATGTGCTTGCCCGGCAGGATGCGCTTGAGAAAGCCGATGAATTCCGCGGGCACCGGCACGTCCACCATGAAGTACGAGCGGGTGAAGGAGAAGATGATCGAGACATCCGCTTCGTCAGTGATCAGCGCATCGATCTGGATGCCCCGGCCTTCGCGGTGCAGCAAGGGGATCACCAGCGGCCATTGCTCTTCGTGGGTGAAGATGCGTCCCACCAGGTACGCGCCCTTGTTGCGGTAGAGCACCGAGGAAAACAGCTCCAGGGTCAGTTCCGGGTCCTTGCACACCCAGTCCGGCAGGTTCTCCCGCAGTTGCGCTTCCAGGCGCCGCAGGTCCCCCGCCAGATCGGCATAGTCCTCGCTGAAACGGTAGTCGGCGAACACCTGTTCGAGCATCGCCGGCAGGTTGCCCTTGGGGTGGTAGCTGCGGGTCTGCGCGGCCCGGGCCCGGCGCAGGCTGGGCCGGGTGGTGTGGATGAACATGCAGCCGTCGCTGATCAGGTCATGGCTGAACAGGCCGCAAAAGATCGAGTTGTACCAGGTCTCGGACAGCTCATCGTCAAAACGCAGGTCGATCAGGCTGATGTAGGCGCTTTTCACCAGTGGCCACTGGCCGACATCCATCAGCGCATCGTCGCTGAAGGCCTGGTGCAGGCGGGCCACGGTTTCCCCGACCTTTTCCTCATACAGGTTGATCCGCGCCGCCGAGGCTTTCTGCGCCTCCTGCCACTGCGCCTGCTCGAAGCGCTGCCGGGCACCGTCGGTGATCTGGCGAAAGTGCTCGCGGTAGTCGTCGAAGCCATCGAGGATCATTCGAGCGATATCGGCGGCGGGCCATGACTGCGGCATAAGTAGACCTCTGCGGGAATTTGCGATGCCAGAGCTTAGCCAGTGAAACGACCCGAGGAGAAGCGCATTTTTCGCCCAGCCTGCCGCGCCGGGAAATCTTTGCTGACGATTGCCGGCCATTTTTTTAAATCGACCGTTCGGTCAATAAAAAACCTGCGGGTCGGCACCGCCAGGGCTTTATCGATTCATCCGCAGGCCTTCCAGTACGCGGCGTGAGGGCCTCATGCCTTGCGCAAAGCGGTAGCGCAAAAGTTGCTCCCGTTGCCGGAAAACACTCACGACTATCGGGGAAAAGGCTCTATTCAGGGACTTTCAATGTAATAGCACTTTGCCATATAAAGCGCCCACCCTCCCCTAACAACAGCGCTAAATCAGCGAGGGCCGAATGTTTTTTTAATGTTTTCAAGGAGCACATGATGTCGATCAGGAATATTCGAATCGGCTTGCGAGCCAGCCTGAGTTTTACGGTACTGGCCGCTTTGCTGGTGACAGTCGGGCTGTTCTGCCTGGGGCAGATGGCAACCCTGCGCGAAAGTGCAAAAGTCATCGAGGCCTCGTGGATGCCCAGCATCGAGAACATCCATGACAGCGCCGCCAATATCGCCACCATCCGCCTGGAAGCGCTGCGCCTGCTGGTCAATGACCAGCCCCTGAGTCGGGAAAAAAGCAAGCGCATGATCGCCGACGAACGCCTGGAACTGGCCCAACGCCTGGAACAGCACAAGGCCCTGCTGACCAACGAGCAGGAAGCGGCGCTGCTGGCACGGCTGAAAAACGCCATCGACCAGTACACGACCCTTCTGCAAGACATCATCCAGCAGATCGATAGCGGCCTTAAGGAGCAGGCCTACAGCCGACTCAACGCTGAACTGGCTCCCCTGGGCAACCAGCTGGACAGCACCCTGGAAGACCTGATCCAGTTCAACCAGCAAGGCGCCGATACCGCCGCCGAAGAAGCCGCCACGCTCTATGAGCGCTCACAGTGGATCGTCGGCATCATCATCGCCATCGCCCTGGCCAGCACCCTGCTCCTGGCCTGGTTACTGACCCGCAGCATCACCGCGCCCCTGGCCCAGGCCCTGGCGATAGCCCGGACCATCGCTGCCGGCGACCTGACCCAGAACGTCAATGGCCAGGGCCGGGACGAGCCGGCGCAATTGCTGACGGCCCTGGCCGGCATGCAGGACAACCTGCGTTCGACCATCCGCGGCATCGCCGACTCATCGCGGCAGTTGGCCTCGGCCGCCGAGGAAATGAGCTCGGTGATGGAACAGAGCACCCGCGGCCTGCAGTTGCAGAACGATGAAATCGAGCAGGCCGCCACCGCGGTCACGCAAATGAGCGCGGCGGTGGATGAAGTGGCCGGCAACGCCGTCTCCAGCGCCGAAGCCTCCCAAGCCTCGGACCAGGACAGCCGCCACGGGCATCAGCAGGTCAGCCAGACCATCGAGTCGATCCAGCATCTGGTCAGCCAGGTACTGGATGCCTCGGAGCAGGCCCAGGGGCTGGCGTCCCAGGCCCAGGACATCAGCAAAGTGCTGGAGGTGATCCGGGCCATTGCCGGCCAGACCAACCTGCTGGCGCTGAATGCCGCGATCGAGGCGGCCCGGGCTGGCGAGGCCGGCCGCGGTTTCGCCGTGGTGGCCGACGAAGTGCGCTCCCTGGCGCAACGCACCCAGGACTCCACCGAAGAAATCGAACAGATGATCAACCGTATCCAGCACGGCACCGACGCCACCGTCAGCGCCCTGCAGAGCAGCGCCGAACAGGCCGGGCAAACCCTGCAGCAAGCCAACGGCGCCGGCAGCGCGCTGGAGAAGATCACCGGGGCGATCTCGCAGATCAGCCAGCGCAACCTGGTGATCGCCAGTGCCGCCGAGCAGCAGGCCCTGGTGGCCCGGGATGTGGACCGCAGCCTGGTGAACATCCGCGACCTGTCGACCCAGACGGCTGCGGGCGCCACCCAGACCTCCGCCGCCAGCCAGGAACTGTCGCGCCTGGCAGTGGACCTCAATGGGCTGGTGACGCGATTTATCCTGTAGCGGGTGCGATAGGGTTTGCCATGCTCTCAGGCTCTGGGCAAGATCGCCGCCCTTCGATAAAGGAAATTGCCGTGAGACTAGTCGACCTCTTGCGCCTGTTGTCACTGGCCGCCATCTGGGGCGCGAGCTTTTTGTTCATGCGCATCATCGCCCCGGTGCTGGGCAGCGTGCCCACGGCGTTCTTCCGGGTGTCGATCGCCGCGCTCGGGCTCTTGGTCATGCTGGCGCTGATGCGGGTCGACTGGAATTTTCGCGGCAAGCTCAAGACCGTGCTGCTGCTGGGCGTGATCAACTCCGGAATCCCGGCAACCATGTATTCGGTGGCCGCCCAGGTACTGCCCGCCGGCTACTCGGCGATCTTCAACGCCACCACGCCCTTGATGGGGGTGTTGATCGGCGGGCTGTTCTTTCATGAGCGGCTGAGCCTGAGCAAGATCGCCGGCGTCTGCCTGGGTCTGTTCGGCGTCGGCATCCTGACCCGCGCCGGCCCCGTGGCCTTCGACCATGATCTGCTGCTGGGCGCCCTGTCCTGCTTGATGGCCACCACCTGCTACGGCTTTGCCGGGTTCCTCGCCCGGCGCTGGCTGGATCAGGCCGGCGGCCTGGACAGTCGTCTCTCGGCCCTGGGCAGCATGCTCGGGGCCAGCCTGCTGCTGTTGCCGCTGTTCGCCTATAACGCCATCAGCCAGCCGCCGGCCAGTTGGGGTGGCTGGAGCGTGTGGCTGTCGTTGCTGGGCTTGGGGCTGGGCTGCACGGCGTTTGCCTATGTGCTGTATTTCCGTCTGCTCAGCGCCATCGGTCCGGTGCGATCAATGACCGTGACCTTCATGATTCCGCCGTTCGGCGTGTTGTGGGGAGCCTTGCTGCTGGATGAGCCACTGTCCATGGCGCACCTGTATGGCGGTGCGCTGATTGGCGTGGCGCTGTGGCTGGTGCTGCGGCCCACTGCAAGATCTGCGGCCTGAGGCAGCGCCTGGTTCTGATCAGCCTGCGACTCGGTGTGCCCGGGGCTCCGAGTCGCAACGCTGGCGGCGGCCCTATGGAACGCTCAGGGTAATCAGGTAAGTGCCGGAGGTCACCGCCTTGCCGGACTGATCGACGAAGGCGTACTGCTGGTCGTAGTAACGGCCCTGGGAACCACTGTCGGCCAGGAGCTTGAGCTTGACCGCGGAACGATCCACCGCGCTGACACTGGTCCCGACCCGGGTCACATCAATCGCCCCACCCCGTGACCCCTGAGGGCACTGGCGCAGACTCAAGCCGGTGCTGGCAGCGCTGGACGCGCAATTGGACTCGACAATACTGCCGGTAAAGCGGATGACGCCTTGCGCCACGGGAGCAGCGGCGAAGCAACTGCTCGACAGTCCCAAAAGCAAACCGAAAGCGGTTGAAGCGAACGTTACGTTCATACTGACTCTCCTTTGTTTAAGGACTATGTCGTCAGTCTAGGTACCGGCTTTAGTTTTTCAGGTTTGTCTGATGGACTAATTTGGAATACCAACAAAGAAGTCCAAACATCTGGTTATCAAAAGAACCTCTAGGGTTCGCTTCAGTCGCTCATTACGTGCACATGCAAGGTTTGAAATCAGACCTTTACTGACCGGCAAAGAACTACACGACGATAGTGGCATCTAGCCACTATTCTTGCTTATAGTCGATCATTAATTGAATCAATAATGGGCAAAAGCGGCCGAGCATTGCGCTCGGCCGCAGGTCTGGGCAACCACCGCGAAGATCGTCGCCCGCGACTATCAGGCGCTCCGACGGAACACGAAGACCAGGCCGACAATGATCAGGCCCATGCCCATCAGGCTCAGCCAGGCCAGACGATTGCCGAAAAACACAAAGTCCATCAGTGCGGTCACCGCCGGCACCAGATAGAACAGGCTGGTGACATTCACTAGGTTGCCTTGAGCGATCAAGCGGTACAGCAACAGGGTGGCCAGTACCGACACCACCAGAGCCATCCACAGCAGCGCGATCACGAAGCCGGCGCTGTACTCGACGTGAAACGGCTGGAACGGCACGAACAGCGCGCACAGCAGCAGGCCCGCCAGGTACTGCACCGGCAGAGTGCCCAAGGGGTTGTCGGTGATGCGCTTCTGCATGATCGAACCGGCGGTCATGCTGACCAGGGCCAGCAGGCCGCAGAGCATGCCGGAGACGGACATCCCCGCCATCCCGATGCCCTGGTACACCACCATGATCAGCCCGGCGAGCCCCAGGCCGAGGCCGAACAGGCGGCTCCAGGAACGCTGGCGCTCCATCAGCACCACGGTGAGGATCGGCTGCACCCCCATGATGGTGGCCATCACACCGGGGGTGACCTTCAGGTCCAGGGCCAGGAGGTAGAAGATCTGGTAGGCCCCCAGCAGCACCAACCCCGTGGCCATGGCAAAGCCCATGGCCCGGCGTCCCCGGGGCAGCCGCAGCTTGAGCAGGGGCATGAGCAGCAGCAGGCCGATCAAGGCGATGGCAAAGCGCAGCAGCAGGAAGGCAAAGGGCGAAGCGTGGGCCAGCCCCCATTTGGAGAAAATCGCGCCACTGCTCCAGAGCAGGACGAACAGGCTCGTGGAAGCCGCCGCAAGTGCGGACTTTTTGGACATGAGCAACATGAATACCACCTGTAATCAGGCAAGAAGCCAATTCAGCCGAGGCTGAAGTTCAGTAGTGTTTGGTTCAGGCGGGCACAGGGAACAGCAGCGGTTGCTGATCAGCCCGAGAAGCCAACGCCCGGCGGTGATACGACTGCGTACACCGGCGTGCTACTGACAGGTGGGGGGTACTGACCGATCTGCACAGGCTGCTGATTCCCGCACGGCACGACGCCAGCGTTGACCGCTGAAAGCACTACCGCGTTGAGGGGGGAAAAGGCCATGTGCTGATCTTTCTTGAAGGGAAAAAACCATGAGTCGGCTGACTCATCGGGCGCCGAATGTAACCGGCGCCCGATATTCATTGCAAGACTTATCCGAACAGCCACTTCCACAAGACCACCAGCACCAGCACCGCCAGCACCGGGCGCAGAATGCGGTAGAGCTTGGGATTGCGACGCTTCCACTGCTTGACCACGCCACTGAAGCTGTCGCTGAAACGCTTGCTCCAGGCGTAGGCCTGGTTGATCCCGCCGACGCGCTCGTCGTCGAGGTTCTGTGGCGCGGTGGCGCGGCCCAACTGGGCACTGACCCAGCGATTGATGCGGGTCATCAGCGGGCTGCTCAACGGCCGTTCGATGTCGCAGAACAGAATGACCCGGGTGACGTCGGTTTCGTTCTTCACCCAGTGCACATAGGTTTCGTCGAACATCACGTCCTCACCATCGCGCCAGGCGTATTCCTGGCCGTCGACGAAAATACGGCAGGCATCGGAGTTGGGGGTCGACAGGCCCAGGTGATAACGCAGGGAACCGGCAAAGGGATCGCGGTGCGGGTTGAGGTGGCTGCCACCGGGCAGCAGCGCGAACATGGCGCCCTTGACGTTGGGAATCGCGCTCACCAGCTCGACGGTCTTCGGGCACAGCGCCTCGGCCGAAGGCAGCGGCTTGTCGTACCACTTGAGGTAGAAACGCTTCCAGCCCTTCTTGAAGAACGAGCCGAAGCCGGCATCGTTGTTCTTCTCGGCCGCGCGGATATAGCCCTCGTCGAACAGGTGCATGGCCTCTTCGCGGATCACTTCCCAGTTGTCCCGCAGGATGTCCAGCTCGGGGAACTTGCTGCGGTCCAGGTAAGGCTTGGAAGGCACCCCGGAGAACAGGTACATCAAGGCGTTATAGGGGGCGAACAGCGCCGAATGGTTGACGAACTGGCGCAGTACCGGCAGACGCGCCTTGCCGCGCAGATGCACGTAAAGGATGCTGCCGACGAACAGCGACAACACCGCGAACTTGGCGGCAAAGGAAAAGCTCATGCAACGACTCCTTGGAAATAGGCACCTGTGGGGGGAGTGTTCACCCGACCTGGCAGCCGGCAATGATAAACACTCCTGGACCCTGGAAAAACCCGCACGACTCAACATTCAGTGTTAACGGTCGTGCAACAAAGGCGCTTAAGTAGCACAAGCGGCCAGGCCCTTGCCTGATGTGGATCAGCATTCGCAGGCTCGCCGGCGAATGCCTGGGGGGCGTTACTGCTGGTTTTCCTGCTCGGTGAACAGGTCGCTGAACAGCATGCTCGACAGATAGCGCTCGCCGGAGTCCGGCAGGATCACCACGATGGTCTTGCCCTGCATTTCCGGGGTTTCCGCCAGGCGCACCGCTACCGCCATGGCCGCGCCACAGGAAATCCCGCAGAGAATCCCCTCTTCCTGCATCAGGCGCAGGGCCATGGCCTTGGACTCTTCATCGGTCACCAGTTCCACCCGGTCGACCATGGCCAGGTCGAGGTTCTTCGGCACGAAACCGGCGCCGATGCCCTGGATCTTGTGGGGGCTGGGCTTGATCTCGGCACCGGCGAGCTGCTGGCTGATCACCGGCGAAGTCGCCGGCTCCACCGCCACCGAGAGGATCGGCTTGCCCTGGGTCTTCTTGATGTAGCGCGACACGCCGCTGATGGTGCCGCCGGTGCCGACCCCGGCCACCAGCACGTCCACCGCGCCGTCGGTGTCGTTCCAGATTTCCGGACCAGTGGTTTTCTCGTGGATCGCCGGGTTGGCCGGATTATCGAACTGCTGCGGCATGAAGTACTTGGACGGATCGCTGGCGAGGATCTCGGCGGCCTTTTCAATCGCCCCCTTCATGCCCTTGGCCGGCTCGGTCAGCACCAGTTCCGCGCCCAGGGCCTTGAGCACCTTGCGCCGCTCGATGCTCATGGACGCCGGCATGGTCAGCATCAGCTTGTAGCCACGAGCCGCGGCAACGAAGGCCAGGCCGATCCCGGTATTGCCCGAGGTGGGCTCGACGATGGTCATGCCCGGCTTGAGCTTGCCGCTGCTCTCGGCGTCCCAGATCATGTTGGCGCCGATCCGGCACTTCACCGAGTAGCCCGGGTTGCGTCCTTCGATCTTGGCCAGGATGGTCACCCCGCGCGGGGCGATGCGGTTGATCTGCACCAAGGGCGTATTACCGATGGAATGGGCGTTGTCAGCAAAAATTCGGCTCATGGCTGGGTCCTTATGCAGCAGTGAAGAAGCTCCCAAGGGTATGCCTGGTGCCCTTGAGCGTCCAGTCGCGCCGAACGACTGCGATCACAGGCAGTCAATGCCTGTATACGGCCGGAGACTGCTGATCATGAAAGCTCGTTACCGTTGGCCCCTGTGGACCCTGGCAAGCCTGGTGCTGCTGCTGGTAGCCCTGCACATCGCCCTGCCCTACCTGGTGCGCGACTACCTGAATGACAAGCTGGCGGACATGGGCGACTACCGCGGACGCATCAGCGACATCGACCTGGCCCTGTGGCGCGGCGCCTACCGCATCAACGGCCTGGAGATCGTCAAGGTCAGCGGCCAGGTGCCGGTGCCCTTCGTCAAGGCGCCGCTGATCGACCTCTCGGTGAGCTGGCATTCACTTTGGTACGACCACGCCGTGGTGGCCAAGGCGCTGTTCGTCCAGCCGGAGCTGAACTTCGTCGACGGCGGCGCCGACCAGCAGGCCTCGCAGACCGGTGCCGGCACCGACTGGCGGGCGCAGCTGGGCAAGCTGCTGCCCATCACCCTCGACGAGGTGCGGATCGAAGACGGCAAGATCCACTTTCGCAACTTCAGCTCCACGCCGCCGGTGAACATCGGCGCCACCCAGGTCAACGCCAGCTTCTACAACCTGACCAACGTGGTCGATAGCCAGGGCAAGCGCGACGCGCGCTTCGACGGCAAGGCCCTGCTCCAGGACCAGGCCCCGATGGAGAGCAGCGCCACCTTCGACCCCTTGAGCAACTTCGAGAACTTCCAGTTTCGCCTGCGGGCCCGGGATATCGAGCTCAAGCGCTTCAACGACTTCGCCTCGGCCTATGGCAAGTTCGATTTCAACGCCGGGCGCGGCGACGTGGTGATCGAAGCCCAGGCCGAGAAGGGCCAGTTGCACGGCTATATCAAGCCGTTGCTGCGAGACGTTGAAGTCTTCAACTGGCAGCAGGACGTGGAGAACCGCAACAAGAGCATTTTGCGCTCGGTATGGGAGGCCTTGGTGGGGGCCAGCGAAACCCTGCTGAAGAACCAGCGCAAGAACCAGTTCGCCACCCGGGTCGAACTCAGCGGCAGCGTGCATCGGCAAGATATCAGCGCGTTCTCCGCGTTTTTGCAGATTTTACGCAATGGTTTCATCCAGGCTTTCAATGCCCGCTATGAACAGCCCAAGCCCTCGACTGACTGAGTCACCCCGTGACGCTCCATTCAGAGACTGAATGGGGCGTCCACGTTCACAGTCGACCGGGCGCCGCGTTATAGTCGCGCATCGCATCTATTCAACCGACCTGCCCCGGGCAGCTCGCCGTCACCGTTCGAGGAATTGCAGATGAAGTTCGAAGGCACCAGCGCATACGTCGCCACCGATGACCTGAAGCTGGCAGTCAACGCCGCCATCACCCTGGAGCGTCCGCTGCTGGTCAAGGGCGAACCCGGCACCGGCAAGACCATGCTCGCCGAGCAACTGGCCGAATCCTTCGGCGCCAAGCTGATCACCTGGCACATCAAGTCCACCACCAAGGCCCACCAGGGTCTGTACGAGTACGACGCGGTCAGCCGCCTGCGCGACTCGCAGTTGGGGGTGGACAAGGTCCACGACATCCGCAACTACCTGAAGAAGGGCAAGCTCTGGGAAGCCTTCGAATCCGAGGAACGGGTGATCCTCTTGATCGACGAGATCGACAAGGCCGACATCGAGTTCCCCAACGACCTGCTGCAAGAGCTCGACAAGATGGAGTTCTACGTCTACGAAATCGACGAGACCATCAAGGCCAAGCAGCGGCCGATCATCATCATTACCTCCAACAACGAGAAGGAACTGCCGGACGCCTTCCTGCGTCGCTGCTTCTTCCACTACATCGCTTTCCCCGACCGCAGCACCCTGCAGAAGATCGTCGATGTGCATTACCCCGACATCAAGAAGGACCTGGTCAGCGAAGCCCTGGACGTGTTCTTCGACGTGCGCAAGGTGCCGGGCCTGAAGAAGAAGCCCTCGACCTCGGAACTGGTGGACTGGCTCAAGCTCTTGATGGCCGACAACATCGGCGAAGCGGTGCTGCGCGAGCGCGATCCGACCAAGGCCATCCCGCCCCTGGCCGGCGCCCTGGTGAAGAACGAGCAGGATGTGCAGTTGCTCGAACGCCTGGCCTTCATGAGCCGTCGCGGTAGTCGTTAAGAGGCTGATGCCATGTTGCTCAACCTGTTCAATGAAATGCGCGCGGCCAAGGTGCCGGTGTCGGTGCGCGAGCTGCTGGACCTGATCAACGCGCTCAAGCAGCGCGTGATCTTCGCCGACATGGACGAGTTCTACTATCTCGCCCGGGCAATCCTGGTGAAGGACGAACGGCATTTCGACAAATTCGACCGGGCCTTCGGCGCCTACTTCAACGGTCTGGAAAAACTCGACGACCACCTGCAGGCGCTGATCCCCGAGGATTGGCTGCGCAAGGAGTTCGAGCGTTCGCTGACCGATGAAGAGCGGGCACAGATCCAGTCCCTGGGCGGCCTGGACAAGCTCATCGAAGAATTCAAGAAGCGCCTGGAAGAACAGAAGGAACGCCACGCCGGCGGCAACAAATGGATCGGCACCGGCGGCACCAGCCCGTTCGGCTCCGGCGGCTTCAACCCCGAAGGCATTCGCGTCGGCGATGCCGGCAAGCGCCAGGGTAAGGCGGTCAAAGTCTGGGACCAGCGCGAATACAAGAACCTCGACGACTCGGTGGAACTGGGCACCCGCAACATCAAGGTGGCCCTGCGCCGGCTGCGCAAGTTCGCCCGCCAGGGTGCGGCGGAGGAGCTGGACATCGACGGCACCATCGACCACACCGCCCGCGACGCCGGGCTGCTGAACATCCAGATGCGCCCGGAACGGCGCAACAGCATCAAGCTGCTGTTGCTGTTCGACATCGGCGGCTCCATGGATGCCCACGTAAAAATCTGCGAGGAACTGTTCTCGGCCTGCAAGACCGAGTTCAAGCACCTGGAGTACTACTACTTCCACAACTTCATCTATGAGTCGGTGTGGAAGAACAACCTGCGCCGCGGTTCCGAGCGCACCTCGACCCAGGACCTGCTGCACAAGTACGGCGCCGACTACAAAGTGATCTTCGTCGGGGATGCCGCCATGGCGCCCTACGAAATCACCCAGGCCGGCGGCAGCGTCGAGCACTGGAACGAAGAAGCCGGTTATGTGTGGATGCAGCGCTTCATGGAGAAGTACAAGAAGCTCATCTGGATCAACCCCTACCCCAAGGACACCTGGGGCTACACCGCTTCGACCAACATCGTCCGCGAGTTGATCGAAGACCAGATGTACCCGCTGACCTTGCGCGGCCTGGAAGAAGGCATGCGCTTTTTGTCCAAATAAACCCGTTCGCCGGCAAGCCGGCTCCTACAAGACGATGTAGGAGCCAGCTTGCTAGCGAAGCCCTTCAGACACTCACCCGAACCTGCGCAAGAACGCCACCTGCTGCCGATGCGCCATTTCCTGCACCACCGGCGCCAGGCGCACTTCGCTGCCCGGCAGACACTGCGCCAGCCGCGCCAGGGACAAGGGCGTCAACGCCCCCAAGCGCGGATAGCCGCCAATGGTCTGCCGGTCATTGAGCAGGACAATCGGCTGGCCGTCCGGTGGCACCTGGATCGCCCCCAGGGGAATGCCCTCGGAAATCATCGGCGGGCCCTGATACTCCAAGGTCGGCCCGAGCAAGCGCGCGCCCATGCGATCGGCGCGGCTGTCCAGGGTCCAGGTGCTGTTGAAGGCGTCGAACAGGCTCAAGCCGCTAAACCGGCCGATCTGAGCGCCGAGGATCACCTCCAGCGGCGCCGCGGATTGCCAGTCCGGTAACTGCGCAGCCGACAGGCTCTTGAGCGCCCCACCAGTGCCCGAATAACTCAGCACCCCACCCTCGCTCAGCGCCCGGCCGTAACCATCGAGCCCACCCAGGGCTTCGCGCAGCACACTGGCGCAACTGCCCAGGACCTTGGGCGCGTCGAAACCACCCGGCGCCGCCAGATAGGCCCGGGCGCCAAAGAAAGGCTGGGTAAAGCGCAAGCGCTGGCCCTTTTGCAGGATGAAACTGCGCCCCGGGCTCAAGGGCCGCTCATCCACATAAGCCCCAAGATCAGCACCGGCCAGGGCCAGCAGGCAATAGTCCTCGGCCATGAGGCTGAAGCCGCCCAGGGTGATTTCCACCACCGGCGCATCCAGGGCATTGCCCAGCAGCCAGTTGGCCCAGGACATCGACACCCAATCCAGTGCCCCGCCCTGGGTCACGCCCAGATGGCGCACGCCAAAACGCCCGGCATCCTGCAGCAGGCACAGCGGGGTGCTGGCCTCGATCGTCAAGCGGCTCATGCCGGCACCTCCAGCGGCGTGTCATCGCCCCCCAGACGCAGGAACTCGGTCCGCTCCACGGCAGCAAAGCGCACACGGTCCCCCGGCTGCATCAGGCTGTAGCCGTCGCGCTCGCGATCGAACAGGCGGCTCGGGGTACGGCCGATCAGGTTCCAGCCCCCCGGCGATACCACCGGGTAGGCCGCGGTCTGCCGTTCGGCGATCCCCACACTGCCCGCCGCCACCCGCTTGCGCGGGGTGTTCAACCGTGGCGCCGCCAGCGCCTCTTGCACCAGCCCCATAAAGGCGAATCCGGGCGCGAAGCCCAGGGCAAACACTTGATATTCACGCTGGCTGTGACGCTCGATCACCTCCGCCACCGACAACCCGCTGCGCCGGGACAACAGCGCCAGCTCCGGCCCGACACTGAGGTCGTACCACACCGGCAGCACATGTTCGCGCCCGGCCTGAGTGGTACTGGGCGCCAGATCGGTCAAGGCGACCTCGACCCGCTGCCGGGCCTCGGACGGGCTCAGGGCCAGCAGGTCGTAATGCACCATCAGCGTGGTGTAGGACGGCACCAGATCGACCAGCGACTCGCCAAAGGCTTGCCGCAGCCCTTGGGCGGCGGCCAGCATCCAGGGCATGTTGTCCTCGGCGATGACCTCGAACAAGCGCACCATCAGGCAGTCGATGGCGACGACTTCAACCTGTGGTTTCATAGGCCGGACTGCTGGTTCAAGGCCTCGCGAATGCGCTGCACCGCGGCCACCGAACTGGCGTTGTCGCCGTGCACGCACAGGGTGTCGGCCTGCAGCAGCAAGGCACTGCCATCGCTGGCGGTCAGGGTGTCGCCCCGAGCGATGGTCAAGGCTTGCTGGAGGATGGTCTGCGGATCGTGATGCACCGCCCCCGGCAACTGCCGCGACACTAGATGCCCGGCGTTGTCGTAGGCCCGGTCGGCGAAGGCTTCGAACCACAGGGTCACGCCGTATTCATCGCCCAACGCCCGGGCCGCGCTGTTGTCGCGGGTGGCCATGAGCATCAGCGGCAGCTGCGGGTCGTAGGCCGCCACCGCCTGGATCACCGCCCGCAACTGGGCCGGCTTGGCCATCATGTCGTTGTACATCGCGCCATGGGGTTTGACGTAACTGACCCGCGTGCCCTGGGCCCGGCAGATGCCGTCCAGCGCGCCGATCTGGTAGTGCAGCAGGTCCCGAATCTCCTCCGGCGAATAGCTCATGGAGCGGCGGCCGAAACCGGCCAGATCCTGATAGGCCGGGTGGGCGCCGATGCGCACGCCATTGGCCAGGGCCAGGGCCACGGTCTTGCGCATGATGCCCGGGTCGCCGGCATGGAAGCCGCAGGCAATGTTGGCGCAGTCGATAAAGGGCATCACCTCGGCATCCAGGCCCAGGGTCCAGTTGCCAAAGCTTTCGCCGATGTCGCAATTCAATAACAGGCGGCTCATGGTCGGTGCTCCTGTGGTTCTTGTTGTGGGTCAGCTGCAGGGCTGTCGCGCAATGTTCGCGCAGATTATCAGTTAGTGCGCCTCAAGTTCCTTGCCGCGGGTTTCCGGCAGGCTCAGGGCCGCCAGCACCACCACGCCGTAGGACACCGCGGCAAAGCTGCCGATGGCCAGGCTCAGGGGCACGTGCTGGCTGAGCAGGCCGATCAGCAGCGGAAACAGCGCCGCCAGCGCCCGGCCGCTGTTGTAGCAGAAACCCTGGCCGGAACCGCGGATGCGGGTGGGGAACAGCTCGGTGAGGAACGCCCCCATGCCGCTGAAAATACCCGACGCGAAGAAGCCCAGGGGAAAGCCCAGCCAGAGCATCACGGCGTTGCTCACCGGCATTTGCGTGTAAAGCAGGACGATGGTGAAAGAACCGGCGGCGAACAGCACGAAGTTCTTCTTGCGGCCGAGGATGTCCGTCAGGTAGGCGCTGATCACATAGCCCACGTAAGAGCCGGCGATCACCATCGCCAGGTAGCCGCCGGTGCTCAGCACGCTCAGGCCGCGTTCGGTCTTCAGATAGGTCGGCAGCCAGAAGGTGATGGCGTAGTAGCCGCCCTGGGCGCCCGCTGCCAGCAAGGACGCACGCAGGGTGGTGCTGAGGATCCCGGGGGCGAAGATCTCGTAGAACCGCACCGGGTTGCTGGGCAGTTCACGGGCGCGGGTTTCCCGGTAGACCTCGGGATCCTTGACCAGGCGACGGACGAAGATCACGAAGATCGCCGGCAGGATGCCCAGCAGAAACAGCCCGCGCCAGGCGTCTTCCGGCGGCAGCCAGGAGAACAGCAGCGCATAGAGGATCGCCGTCAGGCCCCAGCCCAGCGCCCAGCCGGACTGCACCATGCCCACCGCCTTGCCACGGTTCTTGGCGCGAATCACCTCGCCGATCAGCACCGCGCCGGCGGTCCATTCGCCACCGAAGCCGAAGCCCATCAGGGTCCGGGCGATCAGCAACTGTTCGTAGTTCTGGGCCAGGCCGCAGAGAAAGGTGAAAAAGGCGAACCACAGCACGGTGAGTTGCAGGGTGCGTACCCGGCCGATGCGGTCGGAGAGAATCCCGGCGATCCAGCCTCCCAGGGCGGAGGCCAGCAAGGTGCTGGTATGGATCAGGCCGGCTTCGGCGGAGGTGATGCCCCACAACGCGATCAGGGTCGGGATCACGAAACTGAGCATCTGGGTGTCCATGCCATCCAGGCCATAACCGATCTTGCAACTCCAGAAGGTGCGGCGCTCCTGCTGGTTGATGTCCCGGTACCAGTCAAACGGACCGGCGCGGCGCGGGGCCTTGGCGGCCAGGGTTTCGGGCGCACTCATGGCGATCTCCAGGGTGATTTATTGGTGTTGTTCTGGGCCCAGACGACGCATATCGTGGGTTGGCGCATTCTTCGACGCGGACGCCCGGCGCGTCCAACTAATAAAAACCGCCCCAAGGCATAAGAAAAGTTGATCCCATGAATCTCAAGTTTCTCGAAACTTTCGTCTGGGTGGCGCGGCTCAAGAGCTTCAGCCTCACCGCGGAAAAACTCTTCACCACCCAGGCGGCGATCTCCAGCCGCATCGCGGTGCTGGAAGGCGAACTGGGGGTCAAGTTGTTCCTGCGCGATTCCCGAGGCGTCAGCCTGACCCCGCAAGGACTCAAGGTGCTGGAGCACGCCGAGCAGATGCTCGACACCCTGCACCTGCTGAAACAGTCCATCGAGGCGCCGTCGAGCAAGGTCGGACGGATACGCATCGGGGTCATGGACACGGTGATCCACACCTGGCTCAGCCCCCTGGTGACGGAACTGATGGACCACTATCCGCAAGTGGAAATCGAGCTGGTGGCCGACACCTCGCTGAATCTGTGCGACCAGCTGCAAAAAGGCTTTCTCGACCTGGTGCTGCAGACCGACCTGCTGCGCCAGGAAAGCATCCGCAGCCTGGAAGTGGCCAGCCACCCGGTGGGCTGGATCGCCGCCAGCAATTCGATCTACAACCGTGACTACGCCAGCCTTGCGGAACTGGCCCAGGAGCGGATCATCACCTACTCGAAGAACTCCCTGCCCCACCAGCAAGTGCTAAGCCTGATGCAGGCCAACGGGGTGCTGGCGCCACGGCTCAATTGCGTGAACTCGGTATCGGCCATCACCCGCCTGCTGCGCGACGGCTTCGGCATTGGCGCCCTGCCGCCGGTGCTGGTGCGCGAAGAACTGGCCCGGGGCGAACTGACCCTGCTGGCCATCGACCAGCGCCCGCCCAACCTGCAGGTGGTGGTGTCATGGCGGGTCGGCGTGGAACTGGTGGAGGACATCGTGGAGCTGTGCCAGCGCGTGGTGCAGCGCTACGGGCAGAAGGTCGGCGAGGATCACCTGGTGCTGATCGCCCCCCAGTAAACATCGCCCTCCCCTCTTCGCAGGAGCTGGCTTGCCAGCGAAAGCGATCTGCAGCCAGGCGCAGGACTTGCGGGTCCCTTTGCCGGCAAGCCGGCTCCTACAGAGGTCAGAGGCCCTTGAGGTCGCGCTCTTCGATCGGACGGCTCTGGCGCAGGCGCCGCCCACCCAGGACCACCCAGTCGATCAGGCGGTACAGGCACTCAAGGCCGAAGGACAGCAGCATGGCGCCGCTCATGCCCCAGATCATCGCTTCCGGGGTCAGCAGGATCTGGTAGCTGTAGCCGTCCCAGGTTTCCTTGCGGATCTCAGGATCGGGCGCCAGGGCCACTTGCAGCAGGCGGATGTACCAGGGGCCCTGCATCGCCTGGTATTGCTTGTCCAGGGCCAGCTGGCGATGCAGCAAGCCGCTCAGGCTCTCGGCATCGCTGCGAAACACCGGGTCTTCACTGGCCCGGTAATGGGCCACCAGGGCATTCAGATCGCCCTTGAAGAACTGCTGCGCGGTAGCCTGGAAGCCCCGCAGGCTGTTCTGCGATTCAATCAGGTGGGCTTCCACGCGCTTGGCGTAGTCGCTGATGAAACCCGGCACTTGCACACCGACCAACAGGCCGGCGGCGAACAACACCAGCCGCAGATAACTGAGCAACATAGAGATGTCCTTATTCGGTCTGGCCGTGGCTGACGCATTCACCGCGCCGCCACAGGCTCCATTGGCCCGGCTGATAGCGGGTCCAGGTTTCGTTTTCGGTCAGGGGTTCGGTGGCGATCACCGTCACAACGTCGTTGGGCGTGGTTTCCGCCTGGAAGTCGACGATCACGTCGACATCCTTGAGCCGGGCCGGGCCGAACGGCGCGCGCCGGGTGATCTGCGCCAGCTTGGTGGAGCAGAAGCAGAACAGCCAGTCACCGTCGCTGAGCAGGCCGTTGAACACGCCTTTGCTACGGTATTCGCTGCAGGCCTGGATCAGGATCGGCAGCAGTTGCTCGATCTCCACCGGTTCGGGAAAGGCTGCGCGCACCCGGTTGAGCAAATCGCAGAACGCCGCCTCGCTGTCGGTATCGCCCACCGGGCGATAGAAGCTGGCCTGGGGCTGGAAGTCGGCCAGCTGGCCGTTATGGGCGAAGCACCAGTTGCGGCCCCAGAGTTCGCGGACAAAGGGATGGGTGTTGGCCAGGCAGACCTTGCCGACGTTGGCCTGGCGAATGTGGCCGATCACCACTTCGCTCTTGATCGGATAGCGCTGCACCAGATTGGCCACTTCCGACTCGCAGCTGGCCGCCGGGTCCTGGAACAGGCGCAGGCCACGGCCTTCATAGAAGGCAATGCCCCAACCGTCGCGATGGGGGCCGGTGCGGCCACCCCGCTGCATCAGCCCGGTAAAGCTGAAGACGATATCGGTCGGTACGTTGGCGCTCATGCCCAACAACTCACACATGCTCGGACTCTCGCTTCAATGCCGGGGCCAGGTTACAGACGCGGCTCGACCCGCGTATTCAGGGGAGTGCCCGCGGCAGGCCGACCATAACGGTCGTTGCCGGCACCGCCAAAGGGCTGGTCATCCTCCACTTCGGCGGCCTTGGCCGCGGCTTTCGCCGCTTCGCTACGCTCGCGGCGCTCCCTGGCGGCGCGCTCGATCGGCCAGCGGATCAGCACGAACAGCAGATAGACGCCAAAGGCGATCATGCCGTACATGAACAGATCGGAGACTGCGCGCCAGGCGTTGTTGCCGACCTTGAAGGCGATGTCCAGGGCGGTGATGGCCACCGCCGGGGCAAATTTTTCCTTGACCGGGTCGATGATGGTGGGGCTGAACAACAACACCGCCACCAGTACGCGCAGCGGCTCACGCAGCCAGCGCCACATCCAGCGGGTCAGGCGCATCCACACCAGCAGGCAGCCCAAGGCGGCGAAGGCGTAGAGCCCCCAGGCGATCAGATAGTCGTTCTCGGTCATGGTGTCCATGGCAAGGCAGGCAAAGAGGCGCTTATGATAACGACTTTTGCCGTGTCAGGCTGCCCCGCCGTCTGCCCAGCCCTCATTTGTCATCGCCCGAGAGCCACCCATGCCCTTACCCGCCAACGACAGCAGCGCCCCGATTGCCCACAAGGCCAACGGCGCTGACCCGTATGCCTGGCTGCAGGAACGCGACACCGACGCGGTGCTCGATTACCTGAAGGCTGAAAACAGCTACCTGGACGCCCAGTTGGCGCACCAGGCGCCCCTGCGCGAAACGCTGTTCCAGGAAATCAAGGGACGGATCCTCGAAACCGACCTGTCCCTGCCTTCGCCCTGGGGCCCGTACCTGTACTACACCCGCACCACCGCCGGCGACGAATACCCCCGCCACTACCGCTGCCCGCGCCCGGCGGACGACAGCCTGACGGTCGACGCAAGCCGCGAACAACTGCTGCTAGACCCCAACGCCCTGGCCAACGGCGGCTTTTTCTCCCTCGGCGCCTTCAGCATCAGCCCCGACCACCAGCGCCTGGCCTACAGCCTCGATACCACGGGCGAGGAAATCTACACCCTGTTCGTAAAGGAACTGGCCAGCGGCAAGGTCAGCGAACTGTCCTTCGACAACTGCGATGGCAGCATGACCTGGGCCAACGACAGCCTGACCCTGTTCTTCGGCGAACTGGACGATACCCATCGCCCGCACAAACTGTTCCGTTACCGCCTGGACGGCACGGCCGCCGAGGAAGTGTTCCACGAGCCGGACGGACGCTTCTTCCTGCACTGCTACCGCTCCAGCTCCGAGCGCCAGTTGCTGCTGTCCCTGGGCAGCAAGACCACCGGCGAAACCTGGGTCCTGGACGCCGCGCAGCCGCAGTTGCCGTTCACCTGCCTGGCGCCCCGGGTCGAAGGTCATGAATACGATGTCGACCATGGCCAGCTCGACGGCCAGTGGACCTGGTTCATCCGTAGCAACCGCGAGGGCATCAACTTCGCCCTGTATCAGGCAGCCGACCAGGGGGCTATCCCCGAGGAAAGCGACTGGCAACTGCTGGTCCCGCACAATCCCGAGGTGATGCTCGACGGCGTGACCCTCAACGCCGGCGCCATGACCCTGAGCCTGCGCGAAGGCGGCCTGCCGATCATCGAAGTGCACCCGCAAGGCCTGCCCGCCTATCGCGTGCAACTGCCGGATGCGGCCTACAGCCTGCATGTGCAGAACAGCCTGGAGTTTTCCAGCGAGCGCATCCGCCTGCGCTACGAGGCGCTGAACCGCCCGGCCCAGGTGCGTCAGTTGCAACTGGCCGACGGTCAGCAGCAAGTGCTCAAGCAAACCCCGGTACTGGGCCCGTTCGACCCGGATGCCTACGTCAGCCAGCGTCTGTGGGCCAGCGCCGCGGATGGCACCCAGGTGCCCATCAGCCTGGTGGTCAAGCGCGAATGCCTGGGCCAGCCGACGCCGCTGTACCTCTACGGCTACGGCGCCTATGGCGAAAGCCTCGACCCCTGGTTCTCCCACGCGCGCCTGAGCCTGCTCGATCGCGGCGTGGCCTTTGCCATCGCCCACGTGCGTGGCGGCGGCGAGCTGGGGGAAGCCTGGTATCGCGCCGGCAAGCAGGAACACAAACAGAACACCTTCAGCGACTTCATCGCCTGCGCCGAACACCTGATCGCCCAGGGCCTGACCAGCGCCCAGCAACTGGCCATCAGCGGCGGCAGCGCCGGCGGCCTGTTGATCGGCGCGGTGCTCAACCAGCGCCCCGAGCTGTTCCGCGCGGCCATCGCCGAAGTGCCCTTCGTCGATGTGCTCAACACCATGCTCGATCCGGAGCTGCCGCTGACCGTCACCGAGTACGACGAATGGGGCAATCCCGAGGAGCCTGAGGTCTATGAACGGATCAAGGCCTACGCGCCCTACGAGAACGTGCGCGCCCAGGCTTACCCGGCGACCCTGGTGATCGCCGGCTACAACGACAGTCGCGTGCAGTACTGGGAAGCGGCCAAATGGGTGGCCAAACTGCGCGCCACCAAGACCGACGACAACCCGCTGCTGCTCAAGACCGAACTGGGTGCCGGCCATGGCGGCATGAGTGGCCGTTACCAGGGATTACGTGACGTAGCCCTCGAATATGCCTTTATCCTGAACATTCTGGGCCTGGGCTGAGGAACTCTCGGCGGCGCGCCTGTCTTAACCCAGGACCGCCGCCGGCAAACGCCGGACCGGGCCCGCGCCCGCGCAACAGACACAAGAAAAAGACTGTGATCCCATGTCCGAACCCACCTTACTGAACAACGAGATCCGCGACTGGCTGATGGACTGCGGCCTGTTCGACCAACTGCTGCCCGCCGACTTCAACGCGGCGGCCGGCTATTTCAGCATCAGCAGCATCGGCGAAGGCGAAGCGATCTTTCATGAAGGCGATGCCGGCAGCTTCATGTGCATCATCCACAGCGGCCAGGTGGCCGTGCAAAAGAGCACCCTGGACGGCCAGCCCCTGACCATCGCCACCCTGCGCAGCGGCCGGGCCTTTGGCGAGATGGCGGTGCTCGATGGCGAACGGCGCTCGGCCACTTGCGTGGCCGCCACTGATTGCCAGTTGCTCAACCTGGGCAAGGACTCCCTGGAAAAGATGCTCAACGAAGCGCCGAAGATCGCCGCCAAGATCATCCGCGCCCTGGCCGTGTCCCTGTCCAGGCGTCTGCGCATGGCCGACGGCCAGTTGCTCGCGCAACAGATCTGAGCCACGGGATACCCAACCTGTGGCGAGGGAGCTTGCTCCCGCTGGGTGGCGCAGCCGCCCCAATGGCCACCACTCGTTTTCAACCCTTGCAACCGGGACTCAGGTGATGCGGCCGCTGCGCGGCCGAGCGGGAGCAAGCTCCCTCGCCACACCAGCCTGCTGCAACCATCAACCCTGCGCCTTGGCCTTGTTGTCGTTCTGCTCCAGCCCCGGCAGGGTCTGGTCCTTGGGCGGCTTGGGCATGTCGATCGGTGGTAGCAGGGGCGCGCTGCCACTGCTGCCGGCTTTCGGCGTGCTGGGCGGGGTCACTTGCGGATAAGGCGTGGGCGTTGCGGTGCCCGGGGCGCCGAGGTTCGGCGTCGGGGTCACCACCGGGGCACTTTGCGGCTCGTCGGCCGAAGCCGGGCTTGCGCCCAAACCCAGGGCGGCAGTCAGGGCGAGCGCCGTCCGGGCAATCACCGTTAGAATAGTGCGCTTCATCAATGGCTCCATTGCTATTGTCTGGCGTCAGGCTACTCCCAACCGGGAGCTTTTGCCTTCCTCAATGAGATCTCCATGAAACGTTTCGTACTGCTGGACACCACTGCGATTCCCGACAACGGCGGTGCCTTGTGCCTGTTCGAATACGGTGAGGATTTCGTCATCAAGATCCAGGGCGGCGACGGCGGCCAATTGATGAATACGCGCATGCACGGCTCCGAGGACGCCCTGGCGCAGATCCCTTGCAGCAAGGTCGCCGGACGCCCGAACTCGCGGGTACTGATCGGCGGCCTGGGCATGGGCTTCACCCTGGCCGCGGCCCTCAAGCACCTGGGCCAGAGTGCCGAGGTGGTGGTCGCCGAGCTGGTGCCCGGGGTGGTGGAATGGAATCGCGGCCCGCTCGGGGAGAAGTCCGGCCGGCCGTTGCTGGACCAGCGCACGGTGATCCGCCTGGAAGACGTGGCCAAGGTCCTGCAAGCCGAGCCCCAGGGCTTCGACGCGATCATGCTCGACGTCGACAACGGCCCCGAAGGCCTGACCCAGAAAGCCAACAGCTGGCTCTACTCCAGCGCCGGCCTGGCGGCTTGCGCCCGGGCCCTGCGGCCCAAGGGCATTCTTGCGGTCTGGTCGGCCAGCGCCGACCAGAAGTTCTCCGAGCGCCTGCGCAAGGCTGGCTTCAAGGCCGAGGAAGTGCAGGTGTACGCCCACGGCAATCGCGGCACCCGGCACACCATCTGGATTGCCGAGAAGCTCAAGGCCTGAGCTAAACTTTGTCCATTACCGTCATTAGTCCTTCTACAAAGGTGAACCCATGAGTTCGTCCAGTCCCCCGTCCAACACCGCCAAGCTGGACCGTATCCTTGCCGACGCCCAGCGCGACCGGGAAATGGGCTACCGCGACAAGGCGCTGAAGATGTACCCCCACGTCTGCGGCCGCTGCGCCCGGGAATTCTCCGGCAAGCGCCTGAGCGAGCTGACCGTGCACCACCGCGATCACAACCACGACAACAACCCCCAGGACGGTTCCAACTGGGAACTCTTGTGCCTGTACTGCCACGACAACGAGCACTCGCGCTACACCGACCAGCAGTACTTCGGCGAAGGTTCGCTGAGCACGCCGAAAGTCGCCAAGGCGACCCACAACCCGTTCGCCGCCCTGGCCGGGTTGATGAAGAAAGACAGCGAGTAACCCCTTCGCGGTCCCGCCCGTTCCCGCAGGAGCGGGCGGGACCGCGAACCGCCGAACACCCCGCCACACCCCGCCCAATCCCCGTATAATCGCGCTCTTTTCCCCCAAGGCTCCCTGCTCGTGGCAAACAAAAGGTACAGCTGCATCGGTTTGTATAACCCCAAGTCGCCGGAGAACGTCGGTTCGGTGATGCGTGCCGCCGGCTGCTATGGCGTCGCCTCGGTGTTCTACACCGGCAAGCGCTATGAGCGTGCCCGCGATTTCGTCACCGACACCAAGAAGGTCCATCAGGACATTCCCCTGATCGGCATCGACGACCTGAAGAAAATCCTCCCCCTGGGCTGCATCCCGGTGGCGGTGGAACTGGTGGAAGGCGCCCGCCCGCTGCCGGAATACACCCACCCGGATCGCGCGCTGTACATCTTCGGCCCGGAAGACGGCTCCCTCGACAAGGAGATCCGCGACTGGTGCGAGGACGTGGTCTATATCCCCACCACCGGCTGCATGAACCTGGCCGCCACGGTCAACGTGGTGCTCTACGACCGCCTGGCCAAGGGCAACAACACCCGCTCCGGGCCCAAGTTCTGACGCCACGCCGGACAATTGGCGGGAACCCCCGCGCCCCGGGTGCAGTCAGCTGCATACCCTTATGTCCTTTGGAGACAGATCATGAGCGAGCGCAAACAGCTGCAAACCATCGAGCCGGCCCCGTTGTCCAGTCAACCGACGCAGAACGTCCAGGGCTGGGAACGCATCGGCTCTCTGGCGGGGGGTGTGGTGATGCTGGGCAAGGGACTGCGCCGCGGCGGCCTGTTCGGCCTGCTGCAGGTGGCCATTGGCGGCGTCGCCCTGGCCCGTGGGATCAGTGGCCACAGCTCGGCCAAGAGCCTGCTGGAAAAAGGCCGCCAGGACCTGCATCAGGTGCGGACCAAGATCGAGCGCGCCGGGGATGAGCTGCGCAACCTGAAGGCCAGTGCCGAGGCCGCCGGGCGCAGTGCCAAGGCCGCCAGCAATGATGCGGTGAAAGCGCCCAAGGCCTGAGCTTGCGCAGTCAGCAGCGGGCACCCGGGGCGCCCTCCCGGGTCCTGGCTGCCCCCGGGCTCAGTGCAGCAAGGGGCTGTCGAGCACCTTGGACGATTCCCCGAGCACGCTTTCGCTCAGTTTGATGAACTCGGCGGTGCTGACACTCTGCAGGCGCATCGCCCCTTGCAGCACATCGTCCAGTGAGCGCTTGTTGCGGGTCTTGAGGCGGATTTCCCGGTCCAGTTCCTGCAACAGCAACACCGCCTTGGCCAGCGTGGCGCTGTCCACCTGCTCGCCCCGCAGGCTGCTGACCTGGCGGCTGTCCTTGATCAGATGCTGGTGCAGCACCTGATAGCGCTCGTCGCTGATCCCTCCGGCGCGGCGCAGCAGTTCGATGGCGTAATACTCGGCCAGGCCTTCGCTGATCCAGTCGCTGCGCTGGCTGTCGTTGATGCGCGCCAATGACTGCACCAGCTCGCGCAGCAACGGGCTGCTGCCACTCTCGTTGACCAGCGGCAGGCGACTGTGGAGAAACAGCGAATCGCGCCCGGCCAGACTGCCCCGCCACATCGGATCGGCCGCACCGACGATCAACAGCTTGCCCGGCTGACGGGGAAACACCGCCTGCACTTGCGGCCAGACAAAGGTCAGCAGCGTCAGCACATCCATGCGCCGCATGCCCTGGCCCAGGGGCGAGGCGACGCTGACCTCGGTCGCCCCAAGACGCGTGCGGCGGCTGCCCAGGTTGCCGGCCAGCATCCAGCCGGTGGGGCGATCGAACAGGCGCGAGGGGTTGTCGATGCGGAAGCGGTTCTTGCCGATGCGCGGCCAGGCCGTCTCGATGCTCTTCCAGCCGGCGGGCAAGTCGAAGTCCAGGCGCGACACCAGCTCGACCCCATCCTGCTGATCGATCCGCGCCGGCGGCACCAGGGTTTCGCCGCGCAGCAGCGCCCAGTTGGCGGTGCTGCGGCTGTCGTAGCTGCCCTTCTTGATGCTGTGGCTCAGGCGTACCCGGTAACTGAAGCTGGCGCTGCCCCTGGCCGGACGCCAGATACCGCGCAAGCCTCCACCATCGGCGGCCGCCGCCTGCCATTGACCGTCGGCCTTGAAGTCGCTGTAGTCGCCGCCGGCGCCCAGGTCGAAATCCAGGCTGCGCAACGCCGCCCCCTCGGCCAGGGTCAGGCGCACCTCGGCCTGATCGCTCTGCGGCAGAAAACGCACGTGGTAATTCAGATCGACCTTGTTCGCCGCCAAGGCCGATGCGCTCATCGCCAGCAGCGCCGCGACCAGCGCCAGCTTCGCCCCCACCCTCATACCCACTCCTTGCTTGGCAGACTGCTGGCGCTCAAGCGAGCGTCGGCAGCATTCACGGCCTGCGCAGCGAATCCTCAACCTGCGCGAAAAATCAGATGATCCTCCCAGTCCTCCTCCGCCACGCTGCCTTCGGCGAGCATGCGCCCGGACTGGGAAATACCTTCGTGGTGCACGGCATCGCGATCGCCACACACCAGGTGGTGCCAGAGCGGCAGGTCCTTGCCTTCGCTGACCAGACGGTAGCCACAGGTGGGCGGCAGCCACTTGAACTCGTCGGCCTTGCCCGGCGTCAGCTGAATGCAGTCGGGCACCGACGCGCGACGGTTGGCGTAGTCGCTGCACTGGCAGGTTTTCAGGTCCAGCAGTTTGCAGGCGATGCGCGTGTAATAGACGCTGTTGTCGTCCTCGTCCTCAAGCTTTTGCAGGCAGCACAGGCCACAGCCATCGCACAACGACTCCCATTCGTCCTGGTCGAGTTGTTCGAGGGTTTTGCGTATCCAGAAAGGTTCGACTTTGGCGGCCATGGCTCAAGCATCAGTATCCGAGGGTGAAAAGGCCGCCAGTCTAGTGCCCAAGCCCCCTGGGGCCAAGCGCTAGCGACTGCCGGTAGGCCAGGGCTTGTCAGCGACAGGCCCGCACAGTAGCTTTGCGCCTCGGACCACCTTGCGTCCGTGTGCCATTAACGCTCGACCGCGTCGCACCCGACGAACCCCACAAGGTCAGGAAAACCCCTTCGCTCAGCCCAACTGCGCCTGCCGGTTTACCCCCATCCTTCTCAAACGTTGCCTGGAGTCTTTGCATGAGCGCCAATCCTCGCGTTGCCGATTACGCCATCCATCCGCAGTTCACCCAACGCTGGTCGCCCCGGGCCTTCACCGGCGAAACCATCCCGAAAGAAACCCTGCTGAGCTTCTTCGAAGCGGCGCGCTGGGCGCCTTCGGCCTACAACTCGCAGCCCTGGCGTTTTCTCTACGCTCGCCGCGACACGCCGAACTGGGAGCGCTTCCTCGGCCTGCTCAACGAATTCAACCGTGGCTGGGCGCAGCACGCCTCGGCCCTGGTGATCGTGATCTCCAAGACCACCTTCACCGCTCCGGGCGCCACGGAAGAATCCCCGGCCCTGTGGCACACCTTCGACACCGGCTCGGCCTGGGGCCACCTGGCGCTGCAGGCGAGCCTGAGCGGCTGGTACACCCATGGCATGGCCGGCTTCGACCAGGAACTGACCCGCAAGGAGCTGAAGATTCCCGAAGGCTATGCGCTGCACGCCGCTATTGCCGTGGGCAAGCTGGGCGACAAGTCGACCCTGGCCGACTACCTGCAGGCCCGGGAAGAGCCAAGCCCGCGTCGTCCACTGAGCGAAACCGTGGCCGAAGGCGATTTCAGCCTTTAAAGCAGCCCCAAGTCGGTAGCGTCAAGCTTGAAGCTACCGGCTTGAAGCTTGGCGCTGGGTCCTAGTAGCCGCGAGCGAAATCCACTTCGCCGCGCAAGGCCTGCCTGGCCTGGTAGGCCCGCAGGTTGTCGACAAACAACTGCACCATCAATTCCGGCGAGGTCGGCGCCGAACTGTGGCCGGTCAGCAGCAAGCCCCAGGCGGTCCAGAACGGGTGCCGTTGCGGCAGCGGTTCCTGGCGGCAGACATCGATCACCGCCCCGGACAGATGGCCATCCTTGAGGGCCTGCACCAGGTCCGCATCGACCACGGAAACGCCCCGCCCGACATTGATGAACAGCCCGGTGGGCTTGAATTGCCTGAACAGCGCGGCGTCATACAGGTCGTGGGTGCTGGGGGTGTTGGGCAACAGATTGACCACGTAGTCCACCTCCCCCACCAAGCGTCCCAGGTCTTCCAACCCGGCGACTTCGATAAAGGGCGCCTGCTCCCGGGCCTGACTGGCGATGCCGTACAGCTTGACCCCGAACGGCACCAGGAACTGCGCCACGCTCTGGCCGATATCGCCGGTGCCGACGATCAGCACCTTGCGTCCCACCAGGCTCTGGCCCAGGCGGTTGTCCCACTTGCGCTCCACCTGGCTGACCAGCCGCGCCAGCACTTCGCGCTCATGGCCGAGGATGTAGGTCAGCACGTATTCGGCCATCACCTGGCCAAAGATGCCCACCGCCCGGGTCAGGCGGTAATGCCGCGGCAAACCGTCGGCCAGCAGCGGAGTGATGCCGGCCCAGGTGGATTGCAACCACTGGGGCTGGTGGCCCTGGCGCAGCAGGGTCGCCAGCAGGTCCGGCTGGCCCAGCCACACCGGGCAATCGGCCGCCAGTCGCGACAGTTCGGCGGAGTCGCCACTGGTCAGCACTTCCAGCTCCGGGGCCGCCTGACGCAACAGGCGGGCATAAACAGCGTGATCGTGTTCGGCAATCAGAACGCGCATGGCTCAAACCTTAAAAAACGGTGCAGGTCGCCGCCGACGGAGTATCGCTCCATCGATCAAGGCGGCGCCCAGGTCAGTCAGTTTGCATCTAACAGCGGCTCGGGACCGAGCCGCTAAGGGTCAGACCGGATCATTGCGACGCAGCAGCTCTTCGGGCAAATGCTCGATGTACTCGTCTTCGGCCGGCGGCATCTGCAGGTGATAACCCTGCTTTTCGAGGTTTTCCAGCACCTGGTGGATGTCCTCCCGGGACAGCTTGCGCTCCGGGGTCAGGACCAGGTCGAAGGCATGTTGCGGCTTGCCGAAAGCCAGCAGCAGGTTTTCCGGCACGCGTTCCAGGGCCTCGCTTTTCAGGACGTAGAGGTACATCTCGTTCTTGCGCGGGCTTTTGTAGATGGAGCAGATACGTTTCAAGGCTGTTCTCCGGCGGTGGCCAGGCTGTCCAGCAGCGCCTGGCCCATCAATTCGCGGCGCCAGCCACGCAGCGAATCAGGCAATTGATAAGGCCCGTTGGGGTAGCCGCTCTTGAGCAGGCTCTCCAGGGTTTTCTTGCGCAGCATGACTTCCGGGGCGATGCCCAGGCGTTCGGCCTCGGCCTGGCCCACGGCCTTGAGGCGCTTGAGCAGGGCCGCGGCTTCGATCGGCAACGGCTCGGGAACGGCCGGCGGCCATTGGTCCGGGCCCAGGGCGGCGGTGCGCTTGATCAGGTCGAGGAGAAACTCGCCGTCCTGGCGCACGGTGCGCGGGTGCATGTCTTCGATCTTGGCCAGCGCCGACAGGGTGTCGGGCTGGGTCTTGGCCAGGGGCCAGAGGGCGTGTTCACGCACGATGCGGTTGCGCGGCAAATCCCGGGCCCGGGCTTCACGCTCGCGCCAGGCACACAGCTCGCGCAGCACCGCCAACTGGCCGCGGGACAGTTTCCACGCCAGCTTGGCCTCGCGATAGACCTCGTAGGGGTCCACTTCACGGCGCAGGTTGGCCACCAGCTCGGCACCGTCTTCCAGCACCCAGCGGTACTTGTCCGCGGACAACTTGGGCCGCAGTTCGGTGAACACCTGGGCCAGGTGCACGGCGTCTTCGGCGGCGTAGCTGACCTGGGTTTCCGACAGCGGACGCTGCAGCCAGTCGGAGCGGGTCTCGCCCTTGGGCAGCTCGATGCCCAGGACTTCCTGCACCAGGCGCGAATAGCCCATGGAGAAGCCCAGGTTCAGGTAGGCCGCCGCCAGTTGGGTGTCGAACAATGGCGCCGGCAGGCTGCCGGTCAGGCGCAGCAGGACTTCGAGGTCTTCGCTGCAGGCATGCACCACCTTGACCACCGCCGGGTTCTCCAGCAGGGCCGCCAGGGGCTGCCAGTTGTCGATGGTCAAAGGATCAATCAGGTAGGCGCGTTGTCCATCGCCAATCTGCAACAGGGCGGCGATGGGGTAAAAGGTGTCGACCCGCATGAATTCGGTGTCGAGGGCGACGAAGGGCAATTGCTGCCACTGAGCACAAAACTGACCGAGGCTATCGTTGTCGCGAATCCAATGTATATCGATGGCCACACGGCTCTCCCTTGAAGAATGGCGCGCAGTATATATCGCCGCCGGAGATTTCTGAGCATTCACCCGACAAGAGCAAGTGCGAAACCTTCTGCCGGAGGGCAAGAATAGTCCGAGAGTTGCAACTAGCTGTGTTTTCTGAGGACGTAGACCCGCAAGGCTGCAAAACCGGGCAGCAGATCCTGATGGCCCAGGACCTCAAAATCGGCCTGCTTGAACTCGCCTTCCAGCAGCCCCTTGCTCACCGGGCGCAAGGCCGCAGGCTCGGCGGACGCGGCCCCGCGCACACTCAATAGCGGCTCGACCCGGGTGGCGATGATCAGCGAGTCACGGCTGACCCGATGGAACTCCTGCAGCAGGGCCAGGCGGTCCTCGCTGTGACTCACATGGGCGAAGAGCTGCATGCAGATGATGCTGTCCACCGCATTGGCCGGCAGACCGATGTCGAACGCCGAACTGTGGAAGGTCTTGACCCGCTGCATCAGGCTGGCCGGATGGTGGGTCTGGGCATGCTTGAGCATGTCCTGGGAAGGGTCCGCCGCCAGGATTACCCGATTGCCGTGCTCGGCCAGCACCGGCCAGTAGCGCCCGGCGCCGCAGGCCACGTCCAGGATCAGCCCCGGTTCCCCGGCCACTTTCAGGGCATGGCGCACCAGGCGCGTCATGCGCCAGTGCGCCAGGCGTGCGCCGAGCCCGGCAGGCCGGGGCTCGCCGCAGACGCGCGCGTGCTCCTGGTCGTAACGCCGAGCGAACTCCAGTTCGATGGACGGTGGGGGGTGGGACGACATGACTGGCGAGCTCTTGTGGGTATCCAGAGAGGGCAGATTAACCAGTCGTTCGTGAAAAAAAGGTCGAAAGCCCGCCGCCGCTCCTGTCCCGGCGCTGAACAACACCCTGCTTGCCCGTGCTTGACCGGGGACCAATAATGCTTCGCCACCCCGCCCCGACCGCCACTCAAGGATCGACCCCATGCTCCGCCGCTTCCTGCTCTGCACTCTGCTGGGCCTCAGTGCCCCCGCCCTCAGCTTCGCCCAGGACGCCACCTCGCGCCTGGACCAGGTGCTCCAGCGCGGCCAGTTGAAGGTCTGCACCACCGGCGACTACAAGCCCTACAGCTACCTGCGCGACGACGGCCAGTACGAAGGCATCGACATCACCATGGCCCAATCCCTGGCCCAGAGCCTGGGGGTGCGGGTGAAGTGGATCAGCACCACCTGGAAGAGCCTGATGGCCGACTTCCACAGCCAGCAATGCGACATCGCCGTGGGCGGTATTTCGGTGTCTCTGGAGCGGCAGAAAACGGCCTTCTTCAGCCAGCCCCTGGGCATCGACGGCAAGATTCCCCTGGTGCGCTGCCAGGACCTCAAGCGCTACGAAACCCTGGAGCAGATCAACCAGCCCTCGGTGCGCCTGATCGAACCGCCGGGCGGCACCAACGAAGTCTTCGCCCGGGCCCATGTGCCCAAGGCCGAGCTGATCCTGTTCGCCGACAACGTGAAGATCTTCGATCAATTGCTGAGCCGGCAGGCCGACGTGATGATCACCGACGCCTCGGAAGCGCGCTTCCAGCAGAAACACAAGCCGGGCCTGTGCGCGGTGCACCCCGAGCGCTACCTGCAATACAGCGAGAAGGCCTTCCTCCTGCCCCGGGACGACATGGCCTGGAAAAGCTACGTCGACCAGTGGCTGCACCTGAGCAAGGCCACCGGCGCCTACGACCAGGTGGTCAATCAGTGGCTGGCCGCGCCGGCGCCCTGATCCAGCAGCATCTGCCGGAAGGCCTGGCTGGCGGCGCTGCGGTAGGCGCCACGGCGCTCCAGCAGCACCACGCGGCGTGGCGCCAGCGCTGACTGCAGCGCCAGGGTACGCAGCCCCGGCTGCTCCCGGGCAATCGAGCTGGGCAGGATAGTCGCCAACTGCCCGTGCCGGACCATCTCGACAATCGCGCTGACCGAATTGGCTTCGGCGGCGATCCGCGGTGCAATGCCCTGCTGCCGGCAATACAGGTCGATATGCTGGCGGGTGGCGAAATCGCCACTGAGCAGCACCAGGGACTGACGGCCCAGCGCCTCGGCCGTCAGGGGCAGGCGGTCCGGTTGCGGATACTGCGGGCCGACCATCAGGCTCAGGGTTTCGCTGAACAGCGCCTGGCTGTCGATCTCCGCCAGGTGCTCGCCGGCAAAGGCGATCGCCAAGTCCAGGCGATCCTCGGCCAGGGCCGCTTCCAGGCGGTCCTGGGGCATTTCCTCGATGCTCAGGCCGATTCCCGGGTGCTGCTGGTGAAAGCGGCTGAGCAAGGGCCCGGCCAGGTAGGCGGTGAACGTCGGGGTCAGCGCCAGGCGCAGCGAGCCGCGGCTCAGGTCCTGCACATCGTGGATCGCCCGCCTGGCCGCCTCCAGGTCCTGCAGCGCGCGCCGGGCATAGGCGACATAGGCCTGGCCCGCATCGGTGAGGCGCACGCTGCGCCCGGAACGGTCGAACAGCGGCGCCCCCAGGCTCTCCTCCAACTGCTTGATCTGTTGCGACAGGGTCGGCTGCGACACATGCAGCGCCTCGGCGGCGCGGGTGAAGTTGCAGTGCTCGGCCACGGCCAGCAGGTAACGGATATGACGCAGCAGCATGCAGGCTCCAACTATAGGCTGTACTTATGGAGAGCATAATAAACCGGTCTTGGACGCTATAGCTGAAAACTTCCATCCTTGCCCCATCAGCGACGCAAGGAGAACCCCATGCAGAACATCATCGACGGCTTCCTCAAGTTCCAGCGCGAGGCCTTTCCACAACGCAGCGCCCTGTTCAAGCAACTGGCCAGCACCCAGAGCCCCGGCACCCTGTTCATCACCTGTTCCGACAGCCGGGTGGTGCCCGAGCTGCTGACCCAGCAAGAGCCCGGCGACCTGTTCGTGATCCGCAACGCCGGCAACATCGTGCCCAGCTATGGACCCGAGCCGGGCGGCGTGTCGGCCACCGTGGAATATGCCGTCGCCGTGCTGGGTGTCAGCGACATCGTCATCTGCGGCCACTCCGACTGCGGCGCGATGACCGCCATTTCCACCTGCAAGTGCCTCGACCACCTGCCCGCCGTGGCCAACTGGCTGCGCCACGCCGAGTCGGCCAAGGTGATCAACGCCGCCCGCCAGCACGCCTCGCCCGCCGCACACCTGGACGCCCTGGTGCGCGACAACGTGATCGCCCAGCTGGCCAACCTCAAGACCCACCCTGCGGTGGCCCTGGCCCTGGAGCAGGGCCGATTGAACCTGCACGGCTGGGTGTATGACATCGAAAGCGGCGCCATCGCCGCCCTCGACGGCAACCAACAACGCTTCGTGTCCCTGGCCGAGCACCCGCACACCTGTGCCCTGGCCAGCCAACCTTCCAGCGCTGCCTGAGCAGCCCCCGTTTCGTCACCCAAGAGGAATCACCCCATGCTGCAATCGCAATTTGCCCAAGCCCCACGCCTGGCCCTGGCCGACACCATCATCGACGCCAAGGCACGCAAGAACCTGTCGTGGCAGGACCTCACCGACGGCACCGGGCTGAGCCTGGCCTTCGTCACCGCCGCCCTGCTGGGCCAGCATGCCCTGCCGGCCGCAGCCGCCGACCTGGTGTGCGACAAGCTCGGCCTGGACCAGGACGCCAGCCGCCTGCTGCAAAGCATCCCCCTGCGCGGCAGCATCGCCGGCGGCATCCCCACCGACCCGACCGTGTACCGCTTCTATGAAATGCTCCAGGTCTACGGCTCGACCCTCAAGGCCCTGGTCCACGAGCAATTCGGCGATGGCATCATCAGCGCCATCAACTTCAAGCTGGACATCAAGAAGGTCGAGGACCCCGAAGGCGGCTCCCGCGCCGTGATCACCCTGGACGGCAAGTACCTGCCGACCAAGCCGTTCTAAAGGCAGCGGCAAGCGACAAGCTGCAAGCCACAAGTTCAAGCACCCCGCTTGCAGCTTGCGGCTTGCGGCTTATTTAATTTTTAAATAGCACCGCAGACTTTCTGATTTGCGCCGTTTCTGAGCCGCACCGCCTAATCAGGTCCTGATTTCTTGAAGGTCTGGTTATGGAAAACGTTCGTGCAACTTCCCGCCCCGCGCTCTGGCTGATGGTCAGTGTGGTGCTGGTGGCGCTCAATCTGCGGCCGTCGATGGCCGCTGTCGGCCCGCTCTTGTCGGGCATTCGCGGTGACATCCCGCTGAGTTTCAGTCTGGCCTCGCTGCTGACCATGCTGCCGGTGATGGCCATGGGCCTGGCGATGTTCTTCGGCATGGCCGTCAGTCAGCGCCTGGGCGAGCACCGTACCGTGGTCCTGTCTTTGCTGATCATCGGCCTGGCGACCGTTTCGCGGTTGTTCATGGATTCGGCCGCCGAGCTGATTCTCAGCGCGGTGCTGGCGGGCATCGGTATCGCCCTGATCCAGGCGCTGATGCCGGCGCTGATCAAGTCGCGTTTTGCCGACAATGTCTCGCTGTTCATGGGCCTGTATGTCACCTCGATCATGGGCGGCGCGGCCATTGCGGCATCCTTCGCCCCACTGGTGATGAATCACAGCGGCAGCTGGCGCCTGGCCCTGGCGATCTGGGCCGCCCTGGCCGCGCTGGCGCTAGTGTTCTGGTACGCCCAGCGCAGTTCGCTGCCGAGCCTGCCGGCCTCGCGCGGTGCACGGGAGTCCTTTGCCGGCAATCGCCGGGCCTGGCTGCTGGCGGTGTTCTTCGGCCTCGGCACCGCCTCCTACACCTGCGTGCTGGCCTGGCTCGCGCCCTATTACGTGGAGAACGGCTGGAGTGAACAGAACGCCGGCCTGCTGCTGGGTTTTCTCACCGCCATGGAAGTGATTTCCGGGCTGGTCACTCCGGCCATCGCCAACCGCAGCCCGGACCGGCGCCGGGTGCTGGTGGGCCTGCTGGTGCTGATCATCGCCGGCTTCTGCGGCCTGATCCTCAGTCCGCAGCACCTGAGCCTGCTGTGGCCGTGCCTGCTGGGCCTGGGCATTGGCGGGCTGTTTCCGATGAGCCTGATCGTGTCCCTGGACCACCTGCCCGACCCACGCCGGGCCGGCGGCCTGACCGCCTTCGTGCAGGGCATCGGCTACCTGATCGCCGGCCTGTCGCCGCTGCTGGCGGGCATCATCCGCGACCAGCTGGGCAGCTTCGAATGGGCCTGGTGGTCCCTGACCGCGGTGATGGGCCTGATGATCCTCATGGTGCTGCGTTTCGATCCGCGGCATTACCGCCAGCACATCCGCTGAGCCACCGGAGCCTGCCATGAATCCCGTGAACTTCACCCAGGCGCATCTCGGCATGCTGCTGTGGGCGGCGTTGATCGCCGCTTCGTTCTTCGCCGCCGCCCAGGTCAATCAGGCCATCGACCCGGTGCTGCTGACCGCGCTGCGCCTGCTGTTCTCGGCCCTGCTGTTCGCCCCCCTGCTGTGGCTCAAGGGCTCCTCGGCGATGACCCTGGCCGGACTGCGGGCCCACGCGGTGCTGGGGCTGCTGCTGGCGCTGTACTTCGGCTCGCTGTTCGAGGCCTTGCGCTACACCTCGGCGGTCAACACCGGAACCCTGTTCACCCTGGTGCCGCTGCTGACCCTGGTGCTCGAAGGCTGGTTGCTGCCCGGCCAGCGCCAGCCCCGGCGCTGGCCGGCGATGCTGGTAGCCGGCGCCGGGGCCTTGCTGCTGATCCTCAAGGGGGATGCCCCGGGGCAGTGGCCGTCGCTGTACGCCATGGGCGTCTATGGCCTGGGATGCCTGGCCATGGCCGCCTACTCGCCGCTGAGCCAGCGCTTCAAGGCCCATGGCCTGCAAGGGCGCAGCCCGGCGGCCATGACCTTCTGGAACATGCTGTTCGGCGCCCTGTTTCTGTTTGCCGCCAGTCTGGCCAGCGGCGGCTGGCGCAGTGCAACCCTGCTGGGCAGCCAGGATCTGCTGTGGCTGCTGTACCTGGCACTGTTCGCCACCCTGGCGACCTTCTGGCTGTTGCATCGGGCGATCGGCGTCATCGCCCCGGCCACGGTGATTTCCTACATCTACCTCAGCACCCTGTTGCTGACGCTGTTCCACTGGTTGTGGCTGGGCCAGACGCCGCGCCCCGGGGAACTGCTGGGTGCCGTGCTGGTGGCCCTGGGCATGCTCGGCCTGGTGCGCGGCAGCCGTCCGCAGGCCGCCGCGGCCTGAAATTGCCCCGGGACAGGCACCGGCTGGCTGAGCGAAAATGCGCAGGTCGTGTTATCGGAATTTAATGTCCCGATGCTGTCCGCGAATCCCCGCTCCGGGCATTTAATTAGGACGATCGTTCCGCTAGCATCGATCCGGTTTGCGCGCCACCGGCGCCAGGTGCCCAGCGGGATGGAACGGATGCTCATCAACAACACGCTCAGAAAACTCGACATGCAGGACCTGATGGTCTTTGTCGCGGTGTACGAGCAAAGCAGTGTCACCGGGGTGTCGGAAACCCTCTGCGTCAGTCAGTCGACGGTCAGCTACTGCCTGAAGAAACTGCGCAACGGCTTCGAGGACGAGCTGTTCGTCCACACCCGCAACGGCATGCGCCCGACCTACAAGGCCACCAGCATGTACGGCCACGTGCTGAAGATCCTCGAGAGCATCAACCTGTGCCACAGCGGCGTGCCGGCCTTCGATCCGACCCGCCAGGCCGTGACCTTCAACCTGTGCGCGCCGGAGTACTTCGAGCTGTTGATCCTGCCCCGGCTACTCAAGGGCTTCGACTACGCCGACCTGCCGGTGACGGTCAATGTGCAGAAACTGGAGAGCGATATTCCCGCCGAAGAACTGCGCGATGGCAGCGTCGACCTGGTGATCTGCTTCGGCCCCAACTTCCATCGCAGCCATGCCGACCTGAAATCGCAGATGCTGCTGGAGGACGACCTGGTGTGCGTCTTCGACAAGCGCGCGACCCCGCCCAAGGAGCCGCGCTTCAGCCTGCAATCGTTCATCGAGCGGCGCCATGTGTTTCCCACGCCCTGGACCTCGGACAGCAACATGGTGGATGGCTGGCTGGCCCGCCAGGCCCACAAGCGGCAGATCGTCGCCCGCTCCAACAGCTACAGCGCGGCGCTGAAAATGATCACCGGCACCGACTTCATCCTGACCCTGCCCCGACGCATCCAGGCCTTGCTGGCCAACGAAGCGGTGTTCAACCATTGCGAGGCCCCCAGCGGCCTGCCGGGGTTCACCCTGGACATGCAATG
Organism: Pseudomonas sp. 3MA1; assembly: GCF_029237275.1. NCBI lineage: Bacteria > Pseudomonadati > Pseudomonadota > Gammaproteobacteria > Pseudomonadales > Pseudomonadaceae > Pseudomonas > Pseudomonas sp. 3MA1. The sequence continues at coordinate 468,153 of NZ_JAACFX010000001.1, read as the reverse complement.
GAACCAGAACACCGATCAGGACAGCGCGCAGACCTGGTTCCGTGAACAGGTGGTCAAGGCCTGCGCCGAACCGGGCCTGCTTTAGGCCCTGCCCCCATCAGAGACCGACAGCCGCCTTGCTGTAGGACGCGCGGTCGATATCGATAATCTCCACACACAGTTGCACCGCCAGCTCCGCAGGCCAGGGCGCCAGGTCCTGCAGCAGGGCCAGCAGGCTCTCGGACAATTGCTTCTTGATCTCCGGCGAGCGGCCGCTGAGCAGGGCCAGCTTGACGTGGACAAAGGCCCGCTCACCCAGGCCGGTGCCGACCCTGAACGACTCGACCTTCACCGCCCGGCTCTTGATATCGAACTCATCGGCAAACTGCCCGGAGGCCACCAGTGCGTGATTGAGCCGCAGCAGCGCCTTGTCGACGTCCAGCTGGGGCAGGTTGGCGGTGTATTCCATATGCAGGTGCGGCATGGCAGAACTCCTGGTCTGTCAGGGGAAAAAAGGCGCTCCATACTACACAAGCCCCGCCCCCGCGCTTGCATTATCCGCCGGCCTCATTGCCCCGCCGTCGCTGCCCGCTCGCGCAGGGCCAGTGTTTCCCAGGTGGCCACGAGCACCATCACCAGAGTGGTCAGGCTGCCCAGGGCCAGCGCGGAAAACAGCTGATTCCAGGCGGCCGGCAACAACAGCAGCAGGACCACGAGCCCGGCCAGGTGCGACAGCGGCGGTAACGGCCGGTCGTTCATCACCCACTTGAACAGGGCGCAGCCCAAGAGGAACAGCCAGGGACCACCAACTATCACCAGCACCCCGGCCGGGCTGGCGTGCTCCGGATGCATTAGCACCAGCTCATCGGCCACGGCACTGACAATGATCCCCGCCACGATCAGCAGGTGCAGATAGGTGTAGGCAATGCGCGCCTGACGCCCCGGGTCGTCGGAATGGGCAATACGGTGGTGTGCACGCTCGGCGCCACTGTCGAAATACACCCACCACATGGCGATACTGCCCAGCACCGCCACCACGAACCCCAGCAGGCCCTGGGCACTGGTGGTCAGCTCGGCGAAGGTGGCACCAGTCACCAGCAGCGATTCCCCCAGGGCGATGATCACGAACAGACCGCAGCGCTCGGCCATGTGATTGCCTTCCACATTCCAGTCGGCCAGGGTCGAACGCCCCAGCCCCGGCACCCAGAAATACAGCGACGGCGACAGTACTTCGATAGCCAGGGCCAGCCCCCATAAGGCCAGCCGCTGTGGGCCCTCCAGCAGGCCGCCGGTGATCCAGAAAACCCCCGAGAACATCAGCCACAACAGGATTCGCTGGAAGTTGCGGGTCATGTTTACCGGCTCGCCGCGCACTGCCCACAGGGAATAGGCGGTGCGGCCCACCTGCATGAACACATAGGCGCCGGCAAACAGCAGGCCGCGCTCACCGAAGGCCTGGGGAATCGACGACGACAGCAGCAACCCCGCCACCATCAGCACAAACAGCCCAAGGCGAATCGGCAGGGTTTCCGGGTCCAGCCAGTTGGTGATCCACGACGTGAAGATCCACACCCACCACACCGCCACCATCAGCAGCGCCACCTGCAGCGCCCCGCCCAGGGACAGATGGGCCAGCAGGGAATGGGACAGCTGGGTTACGGCGAACACGAACACCAGGTCGAAAAACAGCTCGACCATGCCAACCTTGCCGCTGTCGTGGCGGCCACGCCCACGCAACAGGGAACGGGAACGACTCATGGGCACACTCCACCGATCAGTGTTTCAACAGATGATCTACACAGCAAAGCAGCCGCCGGTGCCGATGCCAAGCCGGCAACAGCGAATCCAATCCGACCGCTCGGTAGTCGCTCAGAACGGGGCGATGGGCGCCCTTTCCCCCATGAAGGCTTCCAGGCGCGAACGCAGCCAGCGTTCCGCGGGATCGCTGTCGACGTGGCTGAGCCAGACCATGGACAAGTCCAGGGTCGGGGTCTTGAACGGATAAGGCTCGACAAACAGCTGCCCCGAGGCGGCCATGGCCGCCGCCGCATAGTCCGGCAGGCTGGCGAGCATGTCGGTGCCCGCCAGCAGCGCCGGTAACGAGCTGTACTGCGGCACCGACAGCACCACCTGGCGGGTGCGGCCGATTTCCGCCAGCCACTCATCGGCGAAGCCGGCGACATTGGCGGTGTGGGATACCAGCACATGGGGCCGCGCGCAGTATTCGTCGAGGGTCAGCGGCGTCTCGCTGGCATCGGCCCGCAACACGCTGGGCTGGATGTGCCGCAGCAACTTGCGCTTGGCATTGGCCGGCAGGCCCCGGGTCTGGCTGATGCCGACGGTAATGTCGCCCGAGGCCAGCAGATCGGGAATCCGCCAGTAATCCACGTGCTGCACCACGACCACCACCTGCGGCGCTTCCTGGCGCAGGGCTCGCAGCAGGGGCGGCAGCAGGCCGAACTCGACGTCGTCGGACAGGCCGATGCGAAAGGTCATGGTGCTGCTGGCGGGATCGAAATCGTGGGTCAGGCTCAGGGCCGAGGACAGCGCGTCGAGGGCCGGCGACAGGTGCTGGATGATCTGCTCGGCGCGCGCGGTGGGTTCCATGCGATGGCCGACGCGAATGAACAGCGGATCGTTGAACATCGCCCGCAGGCGGTTGAGCGCGGAGCTGATGGTGGGCTGGCCGAGAAACAGCTTTTCCGCCACCCGGGTGACGTTGCGTTCCAGCATCAACGCCTCGAACACCACCATCAGGTTGATGTCGGCCTTGCGCAGTTCATTGCGATTCATCGGTGCTCCCCCGGTCCCCAGACGGAGGTCAGTGTAGAAAGGCCCGGGGGCCGGCGTCCAGGTAAACACCCGAGGCCTGCGGCCGGTGCGTCAGTCGAAGGTGAAGTTGAACTGGGCGCTGCTGTTGGCTGCCCCCTCGGTGATCGGCCCCGTGCGAATGTACTGGGCGCGAAAGCTGAAGCTGGCGCTATCGCTGCCCAACAGGCGCTCCATGGCGTATTGAGTGCCATTGCAATGAATGCGCGGAATCTGCTCATTGAACATGACGATGCCAACGCCCTTGGCGACGGACCGCCCCTGATCCTGAGCCGATTGAGTGAGCCCCAGGATTCCTGTCGGATCGCAGCGCGAGGCGGGTTCGGCGCTGAACGAAACCTTCGGCAGGCTGTTGAACGAGCAGTCGTTGACTTCAAGCCTGGCCGCGGCCGAGGGCGGCGAGGTCGAGCCCAACGTGGGAAAGTCATGGGCCGAGGGACTGCCCAGACGCAGCGTGACGTTGCGGGTGACCACCTGGCACGTGGCGGTGAACTTGACGCCTTCGCCCCCCAGCAGTTCCTGTTCGCTGAGCAACAGTTGTTTCGAACACCGATCCCGGTTGTCCTGCTGCGGCAGCTCCAGCAAGTGTTGCCCGACCTGGGCCACGCCCGCGTCCAGATCCAGCGCGTACATCGCCACCTGGACACCGGCGAGGCTGTTGACCTGCAGCGATCCCTTGGGTAACTCATTGGCGGGCCGGGTCAGAATCAGCGAATACACGTAGTTTATGAAGTCTTTTTTCAGCTCGCCGTTTGAGCTCTCCACCCTGTATTTTTTTAGTACCACGGGATAGAAATTACCCGTCAGTATCTGGGCGTCCGAGCCTGAAGGATAGGCCGTCACTTTAAAACTGATGCCATCGATATTGGTCGGAACGATGCCATCGAGAAACCTAATCCCCGGAAAATGCGCACCTAAAACCAATTCATGCGGCTCCTTGGTTACAGACTTCTCAGTGGTGTATTCAATGATCGGGTTCACGTGACGCTGTTTCAACACGGCCCCCACCGGCGTGCTCCGGGTCAGTGGTGTGATCTCGACCCAATCCTGGGCAGAGCCGCCATAACTACTGAACACGCACCCTTTGGCCTTGCCCTCATCGGTAACGGCGTACACCGGTGCGCTCGCCTGCACGCCCAACAGCATCAGGATGATCGCGCGTATCAACAGACCGCGCCGGCGCCCATCGGTGAGGAGCCTGGACCATGGATCACTCATCGGTCATTGCCTCTTTTTCCAAGCCGGCCCCTAGTGCACGCTGCGGTGCCACGGGAGCCGGTCAATCGATAGTGAATAGGTGGCAAGTGCCCGGCATGCCAGGGGCAGCCGGGCCGAGGTCTTGCCGACACTCCTTAGTCCATCAGGCCTTTGGAAACCCGGGCCGAAGAGTAGGTGCCGTGGTTGATGCCGATCTGGTCACCATAAGTCTGGAAGTAGGCCCAGACGGTATCGACCTTGCCGGTGGATTTCGAGCCTTGGATCTGCCCCTCGTTCACGCCCACCAGCCCACCCAGGGTGGTACGCCAGCCGCCACTGACGCGGCCACGGGACTCGGAGTTGACGATCTGCGACTGGTTATCGCCGACCAGGCCCCCGACCTTGCTGTGCCAGGTTCCATGGACATTGCCAGTCGCCACGGCACGCTCGATGACGTGGTTGGAGTCGTTGGAGTTGAAGCCCACCAACCCACCCACGGAGCTATAGGTATCGCCAAAGACCTTGCCGTGAGCCGCAACCGAGCCCAGGTCACCATCGTTGTAGCCGACCAGACCGCCGATATTGCTCTTGGCGTAGCCCTCCACCGCGCCCAGCGCCTTGGCATCGTAGATCAGGCCACCGATATTGCTACCGACCAGACCGCCGACGTTGGCCTTCACACCTCCTTTGACATCGCCCTTGGCCTCGATGTAACCGCGGATGGTGCTGTCGTCACTTTTTCCGATCAGGCCACCCAGGTTCGTGCCGAAGCGGTCAATCACATCGCCAGTCGCCTTGACGTTGCTCACCAAGCTCTGGTTCTGCTGCGAGCCGATCAGCCCCCCAGCGGACTCGCTGCCCACCCCGTAAACGTTACCGCTGGCACTGGAACCGCTGATAGTGCCAGAGCGGTTGAACCCGACTAGGCCGCCAATATGGCTCCCCAGCGCGCCGTACACGTTCATCGAGGAACTGGAGCCGGTAATAGTGCCGTTCTGGTTGTTGCCCACCAGCCCGCCCAGGTTCAGTCCCTTATAGAGTGGATTGTAAGTACCGATGGTGCCCTTGCTCGACGAGTTGGAAATCACTGCGCCATTGTTGATCCCAACCAGTCCTCCGGCGCCGCCCATGGCCTGTTTATACATCTTGGTGGTGATATCGACATCACTGGCACTGCCGCTGATGAGACCGGTTCTGCCATTGCCGAACCGGTTTTCCCCGGCCACGCCGCCGATGGCCGTGGTCAGGCTGCCGCCGTACAACGAACCGGCCACCGAAGAGTCGCTGATCGAGCCGCCGTAGTTGCCCCCCACCAAGCCGCCGACCTTGTTGCGCTGGTCGCTATTGGCAGAGACCTGCATATCGCGGGCACTGACCCGTTCGATGCTGCCACTGTTGCGCCCCACCAGACCGCCAATTTCACTGAAACCGTTGCGGAAGTTGCTCCCATTGACGGTGATCGAGGCCAGCTTCAGATCGCTGATGGTGCCGGAGGACTGGCCGAACAATCCGGCATACAGGCCCGAGCTGTTGATGGTGAAGCCACTGATGGTATTGCCCAGACCATTGAGCGAGCCGGTGAACAGCTGATCGCCGCCAATGGAGTTGATGGTCCCTGATCCCTTGATCTGATTGCCCAGGACATAGTGGTCATCGAGCTTTTTGCCGATGGCCTGCAACTGCTGGCTGTTCTGGATCACTTTGTGCTGCTTGCCATTGGCGTCAAACCCGGCGTCGCCTCCGGACAAGGTCACCAGTCCCTTGTCGCCCACCACCAGTTGCTCGCCATGCTTGACCCCCAAGCTGCCGTTGGCGCCGGTGAGGCTCACGTGACCGTCGAGCCGGACCGACTTGGCGGCGTTCAGTTCCAGGCGCGAGTTGGCGCCCGTGGCGCTGATCCGTTGATTGACCTTGACGTCCTTGGCAGAGGTCAGGGTCAGTTGGTTGCCGCTTTTCCACTCGACCGCAGCGGCCACCGCTACATCACCATCGCGGCTACGCAGATCAACGTTGGTGTTGTTCAGGTTCTGGGAGAGCGTGCTTTCGACCAGGGTCGGGTTGCCGGGCTCACCCGTGGAACCCACCTTGACCTCATTGGACTCGACGATCCAGGTGCCGGTACGACCGTTCCTGGAGCGGGTATCGACTTCGGCGTTGAGCTCGACCCGGGTGACCGCGCCCGAGGTTTGAACCGTACCGCCGTTGCCGTCGGTGGCTGAGGCCTTGGCCGTCAATTTCCCCCCCACATTGACCACGCCACGCTCGCCGCCGTCCAGGACAATACGTCCTTCCTTGTTGGACAGGGTATTGGCCTCGATCACCCCCTGGTTGTTGACCACTGCCTGAGTCAGCGCATTGGTGCTCTTGGCCAGCATCAGCACCTGACCGCCATCGGCCTTGAGCACTGAGGTGTTCTGCGCCAACGCATTCGCGGCGGCGCCGTTAATCTGCAAGTTGATCAGATTGTCGTTACCCAGGCTCAGGGTAAAGTCGTTACCAGCGCCCAGGGCCACGGAGCCCTGATTGGCAACGATTTCGCCGTTGTTACGCACCCGCGCGCCCAGCAGCGCCACATAGCCACCATCGGCCGCAGTGATGTTGCCGTCGTTGATGACTTCCACCGCCGATTTTCCGGTGAACTGATAGCGACCGTTATTGAAATCATCGTCACTGATGTCACGGGTCGAGGCCACCAGGCCACCCACGTTGACCTGCGCGCCCTGACCGATCAGCACCCCATTGGGGTTGATCAGAAACACCTGGCCGTTGGCATTCAGCGCGCCCTGGATGTTACTGCCCTTGAAGCCGGTCACCCGGTTCAGGGCGATGGAGTCACGCCCGGGTTGGTTGAAGGTCACCGACTTATCGGCACCGATGCTGAACTCGTTCCAGTTGGTCACCAGCTTGTCACTGTGCTGCTGGATCACCATGTTGTTACCCGTGACGTTGTAGTCAGCACTACCGCTAACCGTAACGTTTCCCTGGGGCAACGCCATCGCCGGCGTCAGTCCTCCCAGGGCAAGCAAGCCGGCTGCCATCACCAGCAACCCCTTGCGCCCACCACTGCGACGCCGGCGCCGCGCGCCCTCGCACGTCACGCTCCAGCGACCTTGGGCCTGGTTCCATACCAACGCATAAATCTTGTTCACAATGACTCCTTATTGACGTTCAAACGCTCTGCTGTTGTTCGCAGAACGGCACTACTTCCAAAGCACACGCAGGCCTTCAGAAAAACTGTGTCGCGCTGACCCAGATCCGTGGGGTGCGCTCGGGACCGTCCCCGGCCTTCTGGTTATCCAGGGGCCAGGCACTGGTCAGGTTGAGTTGCCGCCGATCGCCGCTCCAACGCGCGCCCAGCCCCGCCGCTTGCAGGCGCTGGGTATTGATTTCGCGGGTCCAGGGCAGGCGGTTGACCTGCACATAGCCCTTGTCGGCAAACAGGCTGAGCTGCCAGCGCGGTGCCAGGGCGTAGCTCAGCTCCAGACCGGCCTGCCAGCCCTGGTCGCCAATACCGGCGCTCAGGGGATAGGCGCGCACGCCGTAGGGGCCGCCCAGCCCCATCTTTTCCGAGCTGTCGAGATTGGCCGAGGTCCACTGGGCATTGACTTGGGCATAGAGCTGGAAGCGGTTGCCCAGGCGCTGCAGCCGCGCGACTTGCAGGTTGGTCTTGGCGAAGCCGCCGCCGGTGGCGGCGCTATAGCGATCCAGGCGCTGCTCGAAGGCGTCATCGAAGGTCAGGCGGCCGGAGCCGTAGGACAGGCTGAACTGGTTGTAGCCACCGCCGAGAAACCGGTCCTGACGGTTGCCGCCCAGGCTCAGGGTCCACAACTCGATGTGCTTGCGCTTGCTCAGCTCAAGCAGGTCGATGTCGTCGCGCAGTTGCTTGTTCTCGTACTGCAGTTGCGCACTCAGGTCGAAGGTCCGCCCCCGCAGGATCGGCTGGACGAGGAACAGGCTCTGGACACTGGCCTGGCCATTCATCTGCAGCTTCTTCAAACGCTTTCTGTTGAGCTCGTAGCTCATGTGCGAGTAGCCGGCGCCGACCCGGGTCGACCAGGGCCCCACGGGCAGCTGATAAGCGCTGCGCCAGTAGCGCTGGTCGCGGTCGCTGCCCAGCAGGCGCAGGTTGAGCTGGTCCCCCAGGCCCAGGGGGTTGTTGAGGTTGAAGCTGCCCCCCAGGCGGAACTCGCCGGTGTGGTAGCCGCCGAAGTTGTCGGCCTCCAGGCTGCCGCTGGCCCAGGGGCCGGGCTGCGCCTCCACCAACAGATCGCTGGTGCCGGGGGCCTGCCCCGCACGCAAGGTGCCCTTGGCCTGGACCCCGGGCAGGTCGTTGAGCAGCAGCAGACTGCGCTCCAGGTCTGCGCTGTTGACCGCCGCGCCACCGTCCAGGGCCGCCAGCGGCGCGCGGAGTACGCCGTCCCGGGCACGGGACTGGTTGCTCAGCTCGATCCGGCCGTAGCGGCCCTCCATGACCTCGATACGCACCACTGCGCCATCGATTTCCTGGGCCGGCAAGAAAGCCCGGGCCAACAGGTAGCCCTGTTGCTGGTAATGGGCGGTGATGCGCTGCGCCGCGTCACGCAAACCACCCAGGTCGAGCTCCTGGCCGCGCAGATCGTCCAGCAGCAGCTGCAGCTCTTGATCGCTGAACACCTGATTGCCCTCGATGACGAATGCCTTGACCAGCAAGCGCAGGCCCGAAGTATCCGGGGCCGGTGTCGGCCGCTCGGCCTTGGGCACCTCCAGCTGCACGTCATCGGTGGGCGGCGGCAGCGCCGGCTGGGTGGCTTCGATATCCCGTATGGCCTGCCCGGCACTGGGCACCTGGACCCGCATCTGCGCCTGCGCCAACGCGGGCAACAGCAGCGCCAGCAACATCCCCGGCCGCAGCGCCGACGGCACTCGCGCCCACTCCGGACCTGGCCCCTTGCCTTCAGCGGCCGGCTGGCCGGCTGGCGTACCACTACAGCTGTACTTGCACACTTCCACTCAGCGTCTCCCCGCTGTCTAAAACCACTTGGTATCGAATTTCTGCCGCGCCGCCGCCCAACGGCGGCGCGGCGGACAAAGGCAGGCGCGCCGAACCGAACGGCTCGACGGTGATGCTCTGTACGGTCATGGGTTGGCGCGGATCGCCCACATCCACCCGAGCCAGGGACACGTAGTACGGCGTCGGATTGCTCACGCTGAGCGTCGCAGCGCCTCCCGCCTGCGTCGCCCCGGGCAGGCTCCAGCGCAACTGGCGCGCCGCGTCGTCGGCCCGACCCGGCAGGCCCTTGGGGCGATACAGCAGCTTCATCCGCAGGCGATAGCTCAGGCTCAGCTGGTTGCTGCTCAGAGGCCGCAGGGACGGCACTTCCAGAAAGTTGAGCCAGAACACCGACTCACGATCGGCAGGCAGCGGCTCGCCGCTGTGACGCAGCGACAGGACGGCGCTCTGCTGCGGATCGAGTCGCGAAAGTGGCGGTGAAAGTACGAATGGCACGGCCAACCGGCTCGGATCGACCGAGGCATCGCCCTTGTCCAGCCAGGTCTGCAGCAGCAGCGGCGCCGTGCCGAGATTGCCGACCCGGATGCTCAAGGCCGCCAGCCCCTGGGGATAGATGAAGCGCGTGCCGACAATCGACAGGTCGGCCCAGGCGCCCTGGCTGAACAGCAGCAACGCCGCCCCCAGCAGGCACACGCCACGCAACACACGAGCAAGGCAGCCCCTCAAGATGCAGGCTCCGCGGTGATGGTGCTCTGCGGCGACAGGCCGCGACACGGCAAGTCGAGCAAGAGCGATTCGTTGCCCGGCTGCGCCGCGGGCGCCGGCAACACATAGTCGATCAGGCACTGCTCGGCGGGTGCGTCGCCCCACTGCACCCGGATGCGGCCCCGATCCTTCTCGCTGCGCAGCACCAGGCGACTGCCCTGCCCCACCGCCCCCAGCTCCTCGCCGCTGTCGGCGTCCAGGGCACTGGCGGCAAAGGGCAGCGGCGAGCCATCGGCCTGCCGGCTGTCGAGCAGAAACGCCCGGGCCTTGCGGGTCGGGTAGGACAGCCTGACCACGGCCCCCGCCCTGGGCGCGACGTTGCGTGAACTGACCTGCAGCTCGACATCCTCATCCATGCCGCTGGGGTCCAGGTCCACGGTATTGAGCTGATAGGGCGTCAGGCTCGGCAGCACCGCATAACCCTGCGCGTCCACCTGCGCACCGGAATAGCCGACACCGGCGCCGCGGGCATGGGGGGCATGCACCAGGGCAGCGGTCTCACTCAGGGTCTGGGACAAGGTCAGGCCCCCGGAATGCAGGAGCATGCCGCCGGAGGCACCCAGCGACTGGGCCCGGTAGTCACGGCCCTGGGACAGGCTCGAACTCAGGGACACCTGCGGCAGGTAGTAGCTCAGGTTGGCGTTGGTCGAGGTTTCCCGCGGCTGGGCATCATGGGACACCGACACGCCATAGGAGGCGGACTCACGCTCGCCCAGCGAGCCGGAAATGCCGCTGGAGTAGTGGGAACCGGAATTCTGGTCGTGGCTGATGAAGGCGTTGGCCAGGGTGGAACGCCCGGCGACGCCCCCCAGGGGCAGCGACAGGCTGAGGCTCCACAGGGTGTTCTCGCTGCGGGTGCGACGCCCCGAGAACTGGCTGGAACCCTGGGTCCGCTGAACGCTGAAGGCATAGCTGAGGCCGCGCCACTGGTGGTTGTAGCCCATGGAGTAGTTGCGCGCCTGACCGCGGCTATTCCAGTAGTTGAGGGAGGAGCCGTTGAGGTAGAAGTCACCGCCGATGCCGTCCACCCGCTGGTTGATCGTCACATCCAGGCGATCGCGGACCCGGGCAAAGTCTTCGAACCGCGCGCCTCGGTTGACGAAGTCCTCCAGATCGATGGCATCCCTCAGGCTCAGGTAGCCCCGGGTGGAATAGCGATAAGCCAGCAACGAGAACTGGGTGCCGCTGTCATGCAGGTTCTTGCTGTAGGACAGACGCAGGCTGGAGCCCTGCAGGTTGCCGTTGCGCGGCACCTCGGTGCGGGACTGGGTCAGGTCGAGGCCGAAACCGCCGAGCTCGGTGTTCAGCGCCGCGCCGATCAGGCCGGCCATGTAGCTGCCGGTGAACGAGGCGCCGGCATAACCGGTGACCTGGTTGTCCAGCCCGCGTTGCAGGGTGCCCTGGGCCACATATTGGTGCTGACCACGCCCGCCGGCCCTGATCACCTGCCCGCCGGTCAGGCTGTAGCGGGTGCTCCCCGGTCGCAGGTGACGGGCCATGGTGGCAAAGGGCACGGTAAAGCGCTGGGTGCGACCATCGGCCTCGGTCAGCGTCACTTCCAGGTCGCCGCCAAAGCTCGCGGCCTGCAGATCGGCAATCTCGAAGGGGCCCGGGGCGACGGTGGTTTCGTACACCAGGTAACCCCGCTGACGCACCGTGACCTTGGCGTTGGTATTGGCCGTACCGCGCACCACCGGGGCGAAATAGCGCTGGGCGGTGGGCAGCATGCGTTCATCGCTGAACAGCTTGACCCCGCGAAACGACACCGAATCGAACAGCTCGGAGTCGGTCACGCTCTCCCCCACCAGCAATTGCGAACGCCAGTCGGTCAGGTCGGTCTGGCCGTAGATATAGCCCCGTTGATAATCGCTGCCGCTGTCCGGCGACCAGGAGAAGGTGCCGCTGTGACGCAGGCGCAGGTTTCCCAGGTTCAGGCCCATATTCAATCCGGCATAGCCGCTAGTGCTGCGCTGGCCACGGCTCTGGGTGCTGAACAGGTTGGTGCTGTAGTTGAGCCGGGCCGCGTTGATGCCCGAGTCCCAGCTGGCCGGATCGACGTAGCTGGCTGCGACTTCGGGCAGCACGAACAGCTGTGGCACCGAGAGCTCCAGCTGCTGTTCGGCCATGTTGACCTGGGTGATGACATGGGGGATGTAACTGGCGAGGTCCCCGCAGAACTCACCGTCGCCCTGCAGCGGATGACTGGCAGGCGCCAGTGCGGCGTCGACCTTGTTCAGGTCGATGCCCAGTTGCTTGAGCAACTCGCGGTTGTAGCAGGGCTGGCTGCCCTGGGGGTCATCGCTTTCACGCAGTTCGATCTCGATCAAGCCGCGCCAGGCGCCACTGACTCGCACATCCAGCAGGTACTTGCCCGGCGCCACATACCCCGCACGCTCGAAGCGCTGGGTGTCGATGAGGGCTCCTGGCGCCTTGAACAGCATCTGGGTATCGAAGAACACCGGGCTGTTCTGAGACGCGTCGCCGGACACCTCCGATCGCACGGCTTGATCAGCGCTCGTCGGCTGGGCAGCCACCGGAGCCGCCAGCCCCAACAGCCCCGCCAGCACCGAGAGTGCTCGCAAGAACAGGGCCGGAACATCGCCAGGACAGACTCGTGCGAGCACAGGAAAACCCAGCCAGAAGGGCTGCACACTGAACATAATCGATACCAATGCACTCAGCGTTTAATGACCAGGGCCAAGAGCGGAGTTGAATTAACAGGGCAACTAGAGAAGGTTCTTTTCCAGCGGCACCCGGCCGCCGAAGTCATTGACCACTTCAAAGCGCACAGCCGCATTGCGTGGCGCTCGTTCGGCGTTTGCCGGCCAGGCAAAGGACTCACGGGCAAAGGGCGCGACCATCCCAGCTCCCAGGTCAACGGTACGTCCCTGCGCTTGCACCTCGACCTTGCTGAAGGACAGGTAATAAGGAGTTGGATTGGACACCTGGACGACCGGACCTGGGGCCTTGCCTTGGGCAACTCCCGCGGGCTCAAACTTCCAACTGAGTCTTTCCACCGCCGAGTTGACATTGACCTTCAAGTCCGCAGGACGAAAGAACAACTTGATCCGGTGGCGGAAGGTAAAGGCCAATCGGTTTTCATCCTGTTTCTGTTGTGGCGGAACTTCCAGAATGTTCAGCCAGTACAGTGACTCACGATCCGCGGGCAAGGGCTCTTTCGAATAACCAATACGCAGTACCGCCGCGGCATTGGGTTCCAGGCGACTGAGTGCCGGAGTAAGTTGGAAGGGCACTTTCATTTCTTCAGGTGCCTTACTGGCATCGCCATCATCAATCCAGGCCTGGACCAATATCGGCATACTGCCTGGGTTATTCATTCTCAGTGTCACATCACGGGCACTCGCCGGATAAACCACACGGGTGCCATGAATGACTATTTCCGCATTGACTGCCGATGAAAACAGACCCAGAAAGATGGCGCCGATAACGAAGGTTTTAAACACATGCGCTTTCGGCGCCATGAGCAACTCCTTATGTAACTGACAGACGTCAGTTGTACGTCACATCGAAGTTGATATTGGAGTCGGCACGACCTTCGACGATCGTGTCGCTGACCGCCACATAGGAGGCCTTGAACTTCAGCACGGCCTTGTTGCCCACGACTTCGGCAAACTGCTGGTTGTTGTTTTCCGACAGGTCGATTTTCCCCGGGGTGGCGCCGTTGTTGTGAATCTGGATCTGCACGCCCGATGCCGAACCGGAACCGCTGTCGATCAGACGCAGGTTGCCGGTGGCGTTATCGATGAAGCCGTCCTTGTTGAAGCTGACGGCAGCCTTGGAGCCGTCGGTGCAGCCGCCGCCACTGAGGTTGATGTTGAATTCCTTGAACTCGGAGGCGGAGCCGATGCCGCCGGCGAAAACCGAAGGCAGGACGTTGCCGAACTTGACCGTGCCCGTGTTCGCTCCGGACTCGTTGGCATCGACCTGAACCTTGCAACTGACGCTGGAGATCAGGCCTTCGAACTTCACGTTGCCGGAGTTGACACCGGTCTCTGCGTAACTCAATGCCGGAGTCAGTGCCGCAAGTAGCAACCCACAGGTCGCCTTGGATGCAAAAGATTTAAGTTTCATCTGATTCCCTATTATAAAAAACCGTCTAAGAGCACAGCATTCAAAACAACCTCGCTCTCCCGAGACGTACAGCCTTGCTGAACTTCGAGCCAACGAAACATGAGTTGAACACCACAACAACCTCGATCAGCTGCTGTTACCCGCAATGAAATACACATCGACAACAGGCATCTGCATTCCATCCAGAGCGGACATTACGATACAGACCACTCTGTTATTTTAGAATAACGACCATTCCTCATATGGCGAGGAGTACTCCTTAAATAAACAAGATTTTTCTTGGAAACTTGTACTACTTAAAAACCAATAAACACACTAAAAACAGCCAACATATAAGACACTTCTTATATAGAGCCCCATAAACTGTAAACACGCGATATACGGCAGAAACTCAGCACTGCAACCACCTGATCAACTGACTGCAGGCCCGTTCCGGGCCTAAGTAATGTGCAAGCCCCAAACACCCGCCCAATGAAAAACGCCCGGTGCAGTGCACCGGGCGTTTGGCCAGAACATTCAACAACGCAGCCTGTGCCGCCAGCGTTCACACCCCGCTTGAGCGCCCCGCTACAGGGTGCGCAACCGCGGTCATGGGGCGCACCGGACGCGGGTCCTCCTGACCCTGACGCAAGCGCAAGGCCGCCAGCGCCGCCACCAACAGCACCAGGGCAATGGCCTTGAGGCCGTTCATGGCATCGCCGGTGCTCATCTCGATCGCCCCCATGACCGAGGGGCCGACAAAACCGCCCAACAGTCCGCAGGAGTTCACAAAGCCCAGGCCTCCCGCCAGGGCCGCACCTTTGAGCCGCGACGCTGGGTACAGGAAGATGATCGACTGCACCACGAAGAACATCAGCGCCGCCACGCAGAACCCCAGCAGGCTCAGCACCGGCCCGGAAAAGGCCGCAATCAGCAGCCCGCCCGCCATCGTCAGCAAGCCGCAGACCAACAAGCGCCGCGCCCGCTGCGCGCTGCTGGCCAGCCGTGGCAGGCTGATCGCCCCCAGCGCCGCGACGATCCACGGCAAGGAGGTCAGCAGGCCGATGCTCATCAGGCTCAGGCTGGCGTACTTGCCGATGATGCTGGGGAGGAAAAAGATCACGGTGTAGATGGTGATCTGGTGGCAGAAGTAGACAAAGATCGCCAGCAGGATCTGCGGCGTAAAGCACTGCCGGAACGAATGCCCGCCCTGCCCCGCGCCCTCATCGGCTTCGTCGGCCAGGCGCTGCTCGATGCCCCGGGCCTCCTCGGCACTCAACCAGGGCGCGCGGCTTGGACGATCCGGCAGGCGCCGCCAGACCACCCAGGCGAAGAACACCGCCGGCAGCCCTTCGAGCAGGAACATCCACTGCCAGCCATGCCAACCCAACAGGCCGTCCATCTTCATCAGCGCGGCGCCCAGCGGGCCGCCGATGATATTGGCCAGGCACACCCCCAGCAGGAAATAGCCGGTAGCCCGGGCTCGCTGCCGGCGGTCGAACCAGTAGGTGAGGTACAACATGACTCCGGGAAACAGGCCGGCTTCAGCGATCCCCAATAGCAAGCGCAGCACATAGAAGGAGGTCTCGCCCTGGACGAAGGCCATGGCGGCGGAGATCAGCCCCCAGGTGACCATGATCCGGGCGATCCAGAAGCGCGCGCCGACCTTGTGCATGATCAGGTTGCTCGGCACCTCGGACAGTGCATAGGTGAGGAAGAACAGCCCGGCCCCCAGGCCGTAGGCTGCGGCAGAAATACCCAGGTCCACATCCAACTGATGCTTGGCCAGGGCGATGTTGGTGCGGTCGAGAAAGCTCAGCACATAGGCCGCGATCAGCAATGGCATGAGCTTGAGAAACATCAGGCGGGTCAGCTGTTGCGAGTCCCGAGGAGCGGCGATGGTTGCAGTGTTCATGGGGCATATCCCTTTGTAGTTGTTATGCGGGATCGTCAGCGGCCCATGCTGAGGGGCCGCCGACACAGGACCTTGCACAATCAGAACGCGACCTGGTCACGCCCCTTGAGCCCCAGCAGGGCACGGGCTTCGTCCGGGGTGGCCACGCGGCCGCCCAGGGCTTCGATGACCGTGCGAATGCGCCGCACCTGATCGGCGTTGCTCGCCGCCAGCTTGCCGGGGCCGTCCCACAGCGAATCCTCCAGGCCGACCCGGGCATGACTGCCCATGGCCAGGCCCATGGTTGCCAGGGGAATCTGGTTACGCCCGGCGCCGAGGATCGACCAGTGATAGGCATCGCCGAACAGCCGGTCAGCGGTGCGGCGCATGTGCGCCAGGTCCTCGGGATGGCCGCCGATGCCGCCCCGCAGACCGAACACCGACTGGATGAACAGTGGCGTCTTGAGCAGGCCGCGTTCGAGGAAATGCGCAGCGGTGTAGAGATGGCCGATGTCGTAGCACTCGATCTCGAAGCGGGTGCGATTCTCGGCGCAGGCGCTGAGGATATGGGCGATGTCGCGGAAGGTATTGCGGAAAATGCGGTCGTCGCTGTCCTCCAGGTACGGCCGCTCCCAGTCGTGCTTGAACTCGGTGAAGCGGTTGAGCATTTCGTACAGGCCGAAGTTCATCGAGCCCATGTTCAGCGAGGCCAGCTCGGGCTTGAATTCCAACACCGGTTGCAGACGTTCCTCGACGCCCATGGTCGGCGCGCCGCCGGTGGTGAGGTTGATCACCACATCGCAGGCGTCTTTGATCTGCGGCAGGAAGCGCCGGAACAGCTCGGGGTCCTGGCTCGGTCGCCCGTCCTCCGGGTCTCGGGCGTGCAGGTGCACGATGGCGGCTCCGGCCTCGGCGGCGGCGATGGCCTCGGCGGCGATTTCTCCGGCGGTGATGGGCAGGTACGGCGACATGGACGGGGTATGAATCGCCCCGGTAACGGCGCAGGTGACAATGACAGGCGTTTTTTCAGACATGACGGTACTCCGACTTTTATTCTTGATGAAAAAAATCCCTGGGGGTCGCTGAGGGTATTCACCGCTGCTGCCCTGCAGCGGTGCCGGCCGTAGACGCGGCTAGAGGTACTCGACGTTGCCGTCGACGCTGATCGCCTGGCCGGTGACGTTGCGCGCTGCCGGCGAACAGAGAAACAGCGCCATGGCCGCCACATCCTCGGCACTGACCATGCGCTTGAGAGAGATCTTGTTCAGGTACTCCTGACGCATGTCGGCAAGCGGCACCCCGACCTGCTCGGCCCGGGCCTGGATCACCGCGTCCATGCGCGGCCCCTGGACTATCCCCGGCAACAGCGCGTTGACCCGGATATCGCTGGCACCCAGCTCGGCAGCCAGAGACTTCATCAACCCGACGATGGCCCACTTGGTGGCCGCATAAGGTGTACGCCAGGCATATCCCAGGCGCCCGGCCACCGAGGCGATGTGCAGCAGATGGGCGTTGTCCGAAGCCTTGAGCAAGGGCACCGCGTGGTGGGCAAAGCGGTATTGCGCGGTCAGGTTGATGTCGATGGTGCGTTGCCAGTCGGCGTCGCTGACGGCGTCTATGCCGGCCGTGGGCCCGGCAACACCAGCGTTGTTGACCAGCACATCAAGCCCGCCGAAGCGCTCGACCTGAAGCTCGAACAGCGCTTGGATCTGTGCCGGATCAGCGACATCGGTGCGGGTCGCCAGCGCCTCGGGGTAGCGATCCCGGAACGCCGCCAGGGCCGCCTCACTGACATCGCAGACGTGCACCTGGGCGCCGGCTTCGAGATAGGCCCGCGCCAGCACTTCGCCGATGCCCGCCGCACCGCCGGAAATCATCACTCGCAAGCCCGGATAAGGCTGCAAGCGCTGCAAGATGCTCATCCCCGACCTCCCTTGGCCGCCGCCGTACCAGGCTTCTTGGCCAACAGCCGGCCCAGGGAATCCGCCGCTTGCATGATGTCGTCGGTGACGGCCGCTCGCACTCCCGGACCATCACCAGCGGCCAGGGCTTCGACGATACGATTGTGGGCCTCCATAGAACGTTGCAGATGGGCCTGGTCCGGCGCCACCAGGGCAAAACACGGCCCCATGTGCAGCCAGAAGTTCTCCACCGCGGCCATGGTCAACTCGGCTCGGGCCACCGCATAGATACGCCGGTGAAAAGCGAAGTTGGTCCACAGGTAACGGGACACATCCACCTCATCGGCAGCCTTTTGCATCTGCCGACAGAGATCGGTGATCTCCTGCAGATCGCTCTTTTGCAGGTGTTGCAGAGCCTTTTCCGCCAGCAGTCCTTCCAGGGCCACCCGCGCATCACGGATCTCCCGCAGACGCTCCAGCGTCATCATCCGCACCCGAAGGCGGGAAGTTTCCGTGACTTCAAAGGCATTTTCCGCACTCAAGCGCTGCAAAGCCTCGCGGACCGGCATCGGGCTGGACCCCAGGGCTTCGGCCAGCCCCCGGATGGTCAGTTTCTGGCCGGGCTGGAAACGCCCGCTCATCAGGGCTTCGCGAATCTGCCGGTACACCTGCTCCTGCAAGGTATCGCGAGAAACCTGACGCAAGGTGGGCAAAGGGATGGGACCTTCGGACATGGGACGTACCTGTATTGGGGTTCTTGTGCTCGACAATATGTGATCACAAATCAAATATGTCAAATATCCACTATTGATCCCAAGGCGCAAACAAGAGGACGGCTCATGGATAAACCACTCAATAATTCCGCACTGCGAAATATCATTCCGCATTGACCACAATATTCTTTGATGACAGGATTATTTTCGTCAGTCCGTTCAATCAGCGAAATTATCATTCCGCTATCTTGGCTCGGGTTCAACTGGCCCGCTGAACAGCCTATCGGCCTCTCGCTGCCCTTCACGCCGGAGACTTCTGCAATGAGTTGCGACACCCCACCACCCACCGTCGAATCCGCGCTGCTGGGCAATATCCTGGTGCTGACCCTCAACAACCCGCCGGTCAACGCCCTTGGGGTCGAGATTCGCCGCGCACTGCAGGCAGCCATCGAAAGCGCCAATGACAACCCGGCAGTGGCCGCCATCCTGCTGGTCGGCGCAGGACGCCACTTCTGCGGTGGCGCCGACATCCGCGAGTTCGGCAAGACGCCCCTGGCGCCCACCCTGCCTGAGGTGGTGCAACGCATCGAGGCCAGCGCCAAGCCAGTGGTGGCCGCCATACAGGGCGTGGCCCTGGGGGGCGGCCTCGAGCTCGCGCTGGCCGCCCATTACCGACTGGCGGTGGGCGGGGCTCGGCTCGGCTTGCCGGAAGTCCTGCTCGGCCTGCTGCCTGGGGCCGGCGGCACCCAACGCTTGCCCCGCCTGATCGGTGCCAAGGCGGCCCTTGAACTGATGCTCAGCGCACGCCAGCTGAGCGCCGAAGAGGCCCTGAAATGGGGGCTGGTGGATCGCCTGGGGGACAGCGCCGACGCCCTGGCCGAGGGGCTGGCCTATACCCGTCAATTGCTGGCGGAGCACGCCGGACCGCGACGCACCCGGGATGCCCAGGCCCTGAGCGAACAATCTGTCCAGCGCCAGGCTATTGCTAGCGCCCGCCAGCGGGCTACGGAAAAATCCCGCGGCTTGCTGTCGCCGTTGCTCATCATCCAGGCCGTCGAAGCGGCCCTCGATCAACCCTTCGAAGACGGCCTGCGGGAAGAGCGCCGGCTGTTCCAGGAATGCCTTGCCAGTGCGCAACGGGCCGGGCTGGTGCATGCCTTCTTCGCTGAGCGGGAAGTGCTCAAGGCCCCCGAAACCCGCGCCGCAGCGCCTCGCGCCATCGCCCTGGTGGGCGTGGTAGGTGGCGGCACCATGGGCGCCGGAATCGCCGTGGCCGCCCTCGACGCGGGATTGCAGGTGACCCTGATCGAACGCGACCAGCCCGCTCTGGACCGCGGCCGCAGCAACGTCGAGAGGGTCTACGACACCTTGATCGACAAAGGCCGCCTGACCCTGGCGGACAAAGCCGCAACCCTGGCCCGCTTCAGCGCCAGTACCGACTATCAGGCACTGGCCCAGGCCGATCTGGTGATCGAGGCGGTGTTCGAGGACATGACAGCCAAGCTCGCGGTGTTCGCCGAACTGGATCGGGTCTGCAAGGCCGGCGCCGTGCTCGCCAGCAACACCTCCTACCTGGACATCAATGCAATTGCCCAGAGCATTTCGCGCCCGGCGGACGTCATTGGCCTGCACTTCTTCTCCCCCGCCAACATCATGAAGCTGCTGGAAATCGTGGTTCCGGCCAAGGTCGCCGCGGACGTGGTGGCCAGCGCCTTCGATCTGGCGAAAAAACTCGGCAAGGTGCCGGTGCGCGCCGGGGTCTGCGATGGCTTTATCGGCAACCGCATTCTCGCGGTCTATCGCCAGGCCGTGGACGCCATGATGGAAGACGGCGCCTCGCCCTATCAGATCGATGAGGCCCTGCGGGATTTCGGCTACCCCATGGGCCCTTTCCAAGTGGCCGACCTGGCCGGCGGCGACATCGGCTGGGCGACCCGTCAGCGCAAGGCCGCCACCCGCGATCCCCGGGCCCGCTATGTACAGATCGCCGACCGCCTCTGCGAGCGCGGCTGGTTCGGACAGAAAACCGGCCGTGGCTACTATCGCTACGTCCAAGGCTCACGCAGCGCCAGCCAGGACCCGGAAGTCCTGGCGATCATCGACGCCGAACGGGCCCGAGCCGGAATCACTCCGCGCTCTTTCAGCCAACCGGAAATCATCCGTCGCTACATGGCGGCCATGATCAACGAAGGGGCCAACGTGGTGCATGAAGGCATCGCCCTGCGCCCCCTGGATGTGGACATCACCTTTATCCATGGCTACGGCTTCCCGCGCTATCGCGGTGGCCCACTCAAATATGCCGACCAATACGGCCTGCCCCGGGTCCTGGCGGACATCCGCGAATTTGCCGAAGCAGACCCGCTGTTCTGGCAGCCCTCGCCCTTGCTGGTGGAACTGGTAGAACGCGGCGCCGACTTCGACAGCCTCAACCACCTCGACTGACATAGGAAGCCGATCCATGCGCGAAGCCGTCATCGTCGGCACCGCCCGCACGCCCCTGACCCAAGCCCAGCGGGGCGAGTCCAACATCCCCCCTCGCCGCCTTTGCGGCGCGCGCCTGGCCGGCCACGTGCTGCTCGAAGGTCGACGCCGCAGGGCCAAGTACGCCGTAGTCAGCCTGTGCATCATCGGTGGCATAAGCGCCGCCGCGCTGTTCGAAATCTATTGAGGACGTCGCCATGGACCTGAGTTTCACCCCCCAAGAAGAAGCCTTCCGCGACCAGGTGCGAAGCTTTCTCGCCGAGCAATTGCCCGCCCATCTGAGCACCAAGGTGGCCAACGGCGAGCGTCTGTCCAAGGCCGACATGGAGCACTGGCATGCGCTCCTCAACAGCCGCGGCTGGCTGGCCAACCATTGGCCCGAAGCCTTTGGCGGACCGGGCTGGAGCGCCGTGGAAAAATTCATCTTCGAACTGGAGTGCGGGCTGGCCAACGCGCCGCGCATCGTACCGTTCGGCGTCAACATGCTGGGGCCAGTGCTGATCAAGTACGGCACCCCAGAGCAGCAGGACTATTGGCTGCCACGGATTCTCGATGGCCGCCACTGGTGGTGCCAGGGCTATTCGGAGCCCGGAGCCGGCTCGGACCTGGCCGCGGTGAACACCAGCGCCGTGCGCGACGGCGATCACTATGTGGTCAACGGCCAGAAGACCTGGACCACCCTCGGCCAGCACGCCAACATGATTTTCTGCCTGGTGCGCACCGACCGCGAAGCCAAGCCTCAGGAAGGCATCAGCTTCCTGCTGATCGACATGGCCAGCCCCGGGGTCGAGGTGCGGCCGATCATCACCCTGGAGGGCGATCACGAAATCAACGAGGTGTTCTTCAGCGATGTGCGAGTACCGCTGGCCAATCGGGTGGGCGAGGAAAACAAGGGCTGGACCTGCGCCAAGTACCTGTTGACCTATGAGCGCACCAATATCGCCGGGGTGGGTTTGTCGATGGCGGCGCTGCAACGGGTCAAGCAGCTGGCCGCGCAGCGCAGCCGCAACGGCCAGCCGCTGCTGCAGGACCCTCAGTTCGCTACCCGCCTGGCCCGGGTCGAGATCGATCTGGCCAATATGCAGACCACCAACCTGCGGGTGATCGCGTCCGTGGCCGACGGCGGTGCGCCCGGGGCGCAAAGCTCGATGCTGAAGATCTGCGGTACGCAAATCCGCCAGGAACTGACCGCCCTGCTGCGCCGGGCCATGGGCCCCGAAGCCCGGCTCATGCTCGATGACAGCAACGCCGAAGCGCTGGACACCGGCCCCGGGTTCGCGGCCAGCGCGGCGGCGCAGTACTTCAACAATCGCAAGCTGTCGATATTCGGCGGCTCCAATGAAATCCAGAAAAACATCATCTCAAAAATGATTCTCGGACTCTGAGGGCGCGCCCATGAACTTCGAACACAGCGCAGAACGACGCATGCTCGCCGACAGCTTGAACCGCTTCATCGCCCAGCAATACAACCTGGAGAAGCGCCAGCAGAGCCTACAGTCCGAGCTGGGTTTCAATCCTGATATCTGGCGCCAGCTGGCGGACCTGGGAGTCATCGCCGCCCTGTTCAGTGAAGCCGACGGCGGCTTCGGTGGCGGCGGCTTCGACCTGGCCCTGGTCTTCGAGGCAATAGGCCGCGGACTGCTGGTGGAACCTCTGCTGGGCAGTGCGGTATTGGCCGGCGAGGCCATCGCCAGCGCCGGCACCGAAGCACAGAAAATGCACCTGGGGCCCATCATCGACGGCAGCCTGATCGCCGCCCTGGCCCATGAAGAACCCGGCAACCACTATGCAACCGACCGGGTCGCCTGCCGCGCCGAGGCGGACCCTGCCGGCTGGCGCCTGGACGGTATCAAGAGCATGGTCCTCAACGGCCGCCAGGCCGGGTTGCTGGTGGTCGTGGCACGCACGGCCGGAGCTCTGGACGATAGCCAGGGCATCTCGCTGTTCCTGGTGCCGACGGACACCCCGGGCCTGGAGATCCAGGCCTGTCCAACCCTCGATAGCGGTCCCGTCGCGCAAGTGCGCCTGCACCATGCAATAGTGCCGGCACAGGCCTTGCTGGGGCCCTTGCATCAGGGCCATGCGATCCTCGAACGGGCCGTAGGCCGCGGCCTGTTGGCGCTCTGCGCGGAAGCCCTTGGCGCCATGGAAGTGGCCAAGCTGGCGACCCTGGACTACCTGCGCACCCGGCGACAATTTGGCCGTCCTATCGGTAGTTTCCAGGCGCTGCAGCATCGCATGGCGGTGTTGCTGCTGGAGATCGAGCAGGCGCGTTCGGCGGTGATCAACGCCGCTGCGGCCCTGGACGCCGACCGCCTGACCCGCGAACGCAGCCTGTCGGCGGCCAAGGTCAGCATCGGTCGCATCGGTGCCCTGGTGGCGGAGGAATGCATCCAGCTGCATGGCGGTATCGGCATGACCTGGGAACTGCCACTGGCCCATTACGCCAAGCGGCTGGTGATGATCGACCACCAGTTGGGGGACGAGGATCATCACCTGCAACGCTACATCGCCCTCGGCCAAGCACCGAACCCATGAGTCTCCCGGACTGGCCACCACAGGCCCTGGCCAAAAGGGCGGCTGGTGTCGCCGCCTTACTTGCGCGGAGCGCAGCGTGCCCCCTCTGGCTGTGCTGATGGCCGCGTCCAGCACGCCACCCTGGCCGCAACCACAGGTCTCCCTCTTCAAGCGCGGCCGCCTGCGCCTCGACAGCCGCTAAAGCGATACGGCGCTGACTGCGGATCGAGCAGGTCGCGACCGCGTGACGAGATGGCTGACTGCCTGGTGCAATGGCATTCCGATAGGCAATCGTCGATTTCAATTCAAGCGGTTCCGGGATAACATTTTTGCCTTGTTTCCAAGAACTCGCTGTGTGGTCAACTGGCATTGCGCCCGGCACCAGCCCCCTACCGGAAGACCCCATGCACGACCCGAAAGACGCCCCGGAGCCAGCGCCCAAAGACCGCAAGTTCGTCGAAGCCCTGGCACGTGGCCTGGAAGTCCTGCGGGCCTTTACCCACGGTCACGCGGTACGTGGCAACCAGGACATCGCCCGCATCACCGGCCTGCCCAAACCCACGGTGTCCCGCCTGACCTACACCCTGACGCAGCTGGGCTACCTCAAGTACAACCAGGACCTGGAGAAATACCAGTTGGACTCGGCGGTACTGGCCCTGGGTTACGCCTACTCCGCCAGCCTGCGGGTTCGCCAGTTGGGCAAACCCTTCATGGACGAGTTCTCCCGGCGCACCAACACTACGGTCAGCCTGACCTGCCGCGATCGCCTGTCGATGATTCATGTAGACAGCAGCCGCCCACCGGAGGTGGCCAGTCTGCGCATGGAGCCCGGACTGCGCCTGCCCCTGGCCACCAGCGCGGCGGGACGGGCCTACCTGGCGGCCACGCCGAAAATCGAGCGTGACCATCTGCTGCGGGAAGTGGCGAAAAAAGTCGGAGATGAATGGCCGGCCCTGGAAAAGTCCCTGGAGGACTCCTTCCGTGAATACGAGGCCTTTGGCTTCTGCCTGTCACTGGGAGAATGGGATCGCAACGTCAATGGCGCCGGCGTGCCGCTGCGCCTGGCAGACGGCAGCATCATGGCCCTGACCTGCGGTGCTCCGAGCTTTCAGCTGTCCAGCGAAAAACTCGAAAGCTCCCTGGCCCACCAGTTGGTGATGCTGGCCCGGGACCTGGAAAGCCTCGGCGTCTGAAGCAGACGCCAGGGCAGGTTTTCGGCTTCTGCGAGCCGGGACACATCGGGTACGCCATGAATGGCCATGACGCCCCCCAAGACCGGCCCCGGTATCAGCTGGGCCGCCCTTCGTTACTCGTCACCCCACTGATCGTGGCCAACAACCACCTGGATATTGCCGAAAGCTGCGGATTGACGAACATCATCCAGGTCCAGCCCCGCCAAGCATCCCGACTGCCGGTGAACTCGCCGCTGGCGAATCTTGGGTCATCGAAGGCGACTGGACAGCGCATGAGCCTGCCTGGGCAGCAGCGACCGTTGAGATCAACGTCATGCAGCGCGATAACGTCACAGCGAAAAAACAGTAGGTCCGGCTCCTGTTCCGCAACTCAAAAAGCGCCATGCTTTGGGACCCCAAGCCCCTAAGCAAATGGTTTACGACCCACCTGAAAAAATCGGCGCCTGGCACCGTGGTGTCGACCGGTTGAAACGAAAAAGCCCCCGCAAACGTCGACGTTTACGGGGGCTTTATCTACTTCATGTATGGCGGAGAGATAGGGATTCGAACCCTAGGTACCGGTGAAGGTACAACGGATTTCGAATCCGTCCCATTCGGCCACTCTGGCATCTCTCCAACGGCGCGCATCATAACAGCACATTTGCTTGAAGCGAAGCCCCTTAAGCGAATTTTTTCCGTGCTATCAGATGCTTGCGTCGATTACAGCGGTACGCCGAGGCGCTGGGCCACTTCTTCGTAGGCTTCGATGACATCACCGAGGCCCTGGCGGAAGCGGTCCTTGTCCATTTTCTTCTTGGTGGCCTTGTCCCACAGACGGCAACCGTCCGGGCTGAACTCGTCGCCCAGGACGATGGAGCCGTCGCTGAACACGCCGAACTCCAGCTTGAAGTCCACCAGCAGCAGGCCGGCGTCATCGAACAGCTTGCTCAGCACTTCGTTGACCTTGAGCGACAGCTCTTTCATGCGCGCCAGTTGCTCGGCGGTGCCCCAGCCGAACGCCACCACGTGGGATTCGTTGATGAACGGATCGCCCTTGGCGTCATCCTTGAGGAACAGTTCGAAGGTGTAAGGGTTGAGTTTCATGCCCTCTTCCACACCCAGGCGCTTGACCAGGCTGCCGGCCGCGTAGTTGCGCACCACGCACTCCACCGGAATCATGTCGAGCTTCTTCACCAGGCACTCGTTGTCGCCCAGCAGCTTGTCGAACTGGGTCGGCACGCCGGCGGCTTCGAGTTTCTGCATGATGAAGGCGTTGAACTTGTTGTTCACCATTCCCTTGCGGTCCAGCTGCTCGATGCGCTTGCCGTCGAACGCCGAGGTGTCGTTGCGAAACAGCAGGATCAAGCGGTCGGCGTCATCGGTCTTGTAAACCGACTTGGCTTTGCCGCGGTAGAGTTCTTCACGTTTTTCCATGATGGGCTCCGCTTGCTACGTAGGTGGGCTAGGCGATGTGACGCCAGTCGAGCCCTGAATCTTGATCGGCCAGTTGCAGCCAGTCCGGGTCGCACCCGAGGGTGTCGACAAAACATTGCCGGGCCAGCTGCGGCAGGTTGTTCTTGCTGCTCAGATGGGCCAGGACCAGATGCTGCAGGTCCTGCCATCCCAATTCGGCCACCAGGCTTGCGGCCTGATGGTTATTCAAATGTCCCTGGTCGCCACCGACCCGCTGCTTGAGAAAGTACGGGTAATAACCGCGCGCCAGCAGGTCACGGCAGTGATTGGCCTCGATCATCAAGGCATCCAGGCCACGGTAGCCTTGCAGTACGTCGGCACAGTAGGAGCCCAGGTCGGTCAACAGGCCAAAACGCCGCTGGCCGTCGCTGAAGACAAACTGGGTAGGCTCCTGGGCATCGTGGGCGACGCCAATCACGTCAATGCACAAGTCGCCGATCTGCAACTGCTCGCCACCGCGGACAAAACCCGCCGCCTCCACCGGCTTGCGCATCCCGCGCAACGTGCCCTGGCTGAGGTAGACCGGTAAATTGTAGCGCCGAGACAGCAAACCCACGCCATGCACGTGGTCGGCATGTTCGTGGGTTACCAGGATGGCGCTCAACTGCGAGGGATGGACTCCCAGGCGCAGCAGGCGCCGCTCGGTTTCCCGCAGGGAGAAACCACAATCCACCAGGATGCAGGTGTCAGCACTGGCGATCAGCGTGCCATTCCCTTGGCTACCACTGCCGAGAACGGCAAAACGCATCTGATCAGCCCAGGTTGTCCTGAATCACGCCCAACACTTTGCGCGCCACATCGGCCGGCGCCACGGTGTTGATGTTCTTCTCGACGGTGACCTGGACGTTGTCGCCGACCTTGCTCAGGCGAACCTGATAGCGCTCGGCGCGAGCTTCGATCTCTTCCTTGGCCGGTTTGCTGCCGAACAACTTGCCGAAGAAGCCCGGCTCGTCGTTTTTCTTCTCGGCTTTTTCCGCCAGGTTGATGTAGTACAGACCCAGGCTGCGGTTGATGTCCTCAACCCGCCATTCGCCCTGCTCCAGGGCGCGACCCACGCTGGACCAGGCGCGATCGAGGTCGGCGCCCAGGTTCAGCACCGGGTTGCCGCTGCCGTCTTCGCTGAGGCTGACCCGGCTTGGGGTATCGAAATCACGAGCCGCCAACAGGGACACCGAACCGCCTTTCTCGGCAGTACGGCTCATGCTGGCCAGCATGTCGTCCACCAGCGCCGCGTCCAGGCCGGTGTTGAGCGAACGGTTGGTGAACTCCACGTCGGCGGTGCTGCCGGCAGGACGCTCGGCGCTGACCACGTAGACTTCACTGGTGTTGCGCTGCACGCCCGGTTCGATGCGGACCCGCACGCGGGTTTCGCTGTCGGCGGCGACGCCGGCGCTACTCAGGCGCTTGGCCACGGCCGCGGAAAGCTCGTCGGAACGCTGCCAGCTGGTGGTGAACTCGCCGGTTTGCGGGCGCTGCTGATCCAGGCGGAAGCCGTTGTCCTGGAAGAACTGCACGGCCACGGGCCATACTTCGGCCGGTGGATGCTGGGCCATGACCCAACGCGAATCACCGCTTTTCTGCAGGGTGTAGTCGCTGGCATCGGCAATCGCCGACAGCGGCTGCGGACGCGGCACTTGGTACTCGCCCTTGACGTTGTCGTCAGCGACGTTACGCGGGATTGGTAGCAACGGATCCAGACGCTTGGAGGTCTGGACATCCGGCGGCAATTGCATAGGTGCTGTTTGTTGCGCTTGCAGGTAATCGCTACCCCGGTCACGGAAGTAGCCTTCCGGGCCCCAGATCCAACCGCAGCCACTGGTGCTGGAGATAATCAAGGCAAGTGCGGAAAGTCCGGCCATTCGCTTCATGCGTTGTACTTCCTCAATTAAACCAAGACGCCGGACTGGCGCATGGCCTGCCGCAGCGGTTCGTGACAGGCGGCACTGAGCCAGGTGAGCGGCAGACGGATACCGTCCGGCATCAAGCCCATTTCGTGCAGGGCCCATTTCACGGGAATAGGGTTGGATTCGATGAACAGTGTCTTGTTCAGCGGCATCAGGGTTTCGTGGATCTCGCGGGCCTTGGCGGCATCGCCAGCCATGGCGGCGGCGCACATCTGGCTCATGGCTCGGGGGGCGACGTTGGCGGTCACCGAGATATTGCCCTTGCCGCCCAGCAGGATCAGCTCGACCGCGGTGGCGTCATCGCCGGAGTACACCAGGAAATCGCTGGGCACGCCGGCCAGGATCGCCTTGGCCCGCTGCAGGTCGCCGGTGGCTTCCTTGATGCCGATGATGTTCTTCACGCTGGACAGGCGGATCACGGTCTCGGCCTGCATGTCGCATGCGGTACGGCCGGGAACGTTGTAGAGGATCTGCGGAATGTCCACGGCCTCGGCAATGGCGCGGAAATGCTGGTACAGGCCTTCCTGGGTCGGCTTGTTGTAGTACGGAGTCACCAGCAGGCAGGCATCGGCGCCGGCGATCTTCGCGTTGGTGGTCAGTTCGATCGCTTCACGCGTCGAGTTGGCGCCGGTACCGGCAATCACCGGAATGCGCCCTGCAACCTGGGCCACCACCCGACGAATCACTTCGATGTGCTCGTTGACATCCAGAGTGGCCGATTCACCTGTGGTGCCGACCGCCACGATGGCGTTGGTGCCCTCTTGCAGGTGGAAGTCCACCAGTTTGCTCAGGCTGTCCCAGTCGAGATTTCCCTGTGCATCCATGGGTGTGACCAGTGCCACCATACTGCCCGCAATCATGCAACCGCTCCTGCCGGAAAAAGAGAGCGGTAATGGTACTGGCGCCAAGTTCCTTGCACAAGCGAAGTCCCGCGCCGTGAGCATTCCCCTGAGCGATGGTTTTCGCTACCCTTCAGGCTTTGATCGCTACCGATAAGCGTGTAAACCGGGTTATCGCCTGCCTGTCGCTTCTCCAAAGCCCCATTCCTGCATTGTCAGCCCGTGTTCCGGATGTTCCGGGACCTGTCGCCGGCTGGTGGTCCGGGGCCCTGAGAAGTCGCTGGCAGCGTTTGCCCGACACCGACTTGTCAAAAGTATCGACCGCTCATCGCTTTAGGAATGCTGCATGTCCACCCCCACAGTTCGCGAACAATTCCTTGTCATCAGTGCCCTCGGCGCCAACCCCATGGAGCTGACCAACGTCCTGTGCCGCGCCAGCCATGAAAACCGCTGCGCCGTCGTGACCTCGCGCCTGACCCGGCATGGCGAGTGCAGCGCCCTGGTGCTGGAGATTTCCGGCAGCTGGGACGCCCTGGCACGCCTGGAGAGCAGCCTGCCGTTCCTGGCCAAGAAGCACGCCTTCACCGTCAATGTGGTGCGCAGCGCAGCCCTGGAAAGCCGCCCTCAGGCTCTGCCTTACGTCGCTTATGTCAGCGCGGCTTATCGCTCGGACATCGTCAACGAGCTGTGCCAGTTTTTCATCGACCACCATGTCGAGCTGGAAAACCTCACCTGCGATACCTACCAGGCTCCGCAGACCGGAGGCACCATGCTCAACGCCACCTTCACCGTGACCCTGCCCGCCGGCACCCAGATCAGCTGGTTGCGCGATCAGTTCCTGGATTTTGCCGATGCCATGAACCTCGATGCGCTGATCGAACCCTGGCGCCCACAGAACCCCATGTAAGGAAGCTCCCATGGCCGTTGCTATCGACCAACCCGTCACCGATTTCCAGGCCCCTGCCACCAGCGGCCAGACCGTCAGCCTGTCCGGCCTCAAGGGCAAGCAAGTGGTGATCTACTTTTACCCCAAGGACAGCACGCCGGGCTGCACCACCGAGGGCCAGGGCTTTCGTGATCAATACGCCGCCTTCCAGGCTGCCAACACCGAAGTCTTCGGCGTTTCCCGCGACAGCCTGAAGTCCCACGAGAACTTCAAGTGCAAGCAGGAATTCCCCTTCGAACTGATCAGCGACAAGGACGAAGCCGTCTGCCAGCTGTTCGACGTGATCAAGTTGAAGAAGCTCTACGGCAAGGAATACCTGGGCGTGGACCGCAGCACCTTCCTCATCGACAAGGACGGTGTGCTGCGCCAGGAATGGCGCGGGGTGAAGGTTCCGGGCCACGTCGACGCCGTACTGGCCGCGGCCCAGGCCCTGAACAAGGCCTGAAATGACCGGGGCGGCTGAATCAGCCGCCCCGCGTATCTAGAGTAAAGGCGCCACCACCGGATCCTTCCTTGGCCAGGCATCCAGCACCGCCTTGAACAAGGTGGCCAGGGGAATCGCAAAGAAAATCCCCCAGAAGCCCCACAGCCCGCCGAACAACAACACCGCACAGATGATCGCCACCGGGTGCAGGTTCACCGCACCGGAGAACAGCAGCGGCACCAGCACGTTGCCATCCAGGGTCTGGATAATCCCGTAGACCGCCATCAAATAGATGAACTGGTCGCTCCAGCCCCATTGGAACAGCGCAATCAGCGCCACCGGCACCGTCACCACCACAGCGCCGACATAAGGCACCACCACCGAAATGCCCACCAGCAGCGCCAGCAACGCCGCGTAGTTGAGGCCCAGGGCGACGAAGGCGATGTAGGTCACGCCGCCGCAGATGACAATCTCGATGACCTTGCCGCGGATGTAGTTGGCAATCTGCCGGTTCATTTCGTGGGCAACCCGGGTAATCAGGGTCCGCTCCCGCGGCAGATAGCCGATGACCCAGCGGCTGATCATCGCCCGATCCTTGAGGAAGAAAAACACCAGGATCGGCACCAGCACCAGGTAGATCATGATGTTCACCAGCAACGGCAGGCTGGACAGGGAGAAGGTCAACGCCCATTGCCCGAACTTGCCGATCTCGCCCCTGGCCACCTCGATGGCCTGCAGCACCTGCTCGTCCGACACCAGGTGCGGGTACCGTTCGGGCAACAGCAGCAACAGCGATTGCCACTTGGCGAGCATCCCGGGCAACTCGTTGAACAAGGTGACGAACTGGTGCCAGAGCAACGGCACCACCACCAGGATGAAGACCAGCAACAAGCCCATGAACAAGGCAAATACCAGTCCCACCGCCGCGCCGCCCGGCAGGCGCAGGCGCTCCAGGCTCACCACCAGCCCCTGCATCAGGTACGCCAGGACCATGCCCGCCAACACCGGCGCCAGCATGCCGCCCAGGGTCAGCACCGCCGTAAAGGCCAGGAACAGCAGGACGGCGAGCACCACCGCCTCTTCATCCGAGAAGTAGCGCTGTATCCAGTCGCGTAGCACTTTGAACATCAATGATCCTTAGGTGAAATCGATGAGCGGCCGTCAGGCCTTTTTCAGCCAGTAACGATAGACCCCGGCATCGTCCTCTTCGTGCAGCAGGGTATGACCGGCCAGACGGGCAAAGGTGCGAAAGTCGCGCTGGGACCCGGCATCGGTGGCAATGACCTTGAGCACCGCGCCACTGGCCAGGCGATTGAGTTCCATCTTGGCCTTGAGCAGCGGCAGCGGACAATTGAGCCCGCTGGCGTCCAGCTCGGCATCATGGGCGACAACATCGGTCATTGAACTTACTCCGATCATGAATTCAGGCGCCTAGAATACCCTGCAAGCTCAAGCCCCCGGCAATAAACAAGCCTTGCCCCAAACACACACCGCTGTGACAAAGGGCTTATGGGGTAGACGCTGGAATTTGCCAGAAAGCACCTTGGATCCGCAGAGTTTTCACCGCCTTTGTCTGGTCCCCGGACCAGCGGCCAGCTACAGTAGAGCCTTTGTCGAATAAGGCTTTGTGCATGAATTTATTGCGCCCTACCCTGCTGACGCTCGCTTGCCTGCTCGCCTCACCGGGCTTCGCCGACGACCTGCCGTCACTCGGTGATGCCAGTTCAGCCATTGTCTCGCCGCAACAGGAACACCAACTGGGCCGTGCCTGGCTGGCGCTGCTGCGCAGCCAGGTCTCGCAGCTCAATGACCCGCAGCTCAAGGACTACGTCGAAACCAGCGTCTACAAACTGGTGGAGACCAGCCAGGTCAACGACCGGCGCCTGGAGTTCATCCTGATCAACAGCCCGCAGCTCAACGCCTTTGCCGCTCCCGGCGGGATTGTCGGGGTCAACGGCGGTCTGTTTCTCAACGCCCAGACCGAGGGAGAGTACGCCTCGGTGATGGCTCACGAACTGGCGCACCTTTCCCAACGCCACTTTGCCCGCGGCGTCGAAGCCCAGCAGCGCATGCAGGTGCCAATGATGGCCGCATTGCTGGCCGGGATCGTGATCGCCGCCGCCGGTGCCGGGGATGCCGGGATCGCCACCATCGCCGGCACCCAGGCCGCGGCGATCCAGGAACAGCGGCGCTTCTCCCGACAGAACGAGCAGGAAGCCGACCGTATCGGCATCCTCAATCTGGAGAAGGCCGGCTACGATCCGCGCTCGATGCCCACCATGTTCGAGCGCCTGATGCGCCAGTACCGCTTCGATGCCAAGCCGCCGGAATTCCTCTTGACCCACCCGGTCACCGAGTCGCGGATCGCCGACACCCGCAACCGTGCCGAACAGGCCAAGCAGGGCGGTACCGAAGACAGCCTGCGCTATCAACTGATTCGTGCCCGAGTGCAACTCAACTATGAAGAGTCCCCGGGCCTGGCCGCCAAGCGTTTTCGCGCGCAGCTCGACGAAAATCCGAAGAACGACATTGCGCGCTACGGCCTGGCTATCGCCCAGATCAAGGGCAGCCAGTGGAACGAGGCTCGGGAAAACCTCAAGCCGTTGCTGGCCAAGTCGCCCAATGACATCACCTACAACCTGGCCCAGATCGAGCTGGACATGGCCAACAGCCGCCTGCCGGATGCGCAAAGTCGGGTCGAGCGAATGCTCAACCTGTACCCCGGCAACTATCCGCTGAACCAGGTCCGGGTTGATCTTCTGCTCAAGCAGAACCGCCCGGCGGACGCGGAAAAAGCCCTGGAGGGCCTGTTGAAAAGTCGCCCGGATGACCCGGACGTCTGGTACCTGGTGGCGGAAACCCGCGGCCTGTCCGGCAACATCATCGGCCTGCACCAGGCGCGAGCCGAGTACTTTGCCCTGGTCGGCGACTATCGCCAGGCCATCCAGCAGCTGGACTTCGCCAAGCGCCGGGCCGGCAGCAACTTCCCGCTTTCCTCGAGAATCGATGCGCGTCAGCGCGAGATGATGGATCAGGAGCAGATGGTCAAGGACATGATGCGCTGACCTTGAGTGCGGCCATAAAAAAGCCCGCCTCATACGAGGCGGGCTTTTTATTGGGCAACCCTTAAGGCTGGCGGGTTATTCGGCCAGCTTGAAGGTAATGAAGCTGGCTCGCCCCTGACGCAGAACACGCATGGACACCGAACGATTCTTCGGCAGCGCCTTGGCGATTTCAGTGAACTCCTTCGCGGTGGTGATCGCCTGGTTGTTCAGGTGAGTGATCACGTCGCCCGGCTGGAGGCCGATCAGCGCCGCAGGACCATCCTGAACTTCCTTGATGACAACGCCACCCTTGAGGTCGAAGGCTTTCTTCTGCTCATCGTTGAGTTCGATCACGGCCACGCCGAGACGGTTGCTGCTGCGCTCGACTCCGGACTTGGGCAGCATGCTCAGGTCCTTGTCTTCCTCGGGGATGGCACCGACGGTCAGCTCGACGTTCTTGCGCTTGCCGTCGCGGATCACTTCCAGATTAGCCTTGGCCCCGGCCTTCAGCGCGCCCACCAGGTGCGGTAGGTCGGCAGACATGACGATGGGCTGGCCATTGAGGCTGAGAATCACGTCACCCACTTGCAAGCCACCCTTGGCTGCCGGACCGCCATCTTGAACCTGAGCCACCAGTGCACCGGCAGGTTTTTCCAGGCCGAAGGACTCAGCCAGGTCTTTATTGACCTCTTGAATCACCACGCCCAGCCAGCCTCGGCTGACCTTGCCACCGGTTTTCAGCTGATTGGAGACGTCCATCGCCACATCGATCGGGATGGCGAAGGACACGCCCATGAAGCCACCGGAACGGGTGTAGATCTGCGAGTTGATCCCCACCACTTCACCGGCCAGGTTGAACAGCGGACCACCGGAGTTGCCCGGGTTGATCGGCACGTCGGTCTGGATGAACGGCACATAGTTTTCGTTCGGCAGGCTGCGACCGATGGCGCTGACGATGCCCTGGGTCACAGTGTGGTCAAAACCGAACGGCGAACCGATGGCCACGACCCATTGGCCAGCCTTGAGGTCCTGGGATTTGCCCAGTTTCAGCACGGGCAGGTCTTTGCCATCAATCTTCAGCAGCGCCACGTCGGAGCGCGGGTCGGTGCCGATCAGCTTGGCTTTCAATTCGCTGCGGTCGGCCAGGCGCACGAGGATCTCGTCCGCATCGGCGATCACGTGGTTGTTGGTGAGAATGTAGCCATCCGGGGAGATGATGAAGCCCGAACCCAAGGATTGCGCCTCGCGCTGGCGATCACCACGCGGGGAGCGCTGCTGGGGCATGCCGCGCTCGAAGAACTCCCGCAGCATTGGCGGCAGGCCTTCCAGATCGGGCATCTGCGCTGAGTTGGAAACCCGGCGATCGGGCAGTTTCTGCGTGGTACTGATGTTCACCACTGCGGGCGAGGCCTGCTCGACCAGTTGGGTGAAATCGGGCAACTCGGCTGCCTGGGCAGACACGGCCTGACCCAGCACCAGTACGGTGGCAAGAATGGTGAAGTAGGACTTCAAGCGTGGTATCGACATACGGCTCCCGTTACGACGAGCGTGGTTAAGCGATATGAAGCAGCAAATGCCGAAAAGACAGGGGTGGCACTTTTGCTCCAGGAACGACAAATAAGGTCAGAACCGAGGGGGTTCTGACCTATAAAAAAACTTTGTGGATTTTGCAAATGAAATTGCTCACCAAACATTTCATCTTCTCAATTGTGGATCAGCCATGATTGACCTCTTACACAACCAATAAAGGTTCATTGTTTGGTGGCGGCATCGAAACGCATGGACAGGGCAATACGTTCGGCGGTGCCAATCGGAATTTCCCCGACCACCGTGACCATCATTTCGCCTTCGGGGGTGGTCAAGCGCCGCGATACTGCGACAGTCGGCCCCAACTGCGAACGAGTGTCGGTTACCGCCTCGCCATTGAGGGGCTCGAGGAACACGGAAAAACGCGCAAAACCATCGTCATACAGCAGGCTGTTGACCACGGACTTGGTTTGCGGATCCTTGCGGGCGCTGCTGCTGGTCAACTCGAACCCCGGAGGCAACCAGTCGGAGTGCCAAGCTTGGGTACTCTTGATCGCCGAGGCCTTGTCGCTATCCAGAACCACCGGTTTGCAGTCCAGGCTGGCACGCAGCTCGTTGTCATCCGGTACATCGGCGGTATCCAGACGGGTGAACTGAAAGCGCTCAAGCAACTGTCCCTTGTCATTCAACAACAGGGACTTGAGCGGCAAGCCGGTTTCCTGATCCAGATGCAATTCGAAGCCGTAACGATGCTGGTCTCGCGGCGTGACCGCAACGATCACCGCCTGACGCCCGGCCACGCGTGACTTGCCGATAACGGCAAGTTCATACCAATTCTTGAGTTTCTGCGGATCCAGCGCACGCGCCGCAGAGTCCGGGGCATCCCCCAAGCCTGCCACCAGCGTACCGCTGACGCATTGGGTACGACCATCGACGCGCACAACCTCTTGAGCGGATCCGTCGAGCTGGATCAAACGCTCACGGACCTTTCCATCTTGGACGCGATGCCAGATGTTATGGGTAGAAAAACTACCATTGCGCTCGTAGACGAAGGTGCCCTGAAAGCTTTGCTGCCGTTCCGCTTGCCCAAGACGCTGCAACCAGTCCTGGGCTTCGTCGGCGTGGGCTGGAACCACAAACCAGCCACTGAGCAGAAGCGAGAGTAGAGGGATGGCGCGCATGATCCTCCTTAGCGGTTTTCCAGGCTTGCCGCACGGGCATAAGGCAGTGCGCTTTCAGTGCCTTTGAGTGCAGCTTGCTGCGCATGTTGACGCAGGTAGCTTGGCAGACGCTGGTCGTGCCAGCCGGGCTGACCTTGCAATACGCCATTGGCCATGGGGCCGGTGGCTTCCGAGCTTTCATTGTAGCCGGCCAAAACGGCAGGGCCTTTGACTTGTGGGGCGGCCAGGGTTGGCTGACCCGCTTGCTGAGCAAGCTCAACACCTGCGATCTCATCGTGGTTGTACAGACGTACACCCGCGAGTACCGCTACAGTCACAGACGCAGCGACCGCCAGACGACCCAGGCTGCGCCAAGGTCCACGAGACGCTTTGGCCGGTACAGCTTCATCGGCCAGGGCTGCAGAAACCGCAGCGGCGATGTCCAGACGCGGAAGCAGCAACTCCTTGTGCATGGCTGCCCGGGCGATTTGATAACGAGCCCAGGTCTCACGGGTTTCCACTTCGTCGACGGCATTCAATACCCGACGCAATTCCAGTTCGTCCGCTTCGTTATCCATCACCGCGGACAGCGATTCCTGCAGGGCTTCACGACTCATGGCGGTTCCTCTCTTGGCTGTCGCCGCTGTCTCAGGTTTCCTGCAACAACGGCTGCAGGGCTTTATCGATGGCTTCCCGAGCGCGGAAAATCCGGGATCGCACGGTACCCACCGGACACTGCATGACGCTGGCAATGTCCTCGTAACTCAGACCATCGAATTCACGTAAAGTTAAGGCTGTACGCAAATCTTCCGGTAGTTGCTGAATGGTTCGATGGACGGTGCCTTCGATCTCATCCCGCAGCAATGCACGTTCCGGCGATTCGAGATCCTTCAGGCCATGATCGCCGTCATAGAACTCCGCATCCTCAGAACTGACATCGCTATCCGGCGGCCGACGGCCGCGTGAAACCAGATAGTTTTTCGCCGTGTTGATGGCGATACGGTACAGCCACGTATAGAACGCGCTGTCCCCCCGAAAATTACCTAGTGCACGGTAAGCCTTGATAAAGGCTTCTTGTGCGACATCCTGGGCTTCATGGGTGTCGTGCACGAAACGCACGATCAACCCGAGAATTTTGTGCTGGTATTTCAGCACGAGCAGATCGAACGCTCGCTTGTCGCCACGCTGAACGCGCTCGACCAGCTGCTGATCCTCTTCCTGGGTTAGCATGAACACTCCTCGATAAGCTCGGAGGAGGCTTGCATCACTAATCGATCAGGCTTGCAAACATAGACTCGGGCTTTTCGCAAAAGTTCTCCCCCTCCAAGCAAGTTTCCTGCGGGCTCTGATCCGGCACGCACGAAAAACGCAGCGCGGGCAAGGCCGGCTGCGCGAATAATCCTGTCGTCGATTTCTGTCACAAGGAACAGACTGCAAACCCTGGCCAGAACCGACGCTGTCCCTTCTTTCAGGCAACCTTCTATTGAGTTTGAGGCCTTGGCAAAAGTTCCCAATCTTTATAGCTGTGCCGAACGAAGATTGTGTAACGGTGAAGAGAAAAACCGCCTTACTTCTTCGATCAACCCGCGCGGAAGCTGGAATGCCGCGAGAAGAGGCTGGTCGAGAGCAACGCTTTTGCTCAGCGAAGTCGCACAACGCCATGAAGGCGCGACTATTGTGCCGATCCCCCCCTCTATATACTAGTGGGCTGTGTGGCTGCTTTGACTCGCCGATTCAGGCGTCTTGCGCCAACCCCATATTGGGTCGCTTTGAGCGGAATCCTTCAAATGAGCCAACAGTTTCAACACGATGTTCTGGTGATTGGCAGCGGCGCCGCCGGCTTGAGCCTGGCCCTTAACCTGCCCAGCCACCTGCGTATTGCCGTCCTGAGCAAGGGCGACCTAGCCAACGGTTCAACCTACTGGGCCCAGGGCGGTGTAGCCGCCGTGCTGGACGATACCGACACCGTCGAATCCCACGTCGATGACACCCTCAATGCCGGTGGCGGCTTGTGCCATGAAGATGCGGTGCGCTTTACCGTCGAGCACAGCCGTGAAGCCATCCAGTGGCTGATCGACCAGGGCGTCCCCTTCACCCGCGACGAAGACGCCGGCAGCGATGAAAGCGGCTTCGAATTCCACCTGACCCGCGAAGGCGGCCATAGCCACCGGCGGATCATCCATGCCGCAGACGCCACCGGCGCGGCGATCTTCAAGACCTTGCTGGCCAAGGCCCGACAACACCCCAACATCGAGCTGCTGGAGCAAAGGGTCGCCGTCGACCTGATCACCGAAAAGCGCCTGGGCCTGGAAGGCGACCGCTGCCTGGGGGCCTACGTGCTCAATCGCGGCACCGGCCAAGTCGACACCTTCGGCGCACGCTTCGTGATTCTCGCCTCTGGCGGTGCGGCCAAGGTCTACCTCTATACCAGCAATCCCGACAGCGCCTGTGGCGACGGCATTGCCATGGCCTGGCGCTCGGGCTGCCGGGTAGCCAACCTGGAGTTCAACCAGTTCCACCCCACCTGCCTGTATCACCCGCTGGCCAAGAGTTTCCTGATCACCGAGGCCCTGCGCGGCGAAGGCGCCCACCTCAAGCTGCCCAATGGCGAACGTTTCATGCCGCGCTTCGATCCACGGGCCGAACTGGCTCCGCGGGATATCGTCGCCCGGGCCATCGACCACGAAATGAAGCGCCTGGGGATTGACTGCGTCTACCTGGACATCAGCCACAAGCCGGCCGCGTTCATCAAAAGCCATTTCCCGACGGTGTATGAACGCTGCCTGGAGTTTTCCATCGACATCACCCAGCAGCCGATCCCGGTGGTACCGGCGGCCCACTACACCTGTGGCGGGGTGATGGTCGACCAGCGGGGCCGCACCGACGTGCCCGGCCTGTACGCCATCGGCGAAACCAGCTTCACCGGGCTGCACGGGGCCAACCGCATGGCCAGCAACTCGTTGCTGGAGTGCTTCGTCTATGCCCGCTCGGCGGCAGCCGACATCCTTGAGCAACTGCCCCAGGTCTCGATTCCCGCCGCCCTGCCCGCCTGGGACGCCAGCCAGGTCACCGATTCCGACGAAGACGTGATCATTGCGCACAACTGGGATGAACTGCGGCGCTTCATGTGGGACTACGTGGGTATCGTGCGCACCAACAAGCGCCTGCAACGGGCTCAGCACCGGGTGCGCCTGCTGCTGGATGAGATCGACGAGTTCTACAGCAACTACAAGGTCAGTCGCGACCTGATCGAGTTGCGCAACCTGGCCCAGGTCGCCGAGCTGATGATCCTCTCGGCCATGGAGCGCAAGGAAAGCCGCGGCCTGCACTACACCCTCGACTACCCGCAGCAGTTGCCCGAGGCCCGGGACACTATTCTGCAGCCGCCCACCTACGCCGGCCGAACTTGAGCCGCACCCGCAGGCGCCGATGCACATCGGCCGCCTGCGCATCCCGCGGCACACACAGAGAACGCACCCACGGCTCGCCGCACACGCGAAAACGCAGCACCACGATCAGCGGCAACGCCAGGCTGTCAGGGCGCAACTGCACCGCCTGCCAGCCCTTGGCCGGGCTCCACAACTGCCAACCCTCTGCCGAATACCGCAAGCCCGTGAACGCCCGGGGGTGAGTCAGGAGAATCTGTCGAGGCAGCACCCAGCCGGCATGCAACAGGCACAACAACAGCCCCAGGAACTTGGCGACAGGCGCACACTGCAAAAGAACAATGGCCGCCACGGCGAATGCCTGGGCCATCAGGTAGGCCGCCAGCAGTTGCCTTGAAGCACGCCAGCGGCACTCGAACACGCTACTTGGGTTGGACACGATCCAGAATCATGCGAACCATGCGCTGCAGCTCAGGGTCCTCGGACTCGCTGCGCTCCATGAACCAGCCGAACATGTCCTGATCCTCGCATTCCAGCAGCTTGCGATAGCACTCGCGATCAGTCTCATCGAGATGCGGGTACACCTCCCTGACGAACGGCACCAGCAACACGTCCAGCTCAAGCATGCCGCGACGGCTGTGCCAGTAGAGGCGATTCAGTTCAACATCTTCAACCATGGAGCGCTCCTCAAATAGAGCGCAAGTATACAGCCAGGGGCACACGAGAACAGTCGGCTTTGGTCGGCCACCGGCTATCCTTTGTGAACTATCCATTTCAGGGGCGCCCCCTTATGATGTGCCCCAGACTTTTTTACCCTGCGATGAACCATGGCTGACTCCGCTTTTTTCTGCCCCCTGTCCCACGAAGGCGTCCTCGCCGTCCGCGGCCCTGATGCCAGCAAATTCCTTCAGGGTCAGTTGACCTGCAACCTCAATTACCTCAGCGACAGCCAATCCAGCCTCGGCGCGCGCTGCAACCAGAAAGGTCGCATGCAGTCGAGTTTCCGCATCCTTGTGCAAGGTGACGGCTGCCTGCTGGCCATGGCCAGCGAACTGCTCGAACCGCAACTGGCCGACCTGAAGAAATACGCCGTGTTCTCCAAGGCCAAGCTCAGCGACGAAAGCGCCAGCTGGGTGCGTTTCGGCCTGGCCGGCGGCGACGCCACCCTCCGCGACCTGAGCCTCGAACTGCCACAGGAAGACGGCGCTGTGGTCCGAGCCGGCGACCTGATCGCCATACGCGTGTCCAGCGACCGCGCCGAACTCTGGGGCCCGGCAGAACAGGCCGAGCACCTGGCTCGACAATTGGCCGCGCAACTGCCCCAGGGCGAGCTCAACCAGTGGCTGCTGGGCCAGATCCGCGCCGGCCTGGGCCAGGTCATGGCACAGACCCGCGAGCTGTTCATTCCACAGATGCTCAACCTGCAGGCCGTGGGTGGCGTCAGCTTCAAGAAGGGCTGCTACACCGGCCAGGAAATCGTCGCCCGCATGCAGTACCTGGGCAAGCTCAAGCGCCGCCTTTACCGCCTCGCATTGCCCGCAGGCGAGCTTCCCGTCCCCGGCACCCCAATGTTCTCCCCGACCCACAACAGCGCCATCGGCGAAGTGGTCCTGGCCGCCCAGGCACCCGATCAAGTGGAACTGCTGGCCGTGCTGCAGGCCGAGGCGGTGGAAGACGGCAACCTGCATCTGGGGACACTCGAAGGGCCCGGTCTGCACTTGCTGGATCTGCCGTACGAGCTGGACCGCGATCGCGAAATCCAGCGCTGATCGATTCCCCTTTCCTGCAACACCCTAGAGAACTGAAATGACTGAGCTGGCGCAAAAGGTCCAACGGGATTTGGTGGAGGCCATCGACAACGATGACCTGGTCCTGCCAACCCTACCGGAGGTGGCCATGCAGATTCGCCAGGCCGCCGAAGACCCGGAAATCAGCGTCAGCACCCTGAGTAAAGTGATAGGCCGCGACACCGCGTTGTCGGCACGGCTGATCAAGGTGGTCAACAGCCCCCTGCTGCGGGCGACCCAGGAAGTCACCGACCTGCACACCGCGATCACCCGCCTGGGGGTCAACTACAGCAGCAACCTGGCCATCGGCCTGGTGATGGAGCAGATCTTCAACGCCCGCTCCGAAGTGGTAGCGCAAAAGATGCACGATGTCTGGCGCCGCAGCCTGGAAGTGGCCGGGGTCAGCTACGCCCTGTGTCGCAGCTACACCCAGCTCAAGCCCGACCAGGCAGCCCTTGGCGGCCTGGTGC
Organism: Pseudomonas sp. 3MA1; assembly: GCF_029237275.1. Lineage (NCBI taxonomy): Bacteria > Pseudomonadati > Pseudomonadota > Gammaproteobacteria > Pseudomonadales > Pseudomonadaceae > Pseudomonas > Pseudomonas sp. 3MA1. The sequence goes on along the minus strand of NZ_JAACFX010000001.1, from coordinate 426,684 downwards.
ACCAGATCGGCGTGCTGCCGATCCTGACCTACGCCGAAGACCATTACGAACTGCTGTCCGACCCGGTCAGCCTCAACCACGTGATCGAGCGGATCCACCCCTTGCTGGGAGACAAGCTGCTGCGGGTCTGGGAGTTCCCCGAGCAACTGGTGGCCATCCCCGGGCAGTACCTGCACTTCGACCGCCAGAGCGCCGGGATCGACTACGTCGATCTGGTGCAGGTGGCGACCCTGTACTGCCACAAGGACACTGATCACCCTCTCTCGCGGATTGACGCCTTCAGCGTGCCGGCCTTCAAGAAGCTGGGGATCGACCCGGAAAACCAGGCCATGTGCAACGATCTGCAAGCATCCCGCTCAATGCTCTACTGATCCTCATCCGGCAATAAAACTCACCCGCACCTTGAGCCCCGAAGGCTCGCCGTCATGCAGGCTGATCTGGGCCAGATGGGCGCGACAGATTTCCCCCACGATCGCCAGGCCCAATCCCGAGCCGGCCACCTGCTGATTGCGCCGGTAGAAACGCTCGAAGACCCGGTCCCGATCCTCCAGGGGAATCCCCGGCCCATCGTCCTCCACCTCCAGCACACCCGGCGCAAAGACCCGCAGCACCACATTGCCACCCGGCGGCGTGTGGGCCAGGGCGTTGTCCACTAGGTTGCTCAGCAACTCGTTGAGCAGGGTCGGCTCGCCCTTGAGCCACACCGGCTCGTCGGCCTCCAGCGCCAGGGCCACGCCCCGGGCATGGGCCAGGGGCGCCATGGCCATGCCCAGCTCCCGAGCCAGCTGGCTGAGGTCAAGCAACTGCGCACCGCCTTCGGCAATGGCCCGAGCGCCGTTTTCCACCCGAGCCAGGGACAGCAGTTGATTGGCCAGATGAGTCAGGCGATCGGTGCCCTGGGCCGCGCTTTCCAGGGTCGAACGCCAGGTCTGCGCTTCGCCGGAGCGCAAGCCCAGTTCCAGGCGGGCCTTGAGTGCGGCCAAGGGCGTGCGCAACTCATGGGCGGCCTCGGCGATGAACTGCGCCTGGCGCTCGAACTGCCCGCGCAGACGTTCGGTGAAATGATTCAAGGCCCGCACCAGGGGCCACAACTCGCGCTGCACCGACACCAGCGGCAGTGGCCGCAAGTCATCGGGCTGGCGCTCTTCCACCGCACCGCGCAAACGCTCCAGTGGCCGCAGCGCGGCACTCACCGCAAACCACACCAGCAGCAACGCCCCGATGGCCAGCATGCCCAGGCGCAGCAAGGTATCGGCCATCAGGCTGCGGGCCATGGCGACCCGTGCCTCGTCAGTCTCGGCGACGCGGATCTCCGCCATGCCATTCATGTTCGGCTCGCTGACCGCCTTGAGCAGGCTCACCACCCGCACGTTCTGCCCCAGGTATGTGGCGTCATAGAAGCGCGCCAGGGCCGGGTAGTCATCGGTACGCGGAGTGCCCGGCGGAGGACCGGGGAGGTTTTCGTAACCGGAAATCAGTTGCTGGTGAATATCGTTGACCTGGTAGTAGATGCGCCCGGCGCTGTCGTAGGCGAAGGTGTCCAGGGCCACATAGGGCACGTTGGCACTCAGGCTGCCGTCGCGCTGGGACAGGCCGGCGGCGATGGTCCGCGCCGAGGCCAGCAGGGTCCGGTCATAGGCGGTGTCGGCGGCCTCGCGGCCATTCCAATAAGCGCTGAGCCCACTGGCCAGCATCAGCACCACCAGCAGCAGCGCCAGGTTCCACAGCAACCGCCAACGCAGGCTGCTGGGCTTATGCATCGCGGCTTTCCAGCAAATAGCCCAGGCCGCGAAAGGTGACAATCGCCACCGCATGGCCATCGAGCTTCTTGCGCAGGCGGTGAACGTAGATCTCGATGGCGTCCGGGCTGGCCTCCTCGTCCAGGCCGAAGACCTGGGACGCCAGTTGCTCCTTGCTCATCACCCGGCCAGGACGGGCAATCAACGCCTCCAGCACGGCCTGCTCGCGGGAGGTCAGGTTCAGCAGCTCCTCGCCCAGGGTGAAGCGTCGGGTGTCCAGGTCATAGGCCAGCACCCCGCAGCGCTGCTGGCGTTCGCCGCCCAGCACGCTGCGGCGCAACAGGGCCTTGACCCGGGCTTCCAGCTCGGTCAGTTCGAACGGCTTGGCCAGGTAGTCATCGGCCCCCAGGTTCAGGCCGTGAACCCGGTCCTTGACGTCGCTGCGGGCGGTGAGCATCAGCACCGGCAGATTCTTGCCCCGGGCCCGCAGGCGCGCCAGCACCTCGAAACCGTCCATGCGCGGCAGGCCGACATCGAGGATCGCCACGGCGTATTCCTCGCTGCCCAGGGCCAGGTCGGCGGCCACGCCGTCGTGCAGCACATCCACGGTCAAGCCGGTGCTCTTGAGCGCCTGGGCGACACTTTCGGCCAGTTGCAGATGGTCTTCGACGAGCAGGACTCGCATGGATGATTACCTCGATTCAGGGGGGATCGACGCCGCTCTTTGGCGCGGAGTGTACCGCCGCATCCGCCGCTGTGAAGCCCGAAAACCGTGAAAGTGCGCTGAAAGGTTAGCGAAAGGTTGGCCCTTTAGAGTCCCGCTACGGACAGTCTCGACTGCCCTGGTCTCAATGACCGCTGACACGCAAAACGCCTCGAAGCGTTTTCGTCAACAATAAGAACAATAACGGAGTACCCCTGGATGCCGTCCACGCGCCCTCACGCCGTCACACCTGTATCTTTTCCCCGCCTGACCCCGACCGCCCTGGCCAGCGCCGCGGCCCTCGCCGGTGTCGCCCCCTTGAGCCAGGCCGCCTTTTTCGAAGACAGCAGCGCCACCTTCGAAACCCGCAACATGTACTTCAACCGCGACTTCCGCGAGGGCACCAGCGCCCAGCAGTCCAAGCGCGACGAATGGGCCCAGGGGTTCATGCTCAACCTGCAGTCGGGCTACACCGAAGGCACGGTGGGCTTCGGCCTGGACGCCCTGGGCATGCTCGGGGTCAAGCTCGATTCCAGCCCCGACCGCACCGGCACCGGCCTGCTGCCGACCCACGATGACGGGCGCGCCGCCAATGAGTACTCCAAGCTCGGCCTGACCGGCAAAGTGAAAATTTCCGCCACCGAACTGAAAATCGGCAGCCTGATTCCCGAGTTGCCGATCCTCAAGCCCAACGACGGGCGCATCCTGCCGCAGACCTTCGAAGGCGGCCTGCTGACCTCCAAGGAGATCAAGAACCTGACCTTCACCGGCGGCCGCCTGGACAAGGCCAAGGACCGCGACGACAGCAACTACGAGGACATCCGCCTCAACAACAAGAACAGCCGCTTCGCCGGCACCGTGGCCGGCAAGCACTTCAACTTCGGCGGCCTGGACTACAAGTTCACCGACAAGATCACCGGCAGCTACCACTTCGCCCAACTGGACGACGTCTACAACCAGCACTTCTTCGGCCTGGTGGCGTCGCGCCCCCTGGGTCCTGGCACCTTCGCCAGCGACCTGCGCCTGGCCATCAGCGACGACCAGGGCCAGGCCCGGGGTGGCAAGATCGACAACCGCTCGCTCAACGGCCTGCTGAGCTACGCCCTCAACGGCCACAAACTCAGCGCCGGCTACCAGCACATGTCCGGCGACAGCGCCTTCCCCTATGTCGATGGCAGCGACCCGTACCTGGTGAACTTCGTGCAGATCAACGATTTTGCCGGTGCCGAGGAACGCTCCTGGCAGGCCCGCTACGACTACGACTTCGCCAAGCTCGGGGTGCCCGGCCTGAGCTTCATGACCCGCTACATCAGCGGCGACAATATCGCCCTGAAAAACGGCGACACCGGCAAGGAATGGGAGCGCAACACCGAGATCAAGTACGTGGTGCAAAGCGGCACCTTCAAGGACGTTGCCGTGCGCCTGCGCAACGCCACCTACCGCTCCAACTATTCGGCTCGCGACGCGGATGAAGTGCGCCTGCTGGTGAGTTACGCCGTAGCCCTGTGGTAAGCCAGCGAGCCCGCCTCGTCGTTCAACGTTTCGCTGTTTCGTAGGAGCTGGCTTGCCAGCGAAGAGGCCCGCAAGCCCTGCACAGAACTCAAGGCTCTTTCGCCGGCAAGCCGGCTCCTACGGAAAAAAGGCTCGGGGATGACCCGGACAGACCGATAACAACAACTCCTGTGGAGACAATCATGGACTTTTCACTGCGTAACCTCGCCCTCACCGCCGGCTGCATGCTGTTCGCCGGCCAATTGCTGGCCGCATCCGCCGAGCCCAAGCGCCCGGAATGCATCGCCCCGGCCTCCCCGGGCGGCGGCTTCGACCTGACCTGCAAGCTGGCGCAAAGCGCCCTGGTCAACGAGAAAATCCTGACCAAGCCGATGCGCGTGACCTACATGCCCGGCGGCGTCGGTGCGGTGGCCTACAACGCGGTGGTGGCCCAGCGCCCGGCCGACGCCGGAACCCTCGTGGCCTGGTCCAGCGGCTCGCTGCTGAACCTGGCCCAGGGCAAGTTCGGCCGTTTCGATGAAAGCGCGGTGCGCTGGCTGGCGGCGGTGGGCACCAGCTACGGCGCCATCGCCGTGAAAAGCGATTCGCCCTACAAGACCCTCGACGATCTGGTCCAGGCTCTTAAGAAAGATCCAAGCAAAGTAGTGATAGGTTCCGGCGGCACCGTCGGCAGCCAGGACTGGATGCAGACCGCGCTGATCGCCAAGGCCGCCGGGATCAACCCCCGGGACCTGCGCTACGTCGCCCTGGAAGGCGGCGGCGAGATCGCCACTGCCCTGCTGGGCGGGCACATTCAGGTCGGCAGCACCGATATTTCCGACTCCATGCCACACATCCAGGCCGGCGATATGCGCCTGCTGGCGGTGTTCTCCGAACAGCGCCTGGACGAGCCGGAAATGAAGGACATCCCCACCGCCAAGGAGCAGGGCTACGACATCGTCTGGCCCGTAGTGCGCGGCTTCTACCTCGGGCCGAAGGTCACCGACGAGGAATACGCCTGGTGGAAAGACGCCTTCGACAAACTGCTGGCCTCCGAAGACTTCGCCAAGCTGCGCGATCAGCGCGAGCTGTTCCCCTTCGCCCTGACCGGCCCCGAGCTGGACACCTACGTGAAAAAGCAGGTGGCCGACTACAAGACCCTGGCCAAAGAGTTCGGCCTGATCCAGTGACCGTCCCTTGCTGACGGCGCGGCCCTCGCGCATCGAGGGCCGCGCCCGGGAGTTAACCATGCTCGTTCAACGTCTCTTCGCCGCGGTGTTGCTGCTGGCCTGTGCCGCTCTGGCACTGATGGCCTGGCCGTATCAGGCGGCCTTTTCCTACGAACCCGTGGGCCCGCGGGCCTTCCCTTTGCTGATGCTCGGCCTGATGGGCCTGGCCCTGCTGTACATGCTGTTTCGCCCGGCACCCATCAAGCACAGCGAAGACGAACCGCCCCTGGACCGGCAGACCCTGACCAAGATCACGCTCTGCGTGACCTTGCTGCTGGTGTTCGCCGGCACCTTCGAACCCCTGGGCTTCATCCTCGCCAGCATCCTCATCGGCGTGCCGATGGCCCGGCTTTATGGCGGCCGCTGGCTGCCCAGCCTGGTGATCATCAGCCTGCTCAGTGTCGGCCTCTACTGGCTGTTCGACCGGGTCATGGACGTACCACTGCCCCTCGGCCTGCTCGACGTTCTGGAGAATTGATATGGATACCCTCAGTTACCTGGGCCAGGGCTTCGGCGTAGCGCTGACCCCCTACAACCTGGTCACCGCCCTGTGCGGCACCCTGATCGGCACCGTGGTCGGATTGCTGCCGGGCCTGGGCCCGATCAACGGCGTGGCGCTGCTGATCCCCATCGCCTTCGCCCTGGGCCTGCCGCCGGAATCGGCGCTGATCCTGCTGGCGGCGGTGTACCTGGGCTGCGAATACGGCGGCCGCATCAGCTCGATCCTGCTGAACATTCCCGGCGAAGCCTCCACCGTGATGACCACCCTCGACGGCTACCCCATGGCGCGCAAGGGCCTGGCGGGCGTGGCCCTGTCGCTGTCGGCCTGGAGTTCGTTCATCGGCGCCTTCATTGCCACCTGCGGCATGGTGCTGTTCGCCCCGCTGCTGGCCAAGTGGGCGATCGCCTTCGGTCCGGCGGAGTACTTCGTGCTGATGGTGTTCGCCATCGTCTGCCTGGGCGGCATGGCCGGCGACCGGCCATTGAAGACTTTTATCGCCGCGTTGATCGGGCTGTTCCTGTCGGCGGTGGGCATCGACGCCAACAGCGGCGTGTATCGCTTCACCGGGGACAACATCCACCTCACCGACGGCATCCAGTTCGTGGTGCTGGTGCTGGGCCTGTTCTCCATCAGCGAGATTCTGTTGCTGCTGGAAAAAACCCATCGCGGCCAGGAAGCGGTCAAGGCCACCGGACGCATGATGTTCAACCTCAAGGAAGCGGCCTCGGTGTTCGCGGTGAACATCCGCTGCGGCCTGCTGGGCTTCATCATGGGCGTGCTGCCCGGCGCCGGTGCGACCCTGGCCAGCGCCGTGGCCTACATGACCGAGAAACGCATCGCCGGCGCCAGCGGCACCTTCGGCGAAGGCGACAAGCGCGGCCTGGCGGCCCCGGAAACCGCGATCGGCGCTTCGGCCTGCGGTGCCCTGGTGCCGATGCTGACCCTGGGCGTGCCCGGTTCCGGCACCACCGCGGTGATGATCGGCGCGCTGTCGCTGTACAACATCACCCCCGGCCCGCTGCTGTTCCAGCAACAGCCGGACATCGTCTGGGGCCTGATCGCCTCGCTGTTCATCGCCAACATCATGCTGGTGATCCTCAACATCCCGATGATCCGCCTCTTCACCCGCATCCTCGCGGTGCCGAACTGGGCCCTGGTGCCGGTGATCGCGATCATTACCGGGATCGGCGTCTACGCGGTGCACGCCACCACCTTCGACCTGTTCCTGATGGTGGGCATCGGCATCTTCGGCTACATCCTGCGCAAGCTGGACTTCCCGCTGTCGCCGGTGCTGCTGGGCTTCATCCTCGGCGGCCTGATGGAACAGAACCTGCGCCGGGCGCTGTCGATCTCCAACGGTGCCATGGAGATTCTCTGGTCGAGCCCGATCACCGTCGGGGTCTGGGTGCTGACCGTGATCATGCTGCTGATGCCGCTGCTGCGCATCTGGCGCAAGCGCGCGGCCGAGCAACGTGCCGTGGCCGATGTCTGAAGCCCGCTTCAGGCAATGGTGGGGCACGCCCCTGGTGGGCCTGGCTGGCGGCTACCTCGCCAGCCAGGTCGGCTGGCCGCTGCCGTGGATGGTCGGCTCGTTGCTGGCGATCATCCTGGTGCGCTGCCTGACACCCTGGCAATTGGCGGAAATCCCCGGCGGGCGCAAATGCGGACAATGGGTGGTCGGCATCGGCATTGGCCTGCATTTCACGCCGCTGGTGATGGAGCAGGTGCTGAGCCATTTCGGCCTGATCTTCTGCGGCGCCCTGGTCACCAGCCTGTCCAGCGTGGTCGGGGTGTGGTTGCTGCGGCGCACCGGGGAAGACCGGGCCACGGCATTCTTCTCCAGCATGCCCGGCGGCTCCGGGGAGATGGTCAATCTCGGCGCGCGTAACGGCGCGGTGCTCAGTCGGGTAGCGGCCGGGCAGAGCCTGCGGGTGCTGACGGTGGTGCTCTGTGTGCCGGCGGCGTTCAAGTACCTGTTGGGGGACGGCGCCCCGTCCCTGCACGCAAGCAGCGTGGACTGGCAGTGGCTGGCCCTGCTGTTCCCGGCAGGAGCGCTGCTGGCCTGGCTCTGGCAACGCCTGCGCCAGCCCAATCCCTGGCTGTTCGGCCCGTTGCTGCTCAGCGCGTCGGCCAGCATCGCCTGGGACCTGCACATCGGCCTGCCCGACGGCGCCAGCCAGCTGGGCCAGTGGCTGATCGGCAGCGGCCTGGGCTGTCACTTCAACCGGCAGTTCTTTCGTCGAGCACCGTCGTTCATGGGCCGCACCCTGATCGGCACCGCCCTGACCATGCTGATCGCCGGCCTTGCGGCCCTGGGCCTGAGCGTGCTGACCCGCCTCGACCTGCGCTCGCTGACATTGGGCATGATGCCCGGCGGTATTGCGGAGATGAGCCTGACGGCCGAAACCCTGCAACTGTCGGTGCCATTGGTGACGGCGATGCAGGTCATGAGGTTGTTGTTCGTGCTGTTTCTCGCCGAGCCTTTGTTCCGCCACTGGAACAAAGGCCCGCTGTAGTCGCAGGACCTTCAGTGGCCGAGCCACCGCCGCGTCCCTACGGGCCGTTCGCAGCCTGCGGCAGCGGCTACAGATATGCCCTGGTTCAAGTCGCGAGTGGGGTGGCCGCCAAGCAGCCCCCCCATCGAGCAATAGTTACAACGGCGGCAGGCGCCACTCGATGGGCGTCTCGCCGTTCTGCTCAAGGTATTTGTTGGTGCGGCTGAAGTGCCCGCAACCGATGAAGCCACGGTAGGCCGACAGCGGCGAGGGGTGCACCGAGGTCAGCACCAGGTGCTTGGTGGCGTCGATCAGCTTCTGCTTGCTCTGGGCATGGGCGCCCCACAGCAGGAACACCAGATGCGGCTGGTGCTCGCTGACCACTTCGATGATCCGGTCGGTGAAGAACTGCCAGCCCTTGCCCGCATGGGATGCGGCGTTGGCCCGCTCCACGGTCATGGTGGTGTTGAGCATCAGCACACCCTGGTCGGCCCAGCTCTGCAGGTAGCCGTGGTTGGGAATGTCGATATTCAGATCGCGCTTGAGCTCTTTATAGATGTTCACCAGCGATGGCGGCGCCGGCACCCCGGGCTGCACCGAGAAGCACAGGCCGTGGGCCTGGCCCGGTCCGTGGTAGGGGTCCTGGCCGAGAATCACCACCTTGACCTTGTCCAGCGGCGTGGAATTCAGGGCATTGAAGATCATTGGACCCGGCGGGTAGATTTCCTTGCCGGCGGCATGTTCCCGGCGCAGGAACTCGCGCAGTTCGCTCATGTAGGGCTGCTCGAATTCGGCCCGCAGGGCCTCCTTCCAGCTCGGTTCGAGTTTGATACGATCGTCAGCAGTCATGGCCAGGCCCGTGAAAAAACAATGGCCGCACCCTAGGAAAGCCGACTTCGCTTGTCAATTGATCTGACACAGAACCGGCAGTTTCCCTTACAGCGATCATACTGAGCGCTCAAATTTCCCCATCGAGGTCACGATGAACCTGCACGTCGAAGAACTCACCGGCACCGATGGCGCACGCATCGCCATTGCCACCCTGGACGCGGAAAAATCCCTGAACGCCCTGTCGCTGCCGATGATCCAGCAGTTGAGCGAACGCCTCGACGCCTGGGCCAAGGACCCGCAAGTGGTCTGCGTGCTGCTGCGCGGCAACGGCGCCAAGGCCTTCTGTGCCGGTGGCGAAGTGCGCAGCCTGGCCCAGGCCTGCCTGGATCATCCGGGCGAAGTACCGGCGTTGGCCGGGCATTTTTTCGCCGCGGAATACCGCCTCGACTATCGCCTGCACACCTACCCCAAGCCGGTGATCTGCTGGGGCCACGGCTATGTACTGGGCGGCGGCATGGGGCTGCTGCAAGGCGCCGGTATCCGCATCGTCACTCCCAGCAGTCGCCTGGCGATGCCGGAGATCAGCATCGGCTTGTATCCCGATGTGGGCGCCAGCTGGTTCCTTTCACGCATGCCCGGCAAGCTCGGCCTGTTTCTCGGACTCACCGGCGCCCATATGAATGGCCGTGACGCCCTGGACCTGGGTCTCGCCGATCGCTTCCTGCTGGATGAGCAACAGGAGGCGCTGATCGAAGGCTTGCTGCAGTTGAACTGGCAGGAGCAGACCCCGCGGCAGCTCAACAGCCTGCTCAAGGCCTTGCAGCAGGAAGCATCGGCGCAACTGCCCGAAGCCCAATGGCTGCCGCGCCGGGCGCAGATCGACGAATGGCTGGATGTCAGTGACGTGGCCTGCGCCTGGCGCGCCATCAGCCAGTTGCAGCATCACCACGATGCCCTCTACCAACGCGCGGCCCAGACCCTGACCCAGGGCTGCCCGCTGACGGCCCATCTGGTCTGGGAACAGATCCGCCGCGCCCGTTACCTGTCGCTGGCCGAGGTATTCCAGATGGAATACACCCTGAGCCTGAACTGCTGCCGGCATCCGGAGTTCGCCGAAGGCGTGCGTGCGCGCCTGATCGACAAGGATCATCAGCCGCACTGGCACTGGGCGGATATCACTCAGGTGCCTGAGGCCGTGGTCGAAGCGCACTTCCACAAAGCTTGGGAAGGTCGCCATCCCCTGGCGGACCTGACCGATTACTAAAAAGCCCGTAGCCGCCCGAGGCGGCTACGGGCTCCCGACCCTGGCCGAATCAGTGGCCGCGCCCACCACGTCCATGGTCGCCGCGGCCACGCCCGCCGTGACCGCCCCAGTCCTGATTGCCGCCGTTGTCATTGTTCCAGTTGCCGTGGCGCTCATGCCCGCCCCAGCCCTGGGCGGGATAAGGTCGGTAGACCGCCCGGGGGACCTGGTAATAACGCGGAGCCGGTGAGTAGTAGCGCGGCGCCGGCTGGTAATAGCGTGGCGCGTAGTAGCTGCGTCCGGTGGAGTAATAGGATGAACCGCCACCGTAGTAATAAGCCGGCGCCGGGGAGCTGTAGACCTCGGAGCTGTAATAGCTTGAGCCTCCATCGTAATAAGGGACGCACGCGCCAAGACTCAAACCCAGTAATGCAACAAGCAGAAGTCGACGATACATGGCGGCCTCCTGGACCGCGAAGAAGCCACGCCAGCGACGCTGGCAGGCGGCAATCAGCAACAGGCTGACTGACGAAATATCTGACCGCAAAATTGCCTTCTGGTGCGATTCCGGCAACACATTGATACAAGTCACGCGACCGCTGGCAGGTCCCCGCCCGCGGCGTCTCAAGGCTTGGAATGGCGGCGGCGAAAGAGGCCTTGGCAACGTATCAACGCCAAGACAATTCAGTGCATGGATGAACGAGTCATTTGCCCGCCGTGCCACTAGAATGCGTCATCGGGCCACTATCACGGAATTACCATGGCGCTTCGTTCTCCCCTGTATTCGCAACGTTCGCTGGTGCTGGTCCTGATCACCCTGCTGGGCAGTGGCTTCCTTGCCACCTCCCTGCTCAGCTACTACGCCTCGCGGGATTCGATCCGCGACAACATCGTCAACACCGAACTGCCGCTGACTTCCGACACCGTGTATTCGGAAATCCAGAAGGACCTGGTACGACCGGTGCTCATCTCCTCGATGATGGCCCGCGACACCTTCATGCGTGACTGGGTGGTGGCCGGTGAACGCGACCCCAGCCAGATGACCCGCTACCTCAACGAGGTCATGACCCACTACGACGCCTACACCGCCTTTTTCGTCTCCAACACCAGCCTCACCTACTACCAGGCCAAGGGCGTGCTGAAGAAGGTCAAGGTCGATGAACCCCGGGACGCCTGGTACTTTCGCGTGCGCAATATGGCCACGCCCTACGAGATCAACGTCGACCCGGACCTGGCCAACCAGGACAAGCTGACCTTCTTCATCAACTACAAGGTCTACGACTACCAGGAGCGTTTCATCGGCGCCGCCGGCGTCGGCCTGACGGTGGACGCGGTGATCAAGCTGATCGACAAGTACCAGCAGCGCTACCAGCGCAGCGTGTACTTCGTCGACACCTTCGGGCGCATCGTGCTGACCGGTGCCGACGGTGGGCCCCAGGGCGCCCGCAGCGGCCAGTCCCTGCATGACCTGGAAAGCCTCAAGGAACTGATGGCCCAACTGCCCAAGCCCCACAGCGGCAGCTATGAATACTCGACCCAGGGCCAGGGGCATTTTCTCAATGTGCGCTTCATTCCCGAGCTGAACTGGTACCTGTTCGTCGACAAGCGCGAAGATGGCGCCCTCAACGGCATTCGCCAGTCGCTGTACCTGAACCTGCTGATCTGCCTGGTGATCACCGCCATCGTGCTGATCCTGCTCAGCGGCGTGGTGCGCCGTTACCAGCGCAAGATCGAAACCCAGGCCACCCTCGACAGCCTGACCCGCCTGCCCAACCGCCGCGGCTTCGACCTGCTGGCGGCCCAGGCCCTGCAAGAGGCGCGACGCGACTTGACGCCGCTCTGCGCCCTGCTGCTGGACCTGGATCACTTCAAGCGCCTCAACGATACCTACGGCCACCTGGCCGGGGACCAGGTGCTCAGCGGCTTCGCCCGGGACCTGCAGGACTGCCTGCGCCAGTCCGATATCGTCTGTCGCTGGGGCGGCGAGGAATTCATCGTCCTGCTCAAGGACACCCAGAGCGGGCCCGCCCTGCAGATCGCCGAAAAGATTCGGCAGCTGACCGAACGGCAGCGCTACCACTATGAAGGGCAGTCCCTGCAACTGACCGTCAGTATCGGCTTGACCGCCCTGCAACCGGCAGACACCCTGCACAGCCTGCTGTCCCGTGCCGATCATGCGATGTACCGCGCCAAGCAAAGTGGACGTAATCGAACCTGCGTGGAAATGCCTGACTCCAGCCATGAATGAACCTGACCTTTGCCCGGCCTGCGGTGCCCGCAACGATTGCGTCCTGGCCGACCCTCGCACGGCGGACCGCGCCTGCTGGTGCTACAGCGTGAGCATCGACCCGGCCATCATCGAGGCCCTGGCGCCCCACCTGCGCGACCGTGCCTGCCTGTGCCCGCGCTGCGCCGGGGTCGAGGCGCAGTTGCGCGCCGGCACCCTGCCGCGCTCTTGAAACCCGCCCACCCTCTGCCTGCGATCGCCTGCCATGCGCCTTGACCGTTTCCTCAGCAACCTGCCGCGCTTCAACCGCCAACAGGTGCGCCTGCTGCTGGTGCAGCGGCGCGTGTGCATCGACGGTCAGCCGGTCAGCGATCCCCGGGCCGAGGTTCGCGAATTCAGTCGGGTGGAACTGGATGAGGAGGTGCTGCAGGCCGGCAAGCCGGCGCGCTACTTCATGCTGCACAAGCCCATGGGTTGCGTCAGTGCCACCCGTGATCCCGAGCACCAGACCGTGCTGGAGCTGATCCACGAGCCGGACCCGCAGGAGCTGCACATCGCCGGACGCCTGGACTACAACACCACCGGGCTGATGCTGATCACCAACGACGGCCAGTGGTCGCGGCGCCTGACCCAGCCGCAGACCAAACTGCCCAAGCTGTACTACGTGGAAACCGAAGACGAGATGGGCCCCGAGTACATCCAGACCTTCGCCCGCGGCCTGTATTTCGCCTTCGAGGACCTCACCACCCTGCCCGCGCAGTTACAGATCCTCGGTCCGCGCAGCGCCCGGCTGAGCATCGTCGAAGGGCGCTATCACCAGGTCAAGCGCATGTTCGGCCACTTCAACAACAAGGTGCTGCGCCTGCACCGCGAACGCATGGGGCCGCTGGTGCTGGACGAGCGGCTGGCCCCCGGCGAGTACCGGCCCCTGAGCGGCGACGAAATCCGCCTGATCTGAGGCTCGCCATGCCCGGACGACCGCTGAGCAGAAGCTGTCGAACAATTTGCCCAATCGACTTGCAGGTTATCGATTGCCCTGCTTGAATCAGTCCGTCGGCCGAATTGTGACCGATGAGTCACGAACAGACATCTAAGAAACCTTTTGCCGGCCTGAGCCCTGCCTGCTCTGCATTTCCCCCGGCAAATCGCCCGCCTATAACAACACCCGTCGACCTGCCTTACCGGATCGACATGGGCTCCCATTCAAGGCGTATGCCTACCTGTCACATTGCCCGTGCACACTCAAGTTGCGCGCATACCCGCTTGCCAGGAGTCTTATGACATGAGGCCAGAAATCGCTGTGCTGGATATACAGGGTCAGTATCGGGTTTACACGGAGTTCTATCGCGCAGACGCCGCGGACAAGACCATCATTCTGGTCAACGGCTCGATGGCCACCACTGCGTCCTTTGCCCAGACCGTGAAGAACCTGCACCCGCAGTTCAACGTGGTGCTCTACGACCAGCCCTACGCGGGCCGCTCCAAGGCCCACAACAAACACGAACGGATGCTCACCAAGGAAGTGGAGGGACAGATCCTTCTGGAGTTGATCGAGCACTTTGCCGCCGAGCACGTGCTGTCGTTTTCCTGGGGCGGCGCCGCCGCCTTGCAGGCCCTGGCCCAGCGTCCGCGGCGCATCGAGAAAGCCGTGATCAGCTCGTTCTCGCCGGTGATCAACGAGCCGATGCGCGACTATCTGGAGCGCGGTGTCGACTACCTCGGCAACCTCGACCGCCATCGCGTCGGCCACCTGGTCAACGACACCATCGGCAAGCACCTGCCCTCGCTGTTCAAGCGCTACAACTATCGCCACGTCAGCAGCCTGGCGGAGCACGAGTACGGGCAGATGCACTTCCACATCAGCCATGTGCTCAACGGCGACCGGCAGTGCTACTTGCGGGCGGCGAAGAACATCCAGGTGCCGGTGCTGTTTCTCAACGGTGAGTGGGACGAGTACACCTCGGCCAACGACGCCAAGCTGTTCGCCGACCATGTGCAGCACGCAAGCTTCAGCACCATCCAGGCCACCGGGCACTTTCTCGACATGGAACACAAGGCCGCCTGCCGCGACAGCCGCCAGGCACTGCTGGGATTCCTCAAGCCGGGTCAGTACGACGGTCGAACGCGCGCGCACTATGATCAGCCTCAGCATGCACGGGCGATCTGACCGTGCAGCGTCACAGGTGGGCCGGCCGTCCTTGAAAAACCCTGTTTTTCCTGGCGCATGGCCCACCTGCGGCGAACAGCGATGACACGCAAGCACAGGTCAGATAAAGAAAAACTTCAAATCTGCGGCCACATCTGGTACAAAGTCAGCCGTTCGAGCGGGTGTCGTATAATGGCATTACTCCAGCTTCCCAAGCTGATAACGAGGGTTCGATTCCCTTCACCCGCTCCACTTCCCCCAATCTGCGAGTTAGCGCAGATCCGCAAAACCGCTTTTCAGTCCTTGAACTCAAGCGACAACTTCTCTTCCAAGCTTCAAGCCTGACGACTCAAGCCCCAGCCTTGTGCCTAGCCCGGCCGATCGCTGCTGGCCAGAAAAGCCGCATAGTTATCTGCAACAACGGTTGTCCGGCCAGTCTCATGCGACCACAGCACCACCACGGGCTCCGCGGCCTGGCCCAGTACGGCGTAATCGAAGCAGTAGTAGTCGCCGGTGCCGAACTGAGCGAACGGCAGCCAGCGGGAGAAGCCCGCCGAATCAGTGCAGACGCTGTCCTGCCACGCCTGCCAGCCACCCTCGAAATGCCGGACTATCGACTCCCAGGTCTTGCGCGGATCGCGCGCATCAAAGACCGGAAACACTTCCAGAGCCCCCAGTGCCTTGCCGTTGTGATCCAGAAGCCACTCGACGAACGATCCGGGCAAGGTTCGCCCCAATGCCGTCTCGGCAGAACGGATCGCCTCGATGGTCGTGCCTATCACTCTCGCTTTGCCCATGAATCCTCGCTGGCTACAGGCCAGCCATCGGGAAGATTCGGCAGGCCTTGGCCGGCGATTGTGCTCCTGACAATCGGCGCGCGCAAAGCACCCGGCGATAGCCCGGCCTGGCCAATTGGCTAAGATATCCGGCCTGTTTCCCCGTACCCCCTGCCCGGCCATCGACGATACCTGCGTCGCGCCCTCCGAGGGACAAGCCCCTCAGCCGCTTCTTTTGCATGATTCGCCCGACATCACGGGCTGCACACGAACCTGAAGGAACTGCGAGATGACCCAGAACATTTACGACGACCCGAGCTTTTTCCAGGGTTATAGCCAACTGGGCCGCTCCATCGGCGGCCTGAATGCGGCACCAGAATGGCCGGCCCTGCAAGCCCTGCTGCCACCGATGAACGGCCTTCGGGTGCTGGACCTGGGCTGCGGCTATGGCTGGTTCAGCCGTTGGGCCAGCGAACAGGGGGCCCAGCAGGTGCTGGGTCTGGACGTTTCGCAGAAGATGCTGGCGACCGCCCGCGCCCGCACCTCGGCGCCCAACATCGATTATCAGCAGGCCGACCTGGAACACCTGAGCCTGCCCAGTTGCAGCTGCGACCTGGCCTACAGCTCCCTGGCCCTGCATTACATCAAGGACCTGCGCGGCCTGTTCGCCCAGGTCTACGCCGCCCTGGTGCCCGGGGCGCGTCTGGTGTTCTCCATCGAGCACCCGATTTTCATGGCTCCACGCAATCCGGGCTGGCAGGTGGACGACCAGGGCCGCAAGTCCTGGCCCCTGGACAGCTACCAGCAGGAAGGCGAACGGATCACCCATTGGCTGGCCGAGGGGGTGATCAAGCAGCACCGCACCCTGGGCACCCTGCTCAACACCCTGATCGCTACGGGGTTCAACATTCGCCACGTCGAGGAATGGGGACCGAGCGCCCAGCAAGTGCTGGATCAACCGGCCCTGGAAGAAGAGCGCGAGCGACCGATGATGTTGCTGGTGGCCGCCCAACGCTGAAGCGGCCGCCATGGCGCGACCGCCCCGGCAGGCTTGTCCGGCATGGCTCAGAAGCCCTGCTGCAAGGGAAAGCGCCGGGCGCCGCTGCGGGCGAGGAATTTTTCCTGGGCCATGGGCCGGGCCAGGAAGTAGCCCTGGGCCTCGTCGCAACCAAAGGACCGCAGCATCTGCAAGCATTTGAAACTCTCGATGCCCTCGGCCACGGTGCGGTAGCCCAGTTCCCGGGCCAGGGCGATCACCGAGCGGGTGATCTTCTGGTGCTGGGCGCTGCTCTCCAGGTCAGTGACCATGGATTTGTCGAGCTTCACCACATTGGCCGGGATCTGGTGCAGGTAGGCGAAGTTGCTGTAGCCGGTGCCAAAGTCGTCGATGGCCACATCCATGCCCAGGCCGCGAATCTTGCTCAGCTGATCCAGCACCTTGGGGTTGGAGCGCAGCCAGGCCCCTTCGGTGATTTCCACCTCCAGGCGCTGCGGGTCGATGCGATGACGCCGGCAGGCATCGCGCAGCACATCGGCGATGTCCTGATCCTCAAAATCCTGGGGCGAGAGGTTGATCGACAGACGCTGCACGTCGCTGGAACTCCAGCGGTGCAGACGCTCCAGCACGGCATTGATCACCCAATGGGTCACCCGGTGGATCAGCGCATTGCGCTCCATGACCGGAATGAACTCGGCCGGTGAAATCGGCCCCAGCCACGGATGATCCCAGCGGATCAATGCCTCGGCGCTGACCTGGGCGCCGTCGGGCAGGGCAAAGCGCGGCTGGAACATCAGGTAGATCTGCCCGCTGTCCAGGGCTTCGCTGATGTCCGAGGCGAGGTTGAAGGCGCGCCGATAGGCCTGGTCACGCACCCCATCGTAAGGCGCCCAGGTGCTGCGGTTGAGGGTCGCCAGCTCCAGGGCGAACATGGCCTTGCGCAGCACGTCGGATACCGCGTCGCGGTCCGTGGAAAACTCCACCGTGCCCGCGCACACCCCGGGAATCATCGGCAATTCCAGGCCCGGCGGCTGACGGCGCAGGCGGCGCACCAAGCCTTCCAGAAAGCGCTCGATCCCCGGGGCCGCCGGCAGCAGGAACCCGAAGCGCTTGACCGATACGTGGTACACCCGCACATGCCGCCCCAGGTAGGCGAGCAGTTGCTGAGCCAGGAAACGCACGATGGTTTCGAACGGCGCCAGGCCCATGGCCAGGGTCAGTTCGTGGGCCACGGCCATGTCCACCGCATCCACCAGCACCAGCACGCGCCTTTCTCCCGGGTGTTCATCCGCCAGGTCGTACAGGTCGCTCTGGAACTGTTCACGGTTGGGCAGGCAGCTCACCGGGTCACGCCGGGTCAGGCGCTGGCGATGCTCGATCTGCTCCATCACCAGCGATGCCAAGTCGCGCAATTGCTGGCGCTCGGCGGCGTTCAGGCGCTGGGGCTGCTTGTCGATGACGCACAGACTGCCAATCGCATGCCCGGTGGAAGTGATCAGCGGCGCACCGGCATAAAAACCGATGCTCGGATCATCAGTCACCAGGGGATTGGCGTGAAAACGCACATCCTGGCGGGCGTTTTCCACCTCGAACACATCATCGTTTCTGATGGTGTACGCGCAGAACGATTGCTCGATGGGGGTCTGCTCGGCCGCAAACCCCACCCGCGACTTGAACCACTGCCGATCACGGTCCACCAGGGTGATCAACGCCGTGGGCACCTTGAAATACTCGGCGGCCAACCGGCAGATGCGGTCGAAGCGCTCGCAGCGGGCGGTATCCAGCAGTTCCAGGGCATACAGGGCAGCCAGGCGCTGCTCCTCGGCCAACGCCTTATCGGGCATACGCCGTCTCGGGCAGGATCAACACACTCATCAGCAACCTATCTCACTCACGCGGGGATATAACGACACCCGGAAACCGGGCCGAACCTTGAAGTAATGGCATTACGATATCCATCGACAGCATGACGCAGTGACTAGTGCTTGCCAATTCCATCCGTCGGACGAACGGTCGACGGCAAGCGTCCGAACCCTTCGTTGAAACACTTGATCTAGAGCGATCTACCCAGGAAGGTAAAGCTCAGCCAGGCCGCGCTGCGACGCTATACCGCTGCCCTCTCCATCCGGAAAACCGCCCCATGCCAAGGCCCCATACGTTGCATCGTTGCCTGTACCTGGCGAGCGCCCTGACCGTGCTCCTGCCGATCCTCGCCCAGGCCGCCGAGCCCCAGCCCCCCAGCGCCGCCGACATCGCCTGGCTCAGGCGCGACGGCTTCGATCTGGACACCGCGCAACTCCAGCGCCTGCGCCAACTGGGCCGCAACGGCTTGCTCGAAGCGCAACTGCAAGACCGCCTGCGCGAGCCGTTGCCAGCGGCAATCGACGCCCTGTTGCGCAGCTACCCGGCGCTGAACGGCTCGACCCCGGCCTTGCTCCAGGACTTCAAGCAACATCAGGAGCAGCTCAAGGCCATGCCCGAAGGCGAGGCCCGCAACCAGGCCAAGCAGGACCTTCGCCAGCGGGCCAACCAGCTCGCCGAGCAGACCCAGTCCGCTGTGCTGCTGCAGGCCATCTATGGCCCCAACCAGCTCAAGGAGCAGTTGGTGCTGTTCTGGCTCAATCACTTCAGCGTGTTCCAGGGCAAGGGCCAGGTGCGGCTGCTGAGCGCCGACTACGTGAACGAGGCGATTCGCCCCCATGCCCTGGGCAAGTTCAAGGACCTGCTGCTGGCCACCCTGCAAAGCCCGGCGATGCTCGAATACCTCGACAACAACCAGAACGCCAAGGGCCAGCTCAACGAAAACTACGCCCGTGAGCTGCTGGAGTTGCACACCCTGGGCGTGGCGGCCGGCTACAGCCAGGAGGATGTGCAGCAATTGGCACTGATCCTGACCGGCGCCGGGTTGATGCCCCTGGACGGTCGCCAACAACGCTTCCCCCGGCCCTTGCAGCCACTGGTGGTGCAACAGGGTCTGTTCCAGTTCAACCCCAAGCGCCATGACTTCAGCGACAAGCACCTGCTCGGCCACTCCATCAAAGGCAGCGGCTACGACGAGATCACCCAGGCCATCGACCTGATCACCCGGCAACCGGCCTGCGCCCAGTTCATCTCGCGCAAGCTGGCCCAGTACTTTGTCGCCGACGAACCGCCAGCGGCCCTGGTGGCCCGCATGGCCAAGACCTTCCACGACAGCGACGGCGACATCGCCCAGGTCATGCGCACGCTGATGCAGTCGCCGGAGTTGCTGCAAGCGGCCGGCAAGAAATTCAAGGACCCGCAACAGTTCGTGGTGTCGGCGCTGCGCCTGACCTATGACGGCAAGCCCGTGGCCAACCCGCGACCACTGCTCAACTGGCTGAATCAGCTGGGCCAGCCGGTGTTCGGGCGGATTACCCCCGACGGCTGGCCACTGCTGGCCAGTGGCTGGTCGAGCTCCGGGCAGATGGCCAAGCGCTTTGAAATCGCCCGGGCCATAGGTTCGGGCAACAACCGGCTGTTCACCGCCGAAGGCAGCACGGTGCCGGGGCCGGGGTTTCCAATGATCACCACGCCGATGTACTACCAGGCGATCGCACCGCATCTTTCCAGCGCCACCCGCAACGCCCTGGAACAGGCCGTCTCGCCCCAGGAGTGGAACACCTTCCTGCTGTCCTCGCCGGACTTCAACAACCGCTGAGCACGCGCCAACCGGCTGCGCGCCACCTGACCAGGAACCGCCATGAATCGTCGCCAACTGCTGATTGCCGCAGCCGCCGCAGCCGCCCTGCCCGGCCTGTCGTTTTCCGCCCGGCTGTTCGCCGCGCCGGCCGCCGCGCCGCGTACCCTGCTGGTGTTCCTGCGCGGCGGCTACGACTGCAACAACCTGCTGGCGCCCTACAGCAGCGACTTCTACTACGAGTCGCGGCCGAACCTGGCGATCGCCCGACCTGACGCGCACAACCCGCAAAGCGCCATCGCCCTGGACAGCCACTGGGGCCTGAACCCGGTGCTGCGCGACTCGCTGTACCCGCTGTGGCAACGCAAGGAAATGGCCTTCGTGCCCTTTGCCGGCACCGACGACCTGTCGCGCAGCCACTTCGAAACCCAGGACAGCATCGAGGCCGGCCAGCCGAGCCAGCCAGGCCGGCGCTACGATTCGGGCTTTCTCGCACGCCTGGCCCGGCAAGTGCCCGACAGCGCGCCAATGGCTTTCACCGACGCCCTGCCCCTGAGCTTCCAGGGTGGCCGGGACATTCCCAACCTGTCCCTGCGCAGTGCCGGCAAGGTGCCCTTCGATGCGCGCCAGGCGAACATTCTGTCGTCCATGTACCAGCACACGCCCTACGCCGCGGCGGCCAGCGACGGTCTGGCCTTGCGCCAGAAAGTCTCCCAGGAACTGCAGCAAGAGATGCTCGCGGCCAATCGCGGGGCGGCCAATGCGCAGGACTTCGCCACCCAGACCCGGCGCATGGCCAGCCTGATGCGCGAGCAATACCGCCTGGGTTTTGTCGACGTCGGCGGCTGGGACACCCACGTCAACCAGGGCAGCACCCAGGGCCCGTTGGCCAACAACCTGGCCAACCTCGGGCAGGGGCTGGCGGCCTATGCAGAAGCCATGGGCGAGCACTGGAACAACAGCCTGGTGATCGTGGTGTCCGAATTCGGCCGGACCTTTCGCGAGAATGGCGCCAAGGGCACCGATCACGGCCACGGCACGGTGTACTGGGTGCTCGGCGGCGCTGTACGCGGTGGGCGCCTGGCCGGCGAACAGGTGGCGGTGAATGCCCAGAGCCTGCTGCAGAACCGCGACTATCCGGTGCTCAACAACTACCGTGATCTGCTCGGTGGCCTGTTGGCCAAAACCTGGGGGCTGACGGGCGCCCAGGTGCAGGAAGTGTTCCCCCACTCCCGGCCCAACGCCCTGGGGCTGGTCTGAAGTCTCGGCCAGGTAGCCGGATAAACACGAAAAAAAAGAGCGATCCGAAGATCGCCCTTGAGGCTTGCCAGCCGATGCCTCGGGCCACTGGCCACGACAGACTCTTGGCGATCTGCCGTGCATCCGCAGCAAGCCATTTGCCCCCTGTTAGCGCCTCGCTCCTGCTTGGCGTGCCGATCTTTTTAGCAGCTGGCAACTGTCTGCTTGCTGAACCCGGATGCAACCCGGGCCAGGATGCCTGCGCCCACCCAGCGACCCGAGACGCTTGCCAAACGGCGCAAAACAGCCAAGCATGCGCCGCCCGCGCCCTGGGCGCCCCTCGCTCACGGAAGGAGCCGAACCTTGAAAAAACTGCTGTTTCTGCTCGCCCTCATCCTGTTGCTGCTGCTCAATGTCGGCTACTACACCGAGCTGGAAGAGGCTGAAACCCACACCCGCTGGTTTCTCAAGCAAGCCCCGACCCTGCGCCTGGAGTTTTTCAACATCCACGCCAATGACGGTGATTACCGGCGCGTGGAAAAACTCAGCGACGAACAACGGCAGATGATCATCGACTACTGCAAATACCGCCTGGGGATCGACACCCAGGTCACCACCCAAGCCGATGTGGAGCGTTGCGCCAAGCTCTAGGACAACGCTCTGCGGGCACGCCAAGGTCCTCGCCCGCAGCTTTGGTACTCGTCTCATGTTGCCCGGACAAACCCGCGCCTATGGTCGCAACGGCCCGACTGCGCAACGCGCGCTACTGGCCTGCGCGCCGCTGCCCCGGCCCGCCGCGCGTCCCGGGGTGGTATGGTGGCCGGCTGCCCTGCGTGCCGGGGCTCACTGGAGGAGCAATACGCTGAACGCCTGGTCGTGAAGCTTGAGGAGGTCACTGAAGAGATATGTGTAACGCCAAAGACATCTACACAGCGGGTTGGGTCCTGGTGGTCATGTCCGGGCTGGTGTCCCTGATGATCCAGGTGTACCTGGGCTATTTCAGGCTCGATGACATGGTCAGGCACCTGGCGCGCTGCCGGGTCATCGCCATCCGCCTGCCACTTCTGGGCAAGGATCCCCTGAGCCGCTTCTTCATGCTGCTGTGCATCGGCGCCATGTTCGCCATGCCCCACTTGTTCCTGCGCAGCGGCGGCATGAACGCCAAGGACTACCGGAAATTCCCCCTGGGCCTGAAGTGCCTGATCAATCTGTTCCAGCTCGCGGCCCTGGCCGCCGCAATCGCCTTCCTGGTGCTGTGGTGGGTCAGCCGTCACCTCTGAGGCCACCGTCGAGCCTGCGGGGCACCAGCTAGCGGTGCCCCGCAGTTGAACGCGCCTCAGCCAGCGACCGCTTGTTGCTGGAAATCCTCGCGGGTCATTGCAAAGAAGCGGCAAGGCAAGCCTTCAAAGTCGGCCTCGTGGGTGAAGCGAAAACCGATCTTGCGCGCCACCGCCAACGACGCCGCGTTATCGACATGGGCATCGACGACGATCCGCTCCACGGCTGGATCGGCAAACGCATGCTCGACAATCCGCCGCGCGGCCTCGCTGGCAAAACCCTGCCCCCAGGCCCGCCGTACCAGGCGCCAGCCCATTTCCAGCTCGGGCCCGACGGCGTCAAAGGGAATGAACGACACCCAGCCCAGCAATTCATCCGGCGCGTCCTTGGCGAAGATCGCCCAATAACCGCAGCGCGGACCGAAGTCCTGGGTCATGCGCGAGTGCAGGAAATCCCGGTGCCATTGGCCGCCGTCCCAGGTGCCCGGGACAAAGCGCGTGACGTCGGGGTCCAGGTCCATGCGCAGGCAGGCCTGGAAATGCTCAAGAGTGCGTGGGCGCAGCAATAGCCGGGGGGTTTCAAGGTGCAGGTTCATCCGTGAGCGTCCAGGAAAGTCGGGCGCCCATGAAATCGCATCGGGCGAAAAAACAGAAGAGGCAGCAAGCGGCCGGCAGCCACGCATACACTTTTCGACATGATTGTTCAGACAGTTCTGATTGAATGACACAGATTCGCACATGAGAATCGCTTCCAAATAAAACGGAGGTCTTTTCTCAATGTCCAGTTCTGCCCGTCCACATCCCTGGAAGCTATGGTCCACATCCCTTGGCCTGATGGCGCTCAGCGAAGCCAGCATCGGCGCCAGTGCGCAAGACGCCGCCGCCCCGTCCGGGCCGACGTCCGTCACTCTCGGCACCACCCAGGTCAAGGGCGAACACCAGCCGGGATACAGACGCGAGGCCTCGGACTCGGTGAAATTCACCGCGCCGCTGCGAGAAACTCCGAAATCGGTGACCATCATCACCGAGTCGCTGATGCAGGAACGCGCGGTGTCGACCCTGGCCGATGCCCTGCGCACCACGCCAGGAATCACCTTTGGTGCCGGCGAAGGCGGAACGCCGCTGGGCGACCGGCCCTTCATCCGGGGGTTTGAAGCCAGCACCGACATCATGATCGACGGCATCCGCGACGTCGGGCGCATGACCCACGAAGCGTTCAACGTCGAGCAGATCGAGATCGTCAAGGGCCCGGGCTCAGCCTACTCGGGACGCGGCTCCACCGGTGGCACCATCAACCTGGTGAGCAAGGTGCCACAACAGGAAACCTTTGCCGCCGGCAGCCTGACCCTGGGCACCGATCAACTGCGGCGCAGCACCGTCGACCTCAACCAGTACCTGCCCGAACAGCACATGGCGCTGCGCCTGAACGCCATGAAGCATGAAGCCGATACCCCCGGGCGCGACGAGGTGGAAGTGACTCGTTGGGGCTTGGCGCCGAGCGTGTCCTTCGGCCTCAACACCGAGACCCGCGCCACCTTGAGCTACTACCACCTGCAGAGCGACGACATTCCCGACCAGGGTGTTCCGGTATCGGCCATCAGCGGCAAGCCGGTCAAGGTTGACCGGGACAATTTCTACGGCTTGAGCAAACGCGACTTCCGCAAGACCTCGGCCGACCTGTTCACCCTGCAGCTGGAACACGACATCAACGACCACCTGACCCTGCGCAACACCACCCGCCAGGGGCGCAGCATGCAGGACTACATCATGAGCCGCCCGACCTTCGGGGCGGACAGCGACAGCGTCAAGAATGAGCTGGCCGGGGTGGTACTTCGCGGCCCGGCCCGGGGGCGCAACGTGGTCAACACCTCGCTGATCAACCAGACCGACCTCTTCGGCAAGTTCGACACCGGCTCCATCGGCCACAGCTACAGCGCCGGCCTGGAATTCTCCCGCGAGCGGATCGACGTGAAGAACCGCTATGCGCCGAAAAAGACCGAGACCGACCCGGGCGACCTCAACCACCCCAACCCGCAAGCCCCTTACGCCCCCGTGCCACGCGGCGACGGCAGCCACGACGTCACCCGGCACAACAACCGCGCCCTGTACGTGATGGACACCCTGGCCCTGCATGAACAATGGGACCTGAACCTGGGAGCGCGCTTCGACAACTACCATGTGCGCGATGACGCCCAGAGCAACCGCAACAACATCTGGACCTACCAGAGCGGCATCGTCTTCAAGCCCTTGCCCTACGGCAGCATCTACCTGTCCTACGGCACCTCGTTCAACCCATCCGGGGAAACCGCCGGGCAATCGGGCGGTGCCGACGGCGCCGCGGGCGGCCGGTTGAGCAACCTGGACCCGGAAAAGAGCCGCAGCATCGAGCTGGGCACCAAGTGGGACCTGTTGAACGAACGCCTGTCCCTGACCGCTGCCCTGTTCAAGACCGAGAAGACCAACGCCCGGACCTACGACCCGATCAGCAACGAGGTCACGCTGGATGGCGACGTCGAGGTGAAGGGGTTTGAAGTGGGAGCCACCGGCCATCTCACCGAACAGTGGGAAGTGATGGCGGGCTACACCTACCTGGATGCCAAGACGGTCAAGTATGCGTCCGGAAAAAACACCAACTTCGATGGCAACCAGGCCAAGTTCATCGCCCCCAACAGCGGCTCGGTCTGGACCACCTACGCCCTCACCGACCGCTGGAAGGTCGGCGGCGGCGCCAACTATGTGGACAAGCGCTACACCAACGATGAAAACACCCGCAGCCTCGATTCCTACTGGCGCTACGACGCCATGGTCGCTTACCGGGTGAACAAGAACCTCGACCTGCAACTCAACGTGCTCAACCTCACCGACGAGACGTACTACGACGCCTCCCACGTGGGGATGTTCGCCATTGTCGCGCCGGGGCGTTCCGCCGAACTGGCGGCCAACCTGCGCTTCTGACACGAGCCGCAATACCTGGGGGGCGATGGAAACTCCATCGCCCCCAGCGCGTCATGGCAACAAGGCCTGGATATCGTTCCACAGCGCCCGAGGGACCTGCACTCCCTGCTCCAGGCTGCGGGCCCGGGCCGCAAAACGCCGCTGCGACGGCAACCGCGCGCCCTGTTCGGTGATCGCCGCAAACAGCCCTTCTGCCCGCTCCAGCCCCTGCTGATAGTCCTCGCCCAAAAACACCTGGGGATCGAACGCCAGCACCAGTTCGCCGTGGCAAGGCGTGGCTCCCACACCCTCGTCGAAGGCCATGGACTCGGCACTGGTCAGGTCACCAATCAAGGCCCCGGCCAGCAACTCGATCATCGCCGCCAGGGCCGAGCCCTTGTGCCCACCGAAAGTCTGCATGGCGCCCTGCAGCGCCGCCTTGGCATCCGTGGTCGGTTGGCCCTGGGCATCGAGGGCCCAATAGCTGGGAATCGGCTTGCCCTGGCGCGCATGCAGCTCGATATCGCCGCGAGCGATGGCGCTGGTGGCGAAATCGAAGACAAAGGGATGGCCCCCCGGCCGCGGCCAGGCAAAGGCCAGGGGGTTGGTGCCAAACACCGGATGGCGCCCGCCGGCCGGGGCCACCCAGCTGTGGCTGGGGTTCATCGCCATACCCACCAGGCCGCAGTCGGCAATCGCCTCGACCTCCGGCCACAGCGCGGAAAAGTGAAAGCAGCGCTTGATCACCATCGCCGCAATGCCCTGGCTGCGGGCCTTGTCCGCCAGTAGCGGCAAGCCGCTGTGAAAGCCCAGCAGCGAGTAACCGTAATGGGCATCCACCTCCAGCACCGCCGGCGAAATGTGCCGCAGGCTGGGTGCAGCCCGGGGATCGATCTTGCCCTCGCGCACCGAGCGCACGCAGCCCAGCAGGCGGTACACACCGTGGGAGTGGCACTCGTCACGCTGGCCCTGGGTAATGACCTCGGCGATCACCCGAGCATGGGCCTCGGACAGACCATGATGGGTAAGGACCCGATACGACAGGGCGCGGACTTCATCCAGTGACAAGGTGATGTATTCAGACATGCTAGAACCTCTATGGCAGGTAGGGAACGCTCCTGTGGGAGTGTCTTGGTGGATGGACGGGGCAACAGGGGCGGGCGCGACGGCACTCCCCGGAAAGCGCGCCGCCGTGCCCCGGATCAACCCGGGAACCGACCGTCGAGCAGTTGCGGCACCTGCAACGGATTGGCCCGGTGCAGCTCGGCCGGCAACAGCGCCTCGGGCAGGTCCTGGTAGGCCACCGGGCGCAGGAAGCGCTGGATCGCCCGGCTGCCCACCGAGGTGCTGCGACTGTCGGAAGTGGCCGGGAACGGGCCACCATGGACCATGGCATGGGTGACTTCGACCCCGGTGCCAAAACCATTGGCCAGCACTCGCCCGGCCTTGCGTTCCAGCAGTGGCAACAACGCCTGCACCTGCGGCTGATCGCCCTCGCTCAAATGAACGGCAATGGTCAGTTGGCCTTCCAGGCTCTGCAGGACCTGCTGCAAAACAGTCATGTCGGCGCAGCGGACAATCAGCGAGGCTGGGCCAAAGACTTCCTCGCGTAATTCGGGGCACACCATGAACGCCGCGGCCGAGGTGGCGAACAACGCCCCGCGCGCCTGCTGGCCCTGCCCTTCCGGGCCCTGGGCCAGGGTCTGCACCCGGGCATGTGCCGCGAGGATGGCCGCGCCTTGGCAGTAGCTGCGGTAAATGCCCGGCGTGAGCATGGTCTGCGCCGCCACGTGACCGAGGGCCTCGGCGGCGGCCCGCTCAAAACGCTGCAACGCCGGCCCATCGACGCCCAGGATCAACCCCGGATTGGTGCAGAACTGCCCGGCGCCCAGGGTCAGTGAGGCAACAAATGCCGAGGCAATAGGTTCCGCGCGCTCCTCCAGGGCATGGGGCAACAGCAGCACCGGGTTGATCGCGCTCATCTCTGCATAGACCGGAATCGGTTCGGCGCGCGCCGCGGCGATCTGCATCAGCGCCATCCCGCCGCTGCGCGAGCCGGTGAAGCCCACGGCCTTGATCCGCGGGTCCGCCACCAGCCCCTGGCCGATGCTCCGGCCACTGTCGAACAGCAGTGAAAACACGCCCTCGGGCATCCCGTGCTGCCGGGCCGCCCGAGCGATGGCCCGGCCCACCAGTTCCGAGGTGCCGGGGTGCGCCGAGTGCGCCTTGACGATCACCGGGCAGCCCGCCGCCAGGGCCGAGGCAGTATCGCCGCCGGCCACGGAAAACGCCAGGGGAAAGTTCGACGCGCCGAACACCGCCACCGGCCCCAGGCCAATCTGCCGCAAGCGCAGATCGACCCTGGGCATTGGCAGACGTTGCGGTTGCGCCGGATCGATCCGTACCCCGAGGAAACCGCCCTCGCCCAGCACCTCGGCAAACAGCCGCAACTGGCCGACGGTACGCCCGCGCTCGCCTTCCAGGCGGGCCCGGGGCAAGCCGGTTTCCAGGTGGCAGCGTTCGATCAGCTCATCACCCAATTGAAGAATATTCTCGGCAATGCCCAGCACAAACGCCGCGCGCTGCACCAGGGGCCGCTGGCGATACTCATCAAACGCCGCCTCGGCCAGGGCGCAGGCCCGCTCAAGCTCGGCCGCCCCAGCTCCGCCGAACGCCGGTTGCAGGCGCTCGCCGCTGGCCGCGGCCACTGCATGCAGCCGGCCATGGCTGCCCCACACGGCGCTCTGGCCGATCAGCATGTGTCCTGTAACAGTCATGGATTACCTCGTCTGGTGAACGTTCTGCGGGTCATTGCGCCTCATCGCCGTCCAGCAGCAGCTTGGCCTCGGGCACCCCGGTGTGGGCACCCCAGTAGTAGATGCACAGGGCCATGAGGCTGACGCTCAAGGTGTCGTAGGGATGGGTCAGGGCAGCGATGCCGCCGAAGCTGCCCAGGTAGGAAATGACCATGGTCAGGGCATAGAAGGCGATCAGCCACAGCGATGAGCGCACCTGCTCGCCGATGCTCAGGTGGTCGGTGGGGACCAGGCGCTTGCACAGCAGGTAGATCACGAACATCAGGATCTGCAACCCCAGCAGCCAGGACACCGTGCCCCAGCCGGACCAGTAGACGATCAGCGCGGCGATCACGAAGGACACCGGGCCCAGCAGCGCAAACGCGCTGACCCGGAACGGCCGCGGCAGCTGCGGTGCGCTCTTGCGCAACGCCGCGACGCTGATGGGGGCCACCGCGTAACTCAGTACCAGGGCCGCCGACACCACGTTGATCAGCGCCTCCCACGAGGGGAACGGCAAGGTCCAGAACACCGACAGGCCGAAGGTCAGCCACAGCGCCGGGCGCGGAATGCCGGACTGTTCATCGATGCGGGTGAAGATCTTGAAGAAGGTCCCGGTGCGGGCCCAGCCATAGACCACCCGCGGCGTGGCGTTCATGTAGATGTTGCCGCAGCCGCTGGGGGAGATCACCGCGTCGGCCACCACCAGATAGGCCAGCCAGCCGACCCCGAGGGTCAGGGCGATGTCGCGGTACGGCAGGGAGAACTCCTTGCTGATGCCGCTCCAGCCGTTGGCCAGCATCTCCGTGGGAATGCTGCCCAGAAAGGCCAGTTGCAACAGGCCGTAGATCAGGGTCGAAAGCAGCACCGAGAGAATCAGCGCGATGGGAATGGTGCGCTGCGGATTGCGCACTTCGCTGGCCACGGAAATGATCGGCGTCAGCCCCAGGTAGGCAAAGATGATGCCCCCGGCCGACACCGCCATCTCGATCCCCGAGAGGCCAAAGGGAGCAAAGCCCTGGATGTGGAAGTTGTCCGGCTTGAAGAAGGTGAACAGCACCACGATCACCAGCAGCGGCACGATGAACTTGAACAGGCTGATGAAGTTGTTGGACTTGGCGAAGGTCTTGACGCTGGAGTAGTTGAGCCAGAAGAACAGGCACAACAGGGCGAACTGCAGCAGCCAGCCGATGATGGTCGGGTTGCTGGAACCTTCGTGGGTCAATACCGGGAACCAGGCCGCCGCATATTGCCGGGCCGCCACCACTTCGATCGCCACCAGGCTGGAAAACGCAATCAGGGTGATGAACCCCATCAGGTAGCCCAGCAGCGGGCCGTGGGAGAACACCGGGTAGCGCACCACCCCGCCGGCCCGGGGCAGGGCCGCCCCCAGCTCGCAGTAGACGATGCCCAACAGCAGCACGGCGAAGCCGCCCAGCAGCCAGGAAAAGATTCCCGCCGGCCCGGCAATCGCCGAAACGTGGCTGGCGGCGAACAGCCAGCCGGAACCGAAGATCGCACCCAGACCGATAAAGGTCAGGTCCACCAGAGAGAGTTGCTTCTTGAATTTGCCGTTGCCTGACATGGGGCTGCGCCTTTTTTGGGTTATTGGAATAGGCAGGTCGTATGTCACGTCGGCGGGGTTGCCCGACGCTTGCAGCACATGCGCTGTTGCGCAGGCGGGCGCCCCACCCGGGGCGCCCGGCAAGGGACTACAGGCCGACGTCCGGCAGGCTTGGCCGCGTGGCCAGGGCCTTGGCGACTATGGCTTTGACCTCGTCCAGGGTTTGCCCCTGCAGCGCCAGGCGCGGCGGCCGGGTGATCGACGAGCCGCGGCCCACCAGTTCTTCGCAGAGCTTGATGCACTGCACCAGATCCGGACGGGCATCCAGGTGCAGCAGCGGCATGAACCAGCGGTACAGGGCCAGGGCCTCTTCGAAGCGCTTGACCCTGGCCAGGCGGAACAGCGTCTCGCCCTCCCTGGGGAAGGCCACCGACATGCCCGAAACCCAGCCCTCGGCGCCCACCGCGACGCTTTCCACCACCACGTCATCGAGCCCGGCGAACAGCACGAAGCGGTCGCCGACCGCGTTGCGCAGGTCGATGAAGCGCCGGGTATCACCGGAGGAGTCCTTGAAGCAGACGATGTTCTCGCAGTCCTGCAGGGCGATCAGCACCTCGGGGGTGACGTCGTTCTTGTAGATCGGCGGGTTGTTGTAAACCATCACCGGCAAGTCGGTGCCGGTGGCCACGGCGCGAAAATGCGCGGCGGTTTCATGGGGCTTGGCCGAGTACACCAGCGCCGGCATCACCATCACCCCATCGGCCCCGACCCTGGCCGCCTCGCGCACCGTATGGCGGGCGAACTCGGTGGTGAACTCGGCCACCCCGGCAATCACCGGCACCCGCCCCCCGGCGGCGTCCTTGGCGACTTCGATCACCGCGAGTTTCTCGGCGGTACTCAGGGAAGTGTTTTCGCCCACGGTGCCGCACACCACCAGGCCGGACACGCCATCGTCCACCAGCTTGCGCATGACCTGGTGAGTGGCCTGCAGGTCGAGGGAGAAATCGGCTTTGAATTGCGTGGTCACGGCGGGGAATACACCGCTCCACTGGATGGCTTTACGGCTCATGGTCTTGTCCTTGTTTGAAGTCGGCCGGGCCGACAGGCGTTGGAGACGCTATCCAGAGTCGCCTTTTATCCCCCTTGCAGCTTGAAGCTTTTCACCCCCGCGGGAGACGAAATCGGCACATTCGCCGATCGCCCGCGCGGTGCCTGCCCGGGCCCGGGTGCGCACGCACAACTGTGCCGATTTCGTCATCCGCGCCAGGGAAAACCCACAAGCGGCCGCCCTCTTGCCAGGGCCACTCTGTAGCTCTTTCCCCGCAGGTGCCGCCATGAAAAAAATAACCGTGATCGACTCCCACACCGGGGGTGAACCCACCCGCCTGGTCATCGACGGCTTTCCCGACCTGGGCCAGGGCTCCATGGCCGAGCGCCTGCAGGCCCTGCGCAGCGACCACGATCAATGGCGCCGCGCCTGCGTCCTCGAACCCCGGGGCAGCGACGTGCTGGTGGGCGCCCTGCTCTGCGCGCCCCAGGCCAGCGATGCCTGCGCCGGGGTGATCTTCTTCAACAACAGCGGCTACCTGGGCATGTGCGGCCACGGCACCATCGGCCTGGTGCGCTCGCTGTACCACCTGGGACGCATCGACTGCGGCGTGCACCGCATCGAAACCCCGGTGGGCACGGTGCAGGCCACCTTGCATGAGGACCTGTCGGTGAGCGTGCGCAATGTGCCCGCCTATCGCTACCGCCGCCAGGTGGCGCTGCAGGTGCCGGGGCACGGCACGCTGCACGGCGACATTGCCTGGGGCGGCAACTGGTTCTTCCTGATCAGCGACCACGGCCAGCGCCTGGCCCTGGACAATGTCGAAGCCCTGACCCATTACACCTGGAGCGTGCGCGCGGCGCTGGAGGCCGCTGGAATCACCGGCGCCGGGGGCGGGCTCATCGACCACATCGAACTGTTCGCCGACGACCCGGAGGCCGACAGCCGCAACTTCGTCCTGTGTCCGGGCAAGGCCTACGACCGCTCGCCCTGCGGCACCGGCACCAGCGCCAAGCTGGCCTGCCTGGCTGCGGAGGGCAAACTCGCTCCGGGCCAGACCTGGCGACAGGCCAGCGTGATCGGCAGCCAGTTCAGCGCCCACTACGAACTGGCCGGCGATCGGATCATTCCCACCCTGCGCGGCAGTGCCCATATCAGCGCCGAAGCCACCCTGCTGCTGGACGACAGCGACCCGTTCGCCTGGGGCATCGGCTCGTGAAGGTGCAGGCCGAGGCCGATGTGATCGTGGTCGGCGCCGGCATCATCGGCGCTGCCTGCGCCCACGAACTGGCCAGCCGCGGCCTGCGGGTGCAGGTACTGGACGACGCCCGTGGCGGCGCCACCGCAGCCGGCATGGGGCATCTGGTGGCCATGGACGACAACCCGGCGGAACTGGCCCTGAGTCACTACTCCATCGGCCTCTGGCGCCAGTTGCGCGACCGCCTGCCCGAAGCCTGCGCCTACCGCAACTGCGGCACCCTGTGGCTGGCCGCCGACCGCGCGGAAATGGATCTGGCCCGGATCAAGCAGCAGACCCTGGCCGCACAGGGCGTCACCAGCCAACTGCTCGATGGCCCGGCACTGGCGGCCCTGGAACCGATGCTGCGCCAGGGCCTGGGCGGAGCCCTGCAAGTCCCCGGCGACGGCATCCTCTACGCCCCGGCCACCGCCCGCTGGCTGCTCGACAGCCAGCCGCTGATCCGCTGTCAACGCGCCCGGGTGCGCCACGTCGCCGGCAATCGACTGGAACTCGACGACGGCCAGGTGCTGCAGGCGCACAAGGTGCTGCTGGCCAACGGCTACGGCGCCCGGGAGCTGCTGCCGGCCCTGCCTTTGCGGCCGAAGAAGGGGCATCTGCTGATCACCGACCGCTACCCGCAGCAGGTGGGGCATCAATTGGTGGAGCTGGGCTATGCCGCCAGCGCCCACGCCAACCACGGCACTTCGGTGGCATTCAATGTCCAGCCACGGCCCACCGGGCAACTGCTGATCGGCTCGTCCCGGCAGTTCGACAGCCTGGAGCCCGAGGTCGAGCCCCAGGTGCTGGCGCCGATGCTGCGGCGCGCGGTGGAGTACCTGCCGGCCCTGGCGCAGCTCAACGGTATCCGCACCTGGACCGGCTTTCGCGCCGCCACCCCGGACGGCCTGCCGATCCTCGGCGAACACCCGCAGCAGCCGGGGCTGTGGCTGGCGCTCGGCCATGAAGGCCTGGGGGTGACCACCGCCCCCGGCAGCGCCCGGCTGCTGGTGCAGCAGATGTTCGGCGAATGCCCGGCGCTCGATCCGCGACCTTATCTGCCCGGGCGCTTCGCCCCCCTGACTGGAGAGTCCCCATGATCATCTACCTGGACCGACAGGCACTGGCCGTGCGCCCCGGCCTTACGGTCGCCGCCGCCGTAGCCGCCAGCGGCGACCCGCGGACCCGCAACGCCTGCAACGGCGCGCCACGGGCACCGTTCTGCGGCATGGGCATATGCCAGGAATGCCGGATGAGCATCGACGGCCTGCGCCAACTGGCCTGCCAGACCCTGTGCCGGGACGGCATGCAGGTGGAGCGCAGCCAATGAACGCCCAGCGCCTGAGCTGCCAGATCCTGATTGTCGGCAGCGGCCCGGCGGGGCTGGCCGCGGCCCGGGCCGCCAGCCACAGCGCGCGCTCAATCGTGCTCATCGATGACAACCCGCGGCCCGGCGGGCAGATCTGGCGCCAGGGTCCGACACCGTCGCCGGCCGCCGCCGAACGCTTCCAGGTTGTGCAGCACCCGGCGGTGCGCTATCTGGGCGCGACCCGCGTGATCGCCGCCCTGGGCCCGCACAGCCTGTTGCTGGAGGATGCCCGCCAGGCCTGGCAGCTGGACTTCGAACAACTGATCCTGTGCTGCGGCGCCCAGGAACTGCTGCTGCCCTTTCCCGGCTGGACCCTGCCCGGGGTCACCGGCGCCGGAGGCCTGCAGGCCCTGCTGAAAAACGGCCTGTCCCTGCGCGGCAAAACCCTGGTGATCGCCGGCAGCGGCCCCTTGCTGCTGGCCACCGCCGCCACCGCGCGCCAGGCCGGGGCGCGGCTGCTGCGGGTGCTGGAACAGGCGCCCGCCACGGCGGTGCTGGGGTTCGCCAGCCAACTGTGGCGCTGGCCGAGCAAGCTGGCCCAGGCGGTGCAACTGCTCACCCCGGCCTACCGCTGCAACGCCCACGTGGTGGAGGCCCTGGGCGACCGACAACTGCAACGGGTACGCATCCGCCAGGGCCGGCACCTCGCGGAACTGGCCTGCGACTACCTGGCCTGCGGCTTCGGCCTGGTGCCCAATACCCGGCTAGCCAGTCACTTGGGCTGTCGCCTGGAACAGGGGGCCATAGTCGTCGACCCGCAGCAACGCAGCAGCCTGCCCCAGGTCCTGGCCGCCGGTGAATGCACCGGCATCGGTGGCAGCGAACTGGCCTTGATCGAAGGCGAGATTGCCGGCTGCGTCGTCAGCGGCCAGAGTGCCCGGGCCGCCACGCTGATCGAGCGGCGCCGGCACTGGCAGGACTTCGCCGCACGGCTGCAACGGCACTTCGCACTGCAACCGCAGATCCTGCAACTGGCCCGTCCCGATACCCTGTTCTGCCGTTGCGAAGATGTGCCCTACGCCGCCGTCGCCGGCGCGGCGGACTGGAACAGCGCCAAGCTGCACAGCCGCTGCGGCATGGGCGCCTGCCAGGGTCGGGTCTGCGCCAGCGCCGCCCGGCGTCTGTTCGACTGGCCCGAAGTGGCGCCGCGTTCACCCCTGGTGCCGGCCCGAATTGCCACCTTGATGCTCGACGCCTGCCCGCCGCACGCGGCAGACTGAAAACCGGCGCCGACGCTGGTCGGCCCCTGACCCAAGCCCTTTGCAGACCCTGGCTTTATCGACACAGATCCATCCCCCAAGCCCCCCACAGAGAGAGGCCGACGATGATCGATAGCGCACAGCTCCACCACTTGCCCAGGGCCATCGCCGCCCAATCCCCCGGGGACATCGACAGCCTGCTGGCCAACATGGCGCCCCTCGCCCCGCTGCTGGACTGCATCCCCAGCGCGGTGTTCTTCATCAAGGATTTGCAGGCCCGCTACCTGATCGCCAACCTGACCCTGGCCCAGCGCTGCGGCTTCAAGAGCATCCGCCCGCTGCTGGGCAAGACCTCCGCCGAGGTCTTTCCCGCGGTGCTCGGACCGGTCTACACCGAGCAGGACCAGCGCGTGTTACAGCAGGGCGTGACCATCAAGGGCCAGCTGGAACTGCACCTGTACGGCAGCCGCGAACCGGGCTGGTGCCTGACCCACAAGCTGCCGCTGTATGACCGCGACGCCCGGATCATCGGCATGGCCGGGATCTCCCTGGACCTGCAGGCCGCCCACGACACCCATCCGGCCTATGCACGCCTGGCGGCGGTGGACCGGCATATCCGCGAGCACTGCAGCGAAGCCATCCGCCTGCAGGACCTGACCCGCATCGCCAAGCTGTCCGCGGCCCAGCTGGAGCGCTACTGCAAGCGCATCTTCCACCTCACGCCGCGGCAGATGATCCACAAGGCGCGCCTGGAACAGGCCTCACAACTGCTGCTGACCCAGGAGCCGATCACCGAGGTGGCACTGCAATGCGGCTACACCGACCACAGCGCCTTCAGCCGGCAATTCAAGGCCCTCACCGGACTCAGCCCGCGGCAGTTCCGGCAGAACGCCGCGGCCCCGCTCACGCCTGACAGAAAGTGCGGTAGTCGAACAGGGCATTGAAGCCGGCCTTGCGGTAGATCGACAGACCGTCGAGCGAGGCCTCCAGCACGCACCACCTGGCGCCCCGGGCCTGGGCCAAACCGAGCACCGCGTGGATCAGCGCCGTGGCGTAGCCGCGCCCCTGGAAGCCCTGCAGCGTGCCGATATCGTCCAGCCGCGCCACCTCCGGCCCCAGGGACAGGGTCAAGGCACTCACCGGACGCTGACCGACATACAGGCTGAAATGGTGCAAGGCCCGGCCGGCCTGCAACGCCGCCCGATGCCGCGCCAGGTACTGCTCGATGGCAGCGTCCCCCGACTCGAAGGCACTTGCCACCGGCCGCGCCCAATCCTCTAGATGCCGATCGGTGCAGCGCACCTGGCCCAGCCCCGGCGCGACCTGGCGCGGGACGCAGGTTGCAAGATCGAGCGCCATACAGCAGGTCTGGTCCGCCGCCAGCATCTGCTGCTGGAGCAACTGCGGGCTGTAGCGCGCCACCTGGGCCTGGGGCATCACCACACAGAACGGCACGCCGGCGCCCTTGAGAAAGGCCACGCCCTCGGCCAGAGGCCCGGCGTTGTCGCGCTCGCTGCCCTGCATCAGCAGCAGGTTCAGGCTACTGGCGGCCACGCCGGTGCAATAGGCGTTCAGGTCATCACCAAAGCGTCGATGGAACTGCGAGATGGAACCGAAGAAATAATCCTCGGCCCGATGGTACAGATCGCTGATCGCAGCGCGCGGTGCCGGCGCCATGTCCTGCCTCCTTGAGCCTCGCAGCGCCAGGATCGACGCCGACTGCGGGCCACGTTAAGCCCGCAGCCCCGGCAGCTCCAGCACCATTCTGCTTTAAGGGGCAAACAGGCGCCGAGGCTTACCCCTCCAGCCGATCGATCGGGCGGCCGGCGCGCAGCGCCCTGGCCATCTGCAGGTGGCTTTCCAGTTTGGGCAGGGTTTCCTCGGCGAACGCCTTGAGCTCGGGAAGCTCGCTGGTTTGCGCCTGTTGGCGGATCTGCCGGATCGCGGCTTGGGTGGCCTTGATCTGGTTCGTGGCGTAGACGCGGTCGCTATCTTCGTCTGCGGGAAGTGCCGGCACCAGGCGCTTGGCCTGCTCCAGCAGCTGCTCCCGGGGGGCCACCGGCAGGTCCAGCTGCCTGGCGATTTTCGCCAGGTGCTGATTGGCGGTGGTGCGATCGTCGATCACCTGGATGGTGTATTCCTTGAGCGCCTTGGATGAGCTCTGCCGATGTGCCTGGCGGCTGGCTTCGATATCGGCCATGGCCTGGGTCGAGGCCGCGTCGATGAAGGCCGCCGGGGATTGGGCCAGGGCGCGGCCGGCGCCAAGGCCGAGCAACAGGGCCAGGCCGGCGCGGCCCAGGACAGTGGCCAGCGTGTTCATGGGTGGGTTCTCCTCTTGCCAATCAATCCGGCGGGAGCCCGCGCCCCCGCCTGCATTGGGAAAACCCTGAGCGCCAAAGGTTTACCAGGAGCGGCGCCGAGACGACGAACGGCGACGCTCCCCGGTGTGATCCCGGGGCTGGATCAGGCCGCGGGCCTCAGGCGCTGGAGCGGCTCTTGCGCTCACGCTTGGCCGCATACATGGCCTCGTCGGCATGCTTGAACAGCTGCTTTTCTTCCAGGCCATGTTCGGGGTACAGGCCGATGCCGATGCTCGGCAGGATATTCAGCCAATGGCCGTCCAGGCGCAGCGGTTCGTTCAGCGCATGGCGAATTTTTTCCGCCACCTGCTGGGCATCGTCGCTGTGCTGCACGCTTTCCAGCAGCACCACGAATTCATCGCCGCCCATGCGCGCCACGGTGTCGGTTTCCCGCACGCAGCCCTTGAGGCGGTTGGCTACCGCTTGCAGCAGCATGTCGCCCACGGCATGCCCGCAGGTGTCATTGACCTCCTTGAACTTGTCCAGGTCGACGTACAGCAGGGCCATGCGTCCCGAATCGCGCCGGGCCCGGGCCAGGGCCGAACGCAAGCGCTCGCGCAGCAGCTCGCGGTTGGGCAGATGGGTCAGTTGGTCGTACTCGGCCATGTAGTGCAGGCGCGCATGCAATTGCGCGCGTTCGATGGCCGCCGCCAGCTGGGCACTGACGTACTGCAGCAGTTCCAGCTCCGCCTCACCGTAGCCTTGCGCGCCGGGGGCGCTCTTGACCATGAGCACGCCGATGGTGCCCTTCTGCGAATTCAGCGGCACCCCCAGCCAGCACCGCGGGCCTTGAATGCCCGCGAACTCGTTCCACAGATCCCGGCTCAACGGGCAGGTGGGCGCCAGCAGCAGGGACTGGCCGTGGCGCAGCACCTGGGCGCAAAAACGCCCGATCAGGGTTCCGGGCCGTTCCGGGCTGCTTTCGCAATCGTCGACGTGGTAGGGAAAGCTCAGGCTGTCGCTGCGCTCGTCGTACAGCGCCAGGACGAAATTGAGCGCCGGCAGCCACTCGCCAATGATCCGGTGCACGCGCTTGAACAGCCCCAGCAGGTCTTCGGTGGCGTGGGCCGCCTCGGAGATGGCGTACAGCGCCGCCTGTTTCGACTCGGCCAGCTTGCGTTCGGTGATGTCCCGGGCCACGGCAATGCGCAACTGGTCCACCTCCGACCAGCGCGCCGACCAGAGGATATGCGCCACGCGCCCATCCTTGCGCAGGTAGCGATTCTCGAAGTTGGGCTTGGGCACACCGCCCATGATTTCCCGGGCGGCCTGCAGGGTGCGTTCACGATCATCCGGGTGCACCAGCTCGATCATCCGCCGCCCGATCAGCTCATCGGCGGTGTAGCCGAAGACCCGTTCACAGGCAGCGCTGATGAAGACGAAGCGACCCTCGATATCCACGGCGCACACGGCATCCAGGAGCAGGTCGATGAAACTGGCCAGAGGCGCGGAGTTGTTGGTTGCCATCAGAGAAAGCTACTACCCATGAAAAATACGCTGAGTACCCATCCCTTGAGCCTGTTCGGCCAGTGTCGAGCACCGGCCTTACACCCTCGCAACCCGCGAGCGGCGTTATGCCTTGTTGCCGATCAGCCCCGGCACCGCATGCAGCAGGGCATTGATCGCGAAACCGATGAACATCACCCCGCAGACCCGGGTGATCGCCAGCTCGTGACGCTGATACCAACTGCGTACCTGCCGCGCACCGACCACGCCGATGAGAATAGCGTAAGCGCCGAGGCCACCCAGGAAGCTCAGGGC
The DNA here is from genome assembly GCF_029237275.1 of Pseudomonas sp. 3MA1. Classification (NCBI taxonomy): domain Bacteria; kingdom Pseudomonadati; phylum Pseudomonadota; class Gammaproteobacteria; order Pseudomonadales; family Pseudomonadaceae; genus Pseudomonas; species Pseudomonas sp. 3MA1. The sequence goes on along the minus strand of NZ_JAACFX010000001.1, from coordinate 387,864 downwards.
AATCAGGCCGGGCAGCATCGACCAGCTGAGCAGTTCGGCGCGGCTGGACAGCAAGGCGGTGAACGTCGCCACCGCCACCGGATAAGCCTTGGGGTTGGTCAGGCCGAAGAGCACGCCGTGCCAGAACGGATGGCGCGCGGCGCCCTGGGGGTCGTCGCCGTTGCCGCGACGGGCGCGGATCGCGCGCACTCCCAGCCAGAGCAGGTACAGGCCACTGAGCAGGCCGAGGACATTGAACGCATCGCTGCCGATTTCCCGGGCGCCGACAATGGCGATCAGCGCCGTGCTGCACCAGAGCACATCCCCCAGCATGTGCCCGCCAAGAAACCCGGCGCCGGCCTTGCGGCCTCGGGACGCACCGATACCGAACACCGCCAGGACCCCGGGTCCGGGGGTGATGGCATAAATGAAACCCGAGGCGATAACGGCCAGCAACAGCGATGAGGTCATCGACAAGACTCCAGAGCGGATGCACCTCACGGGAACGCCAGGCACAGAACGAATCTGGCGGATTCTGCACGATCAAGGCACCTTGCCACCAGCAGCTTTCGTCAGCTGCTCACGGGCAGTTGCGCCTCAGTCGCTGGGGTAAAAGCGCATTCCCGCATAAGGATGTTCGCGACAGGTGCGTAATCGCGAGGCCAAGTCACCGACATGTGCCTCCAGTCGATGGCCATCGGGATCGAGAAAATAAAACGACGCGCCCTCGCTGCGGTTGTCGCGCCGCGCCTGCGCCGCCATGACGCCCCCCAACCCGACACAAAGGGCCAGGCCCAGGGCGCATGACTCAAGCCACTTCATCAAAACTCCCTCAGATACCGCTGTAGCCATTGGGCAGCACGTAACGCTGGCCGTCGTAATGCAGAGTGACGAGCACCGGCTTGGCGGTCACGGACTTGGACTGGCACTGGTCGCCGACTTGCTCACTGCGGGTACTGACGCTGACCGAACGCACGATCAGGTCGGCATAACCGTGGCTGCGGGTCTTGGCGATCTCCAGGGTACGGGTGGTTTTCGTCCCCTCCCCGGCACACTGGCCATCCCATTCGCCGTTGTAGGAGTGAGCCAGGAACTTCTCCAGCACCGGGCGCAGGGTGCTGCCCTCGCGCACATACAGGCTGAGCCAGACCTGGCTGAAGGGGTTGACCCGGGACGAGCCCTCGAACCCGGCCCGGACCCCGAACGCCCGCACCTCTGGCGTCAATTGAAAGCGCCCGGTGTCGAGCTTGACGCTCTCCAGGCGAACCGCGTCGGAAACAAAGGCCGCAGGCTGCGCATAGCGAGCCAGGACCTGTCCGCTGTTGCGCTCCAGCACGGCCAGTTGCAGGTTGTAGGTGCCGTCGCCGTTGCCGGTGTCGCTGGGGTCGGGAACCATTTCCGAGAGCAGGCTGATGCTCTGGTCGGCAAACGCCGGCCAGTCCTTGCACAGGGAAAAGCCCGGGACCTCGGCATTGCGCGGTGGCGGCAGACATTGCGCCGCCACCGAGGTGGCGCCGGCCAGCAACGCCAGGCTGCCCAGCAGCGGGATCAGGGAAGAACGACGGAACATTCACGACTCCTTGTGACAGGCGGATACAGCGCGATTTCAGGTCGCACTATCCTCTGCCACGCGGGCGCTTTCAACGCTAGAAGCGGGCGTTTCGGAGTGGCCTTACCTGGTAACAATCACAGGTCTGACGAATGACCGGCCCCAGGCCAAGGTATGACGAGGTAGTATGTTGTATTACACACCACTACAACGAGACCGCCATGTCCATCATGTCCCTGCGCCTGCCCGATGAGCTCGCTGAAACCCTGGCCCTGCTGGCAAAGGCCACTGGGCGCAGCAAATCGTTTCTCGCCGTGGATGCCCTGCGTGAATACCTGGCGCGGGAAGCCTGGCAGATCGAGGAAATCCAGCAAGCACTGAAGGAGGCCGATGCGGGTGACTTCGCCAGTGCCGAAGAAGTCGCGGCCGTCACTGGCCAGTGGACCGACAATGCGCATTGAATGGCTGCGTAGCGCCCTGCACAACCTGGACGCCGAGGCGCGTCATATCGCCCAGGACGATCCCCGGGCCGCGGGGGAGTTTGTCAAGGCGTTGTTGGCCAGTATCGAGCAACTGGCCCGCTTCCCCTCAAGCGGCCGCGAAGGCCGCCTGCCCGGCACCCGGGAGTGGGTGGTACCGGGGTGGCCCTACTTGATTCCCTATCGGGTGCGGGGAGACCGGCTACAGATACTGCGAATTTTCCATACCCGCCGCCAGCCCCCGGCGCGTTGGTGAACGCTTCACCTGTAGGAGCTGGCTTGCCAGCGAAACGGACCTACTCGTTCCTCAAAACGCGCTACGGAAAATCTCCTCGATCTGCCGTTGATCCGCCGGACGCGGGTTGGTCAGGCCGCAGGCGTCTTTCAGGGCGTTGGCCGCCAGCAGCGGAATGTCCTGCAACTTGGCCCCCAGCTCACGCAGACCGGCAGGAATCTCCACATCCCGGGCCAGGGCGCGAATCGCCGTGATCGCCGCCTGGGCGCCCTCTTCCGGGCTGAAGCCACGGATGTCCGCGCCCAGGGCATGGGCCACATCGGTCAGGCGCTGGGCACACACCGAGGCATTGAAGCTCTGCACATGGGGCAGCAGCACGGCGTTGCACACACCGTGCGGCAAGTCGTAGAAACCGCCCAGCTGGTGGGCCATGGCGTGCACGAAACCCAGGGACGCATTGTTGAAGGCCATGCCGGCGAGGAACTGCGCATAGGCCATGTTCTCCCGCGCCTGCAGATCGCTGCCGTCGTGCACTGCCTGGCGCAGGTTGGCGCTGATCATGCTGATGGCCTTGAGCGCGCAGGCGTCGGTGATCGGGTTGGCGGCGGTGGACACGTAGGCCTCCACGGCATGGGTCAGGGCGTCCATGCCAGTGGCGGCGGTCAGGCCCTTGGGCATGGCCACCATCAGCGCCGGGTCGTTGACCGACAGCAACGGCGTGACGTTACGGTCGACAATGGCCATTTTCACGTGGCGCGACTCGTCGGTGATGATGCAGAAGCGAGTCATTTCGCTGGCGGTGCCGGCGGTGGTGTTGATGGCGATCAGCGGCAACTGCGGCTTGCTTGAGCGGTCGACCCCTTCGTAGTCGCCAATCTGTCCGCCGTTGGTGGCACACAGGGCAATGCCCTTGGCGCAGTCATGGGGCGAACCGCCGCCCAGGGAGATGACGAAATCGCACTGCGACTGCTGCAACTGCGCCAGTCCCTGCTCGACGTTGGCGATGCTCGGATTGGGCTTGGCGCCATCGAAGATCACCGAATCGATGTCCTGCATGGCCAGCTTCTCGGCGATCATCCCGGCCACCCCGGCCTTGGCCAGGCCGGCGTCGGTGACGATCAGCGCCTTGCGAAAGCCATAGTTGCGAATGGCCTCCATGGCTTCGTCCAGGCAGTTGATACCCATGATGTTGACGGCGGGAATGAAGAAGGTGCTGCTCATGAGGAAGTCTCCGGGCGAAGGCCCAATGCGGGTGTCGATGCGGTGTATGCCCGACAGGATCGACTCATCGGTCACGGGCGATCTTGATCTGGCTCAAGGGTCGGTCGTGATAAAGTCGGCGCCCTGATCACCTTCTGCCTTGAGACCAATGACCGCGATGACGGATTTCCAGGAATTTGACGCCGAACTTGAAGACTGGAACGCCCTGGGCACGAGCATGGCGTTCAGCGGCCTGCTGATCGGCAATGGCGCCAGCCGCGCCGTGTGGGAAGACTTTGCCTACGACTCGCTGTTCGAAAACGCCCGCACCGTGGAAGAAAAACCCCTGAGCCCATCCGAACTCAGCGTGTTCGAAGCCCTGCAGACCCGCAGCTTCGAACAGGTGCTCAGCGCCCTGAAAACCACCAGCCGGGTGAACAAGGCCCTGGCGGTCAGCTCGGCGGCGCCGCGCAATCGCTACTACGCGATCAAGGAAGCGCTGATCAATACCGTGCACACGGTGCACATTCCCTGGCGCCTGGTCCAGGAGCAGAGCCTGGCGGCCATCAACCAGGAACTGCGGCGCTACCCCACGGTGTTCACCAGCAATTACGACCTGCTCAATTACTGGGCCGTGCAGCATGACAGCCAAGGCATCGACGACCTGTTCCACGGCGCCGATCCGGCCTTCGAACTGGGCACCACACCCCGTGCCGCGACCCGCATCCTCTACCTGCACGGTGGCCTGCACCTGGTGCGCAACCTCGATGGCAGCGCACGCAAACTGACGGCCACCGAAGGCACCCTGTTGGGCAGCTTCGCCATCAACAACACCCTCAAGACCCTGGATGACGTGCCGCTGTTCGTCAGCGAAGGGCCGCTGGCGGACAAGCTCAAGACCATTCGCAGCTCGGACTACCTGTCGTTCTGCTACCAGCAGTTGCAGGATCACAGCGGCGCCCTGTGCCTCTTCGGCCACAACCTCGGGCCCCAGGACCAGCATCTGGTGCAGGCGCTCCGCCAGTCGGCCGTCACGACCCTGGCGATCTCCATCTACCCGCGCAGCGCGGCGTTCATCCAGCACCAGAAGCGCCACTACGCCAAGCTGTTCGAAGGCCTGGACCTGAGCCTGCGCTTCTTCGATGCCAAGACCCACGCCCTGGGCAACCCGGCGCTGTCGGTGCCTGTGGAGCGCTGACCGCGCCGGGCGCGGGCGTCCTTGGGATCGCCGCGGGCCTGCGGCCCGTTCGCAGCCTGCGGCAGCGGCTACAGGGCTTATTCTTCGCTGCTGTGTACCACCACCAGCAACTGCGCCTGCTCGTCCCCCAAGGAACGGATGCGATGGGGTTTCTGCGCGTTGAAGTGCAGCGCGTCGCCACGGTTGAGAATCACCCGCTCGTTCATGAAATCCACTTCCACCTGGCCTTCATGGACGAACAGGAACTCCTCCCCCAGGTGTTCCTTGAAGGTCTTGTCACTGAACTCCTTGGCCGGGTAGATGATGAACGGCAGCAGGTTGCGCTCGCTGACCTGGTGGGCCAGCACCGCATAGCCCGGGGCCTGGTCGTTGGCCGCCAGCGACTGGCGCTGGTCACTGCGCACCAGGCTGTAGCTGTCGAGGCTGAGGCTGTCCTCGGCGAACAGCTCCTCGACCTTGACGTTCAGCGCCTTGGCCAGTTTCAACGCCGCCGCGATCGACGGGGTGTTCAACCCGCGCTCGACCTTCGACAGGTAACTCTTGGTCATCCCGGATTTTTCGGCCAGCGCCTCCAGGGTCACGCCAAGTTTTTTTCTCAATAATTTCAAACGGATAGACATCTGGAACGGTTAATCCATCTAGAAAACAACGATTGGCGCTTGCCAATGACACAAAGTGTCATATAGCCTTTTAAGTGTCATCGCGACTCACCCAACGACCTCGCAAGCAGCAGGTGAAACGCAGATCCGACGTCCATTGCACTTCTCAAAGGACCTTCGACATGGCCAAGACATTAGCACTGCCCAAAGACCAGCTGGTCAAGCAAGCCCTGACCCAGATGCAAAACACCCTGGCGGATAATACGTGGACCGACCGGCAAAAGCTGGCCCTGACCTGCCGCATTCTGTTCGAGAACGGCCATGACTCGGGCCTGGCCGGGCAGATCACCGCCCGCGGTCCGCAACCGGGCACCTACTACACCCAGCAACTGGGCCTGGGCTTCGATGAAATCAGCGCCGGCAACCTGCTGCTGGTCAACGAAGACCTGGAGGTCCTCGAAGGCCACGGCATGCCCAACCCGGCCAACCGCTTCCACAGCTGGGTGTACCGCGCCCGGCCGGACGTGAACTGCATCATCCACACCCACCCGACCCACGTTGCCGCGCTGTCGATGCTGGAAGTGCCGCTTGAGGTGTCGCACATGGACCTCTGCCCGCTGTACGAGGACTGCGCCTTTCTCGAAGCCTGGCCGGGGGTGCCGGTGGGCAACGAAGAAGGCGAAATCATCGCCGCGGCCCTGGGCGACAAGCGCGCGATCCTGCTTTCCCACCACGGCCAGCTGTCCACCGGCGCGAGCATCGAGGAAGCCTGCGTGATCGCTCAATTGATCGAGCGCGCGGCCAGGCTGCAACTGCTGGCCATGGCTGCCGGCACCATCAAGCCGATCCTTCCAGAGCTGGGCCGCGAAGCCCACGACTGGATCTCCAGGCCCAAGCGCCACAGCGCCGCCTTCAACTATTACGCTCGGCAAAACCTGAAAAAACACGCCGACTGCCTGAACTGATCCACCCCTTATGCCTTGCAGGAGTTGCACCATGCCTACCCCCAAGATCCACGGCATCATCGGCTACACCGTCACCCCCTTCGGCGCCAACGGCGAAGGCCTGGACCTGGGCGCCCTCGGGCGCTCCATCGACCGCATGATCGACGCCGGCGTCCACGCCATCGCGCCCCTGGGCAGCACCGGCGAAGGCGCCTACCTCAGCGACGCGGAATGGGATCAGGTCGCCGAGTTCAGCATCCGCCACGTGGCCAAGCGCGTGCCGACCATCGTCAGCGTCTCCGACCTGACCACCGCCAAGGCCATCCGCCGCGCGCGCTTTGCCGAAGCCCAGGGCGCCGACGTGGTGATGGTGCTGCCCACCTCCTACTGGAAACTCAGCGAAGCCGAGATCCTCGCCCACTACCAGGCCATCGGCGCCAGCATCGGCGTGCCGATCATGCTCTACAACAACCCGGCCACCAGCGGCACCGACATGTCGGTGGAACTGATCCTGAAGATCTTCCACGCCGTGGAGAACGTCACCCTGGTCAAGGAAAGCACCGGCGATATCCAGCGCATGCACAAGCTGCACCTGCTGGGTGAAGGCCAGGTGCCGTTCTACAACGGCTGCAACCCCCTGGCCCTGGAAGCCTTCGCCGCCGGCGCCAGCGGCTGGTGCACGGCCGCGGCGAACCTGATCCCGCAACTCAACCTCGAGCTGTATCAGGCCGTGCTCGAGCAAGACCTGCAACGGGCCCGGGCGCTGTTCTACCGCCAGTTGCCGCTGCTGGACTTCATCCTCAAGGGCGGCTTGCCGGCCACGGTCAAGGCCGGGCTGGAACTGACCGGGCTGAACGCCGGCGAGCCGCGCCGGCCGGTGTTTGCCCTGAACGAGGGCGGTCGCCAACAGTTGCACACGCTGCTGCAGACCCTGGGTTGAAGCCCTGACAAAAAAGCCCGGGCGGCTGACACCGTCCGGGCTTTGGCATGGGCCGCGTTCACGCGTGGCTCAGTGGCGGTTCAGCGCCACCGGGGCCTGGGCCTTGAACTGCGGGTCTTGCAGCATCTGCACAATGAACTCGTCGGTGATGCGCTGCACATGCTGGTATTGACCGCCATCGGGATTGGCCCAACCGCGCCAGGAACGGGTGTGGTTGCTGACCCGGTACTTGGCCAGAGGCTGGTCGCCACGGCTGACGTGGAACATCACCTGGCTGTCCCAGGTGGCCCGGCCCGGCACGATAAACAAGGTCATCGCACTGAGCAGCCCCATGGGAATGTTCTGCCAGCCAAAGTAATCACTGTTGGCCATCACGATCACGTTGTAGCCATCGGCACTGAACCCCGACTGCACCTGCTCGAAGGTGCCGCGACGACGCAGGTTGTCACGGATCAGGCCGGCAGGGATGGCTCCCATCACACTGACGCTGATCGCCGGCAACCGCTGCTGATAATCCACCTCGGCCGGCTTGAGACTATGGCTGGTCTGGCAACCGCCAAGTCCCAGCATCAGCACCAGCAACAACCACAACCGACTGCTCATTACAGATCCCCCGACAGCATGGCCTTGAGCATCGACGCCTTGGGCCCCTGCTCCTTGACGATCAACGACGTGACGTCTTCCATCTTCTCTAGATCGACCCGCTGCAGGCTCGGCACCTGCGGGTACTTGGCGCGCACCAGGGCGGCGTCGCGCTCCAGGTGGTCACTGTGCAGAAACACGCACTTGGCCCCCGTCGCCGACAGGCAGCCGGCGCGGAAATCACCGACGTAATAGGCCTTTCCGGCTTCCAGTTCCAAGGGAATGGAGAAGTCTTCGCGACTCCAGGCGGTGGCGTTACCGCGGTCGAAGTGCAGGTTGTAGATCTCGTAGCGCCCGGGTTTGAGCGGCATCACGAACAAGCTGCCGATGCCGTGCCAGGTCTCGCGCACATCCCGTGGCGTGCGGCCGTAGATCTGGTTGTACAAGCGTGCCGAGGCGAATCCCTCACCGCCTCGTGGGCGAATCAGCAGCATCTGTTCGTTGGCGGTGTGCACCGCCTTCGGCCAAATACCCACCACGCCCACCACATAGGCCACCCCCGACTGCGAATCCGGGCGCATGTTCTCGGCGATTTTCGTGGAAGGCAGACTGTAGCAACCGCTCAGCGCCAGCAGCGCGGCGAGTAAAACGAAAGGGCGAATCATGAGGTCGCAGATCCCTTGGACAATGATCGATAACGTCACCCAAGGTGCCAGGCATGCCGAGCGCCCGGTGACGGGCGCGGAGGATAAAGCAAGTAATGTCACTTCGCCATATTTCAGTCGCCAATCGGCTGGCGCGCCAGGGACTCGCACCTGGGCTCGCCAGCATTGCGCACGTCCCGCTATCGCCGGGCAGATAGCGGCGCCGCCTGGCCCCTGACCGGGCCGAGCGGCTCAGGCTTTGTCGAACCGGTTTTACACGCCCGTCAGGTCCTTGATGTTATGGCTCGGACCGTTGGCCTTGACGCTGGCGATGCCCTTGTCCCGGGCCGCCTCCGATGAATAGGTTTCACTGCTGCCGATGATCTGGTGATTGGCCGCCTTGAGGTTGAAATAGGGCTTGCCGTCCTTGGCGCTCTTGCGCTCGTAACGCTCCTCCAGCGGGCTGTTGGCCTGCACCGAGGCAATGCCGTTCTCGGCGGCTCCGCGCGTGGTGTACAGCTCGCTGGTGAGAATGATCTCGGCGTTGGCCGCCTTGAGCACGAAACGAAACTGGCCGCTGCTGCTTTTCTTCAACTCATACCATCCGGACATGCTGTTGCTCCTTGGGGTTTTCGATGGGCGTTGCGCCTGGGGAGTAAAGCCTCTTTCGGCGATTCAGCCATTGCCCCGGTGGCTGAAAAATCGGTTTTCCACCCGTGCCAGCCCCAGGTGTTCACGCAGGCTGCGCCCCGTGTAGCGCTGGCGAAACAGGCCCCGGCGTTGCAGCTCGGGGGTGATCCATTGCACAAAATCCTCGATGGCCCCCGGCAGGTGGGTGAACAGCACATTGAAGCCATCGGCGGCGTATTCCTCGTACCAGCTGGCCATCTCGTCGACGATCTGCCCCGGCGTGCCCACCAGCACCTTGTGCCCGCTGGCGGACAGGCTGCGCAGCAACTGCGCCAGCGTTGGCCGCTCGCGGCGAACCAGCTCCACCACCAGTTGCCGACGGCTCTTATGCCGTTCGGTAGGCGCCGCATCCGCCAACGGCGGCACCCGGGCGTCCAGCGGCAGGTGCGACAGGTCAATGCCCAGGTCCAACAGGTAGGACAGCGCCTTGAGCTGGGCCTGGGGGTCCTGCAACTCCTGCAACTGCTGATACTTTTCCTCGGCTTCGTTGAGGGTGCGGCCCACCGTGGGGGCGATGCCGGGGAAGATTTTCAACTGACCGGCATGCCGCCCGTAAGCGGGAAGCCGTTCCTTGAGTTCGCGATAGAACGCCTTGGCCTGCTCCAGCTCGACCTGGGCGGTGAACACCAGCTCGGCGCAACGCGCCGCCAGTTCAGTGCCGGGGCCCGAGGAACCGGCCTGGGCGATCACCGGCCAGCCCTGCACCGGCCGGGGTGCGTTCAATGGCCCCTGCACCTCAAAGTGCGGCCCGCGATGCTGCAACAAGTGCATCCGCTCCGGGCGCAGCCACTGGCCGCTGGCCTGGTCCCGGGGGAAGGCGTCATCGGCCCAGCTGTCCCACAGGCCGCTGACCACGTCGAAGAATTCCTCGGCGCGGGCATAACGCTGGGCGTGGCTCATGGGCTCGGGTTGATTGAAGTTCTCGCCGCCGATCAGCCCCGTCACCAGGTTCCAGCCGGCCCGGCCCTCGCTCAAGTGATCCAGCGAGGCGAACTTGCGCGCCAGGTTATAGGGCTCGTTGTAGGTGGTGCTGGCGGTGGCGATCAGGCCGATGTGCCGGGTCACCACCGCCAGGGCCGGCAGCAGGGTCAGCGGGTCCCAGCGCAAACTGTGGGAACTGCGGGCCAGCACCCGCGGATCGAGATCCCCGACCGCCACGTTGTCGTTGAGAAACAGCGCGTCGAAGCAGCCCCGCTCCAGGGTTTGCGCGTAGTGCCGGTAGCGCTGGAAATTCAACGAGGCATCGGCATCCGCCCGGGGATGGCGCCAACTGCCGCCGTGGGCGCCGGAGCCGGAGAGAAAGGCCCCCAGCCCCATCTGCCCGCCGCGCTCAGCCACGGCTGGCGCCCTCCTCGGCCGCCGCCACCGGCAGCGGCGCGGCGCGCAGCAACAGGCTCACCGCCGTCCACACCAGCAGCGTCGCCAGCGCCAAGAACAGCATCACCCCGCGATAACCGTTGAGAAAGGCGCCCTGGGCATCGTCCAGCGGCGTCGCGGAAAAGTGGTGGAACAGCCCCACCCCCAGCGCTAACCCGACGCCACCGCCAACGTTGTGCAGGGTCATCAGCGAGCCCATGGCCACCGAGCCCACTTCCTGAGGCACCGAGGAAATCCCCAGCACCGTCGACGGCCCGAGAATACTGGCCCAGCCCAGGCCCATGATGACGAAGGCCCCCAGCAGATAAGGCAGTGAAGTCTGGCGATCGAAACCGGCCTGCAACAGCGCCGAGAGCACGAACAGCAGCAACCCGGTCTTGATCAAGAGCGCCGGGCCCTTGCGGTCCACCAACCGCCCCACCAGCGGCGACAGCAGCGCCACGCCCAAGGTGGTGGGCAACAACAGCAAGCCGCTGGCCTGCACCGACTCGCCACGGATCTGCGCCAGGTACAGCGGCATGACGAAGAACGCCACGCAGTAGAACAGCGCCAGGCCGAAACTGGCCGCGACCCCGGCGACAAAGCGCCGATTGGCGAACAGCTTGAGGTCGATGATCGGCGCCGCGACCCGTCGCTCCACCGCCAGGAACGCCACCAGGGCCAGCAGCGCCAGGACGATCAGGCTCAGGGTCAGGCTTGAACCCCAGCCCCAGGCCCCGCCCTGGACGATCACCAGCACCAGGCTCGGCAAGCCGATCAGCAACAGCAAGGCACCCCAGCCATCCAGCCGCGCACCGGCCTCGGCCGAGCGCGATTCCTGCACGCTGAAACTGCAGATGCCCAGGCTCAGCAGCACGAAAGGCACGTTGATCAGGAAGATCCACTGCCAGCCAAAACCACTGGTGATCAGCCCCCCCAGTACCGGTCCGATCGCCAGCCCCACGCCGTTGACCCCGAACAGCACGCCGAAGGCCTTGCCCTGTTCGGCGCTGTCAAAGGTGCTGGAGACAATCGCCCCGGAGGCGGTGTAGAGCACCGCGCAGGCCAGCCCCTGGATCACCCGCGCGCCGATCAGGGTGTCGATCTGCGTCGCCAGTCCGGCCGCCAGGGACGCCAGGCCGAACACGCTCAAGCCGATGAACAGCACCCGCTTGCGTCCATGCAGGTCGGCCAGGCGCCCCACCAGCACCATGAAACTCGACAGCGTCAGGATGAAGCCGTTGATCACCCACTGCAGGCTGTCCACCGAGGCCCCGAGATCGGCCTGCAGCGCCGGTAGCGCGGTGTTGACGATGGTGAAATCCACACAGCCGAGAAAACTGGCGATGCTCACACCGAGCAATGCCCACCACTTGCGTTGCTGTTGCGCAAAAACGCTCATGGAAACTCCTTGTCAGTCAAAAAAACCGCTCTGTAGGCGCCCGCTTGCCAGCGAACAGGCCCTTGAGTCCTGCATCGCCGGCAAGGGCGCTTTCGCTGGCAAGCCAGCTCCTACATTGATTGCGGTGGGTCAGATGGCGATGGCGCCGCTGGTCCAGTTGGGGTGGATGGCGCCGGGCAAGGTGAACGGAATCGGAATCCCGCGCTTCTTGAACTTCAGCGGCAGCCAGCGCACCCGGTCCGGGCTGTGGGGTTCGATCAGCAGCTCGCGGCTGGTGGCCATGGCGGTGGTCATCTGCTGCGGATAGAGCACGTAGTGGTAACCCTCGTCGGCCCACAGCGGCAGGATGATCGGGATCTCTTCCAGGATGTATTCCCGGCACTGGGCCGCCGCCCGCTCGATGTCCGCCTGTTCATCCCGCAGGCGCAGGCGCTCGGTGAACACGCTGATGGTGCTGTCGATGGCCTGGCGCAATTCCTCGCGCTGCTGATAGATCTGGTCCAGTTGCTGGCGCAGTTCGGCATAGCGGTCGCTGGCCAGCTCCTGGTTCCAGCGGGTGATGTGGTAAGGCACCCGCAGGCCGTCGAGGATGCTCTGGTTGCGCGCCAGCCAGGCATCGCCGTCGCGGATCGCCGCCGACAGCGCCTCGCCCGGTGACTTGCCGTGCTTGTTGTGGCGTTGCAGGGTGTCGGCCACCACCACCTTGACGTGGCTGAAGCCGGACTGGTTGATCAGGTGGATGGTGGACCGCAGCTTCTGGTCCTCGTGGTATTCCTGGCCGACGCTGACCGCCAGGACCACGCGCTTGCCGTCGAATTCGTGCTCCTCGCCGCCCTTGTTGAAATAGGCCTTGAGGTTGATTTCCTGCACCTTGCTCATGAGTTCAGCTCCAGTAGGCCAAAGGCTGGTGTTCGCCGTAGTAACCGATAAAGACCCCGAGGGTGACCCGGGTGCTGCTGGCCGAAGGGCGGACCGCGTGGATCAGCCGCGGGTTGAGCAGGATCAGGTCGCCGGGCTCGGGCTTGACCACGAAGTCCGGCGGCGGCAGCAGGTGGCGCTCGATGCCGTAGGCCCGTTCACCCTTGAGGCGGTTGTACTCCTGCTCGTCGGGCTCGATGCCCCAGATCTCCAGTTCACCGCCGTCCTCGGGAATCTCCAGGTAGATGTTGGTCGACAGCTGGGTCAGCAACTGCGGGCTGTGGCCCTCGGGGGCATTGCGTTCGAGCTTGTCGGTGTGGGGCGTGAGATCGACCCCCGAGCCCTGGAAGCGGGCGATGCCGACGAAGCACTTCTGCCCGTCCACCTGCAGCAGGTGCGCGCCCTGGGGCCAGACCTCGTCGAGCAACAGGCGCAGCTCGTCGATGGGCGAGGCCAGGGGCCGGAACAGGTTGCGGATCTTGCGGATGTTGGGCAGGGCCAGGGCGTGGTATTCGGCCCGGCTCTGCTCGTCCTGGATCTCGATATAGGCCTTGCCGACCCGGACGAACTCCTGCTGCTGGCTGAAGGCACTGCGCAGCTCCTGCCGGTACAGATGATCCCGCGCCACCTGCAAGGTGTCCGGCGGGCAGAAGCCTTTGAGCTGGACACCATAAGAACGTTTTTCCACGACATCGAGAATATGCCGCGCTTCAAGTTTGTCGGCGGTAGTGACTGTGAACATGCAAGCTCCCTTAATTCCCTGGAAGTAGCGACGAAGTTGCGGTTTTGCAGAAGGTAATAATTTGTTTCAAAGCCACCTTAGGCAGTTGCGAAAGCCTTGTGAAATATCCTTTATCTCTAATCTCCAAACTTAAAAACGTATCGAAAAACAGGCAAATAGCGGCCATTACCGGCACTTTCGCAAGTACCGACAGAGGATTATTAAATTCGCTGATAGTTAACTTAAAAGAAGCACATCATTGCTCTTTATTTATTCAACACCTCCCGAGCTTAATTAATAAAAGTGCCATCACTTCATTCAACTTCATTGAATGAAGCATCCATGTAAGCCGCCGCATCGAACGACTGGTGGATGATGCCTTCTTCACGGTACAGATCGGCGGTGTGCTGCACGTCCTCGACCACGGCCGGGCCCACGGCGATGCGCCGGGGCAGCGAGTAGCGATTGGAGCGTTCATGCACCGCCAACGGCAGGCCGCTGTAACCGGCCTGGATCTTTGAAAACTCGCGCTGGTGCTGGTTGGCCCAGGCATAGGCACGGTCCAGGCGCCGGAGGAAATCGGCGATCTGTGCCGACTTGTCGCGGATCGCCTGGTCATTGGCCACCAGCAGCATGTGCCCGGCGAACAGCCCCTCGCCACTGACCAGCACCCGGGTGCCACCTTCCATCTGCACCATGCTGGTGTAGGGGTCCCAGGTCGACCAGGCATCGGCCTGGCCGTTGCTCAGCACACTGCGGGACTCGGCCGGCTGGAGAAAGATGAACTGCGCATCCACGCCGTGCAGGCCCACCGAACGCAAGGCGGCCAGGGCCAGGAAATGACCGATGGAGCCGCGCGTGGTGGTGATGCGCCGGCCCTTGAGGTCGGCGGCATCCCGTAGCGGCGAGTCATCCTTGACCAGCATGGCCACCGCCGTGGGCGTGACCTTGAGCTTGATCACCCCCACGGTCTTGATCGGCGCTCCGGCGGCGGCGGCGAACACGAACGGCGCATCCCCCAGGCTGCCGATATCCACCGCCCCGGCGGCCAGGGCCTCGGCGGTGGGCGCGGCGGCGGCAAAGGACGCGAACTCGATGGGGTACGGCACCTGCTCCAATTCGCCAGCGGCTTCGAGCAGGATCTTCAGCGACTGCTTCTGGCTGGACACCCGCAGCGCCGGCTGCGCCAGGGCATGGCTGCCGAACAGAAGCAGCGCCAGGATCGCCAGCCGCCGTCTGCTGCGCAGCCGATCGCAGCCTGCGGCAGCGGCTACAGGGTGCTCGCTCGCCTGCTTGATCATCGTTCAGAACGCCAGGCTGACGCGGCTGTAGTAGTAGCCGCCGCCCAGTCCATAAGGCGAGAACATCCCGTATTCATAGGTCCCCGCCCAGGCCTTGAGGCCGATCTTGTCCGGGTACACGTCGAACAGGTTGTTGGCGCCCACGGCCACGGTGAGGTTCTGGGTCACGTCGTAGGCCACGTCCAGGTCGGTGATCCACTTGGCGCTGTAGGTACGGTCGTTGGCCGGGATGTTCGAGCCTTCGGTGTACTCGCCAAAGCGGGTCAGCTGCAGGTTGGTGGTCCAGTCGCCGACCTTGTAGTTAGTGGAGAGGATCCACTTGTCCTTGGGCGTGGATTTAGTCAGGTCGATCTGCTGCTGACGGTCGAACAGCACATAACCGGCCCCCAGGCGCGACAGGGCCGCCGGGGTGTCCGCCAGGTCGCGGATGCTGGTCTTGTTGTGGTTGTAGGCGACGCTCCATTTGGCCGTGCCGTACTCGCCGAACGACTGGCTGTAATCGGCCACCAGGTCGACGCCCTTGGTCCGGGTATCGGCGGCGTTGGTGTAGTACTGCCCGGCGAGGTTCGGCGACAGGCCGTTCTCCACCAGGATCTGCGACACCGCCGGGCCCTTGAGGATGCCGGTCTGGAGGATGCGCTTGTCGATGTCGATCAGGTAGAAGTCGGCGGTCAGACGCAGGCGCTCGGTGGGTTCGGCGGTGAAGCCCAGGCTGTAGTTGCGCGAGGTTTCCGGCTCCAGGTCCTTGGCCCCCAGGGCAATGGCTTCCGGCGAGTTGGGGCGCATCTGTTTGGTGCGCACCGAGCTGGTGGTGCCGCCCGCGCCGAACTGGGTCACGGTGCTGGTGGTGGAGAACACGCTCTGGGCCAGGGACGGCGCGCGGAAGCCGTTGCTCACCGCCGCCCGTACCGCGTAGCCGGGTATGAACTCATAACGGGTGGTGAGCTTGCCGCTGGTGGTATCGCCCACCCCGAGGTTGTACTTCTCATAGCGCGCCGCCGCGCCGACGTACCAGTTGGGGGTGATGTTCAGGCCCAGGTCCACATAGGCCGCCTCGCTGTGACGCTTGAGGCTGTAGGCGTCTTCCGGGGTGGTGCCGTTGACCGAGAACAGCCCCGGGTCCGGCACCACGCCAGCGAAGGGGCCGGTGGCCGGCACATAACTGCCCTGGTTGTAGGAGTTGGGTTCGCCCTCCTCCAGCGCGTATTTCTCCCAGCGGTATTCGACCCCGAAGGAAGTCTCCAGCGGGCTGCTCCAGCCGATGTCCAGGGCCCGGGAGAAGTCCAGGTTGTTGGTCCACTGGTCGAACACCAGATTGCCCAGGTGGAAGTCGTGCTGAGTGTAGGGGCCGTTGGAAATGTTCAGGTTGTTGGCGGTGTCCAGCACCCCGCGGTCCTTGCCATAGGTGCTCGACAGGTCCCAATCCCAGCCGCCCGCCAGGCCCTTGGCGCCACCGGCGACCTGGAAGTCGGTCTCGCGGATCTCGCGTCGCGCCTGGCCGCCGTTGGGGTACGGCGCATTGGGCACCCCCGCCAGGCTGGTGATGTCGGTGGGCTTGCGGTGGCCCAGGTTCTTGTTGCTGTTGCGGTAGCTCAGGGTCGAAAACGAATACAGCTTGAGGTCGTCGGCCAGGGGCAGCTCGGCGTTGTAGGCCAGGCTGGTGGTGCGGTCGCGGCCCAGGCCGTATTCGGTGCCCCAGCCCTGGCGATTGCTTTCTCGCGGGTCCGGCGAGCCGTCGGCCTGTTTGAAGTACAGCTGGCCGCTGGCGGCGCTGGAGCGCTCGTAGGGTTCCTGGAGCTTGGCGTCCCAGGACAGGTTGAAGAAGCCGCCGTCCTCCCCCAGCTTGTTGCCCCAGTTGAAGGCCTCGTGGCCGGTGGTGCCGTCACCGTCGTAGTACTGGCCCAGGGTGGTGTCCGAGGTCAGGCCCTCGGCGTTGCGCTTGAGGATGATGTTGATCACCCCGGCGATGGCGTCGGAGCCGTACTGCGCGGCGGCGCCGTCGCGCAGCACTTCGATGCGCTCGATGGCGGCGGTGGGAATCAGGTCCAGGTCCACCGGCACCGAGGCGTTGCCGACCCGCGCACCGTTGTTGATCAGCGCCGAGTTGTGCCGGCGCTTGCCGTTGATCAACACCAGCACCTGATCGCCGCCCAGGCCGCGCATGCTCACCCCGCGCACCAGGAACGCCGTGCCGCCGCCGTTGATGGTGGGGACGTTGAACGATGGCAGCAGGCGCCCGAGCATTTCTTTCAGGCCGTTCTGACCGATGCTGCGCAGCTGTTCGCTGTCGATCACATCGATCGGCGCCGGGCTATTGGTGACGGTGCGCTGCTGGCTGCCGCGCACGCCGGTGACCACCACGGTGCCGAGGGTTTCATCGGCGGCCAGCAACTCCACCGGGGTTGCCAGGCTCAGCAGGCCAAGGCTCAGGGGCGCGGCGCCGAGGACGATTTTATGCAAGGACATACTCATGACTTCAGATCCTTTGACTGGCGCCTCAGCGCGCTCGGGCGGCGACGGTTTCGACTTCGATCAGGGCACCGGGCAGTACCAGCCCCGCCACTTGCACCGTGGTCCGGGCGGGCTTGAGCGGCTGTTTCTCGGTGCCGAAGAACTCGCGAAAGGCCACTTGCAGGCCGTCGAAATCCAGCTTGCCGCCCAGGGCCGGATCGCCCACCAGGTAGATGCGCAGTTGCACCACATCCCCCAGGGTCAAACCCTGGCTGGCGAGGATGGTTTGCACCTTGCGCAGCACCTCACGGGCCTGGCTCTCGGTGTTGCCCGCGGCGTGGATCTGCTCCTTGGACGCCTTGGGGTCCAGCGGGTCCGGCAGCAGGCCGGAGAGGTAGGTCACCTCACTGTTGGCGGGCAAGGTCACCGATTGCAGGATCGGCGAATGGGGATAGCTGGACGGCACGCGCTGGATGCCGGCGGCCCAACTGCTGCTGGCGGCGCACAACAGCCCCAGCCCTACGACGGTGTTTTTCAAAGACATGCAAAGACGCTCCAAGGTTGTGTTTGCCAGCCTCGGAGGTCCGCTACCCGGCAATGGGTGACTGCTGTTTTATGAGTGCTCGGCTTTTTCAGGCCGTTTGCTGTAGCGACGAGCCTTGCGCCCGTTGAAAAAGGTGCCGCACCACCCGCCGCGCGGCGCCGGCGGCGGCTTCCTGCCAGATGCCCACGCCGCTGTGGGCCAAGCCGTCGCTGGTCAGGTAGACCCGGCCCTGGGGCTGGTTGAGCAGGCTGTAGTCCGGCTCGGCCACTTCATGGCTGATCCAGGGGCCGAAGTTGTAGGGGATCTTGCCCCAGGCAATCACCAGCGGCTTGCGCAGTTCATGGCTGTGGCCGGGGTGCAGCAGCTCCACCGCCTGACGGGAAATCTCGATCTGCTGGGCCAGGCTTTTCTCCCCGAAGCGGCGCGCGGTTTCACCGTTGTTGTAGGCCGCCACCAGCACCCCCTCGGCCTGGTTGAACCCGCCGCTGGGGTACCACAGCCCGGAGGCTTCCTGGTTGATGAACGACAGCCCGCCATAGATCTGGTACTGGCTTTCCCAGAAGCGCCGCGACTGCCAGGCCACCTTGTTGGCGTAGCCGAACTGCACCGCGCCGATGGCCTGGCGCACCGGGGCGCTGAAGTTGTTCTCGACCTTGGCCAGCAGCGGCAGGGGCAAGGAACTGATCACGTAGTCGGCCTTGAGGCTCTGGGTGCGGCCGCTGCGCCGGTCCAGGTAGACCACTTCGACGCTGTCGCTGTGATTGGTGATCGAACGCACCTCGCTGTGCAGCCGCAACTGCCCCTGCAGACGCCGGGCAAACGCCTGGGGGATGCGGTCCATGCCGCCCACCGGCTGGAACATGGTGGGCGAGAACTCCGGGTATTCATCGATCATCAGCGCCGTGGTCAGCGCCGGGTTGAGCAGGGTCTGCAACGGCAGCGGGTCGTTCTTCTGCGCCAGCTGGTCGCCGGCACCGGGCCAGACCTTGTAGCCGGAGCGCGCCGAGCCCAGGTATTCCAGCTTGTCCGAGAGATCGCCCCAGGTTTTCAGGAAGCTCAGCAAGTTGCTGCGATCGGCGGCCGTCAGCTCCTGATCCAGGGCATGCCGGTTGACGGCCTTGGCCAGCAATTCGGAAAAGTGCCCGCGGCTGTCGTTGACCGCCTGGCGGATCTGCAACGCCGGCTGGTTCAGGTCCGGGCGCACCAGGGCATTGCGGCTGGTGTTGACCAGCACTTCCAGCTCCACCCCCAGTTCGCGGCAGTAGCCGAGCATCAACTGGTGGTGGCTGGGCAGACGGCCGGCCCCGGCATTGAGGTAGAAGCCGTCGTCGAACTCCGCGACCTGCACACTGCCGTCGCTGTACTCCACCCGATCGCCGCCGCGCACCGTCCAGTTGCGCCCGCCGACCCGGTCCCGGGCTTCCAGCAGCGTGACCTTGAACCCGGCCTTGTTCAGCTCATAGGCACTGACCAGGCCACCGATCCCGGCGCCGATCACCACCACCGAAGCGCCCTTGCCCACGGCGGCTGCGGGCAGCGACGCATAGTTTTCCTCGAAGGCCTCGGCCTTGCCCGAACCGCCGAACAGGCCCATGACCGCGCTCGCCGCCTGGACCCCGCCGACAGCGGCGATACGGGCGATCAATTGTCTTCTGGTCAGTGGCATGCCAGCGCTCCCTGCTGCGGATGGATAGTGCGTTCGGTTATAGCCCGCGGACTTATGCAGTCACTTGGGTCTATGGGAAGCCATCCTAGGGGCGCTCATTTAATAAGAGAAATACATTTTAAGCATATGCAAATATTACTTTGTTTCATATTCAGCCGCGTAGATATTGCACAAGACGCATGAACGACAGTGACTAGCCAGTCGCAGGACCATCCACCTTGGTCGGAGAACCTGTACAGGAAAAAGCCGTCTGTAACATATTTATTGAACGGTAACACTGCAAATGATACCGTTCAAAAATCATGTTAAAAGGACACCCGCCATGAACTCCGAACTCCAGCACGCGGCCCCCCAACTGCCTGCGCTTGCTTCCTACATCGAGACCGTGCTCGGCGATACCCCAAGCTTCAGTCCCTGGGATCAGGCCCCCAGTCTTCCCTACTACCTCACCAGCCACTATTACCTTCTGCACATGACCCTGCTCGGACAAACCTGCGTGGTCTTGCTGGAAAACCCGCAGCAATCGGCCAGCTTGCCGGAGGTGAAAAAGCACATGGATACGCTGCGCAAACTGACCCAGGCCCCCCTGATCTTCGTGGCCGAGGCTCTGGCCTCCTATGAGCGCAAGCGCCTGATTGACAAAGGCGTGCAGTTCATCGTCCCCGGCAACCAGCTGTTCATCCCTGAACTGGGGCTTGATCTGAGGGAGTACTTCCGCGCCCGGCAGGAAAAAATCACGCTCATGAGTCCGGCCACCCAGGCCATGCTGATCCACCTGTTGATGAACCCCTCGCCGCCCTCGTTGCAGTTGTCCCAATCGACGCTGGGCTACCCGTTCAAGTACTCCAAGATGACCGTTTCCCGCGCCGTCAAAGAGCTGAAAGACCTGGGTTTGATCGTGGTCCACAACGACCGGCAAGCCCATATCGAGATCCAGATTTCGTCGCATCAACTCTGGGAAGACGCCAGGAAGCACATGCGCTCCCCCTTGAAAAAGACCCTGTGGCTGAACCAGATCCCGCACTTGAATCACACGCCACTGCTGCTGGCAGGCGAGTCGGCGCTGAATAAGCACAGCCTGCTGATGGAACCCCGGCTGCCGGTTTACGCCTGCTCCAGTGAAACCCTGGCCACGCTCCTGAAGGACTCCCCGGCGCTGAGCGAAGTTGCCCCCGAGGACGCTGTCTGCGCGTTGCAGATCTGGTCCTACGAACCCACCGTCTATGCTCGGACAAAGGATGGCTGTGTCGATCCTTTCTCGCTGCTCCTGAGCTTGCAGGACAGCAAGGATGAACGGATCCAGATCGGCTTGAGCCAAGTGGAAGGAGGCTTGAAATGGTAAGGGGGCTGGATCGCTTCCGTGAGTACTTCACCGACTACACAGACCGCTACGTGATGATCGGAGGCGTGGCCGCCTACCTGAGCATGGAAGAAGCCGGCCAGGCGTTCAGAGCCACCCGAGACCTGGACATCGTCCTGATCATCGAAGCGCTGGACCCTTCGTTTGTCGCTCGGTTCTGGGAGTTCATACGAGCCGGCGGTTATCAGATCAAGCAACGCAATGACCAAAGGCCGATTTTCTATCGTTTCATGGCGCCGGCCGATACCCGCTTCCCTGTACAGATCGAACTGTTCTCGCGCAGCCCGCAAGGCATCGATCTGGCAGAGGACGCGACCTTGAGCCCTATTCCTGTCGACGAAGCCGTCTCAAGCCTGTCGGCCATCTTGCTCAACGACCAGTACTACGAATTTTTACTCGCCGGCATGCAGCAGATCGACGCTATCACCCACATCGGGGCGGATCGGCTGATTCCCCTCAAGGCCCATGCCTGGCTGAACCTGACCGAGCGTCTGGGCAAAGGGGAGCGGATCGACAGCAAGAACATTCGCAAACACCGTAACGATATCTTGAGCCTCTCGGTCCTGCTTGCTCCCCACTCAACCCAGCTGCCCGGCCCGATAGCTGAAGATCTGCAGCAGTTCCTGCTGCAACTGGCCGAACAAGACGTGGATCCTGCCGCCATAGGGCTGACAGAAAGCCTGCAACAGACGATTTGGCGAATCAGACAAGCCTTTCATCTGGCCTGAAACAGTCAGCCTCCTAACCAGCGCTAGCGGCCTGCGCCGCAGCCAGCACCCGCAGCAGATTCCCACCCCAGATCTTCGCCAGATCCGCTTCGCTGTAACCCGCCGCCAGCAGGCGTTCGGTGATTTGCGGTAGCTGCGTCACATCCTCCAGCCCCTGCACCCCGCCGCCGCCATCCCAGTCGGCACCGATACCCACATGGTCCGGCCCCACCACGTCAAGGATGTGCAGCAGGTGGCGCATGTAGTCGTCCAGGCTGGCCCTGGGCTGCGGGTAACGCGCCTCGACCTGACGAATCCGCTCGGCCAGGTCCGCCACCTGCCCGGGGCTCAGGCTCGCCGCCAGGCGGAACTCGCGGTACAGCGGCCCCAGCGCCTTGTCGCGCTCGGGGTTGGGCGCGTGGTCGATCAGGTCGCTGGGGAAGCTGTTGACCTGCACCACTCCGCCCCTGGCCGCCAACTGGCGCAGGCGCTGGTCATCCAGGTTGCGCGGATGGGCGGTGATCGCCCGGCTACTGGAATGCGAGGCAATGAGCGGCGCCCTGGACAAGGCCAGGACCTGGTCGAATACCTGATCCGAGGCATGGGACACATCCAGCAGGATGCCCAGGCGATTGGCCTCGGTCACCAGTTCGCGCCCCGCCGGGCTCAGGCCGTGCCACTGCGGCAAGGCGGTGGCCGAGTCGGCGAAATCGTTGTTGGCCGAGTGCACCAGGCCGAGCATGCGCAGGCCCTGGCGGTAATAGGTGTGCAAGCGGGCCGGGTCGGCGGCCAGGGGCTCGGCGTTTTCCATGCTGATGAACACCACCCGCTGACCACGGGCGACGATGGCCGGTACATCGCTGGCCTTGAGGGCCAGGGCGAAGTCATCTGGGTGGGCACTGATCAGGTCGCGGATCCGCGCCAGCACCGCCAGCCCATGCTCGCTGGCCAGGGTCCGGCCCTCGGCGTTGAGCGGCCCCTGGGGGGTGAAGATGGCCCAGAAGCCGCCGTCCAGGCCGCCCTCTTTCATCCGTGGCAGATCGACCTGGGACAGATCGTCCCGGTAGTCGTGGCGCTGGGTGATGTCCCAACCGGGGCGGGCCAGTTGCATCGGGGTATCGAGGTGGCTGTCGAGCACCGTCAGGCGCTGGTGCAACGATTGCGCCGGGCTGGCGGCCAGCGCCCAGGGGCTGACCAGCGCCAGGCAGAGCAAGGTTCGAGAAAACATCGGGCCTCCTGGCCAATCAAAGAAATCGCCCCACCTGACCGTAGGAGCTGGCTTGCCAGCGAAGGCGGCCCCGAGATCGATGCAAGGCTCAAGGACCTATTCGCCGGCAAGCCGGCTCCTACAAGGGGTCAGGACCAGTGGAAGCTGCGGTCCCACAGGCCGGAAACATCCAGTTGCTGGGGCAGGACGCCGGCTTCGAAGAACAGGTCGGCAACGTCCTGCTGGGATTTCACCGCCGCGTCGTCCACCGGTTGCAGCAATCGCGGGCCGCTTTGGGCGCGGTACTGGGCGAGGAACACTTCGCGCGGCATGCCGAGGATCTGCGCGCTCTTGGTCGCCCATTCCTCGGGGTGGCTGGCGATCCATTGCCAGGCGCGGTACTCGCGCAGGATGTAGTCGGTGATCGCCGCGTGCTTGAGCGGGTCGGCAATGCTGTTCTGGTTGGCGGCGATCACGTAGTTGCCGGACAGGTAGCCCTGGCCGGTCTTCAGCACCCGGGCCCCGGCCCGCAGTTCCGCCAGCTGGATGAAGTAGCCGAAGCTGACCCAGGCATCCAGGGCGCCGTTCTGGAAGGCGGCGAAACCGTCTTGCGGGGTCAGCGCCATGGGCACGATGTCGGCAAAGCCCAGGCCCTGCTCCTTCAGCGCCTTGAGCAGAAAGTAGTGCGAGCTGGTGGAGCGGATGTAGCCGATGCGCTTGCCCTTGAGCTCGGCCACCGACTGCACCGCTGAGCCCTTGGGCACGATGAAGGCCTGGTTGTTGACGTCGCCGGTGAGCACCGCGATCAGCTTCACCGGGGCCTGGTTCTTGATGCCGAAGATCGGTGGGATCTCGCTCATCGGCGAGATGTCCAGGGTGCCGCTGACCAGGGCCTCGAAGCTCAGGTTGCCGCCGGTGAACTCGGCGTACCTGACCTTGTAGGGCGGCGGCTCGATGCCCGCCTCGGCAAAGAAGCTCGGCGCCGCGCCCTTGTAGGTGGCGACATTCAGGGTGACCCCGGACAGATCCACCGAGGCCCCCAGGCCCAGGCGCGGCAAGGCGGCGGCCAGACCGGCCAGGGCCGAGAGTTGGAGAAAGTGACGACGCTGCATGGGCAAGGATCCTTAATCGAGAAAGTCCGCTTCTTCGCGCACGATCCGCTCGCGATAAGGCTGGAAACTGAACCAGCCACCGAACTCGCTGCCGACCTGGCGCGCGGTGTGGCGCGCCACCTCGTGGGGAATCAGTCGCGGGGTGCCGGCGGCTTCCGCCAGCAGTTGGGTCTGGGCGGCGTTGTCCATGGCGATGAAACGCCACACCGCCGCTTCGACGGTTTCGCCCACGGTGAGCAGGCCGTGGTTCTGCAGGATCAGCGCCTTGTGCCCCTGCAGCGCGGCGGCGATCCGCGCGCCTTCGCTGGCCTCCAGCACCACCCCGGAGAAGTTGTCGAACAGCCCGTGCCTTTCATAGAAAGCGCAGGCGTCCTGGGTCAGCGGATCCAGCAGACGGCCCAGGCTCGACCAGGCCTTGCCATGCAGCGAATGGGCATGGGCCGCGGCCACCACCTCGGGATGGGCTTCGTGCAACGCCGCGTGAATGGCGAACGCGGCGAGGTTCAGCGCGCCCTCGCCTTCGATCACCGCCCCTTGGGGATTGACCAGCAGCAGGTCCGACACCCGCACATGGCCGAAGTACACCCCCACCGGGTTGACCCAGAAATGGTCCGGGCGCCCGGGGTCGCGCACGGTGATATGCCCGGCGCCGCCCATGTCGAAGCCCAGCCGGGCGAACACCCGGAAAGCCGCGGCCAGGCTTTGCTTGCGCTGCCGACGCTCCAGCTCGACCGTCGCCTGCTGCGGCGGGTGCTCCCAGCGAAACACCGTATGGCCATCGCGGGGCAAGTCATACACCGCGGGACGAAAATGTGCGGTCATGTCCGCTCTCCTTGAAGTTGTCATCAACACCCTGTGCGAAAAGGCCCGCAGGGCCTTGCTTGGCGATCTCCCGCCGAACCTCCAGCGACCTCAAGCCCCCTGCGTCTCCTGCGCAGCCTGCGGCAGCGGCTACACGAAGCGCTGCAGGCCAAGGCTGTAACTGCGCGTTAGTAGCCACGCTGGATCTCCACCGGGTTTTCCAGGGGTAAACCATCGCTCCAGCGCTGCAGATTGCGCCCCAGCAAACGGGCGATATTCAGGTAGACCCGCGGCGAGTTGGCCGAGGTGTGGGGCGACAGGCGAATCCGTGGATGGCGATAGAACGCGTGGCCCGCGGGCAGCGGCTCGGGGTCGGCCACGTCCAGGCTGGCCAGGCCGATGCGCCCCGTATCCAGGGCCTGCAACAGCGCCGGCTGATCGATCAGCGCGCCGCGAGCGATATTGATCAGGTGCAATCCCGGCTTGGCCGCCGCCAGGACATCGGCGTCGATGATCCGCCGGGTGTGCTCGGTCAGGGGCACCGCCAGCAGCAGGTGATCGGCGCGGGCAAACAGCTCATGCAGGTCGGCCACCGGTTGAACCCCGGGCACCTCGAACGGCTGTGCCGAACGGCGCAGGGCCAGCACTTGCATGCCCAGGGCCTGGGCCTTGGGCGCCAGTTCGCGGGCAATGCTGCCAAAGCCGAACAGCCCCAGGGTGCTGCCGGCCACCGAGGCCAGCGGCCGTTGCTGCCAGTGTTCGGCGTGCTCGATCCACACCTGGGGCAGTTGCTTGGCGGCGGCGAAGATCGCCGCCAGGGCAAACTCGGCAATGCTCTCGGCGGTGCTGCCCCGGGCGCTGGCCACCGGCAGATCCTGGAACAGCCACCGGGGAAAATAATCCAGGCCCGAGGTCACCAATTGCACGAAGCCCAAACCGAAGGGCCAGCCCGCGGGCGGCTCTGGCGCATCACGAAAATCAGCGTGGGGCGCGGCCAGCAGCACCTGCACATCTCCCGGCAGCGCGCGGGGCAGCCCCCGGGGCAGGCTCAGTACCTCGACACCCGGCAACCCCTGGCGCAGTTGCTGGTTGAAGGCTTCATCCAACTGGCTGGCAATGCGCATCACACCTGGGCTCCCCGGCTGGGCAAGGCAAAGGCGGCGCGGCCCACGGCGCCGAGGATCGCGTCGTTCTGCGGGGTGTGGATGCGGCTGCACAGCACATCACGATAATGCCGCTCGATGGGGTTGCCCCGGGCCAGCCCGGGATTGCCGATGGCTTCGATGCCCAGCTCCACGGCGCTGATGGCGTTGCTGGTCACCAGGTACTTGATCTGGGTCGCCTCGCCCGGGGCGATCCGCCCTTCGGCGGCGGCATCCAGCAGCACCCGGTTGTTCAGCAACAAGGCGTCGATGCGCCCGATCAGTTCCTGGAAGCGCGGCAGGCTCGACAACGGCGCGCCGAGATTGGCCGGAGCGCGCTGGGCTAGCCAGCCCAGCAACCAGTCGCGAGCCGCGCGGGCCACGCCGTCGTAGATCGCCGACAGCAGCACCGCCAGCCAGAGCACGCCCTTGCTGTCCAGCTCCGAGGGGCGCGGAACATTGGCCGGCTGGATGTCCACCGCGTGTTCCTCGGGCACGAACACCTCGTCGAAGATCACGTCGTGGCTGCCGGTGGCGCGCATCCCCAGGTGGTCCCAGGTTTCCTCGATGCGAATGCCGGGGCTGTCGCGGTGCACCAGCCAGGTGCCCACCTGCGGCTCGGCCTCATCGCTGCGGGCCCAGACCGCCAGCCAGGTCAGCCCGGGAATGCCGGTGGAGTAGATCTTGCGCCCACTGAGCAACCAGCCACCCTCGACCCGTCGTGCCTGGGTCGCCGGCAAGCCGCCCCGAGCCGGGGTGCCGAGGTCCGGTTCGACCCGCAGGGCATTGATCAGCGCGCCCTCGTGCACCGCCTCGCGGGCCACGCGCTGGCGCAGGTGCAGGGGCCAGGCCGTGTTCTGTTGCAGGCGCGTGTGCTGCAGGTACTGCATCACCAGCACCAGCGCGGTGGAGGGCTCGCCCTGGGCCACGGCGCCGATCACCCGCCGCGCCTGGGCCAGGGTCGCCTCGCTGCCGCCCAGGGCCCGGGGCACGGTCAAGGCCAGCAGGCCATGCTGGTGCAGGCGCTGCAGGTTGGCGTGGGGAAACTCACTGTGGCGATCGTAATGGGCCGCGGTGGCGGCGAACTCCTCGCTCAACCGCTGCAGCAGGTCGGCGAACTCGCTGGAATCCGGATCAGGCACGGGACGGGACACGGACGGAGACGGTTGCACGCTGGAAAGGCTCATCGGCTGGCAGTCCTGCTCAAGGGGTGGGAAAGGTCGACGGCCGGCTCGGCCTCGGTTTCGACTCCAAGCAGTTGCAGCAGCCGCGCGCGCAGTGGCTGGAAGCCCGGAGTGGCGGCCTGACGCGGACGCGGCAGGCGGATCGGCAGTTGTTCGGCGATTTGCCCGTTGGCCAGCACCAGCACCCGGTCGGCCAGCAGCA
Organism: Pseudomonas sp. 3MA1; assembly: GCF_029237275.1. Classification (NCBI taxonomy): domain Bacteria; kingdom Pseudomonadati; phylum Pseudomonadota; class Gammaproteobacteria; order Pseudomonadales; family Pseudomonadaceae; genus Pseudomonas; species Pseudomonas sp. 3MA1. Next base: position 360,751 of record NZ_JAACFX010000001.1, on the reverse strand, counting down.
AGGCCTCATCGACATCGTGGGTCACCAGCAGCACCGCCGGGGTGTGCGCCCGCCACAGGCGGATGATCAGTTGATGCATGCGAATCCGGGTCAGGGCGTCGAGGGCGGCGAAGGGCTCATCCAGCAGCAACAGCTGCGGTTCGCGTACCAGGGACCGGGCCAGGGCCACGCGCTGGGCTTCGCCGCCGGACAGGGTGCCGGGCCAGGCGCCCAACCGATGGGCCAGCCCGACCTCGCCCAGCGCCGCCTCGGCCCGCTCGCGGACTCCTGCCCCGCGCACGCCCAGGGCAACGTTGCGCCATACGCGCTTCCAGGGCATCAGCCGTGGCTCCTGGAACACCGCGGCCATGGCCGCGGGCACCTGCAAGCGGCCCTCATCGATGGGCTCCAGCCCGGCCAGGGCCCGGAGCAAGGTGGTCTTGCCCGAACCGCTGCTGCCCAGCAGGGCGACGAACTCCCCCGGGGCAATGTCCAGGTCCAGGCCGTCGAGCACCGCCTGCCCGGCAAAACGTCGGGTCACTCCGCGGCATTCGACGGCGGTGCGCACAGGGCGCGGTTGGGGCAATGACACAGTCATGGTCAGTTCCTGATAAAGGTCGGGCGCCAGGCCAGGGCGCAACGTTCGAGGCCGCGTACCAGCCCGTCGATGCCCAGGCCGAGCACGCTGTAGACCAGCAGGCAGATGACGATTACGTCGGTACGCATGAAATCCCGGGCGTCGTTGACCAGGTAGCCGATACCGGCGCTGGCGTTGATCTGCTCCACCACCACCAGCCCCAGCCAGCTGATGCCGAAGGCGTAGCGCAGGCCGACGAAGAACGCCGGCAGCGCCCCGGGCAGGATCACGTGGACAACCAGTTCCCAGCGCTTGAGGCCGAGTAGGGTCGCCGCCTCCAGCAGCTTGGGATCCAGGCTGCGGATGCCGGAGAACAGCGTGAGGTAGATGGGAAAGGTGGTGCCCAGGGCGATCAGCGCGATCTTCGGCGTCTCGCCCACGCCGAACCAGAGAATGAACAGCGGCACGATGGCCAGGAACGGCAGGGTACGCAGCATCTGCATCGGCGAATCGATGGCGATCTCGCCGCGCCGCGACAACCCCGCCAGCAGGGCCAGGACAGTGCCCAGGCTGACACCGATGGCCAGTCCGCTGAGGGCGCGCTTGAGGGACACCCACAGGTGCCCGCCCAACTCGCCACTGCCGAGCATCTGCCACAGGGTGTCGCCGATGGTGCTGGGGGCGGCGATGATCCGCGCCGGCAACAGCCCGCTGCGGGAGGCCAGTTCCCAGAGCAGCAGGAGCAACAGCGGGCTGATCAGGCGCAGCGACAGATTGCCCAGGAACTTCACTCCGGGGCGCTCGGTCCAGCGGGCAGACAAGGAGAGCGGGGCTTGCGCAGGCATTTCAACATCCCTATTTCAGCGCGTTCGAGCCCCATGCTAACTACATAAAAAACGTCCGTGAAATTCGTTTTGGTTCTAACTTAATATACAAAAAATGCATTCAGCAAATAGAGATATATGCAAACAAAGGATAAACCAGCAGGCGCCGATTTGCCCCGCACCCGCGGCTAGCCGACGCGCGCAGCGACCATTTCGCCAAACAGGCTCACCGGCTCCTGCAGGTTGCCAAGGAAGCGCGGGTGCACCAGCCACAGGTCGATCACCGGCTTGAAGTCGCTGACCGGCACTATCTCCAGCTTGTCCCGGTGGCTGCTGTTTTCCAGCAGCGGCAGCGGCACCAGACCATAACCCAGGCCATTGGCGATCAGCCCCAGTTGCAGCTCGGTGCCGAAGGTTTCCAGGTTGATCTGCAAGGTCAGGCCCTGGGCACTCAAGGCCCGTTGCAGGCCGGCCCGGAAACCGCAGCCATCGGGGTTCAGCACCCAGCCGCGCTGGTAGCAGTCGGCCAGCTTGCAGGAGCGCTTGCGCACCTCGACCTTGGCCGCCACCACCACCAGGTTCATGCTGCCCAGGGAGCGCCCCACCACCCCTTCGGGGAACACCTTGCCGGCGGGAAACAGCGCCGCCACCACGTCCAGCTCACCGTTCTCGACCTTGCTCAGCAGGTGGCTGCCCCAGCCGGTAGCCACCGAGGTCTGCAACTGCGGATAGAGGTTCTTCAGCTGGCTCAGGGCATCCAGCAGCACCACGTCGCCAATGGTCTGCGGCACGCCGATGCGCAGGGCGCCGCTGGGGGCGCCGTCATTGGCCACCAGCTCGTTCAGGGCATCGATGCTGCGCAGCACTTCCAGGCACTGGCCGTAAACCCGCAAGCCCATGCTGGTGGGCTTGAGCGGCTTGGTGTTGCGGTCCAGCAACTCCACCCCCAGGGCTTCCTCGAAATTCTGCACCCGGCGGGTGATGGCCGGCTGGGTCAATTGCAGGGCATCGGCCGCCTGGCTGATGGTCTGGCAGCGGATCACCGCCACGAACGCGTTCAGATCATCTATCTTCATTCTTTTTTCGCATAATAAATGACTGGAAAAATGTTAGAGAAGAATAATACCTTTTAGCTCGCCCGTGTAGTTTGCGTCATTTGCCTTGTGTCCACGGAGGGAGCCCATGCCCCACAACGCCGCAACAGTCGCTATCGATACACCCAACTTGGCCCGCCTGCGGGACTTTATCGCCGCCCTGGCCGAGCTGCTGGACAGCCATCCCGACGAGGCCCGGATACTGGAGCACGGCGCCGATCTGCTGCAGCGTCTGGTGAGCCAGGACGACTGGCTGCCCGATGAATTCGCCCAGCCCGACCCGCAGCGCTACCAGCAATTCCTGCTGCATGCCGACTCGCGCCAGCGCTTTTCCATCGTCAGCTTTGTCTGGGGTCCGGGGCAGCGCACGCCGATCCACGATCACCGGGTCTGGGGCCTGATCGGCATGCTCCGCGGCGCCGAAGACTCCCAGGGTTTCGAACGCCTGGCGGACGGCCGCCTGCAACCTGCGGGGGCTCCGATTCGCCTGGTGCCGGGGCAAGTGGAAGCGGTGTCGCCGCGCATTGGCGACATCCATCAGGTGACCAACGCCTACGCCGACCGGGTGTCCATCAGCATCCATGTGTACGGCGCCAATATCGGTGCGGTACGCCGTGCCGTATACGCTCCGGACGGTCACGAGAAGCCCTTTGTCTCCGGTTATTCCAACCGCTTGCTGCCTAACCTCTGGGACTTGTCGAAGGAGCCCCTGCAATGACCGATTTCCCTACCCGCAGCCCGGCGCAGATTCGTCAGGCCCTGCTCGAGCGCCAGGAACTGGCGCTGATCGATGTCCGCGAAGAGGCGCCCTTCGCCGAAGCCCACCCGCTGTTCGCGGCCAATATCGCGCTGTCGAAACTGGAGCTGGAGGTCTATGCGCGCATCCCCCGGCGCGACACCCCGATCACCCTCTACGACCAGGGCGAAGGGCTGGCCCAGCGCGCGGCGACCCGCCTGGGGCAACTGGGCTACCGCGATGTCGCCCTGCTCGAAGGCGGCCTGGAGGGCTGGCGCGCCGCCGGCGGTGAGCTGTTCAAGGACGTCAACGTACCGAGCAAGGCCTTTGGCGAACTGGTGGAAGCCGAGCGCCACACTCCGTCCCTGGCCGCCGAGGAACTCCAGGCACTGCTCGACCAGCAGGCCGACCTGGTGGTACTGGATGCCCGGCGCTTCGACGAATACCAGACCATGAGCATCCCCGGCAGCACCAGCGTGCCCGGCGCCGAACTGGTGCTGCGGGTGCGCGAGCTGGCTCCCGATCCGCGCACCCGGGTGGTGGTCAACTGCGCCGGACGCACCCGCAGCATCATTGGCACCCAGTCCCTGGTCAACGCCGGCATCCCCAACCCGGTGGCGGCCCTGCGCAACGGCACCATCGGCTGGACCCTGGCCGGGCAAAAACTGGAGCACGGCCAGAATCGGCGCTTCCGCCCGGTCGACGAGGAGCAGCGGGCCGAAGCGCAAACCGCGGCGCGGGCGGTCGCGGACCGGGCCGATGTGGCGCGCATCGACCTGGCCCAGTGGCGGCGCTGGCAGGCCGATGCCAAGCGCACCCACTACCTGTTCGATGTGCGCACTCCGGAGGAATTCGCCGCCGGCCACCTGCCCGGTGCCCGCTCCACGCCCGGCGGGCAACTGGTGCAGGAAACCGATCACTTCGCCAGCGTGCGCGGCGCACGCCTGGTGCTGGTGGACGACGACGGTGTGCGGGCCAACATGAGCGCCTCCTGGCTGGCCCAGATGGGCTGGCAGGTGGCGGTGCTCGACGGCCTGCGCGCCAGCGACTTCAGCGTGCGCGGCGCCTGGCAGGCACCGCTGCCGGACACCGCGCCGGCCGAAGAAATCAGCCCCCGGACCCTGGCCGCCTGGCTGGAGCAACCCGGCACCCTGGTGCTGGATGTCACCGCCAGCGCCAACTACGTGCAACGCCACATCCCCGGGGCCTGGTGGGTGCTGCCCAGCCAGTTGCAGGAATCCCTGGCCCGGTTGCCCCAGCCCGAACGCTATGTGCTGACCTGCGGCAGCAGCCTGCTGGCGCGTTTTGTGGTGCCCCAGTTGCAGGCCCTGACCCAGCGCCCGGTGTTCCTGCTCAGCGGCGGCACCACGGCCTGGATCGACGCCGGCCTGCCCGTCGAGGAAAGCCGTCAGCAACTGGCCTCGCCGCGGATCGACCGCTACCGCCGGCCCTACGAGGGCACCGACAATCCCCGGGAGGCCATGCAGGGCTACCTGGACTGGGAATTCGGCCTGGTGGAACAACTGCGTCGCGACGGCACCCACGGCTTCTTCGTGATCTGAGCCTTCGCTGGCAAGCCAGCTCCTACACTCCCGGGTTGGTTGCCACCTCCGTAGGAGCCGGCTTGCCGGCGAACAAGCACTCCGGTCGTGCCCTGCCCTCAGGAGCGTCGACGGCCAAGGCTGATGCTCAATCGGCTCAAGTGACAAATAGCAATAATTCTCGATATCATTTGCGACCTTGTGCTCAACGCGTCGTCAAGAAGGATATCCATGTCTCGCTCCAAGCCCGACTCTGCACTGGCGGACTCCGTCCGCGGGTTCTATGCGGATATCCTGCATTTCCTGCGTAAACGCACGGACAACGCCAGCGACGCGGCGGACATGACCCAGGACGTGTTCACCCAATGGCTCGATTACCGGGACCGGGATCAGGTCGAACAGCCCCGGGCCTTCCTGTTCCAGATGGCACGCAACCTGCTGCGCGATCACTGGCGGCGCCAGCAGGTGCGCTCCAGGGTGCATCACCCGGCCCATGCCGAATCCGCCTTGGACACTGAGCCCCTGGCCGACGAACAGCACGAACCACTGCCCGCCGCCCAGCGCCTGCAACGCCTGGAACAATTGAAGGAAGTCCTCGCCCAGCTCTCGCAGCGGCGTCGCGAAGCCCTTATGCTGCACCGCTTCGAGGGGCTGAGCCAGACGCAGATCGCCGAGCGCATGGGGATTTCCGTGAGCATGGTGGAGAAGCACATCGCCTTTGCCCTGCTGCATTGCAAGCAACACCTACAACGAGAAAATGGCAAGGAGCAGCCTGAATGACCCGCTTTTCCGGCCCACAGGACGACCTCGACAGCGAGCAGATCGATGCCCAGGCCGCCAGTTGGTTCGCCCGTAACCGCAATGATCCGGATCGGGCCACGCGCAAGGCGTTCGACAACTGGGTCAGTGAGCCGGCCCACGCCCGGGCCTATGCCGAATTCGAACAGTTGTGGGTCGATCTGGCGCAGTTGCAGCAACTGAGCCGCCCAATGCCGCTCCCCCGACGCAAGGCCTCCCACTGGCGGCCGGCCCTGGCAGTGGCGGCTGCCGTAGTGTGCGCGGTGCTGGCGCTCAACCTGGGGACGCCACTGGCGCCGTACCGGCAGCAGATCGCGGCACAGGAACAGGGCGCGCGAACCTTCAAGCTGCCGGACGGCAGCACCCTCTACGTCAATGCCAATACTCAGGTGAAGGTGGATTTCAGCGCCCGGCAACGGGATATCTACCTGCAGCAGGGCCAGCTGTTCCTGGAGGTCGCCGCCGATCAGGAGCGGCCGCTGTGGGTGCACAGCGGCGCGGCCAAGGTACGGGTGGTGGGCACCGCGTTCGATGTGCGCCGTGGCCAGCGCCAACTGGTGGTCAGCGTGGCCCACGGCCAGGTGGCCTTCAGTCCGGATGGCCGGCCCGGCGAGCTGACCCTGCTCGGCGCTCGCCAGCAAGCCACCTACGACCTGCAAAAAGGCACCCTGCGCCAGCAGACCCTGGACAGCGATGCAGTGGCCGATTGGCGCAGCGGGCGCCTGGCCTTTCGCAACCGCGACCTGGCCAGCCTGGTGGACGAGCTGAACCTCTACCGGCGGCAGCCGGTGCAATTGGCCGAGGGCTCCATCGGCGCCTACAAGGTGTCCGGCAACCTCGACGTCAACGACCCGGATGCCCTGGTCAAGGCCCTGCCCGCCCTGATTCCGGTGAAAACCCGGGTTCAGGCCAACGGTCAGTTGAAGATCGAAGCCCGCTGAACGACATATGAGAATATTTTGCATTCGCATATGAGGTATTTTTTCACTGCCGCGTCTTCCTCCTGTCTGCGCTCTGTGCGCAGCGCCTTTCTGGCCTTTAAGCCGCTCTGGGGGAAGTCATGTTTCGCGCGTTCTTGCCTGTTCCGTTAGTCCGTACCCGCCCGACCCTGCTCGCCGCTTGCCTGGCATTCAGCCTGCAAGCCTATGCCGGGCCGCTGCATTTCCAGCTGCCGGCGCAGCCTCTGGCCGCGTCCCTGAGCCAGATCGCCCAGCAGGCGAAGATCCAGCTGCTGTTCGATGAGCAACTGCTGCGCAACGCCAAGGCCCCGGCCCTGCAGGGCGATTACAGCCCGGAAGAGGCGATCCGCACCTTGCTGCAGGACGGCCGGTTCAACCTGATGAAAGTCGACAACACCTACATCGTGCGCCCTGCCGAGACCAACCTGAGCAGCGGTTCGGCCTTGCAACTGGGGGCCGTGAGCGTGATCGGCAACGGCACCGAGGTGGACGCCGCCAGTGTCGGTCGCTCGACCCTGAACCAGGCGGAAATCGATCGCCACCAGGCCACCAACGTGGTCAGCCTGATCGACACCCTGCCCGGCGTGAGCCTGGGCGGCTCGCTCAAACCCGGCGGCCAGACCATCAACATCTGGGGCCTGGGGGATGCCGAAGACGTGCCGATGAGCGTCGATGGCGCCACCAAAAGCGGCTTCGAACGCTACCAGCAGGGTTCGGTGTTCATCGAGCCGGAACTGATCAAGCGCATCGAAGTGGAAAAAGGCCCGCACTCCCCCGAGACCGGCAACGGCGGTTTCGGCGGCACCGTGCACATGGAGACCAAGGATGCCCCGGACCTGCTGCAAGACGGGCGCAACAGCGGCGCCATGCTCAAGTACGGCTACAGCAGCAACAGCCATGAACAGGCCTACACCGGCGCGGTGTACGGCCGCACCGATGATCAGCGCTTCGATGCCCTGGCCTACTGGACCAAGCGCGACGGCGACGACATGAAGATCGCCAGCGCCCAGCCCGACCCGAAGAACGCCTACCCGATCAACCCCAAGCGCCTGCCCAACACCGCCCAGGACATGCAAGGCGAGCTGTTCAAGCTGAACATGCAACTGACTGACGAGCATCGCCTGGGCTTGAGCTACATGCGCTCCAACAGCGACATCTGGGCGCCCTTCTCGGCCAAGAGCTACCCGACGCCGCCGAGCCAGAGCGATATCAACAAGTACGGTTATGACGGCGCCACCCGGCGCTTCCTGGCCCAGCGCAACACCATCGACACCACCTGGATCGCCAAGTACCAGTACACCCCCGTGGACAATCCCTGGATCGACTTCGAGGCCAAGTACTCCGATTCCACCACCGACCAGACCGACGAACGCGGGCCGAACGCCTTCTTCCAGCCGGCCTCCGGTGGCCGCAAGATCACCGTGGGCTATGACGACAAGATCCTGGCCCTGAAAAACACCAGCCGCTTCAGCACCGGCCCGCTGGAGCACGCGCTGACCAATGGCATCCAGATCCGCAAGCACACCCGCGAAGTCGACATGTGGATGCCGGGCAAGACCTATGAAGTGCCCAAGTACAACTACGGCCACTACCAGCCGGGCTTCATGCCCCACGGCAAGGTCGACAACAATGCCTTCTACATCCAGGACGCCATCACCCTGGGGGACTTCACCCTGACCCCGTCCCTGCGCTACGACCATGTGCGCAACCGCGGCCAGAAGAACGACGCACCGATCTACAACAGCCCCGACCCGGTGGCGGGCCACGATTACGGCGACAAGACCTACACCGGCTGGTCGCCTCGGCTGTCGGCGTTCTGGACGGTGACTCCGCAATTCGCCCTGTTCGCCGACTACAGCAAGACCTGGCGCGCGCCGTTGATCGACGAGCAGTACGAGGTCCAGTCGGCCGCCTCCACCCGTTCCGCCACCAGCCGCGACCTCGACCCGGAACGCATCACCGCGTTGCGCGCCGGTAACATCACCAGCTTCGCCGACGTGTTCACCCAGGCCGACCGCGTACAGGTGCGCACCACGCTGTTCCACAACACCATCAAAGACGAAATCATGAAGAACCTCGGGATCGGCTGCCCCGAGCAACTCAGCAGCGGCAAGAGCATCAGCCAGGTGTGCAACCAGCCGACCATCGGGGTCTATCGCAACATCGGCGACCTGACCATCAAGGGCTTCGAGGTGGAAAGCTTCTACGACTCGACCTACCTGTTCGGCTCGCTGTCCTACTCGTGGATCACCGGCAAGCATGAAGGGGCCTACACCAATCCCTGGGGGCCGAACGTCTGGGCCCGGGACATTCCGCCACGCAAGTGGGTGGCCAGCCTGGGGGTGAAGATTCCGCAGTGGGATGCGCAAGTGGGCTGGCAGGGCCAGTGGGTGCGCCAGACCGACCGGGTGCCCAGCGACATCTATTCCGGCGGCCCGGGCAGCGCCCTGGGCGACTCTTATTGGGACCAGTACAAGAACGACCGCTACAACGTGCACGGCCTGTTCGCCAACTGGAAACCCCAGCAGCCTTACCTCAAGGGCACCGAAGTCAACTTCACCCTGGACAACATGTTCAACCGTGACTATCGCCCACCGCTGAGCGGCGAGAACGCCTCCAGCCTGGGGCGCAACGCCAAGATCAGCGTGACCCGCTTCTTCTGACGATAAAGGGCTGCGGTGCAGCGAACGCACCGCAGCAGGCCAGCCGTTGGCCATCACGGATGTATTGCAAGCCGTTAGCCCGGCCCTGCCGCCCGCACCTGCCGGGCTAAGATCGACGCCCCCCTGAAAACCGCTGAAATGCCTTTGGGCGCTTTCAGTCAACTTCCCATTGATTATGTACGACGGTTGTCGTACAACCGAGAAGACATCATGGACAGAGGCTTCAGGAAGGTCAGGCGGGACCTGATCAATGCACTACAGGACGGCAACTATCTGCATGCCGCGCGCGGTTCGATCGAGGTCAAGAACCTGCTGGCCACGGGCGAAGTCTCGGCCGGTCAACTGATCGAGGTCATAGGCGCCTGCAAGGGCCAGGACCACAGTTGCAGCGCCCACCACAGCGTGCCGGGCATCGCGGTCCACGTGCTGAAAAAGGCCGGCTGGTACATCAAGTTCTACTTTATCGAGCCAGATGTGTGGTTCATCAGCGTTCACCGATGAGGGCAACCCATGAAACTCTTTCTGCAAGGCGACCGGGGCAAGGCGCTCTGCGAGCATTGCCAACAGGTGGTCGGCATCACCTACCTGCGGCGCGACGTCCCCTTCAGCGACGGCAACGGCCTGGCCCGGGACATCCTGGTGGGAGTCTGCGACCAGTGCGCCACCACCGTGGCCATTCCGCCCCAGTCGACACCGGCGATCAAGGAAGCGCGCAAGCAGTCATTGACCTCCATCGAGGCGCGGCTGCCAGCGGTCTACCTCGATGTACTGGATGCGGCGATGCACTGCGTGGTCCCGGATGCCGGAGTGCAGATGCGCAAACTGTTCCTCGGCTACTACTTCAGCGCCCCCGCGGCATCTTCCCTGGAGCAGGTGCACAGCGGCTTCGCCGCGTACCTGGTCGAGCAGGCCGAGGCCCGCCAGTTGCCTGCCGTGCAGGCCATGAAACGCCTGTCGCTGAAGGTCAACCACTATGTGGCCGAGGATCTTGCGCGCCTGCTGCAAGCCACCCGGATGACCCAGACCGAGCTGCTCAAATCGCTGATCGCGCAGATGCGCCTGGATGTGCTCGAAGGCGGCAACCCGGCGGTGATCGCCGACCTGCGCCAGCTGGCACGCCTGGGGCTCTAGCCCTCAGCCTTTGCCGCGGCCCGCCGCACGGCCCGCCCGCAGGAAATCGCCCCAACGGCGCACCAGATAGTTGTGCTCGTCCATCACCGAGTTCCACACGGCGATGTGCCCCATGCGCTGCGGGTAGGAACCGCCGTCGCGAGTCTCGCCGATATCGATCAGCGGCGCGCCATCGCTGCCCGGCAACTCTTCCCGGGCCGGCTTGCCGGCGTACCAGTAATCCCATTCCGCGCTGCTCAGGTGATCGCGGGTACGCGCCGGGTTGCCGATGTAGTAGCCCTGGCGCGCCATCACCGCTCCGGGCCAGCCCGACAGCCACCAGTTGAGATAGGCGTAGGCCGCGTCCAGCACCGCACCCTGGGCATGGCGCGACAACGACAGGCCGCCGAACCAGGCGCGGTAGCCCTCGCGCGGCACCGCCAGACGGTATTTGACCCCGGCACGGTGCAAGCGCATCAGGGTCGGCGACCACAGGCTCTGGATATCGATGCGCGGGCTGAGCATCAGTTGCGCAGCTTCTTCGTCGTCCGACCAGAACGCCGCGAAATGCCCTTCGCGCTGCTTGCGCACCAGGATCTGCGCCAGCCGGTCGATCTCCTCGATGCTCAGGTTGCCGATGTCCTTGAACGACTCCAGGCCACAACCCTGCACCGCCAGGGCTGCGTCCAGAGCGCCGATCGCGGCGTCGCTCTGCAAGGCGATACGCCCGCTCCAGGCCGGTTCCAGCAGCCAGCCCCAGCTCTCGTTGGCGCTGGAAAACCCCGCCGGCAGGCGCTCCGGGCGATAGGCGAAACTGTCGGCGTTGTGGGTCAGCGGCAGCATGCTGATGCGCTCGCTGACCGTGCTGCCCAGGCTGCCGTCGTGCTGCACATAGAGCCGTTCGCTGGGCACGCTGCCACTGCCCAGGCGATCGCTGGGCGACAAGCGTCCACGCTTGGGCAGGTCGTTGATCTCGTGCCACAGGGCAATGCGCCGGGTATCGATGGGCTGGATCGCCTGGGCCGGCCAGACGAAATCGACGTTGTGAAACCACTGGTCATAGAGGTCGTAGCTGTCCGGCTGCATCACCGCGATGCGCTGGGCCTGTTCCACATCGTGCACCTGATACACCAGGCGAATGCCCAGGTCCTGCTCGGCGCGCAGCCGCAGGGATTCGAGCAGGGTCACCGAGGTGCCCAGTACCCGCAGGGTGACCGGTTGCGTCGCCGCCATCAGGCACTCTCCCCAGCGAGCGGAGCGAAGCTGCGGGCAAACACCTCGAAAGAATGACGCAGTGGCTCAGGCTCCAGCCCGCGCAGGATAAACACCAGCCGCGAGCGATGATCGGCACTGGGCCAGCGCGGCAGATGTACGGGAGCGTGCAGGCAATGCTGCACGCCATGAATGACGATGGGGGCCTGGCTGGCGTTGATATTGAGCAATCCTTTCACCCGCAGAATTCGTTCGCCGTGGCATCTTAGCAGCATCGACAACCAGACCCCGAAGCCCACCCAATCCAGCGCTTGCTCGAACTCCAGGCTGCACACTTGCGCCGCGCCATGCTGTGGCGCAGCCGCTTTGAGTGGCCGCTGCAATTGCCAGCGCGCCACTTCCCGCTCGGCCGTCGCACCGCGCAGCCCCTCCCCCAGCAACAGCTGGTCACCGCTCTGGATCTGCTGGGTCAGCAACAGCGGCGCACCGGGATTGAGCCGCTGCAGATGCTCGCGCAACGCCGCCTGGGTCGCCTCGTCGACACAATCGGTCTTGCTCAGCAGCAAGCGATCCGCGGCCGCCACCTGGGCCAGCCACTCCGGGTGCAGGCGCTCCTGCAACTCCGCGTGGCTGGCATCCACCAGGGTCACCAGCAGGCCGATGTGCACCCGCCCGCGCAATTGCGGGTCGTTATTCACCGTGGCCAGGATCGGTGCCGGGTCGGCCAGCCCGGTGGTTTCCAGCAGCACCCGGCGAAAGGCCGGGACCTCGCCCCGGCTGCGCCGCGCCAGGAGCGCCAGCAGCGCCTCTTTCAACTCGCCGCGAACCGAACAGCAGACACAGCCGCTGGGCAGCAGCACGGTGTCCGGCGCGACCTCCTGCACCAGCAGATGATCGATGCCGATATCGCCGAACTCGTTGATCAGCAACGCCGTGTCGCCCAGGCTCTGATCCTGCAACAGGCGGTTGAGCAAGGTGGTCTTGCCACTGCCGAGAAACCCGGTGATGACGTTCAGCGGCATGCTCATGGCTGTTGCTCCAGGTGTTTGAGAAGCACGGGGTCGAGAGGATCGAGGGGTCGGCCGAGCATGGATTCGGCCAGGCTCCACAGCTGCTCCAGGCCGCTGGCCAGCTCCTGGCGGCCAGTGGCGCCGAGCAGCAAGTAGGCCGAGCCCTGGAAGTCTTCGACCTTGAGCCGCAACGGCGCCAGTACCCGATTGATCGCGGCGATTCTGCGCAAGCGTTCGCGACGCAGGGGCAGCTCATCCCCCAGCGGATCGCTCCAGTGCACGTCTTCGCCCAGCAGCCCGCATAAGCCGCACATGCTCAGTCCTCCTTCATGGCATGACATCCCCGGAGTTCGGGCCCAGGGTCTGGCCGACGAACAGGTTGCCCCCCGGCTCGCTGGCCAGCAGCACCGCGGTGGGCGCCACCTCATCGGCGAGGCCGAAACGCCCGAGGGGCAATTCGGCGGCCTTGGCGGTTTTCCAGGCGCTGCTGATGCCGGCCACCAGCGGCGTCTCGATCGGCCCCGGAGCGATGGCGTTGACCAGTACGTTGTCCTTGGCCACTTCCAGGGCCAGGGACTTGGTGAAACCGATGACCCCGGCCTTGGCCGCGGCGTAGTGGGTCAGCTCGGCGCCGCCCTTGATCCCCAGTTGCGAGGCGACGTTGATGATCCGCCCCCAACGTTGCGCCAGCATGTGGGGCAAGGCCCGCTGGCTGGCGACGAAGACGCTGGTCAGATCGACCCGCAGCATGTCGTTCCACATCTCGATGGAGAGGTCGACGCAACGGGCTTGGGTCAGCATGCCGGCGTTGTTGACCAGGATATCGATGCCGCCGAAATGCTCGACGCAGGCATCGACCCCGGCCTGGGCGCCTTCGACGCTGCCGACATCGGCCAGGCATTCGACGACTTCGGCACCCAGTTCGCGGCAGGCTTGAACACTCTCGGCCAGGCGCGCGGGGTCGCGGTCGGCCAGCAGCAGGCGAGCGCCGGCGACGGCATAGGCCCGAGCGATAGCGGCGCCGATGCCGCTGCCGGCACCCGTGATCACGGCGCGGCGGTTGTGCAGGTGTTGCATGTGCAGCACTCCTGAAAAAGCTCAGCCCCTGGACGCCCCCGAAGGGGCGCGGCTGATTTGCGGACGTTGAAGGTTTGGCGCTAGAGCGGTGAGCAGCCTCGGCGGCAGCTACAGGTCGCAACCGCAGCTCAGTCCGGCCAGCGCACCGTCAGGCCGCCATCGATGACGATGCTCTGCCCGGTCAGGTAGCTGGACTCGTCGCTGGTGAGAAAGCGCACCAGCGACGCCACTTCGTCGGCCCGCCCGACCCGGCCCAGGGGAATCGCCCGGGCCGCCTTGGCCAGGCCTTCCGGGCCCAGGGAGTTCCGGCTGTCCAGCGACTGCGGGGTCTCGATCAACCCCGGGATCACCGCGTTGCAGCGAATGCCCCGGGCCGCCAGTTCCACCGCCAGCGAGCGGCACAGCCCCGGCACCCCGGCCTTGGCCGCGGCGTAGTGGGCGTGGTCCTGCCAGCCATAGACGCCGCCGGCAATCGAGGAAATCGCCACCAGGGCACCGCCCTCCTCCATGTGTTTGACCGCCGCGCGGAAGGTGCGCATGACCCCGGTCAGGTCGACATCGAGCATGGCGTTCCAGGCTTGGTCGGTCATCTCCAGCAACGGCGCACGGCGCAGCAGGCCGGCATTGGCCACGGCGTAATCGAGGCGGCCAAAGTGCGCCACGGCCTGCTCGGCCAGGGCGTCCACCGAGGCGCTGTCGGTCACGTCCAGGGGCCGCATCAGGCAGTGCCCGCCCGCCTCGGCCACGAGCTCGCGGGTGGCTTGCGGGTCATGGGGGTCGGCGGGGAAATAACCGCCCACCACCGCCACACCGGCCCGTGCATAGGCCACGGCCAGGGCCTGACCGATGCCGCTGGCGGCACCGGTGATCAAGGCGACTTGTTGAGTCATGGATCTCTTTCCTTATTGAACGGTTTCAGGACGCACATGGCGCGCGGCGAACATCAGCGCACCGGAGAGAAAGCAAGGCAGCGCGCCGAAATACAGGGCCGAGGTCTGCCAGTCGCCACCGGCGGACAGCACCTGGGTGGCGCCGAAGCCCGCCACCACCGCGCCGATCGGGCCCATGGCGTGGATGATCGCGCCGCCGGTGGCGCGGATGCTGGTGGGAAAACTTTCGCTGATGAAGAACAGCGCCGCCGAGTACGGGCCGATCAGGAAGAACAGGCCCAGGCTGTAGAGGCCCACCACCATCGGCAGGTTGCTCGGGCCGTAGAGCATGCCGGCGAACGACAGGCCGCCGAGCATCCAGCCCAGGCCGATGACATTGCGCCGGCCGATCTTGTCGCCCATCCAGCCGTGGCTCAGGTAGCCGCAGTAGCCCACCAGGTTGGACAGCACCAGGATGATCAGCGAGTTCTCGAAGGAGATGTGGTGCACGCTGACGATCACCGATGTGCCCAGCACGCTGAACACCTGGATCGCCGCCCAGTTGAGCAGGATCGCCGCGCCGATCACCAGGGTCGCGCGCCGCGCCGGGCCACGAAAGGCCGCGGCCAGGCCGGCCTTGCTGTGCTCGTCGTAGTCCACGCCGTAAGTCAGCGCCACCGCCTGCGCCTCGCTGACCGAACCGCTTTTGCGCAGTTGGCTGATGCGCTGGTGGATCTGGAACTGCGGGCTCTCCTTGAGCTTGCGCGCCATCACCGCGATGACGATGGCCGGGATCGCGGCAAAGATGAAGCAGCCTTGCCAGCCGATAATCGGCAGCAGCACCGCGGTCAGCCCGGCGGCGATCAGCGCCCCCACCGGCCAGCCACCCTGCACCAGGCTGTAGATGAAGCCCCGGCGCTTGGCCAGCTTCGGATCATCGGAGGCCGCGTACAGCTCGCTGAGGTAGGTGGCGTTCACCGTTTCCTCGGCGTACCCCAGGCCACCCAGGGAGCGGATCAGGATCAGCGGCGACTTGCCCCAGGCGCCGCCGATGGCGGTCAGCGCCGAGCAGATGGCCGAGCCGCTGACGGTGAAAATGATGCCCATGCGCCGCCCCAGCTTGTCCACCAGCGGCCCGATGGCCAGGGCCACCACCGCGGTGCCCACCGCCACCCAGGTGGCGATTTCGGCCTGCTCGACCTCGCCCCAGCCGAAGTGCCGGCCGATCTCCGGCAGCAGGGTGCCAAACAGAATGAAGTCATACACCGCGAAGACCCAGGCGAAGAAGGCGATCCAGGTGGCGAAGCGCACCTGGTCCGGGGTCAGTTGCTGGGGTTTCCAGCCAGTCAGGTCGAGCTTGTTATAGATAGACATCAATCACGCCTCGATGAAGTGGCCGGGATCAGCGGTTGCGCGGGTGGCGGCGGATAAAGTCGTCGGCGATCTCGTCGAAGGTGACGAAACGCACACCGGCGTGGCTCTGGATGTGTTCGATCAGGCGTTCGAGCATCAACAGCACTTGCGGGCGGCCGGAGACGTCGGGGTGGATGGTCATGGTGAACACCGCGTGTTCGTGCTCGCGGTAGACCCAGTCGAACTGGTCGCGCCACATTTCTTCCAGGTGCCGCGGGTTGACGAAGCCGTGGCTGTTGGGCGCCTTCTTGATGAACATCATTGGCGGCAGGTCGTCCAGGTACCAGTTGGCCGGGATCTCCACCAGGTCGGTTTCCTGGCCGCGCACCAGAGGTTTCATCCAGGTGTCGGGGTGCTGGCTGTAGTCGATCTTGGTCCAGCTGTCGCCGACCCGCACGTAGTAGGGATGGAAGTCGTTGTGCATCAGGCTGTGGTCGTACTTGATGCCCTTTTTCAGCAGCAGCTCGTTGGTTACCTTGCTGAATTCCCACCAGGGCGCGACGTAGCCGGTGGGGCGCTTGCCGGTGACCCGGGTGATCAGCTCGATGGACTTGTCGAGGACGATCTCCTCCTGTTCGGCGGTCATGGCGATGGGGTTCTCGTGGCTGTAGCCGTGCACGCCGATCTCGTGGCCGGCATCAGCCACGGCCTTCATCTGCTCGGGAAAGGTCTCCATCGAGTGGCCGGGGATGAACCAGGTGGTGCGCAGGCCATAGCGCTCGAACAGCTTGAGCAGGCGCGGCGCGCCGACCTCGCCGGCGAACAGGCCGCGGGAGATGTCGTCGGGCGAATCCTCGCCGCCGTAGGAGCCGAGCCAGCCGGCCACCGCGTCCACATCGACACCAAATGCACAGAGAATTTCTTTAGCCATGAGCGGCCTCCAGTGATTGCTTGTTGTTGGAAAAAAGTCGTCGGGGCTTAGCGCGGCAGCGCCGCCTCCAGCGCCAGGGCCGCGCTCAGCAACTGCTGGTCATGGCCCTGGGGCAGGCTCAGCAACAGCCCGGTTGGCAGGCCCTGGGCATCGCGGCCGCTGGGCAGGGCCACCCCGGGCATATCGAGAAAACTGCCGGGCATGGTCAGGCGCAGGGTCGCCAGGTTGGTCCGGGCAAACAGCTCGTCGTCCTGCTCCAGAGGCGCCAGGGGCGGCGCCACATGAGCCACGGTGGGGGTGATCAGCACGGCGCCGTCCAGTTCGTCGTGAATCTGCTGCTGCAACTGGCGCCGCGCCTGGTAAAGCCGCAGCAGTTGGCTGGCCGGCATCTGCCGGGCGCTTTCCAGGCGCCGGCGGACCCGTGGATCGAGCTGTTCGGCGTACTCGCTGTCGAGCAACGGCTGGTGCAGGGCGAAGGCCTCGGCGGCGCCCAGCCAGCCTTGTTCCTGGATCAGTTGCAACGTCGCCTGCAGGCTGTGCAGCGGCCGTTGTTCCACCAGCGCCCCGGCCTGTTGCAGGCTGTCGATGACCACCCGCAGATTGGCCCGCACGGCGGCCTGGGTACGGCTGTCGTCAAGCACTTGCGAATCGACCCAGAAGCGTTGCCCGGCCAGGCTGCGGGGCGCCGGCAATTGCCGGGGATCGCCACCGCGCAACAGGCCGTCGATCAGCCAGGCATCACGCACGCTGCGGGTCAGCGGCCCGAGGCTGTCGAGGCTTTCGGCCAGGGGAAATACCCCCTCGCGGTCATAGCGCCGGGAGGTCGCGCGGTAGCCCACCAGGCCATTGAAGGCCGCGGGAATGCGGATCGAACCGGCAGTGTCGGTGCCCATGGCGATCGGCACGATAGCGGCCGCCACCGCCACCGCGGAGCCTGCCGAGGAGCCACCGGGAATCCGTGGCTGGGCATCGCTGTGGGGGTTGATCGGGGTGCCGAAGTGCGGGTTCAGGCCGAGCCCGGAATAAGCGAATTCGCTGAGGTTGGTCTTGCCCAGGCTGACCAGCCCGGCGCGGCACAACTGCCGCACGCTGGGCGCATCGATGCTGGCCGGCGGTGCCTCGCGACGCACCTGGGCGGCGGCGGTGGTGATGCTGCCGGCGAGGTCGAACAGGTCCTTCCAGGCCAGGGGCACGCCATCGAGCAGGCTCAGCGGCTGGCCATCGCGCCAACGGGCGGCAGCCGCCTCGGCCTCGCGCCGGGCCCGGGCCGGGCACAGGGAAATGAACACATGGGGCGTCGCCTCGGCCAACGCCAGGGCCTGCTCCAGAACCTGGACCGGATCGGTGCGGCCCTGGGCAAAGGCTTGGGCCATGGCCGTGGCATCGTTCAACGAATCAGCGTGCATGGTTCACTCCGCAAATCGATAAAATGTACTAATTATTAAAATGTACATTTTATCCAGAGCAGATTCCGTGCCAGCTCAGGAGCACGCGCACCGCTCCAGCGACTCTGAAAACTCGCAAATCCCTCTGCAATATCGAGCCAGAGTGGGTTGCTGATACAGACCACGAGGCGATCGATGGAGAAAATCCTCGTGCCTGGTTTCGCCAATGAAATAATGTATCTTTTATGAAAAAGTACATTTTGGTGCAGAAAGGTAACAACTCAGCCCTGACGGCCCCAGGACGGGGCAGCCAAACGTGGCACTCAGTGACACTCGGCAACTGTGAGAGAATCCCCGGCCATCGCCGCCCAGCCCCTAGAGGAACCGATGAAAGCAGTGTCAGCAGAGGACCCGCGCACCGCATCGCGCTACGCCATGATCCGTCAGGTATTGCGCGACGCCATCCTCCAGGGCACCGCCCTGCAGGGCCTGGTGCTGCTGGAAGCGCCGCTGGCGGAACTGTTCGGCACCAGCCGGGTGCCGGTGCGCAAGGCCCTTGACCTGCTGCATGGCGAAGGCCTGATCAGCCGTTTTGACGGCCGCGGCTACCTGATCAACCCCCAGGGCCTGGAAATCGAACCGCTGCGCCTGCCCCTGAGCCATGCCCACCTGGGACTGGCCAGCGACGAAGAACTGGTGGACACCCGGCCCCTGGGGGAACGGATCTACGAAGAACTGGGCAGCGCCCTCTCCACCTGCATCGCCTTCGGTCACTTTCGCCTCGACGAACAGGCCGCCGCCGAGCACTACGGCGTCAGCCGCGCGGTGGTCCGCGAAGCGCTGATGCGCCTGCGCGACCGCGGCCTGGTGGAAAAGGAGCCCTACTCCCAATGGCTGGCCGGGCCGCTGACCGCCCGCGAAGTCACCGAAGACTACGAACTGCGCGCCTGCCTGGAACCCGAAGCCCTGCGCCAGAGCGCGCCGGGCCTGGGCCGTGAATGGCTGGAACAGATGCTGGAACGGGTGACCCAGGCGCAACAGGCCGAGCATTGCGACCTGCAGGTGCTGGAGCGCCTGGAAGAAGACCTGCACCAGCACTGCCTGAGCGGCTTGCACAACCGCAAGATGGCGGCGCTGATCCGCCAGGCCCAGAGCCCGATGATCATCAACCGGATCTTCTACCGTCTGCTGGGCATCGGCGCCGACCCGGCGATGCTTGCCGAGCACCGACTGATTCTCGAACTGTTGCTGCACGGCGCCTTCGACGCCGCCGCCCTGAACCTTCGCGAACACCTGCAACGCGCCGGCCAGCGCATGCTGCAACGCCTCAAGGTGCTCTCGGTGCTCCCGGAACCGGAACTCCCGGGCTTCCTCAGCAAAATCAGCTGAACCCTGTAGCCGCTGCCGAGCCTGCGAGGCTGCGCAAAGGTCCGCAGGACCTTGCTTGGCGATCGCCCGCCAAACCTCCGGCGGCCTTGAGAACCCGCGTCCCTGCTGGCCGTTCGCAGCCTGCGGCAGCGGCTACAGTGCGTTGCGCCGCACCAGGCTGAGATCGGGCGCGGTGGTGCGACGCTGGCTCAGGTAGCGGGTGCAACTGACCCGCAGGAAGGAGGCGAAATTCACCACTTCGCCACGGTAATCCATGACCTCTTCATACAGCTTGGCAATCAGCTGGTTGGTGGTCATGCCGTCGGCTTCGGCGATCTCGCTGAGGATGTCCCAGAACTGGTTTTCCAGGCGCAAGGTGGTGACCACGCCACAGATGCGCAGCGAGCGGGAACGGGACTCGTAGAGAATCGGGTCGGCCTTGACGTACAGCTCGCACATGGCGTGGTCCTCGCTTACAGGGTGATCTGGGTGCCCAGCAGGCCCAGGAAACCGGCCAGCCAGCTAGGGTGCGCCGGCCAGGCCGGGGCGGTGGCCAGGTTGCCCTGGACGTGGCCTTCGGTCACCGGGATATCGATGTAGGTGCCGCCCGCCAGCCGCACTTCCGGGGCACAGGCCGGGTAGGCGCTGCACTCGCGGCCTTCGAGGATGCCGGCCGCGGCCAGCAGTTGCGCGCCATGGCACACCGCGGCGATCGGCTTGCCGGCCTGGTCGAACTCCTTGACCAGTTGCAGCACCTTGGCGTTCAGCCGCAGGTATTCCGGAGCACGTCCGCCGGGGATCAGCAGCGCGTCGTAATCAGCGGAGCTGACCTGGGCGAAGTCGAAGTTGAGGGCAAACAGGTGCCCCGGTTTCTCGCTGTAGGTCTGGTCGCCCTCGAAGTCGTGGATCGCCGTGCGCACGGTCTGCCCGGCGCGCTTGTCGGGGCACACGGCGTGCACCGTGTGGCCGACCATCAGCAGCGCCTGGAACGGCACCATCACTTCGTAGTCTTCGACGTAATCGCCAACCAGCATGAGGATCTTTTTCGCGGCCATGGAGTGGACTCCTTTCAGGGAAAGACGTGGGCGGAAGAAGTACTCAAGGTAGTCCCATTGCGCCAGTCCGGGTAATAGCCGCTTACTACAGCGGCAAGCGGCAAGTGGATAGCTGCAAGTGGCTGGCTGCAGGTTTCTCGCTTACGGCTGGCCGCTTGTCGCTTACAGCTGCTGGTCTGCCTTGAGCAGGGTTTCGAGGCAGTGTTCGCTGATCTGGTAGAAGGCCTTGAGTTCTTCGATCCTGGCCAGCAGTTGAGTCGGGTCTACCGGTTCGGCGCGCTTGACCGCGAGGATCATCTTGTTCTTGTTGGTGTGCTCCAGGGAGATGAACTCGAAGACCTTGGTTTCATAGCCGCAGGCTTCGAGGAACAGCGCTCGCAGGCTGTCGGTGACCATTTCTGCCTGCTGCCCCAGGTGCAGGCCGTATTGCAGCATCGGCTTGAGCAGCGCCGGGCTCTGGATCTGCTGGCGGATCTGCTTGTGGCAGCACGGCGAGCACATGATGATCGCCGCGCCGGAGCGGATGCCGGTGTGGATCGCATAGTCGGTGGCGATGTCGCAGGCATGCAGGGCGATCATCACCTCCAGCTGGCTAGGGGCCACGCTGCGCACGTCACCGCACTTGAACACCAGGCCCGGGTGCTCCAGGCGCTGCGCGGCGGCGTTGCACAGGGTCACCATGTCCTCGCGCAACTCGACGCCGGTGACTTCGCCCTCGGCCTTGAGGGTGTTGCGCAGGTAGTCATGGATGGCAAAGGTCAGGTAGCCCTTGCCGGAACCGAAGTCCGCGACCCGCACTGGCTGGTCGAGCTTGATCGGCGAGCTGCCCAGGGCGTGGCTGAAGACCTCGATGAACTTGTTGATCTGCTTCCACTTGCGCGACATGGCCGGGATCAGTTCGTGCTGCTGGTTGGTCACCCCAAGATCGGCGAGAAACGGCCGGCTGAGGTCGAGGAAGCGGTTCTTCTCCCGGTTGTGCTCGGCCGACGGTACATCGCGCTGGGTTTGCGGCTTGCCCTTGAACAGCGAACTCTTGCCCTTCTTGCTGTATTCGAGCTGCACTTCGTCGGTCAGGGTCAGCAGGTGGGCGTTCTTGAACGCCGCCGGCAGCAGCTCGGCGATGGCGGCGATGCCTTCGTCCAGGGGGAAGTTCTTGGTGATATCGCGGGTCTTGTAGCGATAGACGAAGGACAGGCACGGCTGCTCCTTGACCGTCAGCTGCTTGATGATCAGGCGTTGCAACTCCGCCTCCGGGCCCACGTGCTTGGCCAGTACCAGCTTGATAAAGGCGTTTTGCGCAAGGCTGGTGTCGAGCAATTGCAGGAACTGGGCGTGATGATCCGGCGCGGGGCGGGCGGAAGGTGCGGTCACAGACATGGGGGCAGGTGCCTCGGGCGATGCGGGGTGTGAATCAGGGAGTGGCGGGTATTTTAGGGAGCAAGCCGCGTCGGGGCACGAAGTTATTCACCCGACGGTAAAAAATCCTCGCCCGAGGGCGGTGCCGGGCTCAGGGGCCATTCGCCGGCCAGCCGGCTCCTGCATGAACAACACCGATATCGCACCGCCGTAGGAGCTGGCTTGCCAGCGAAGGCGCCCTCAAGGGCGGTGCAAGACTCGGGGCCTGTTCGCCGGCGGCGGGCTCAGTTGAGCACCACCAGGCGGTTGGGCAATTCGTTGCGTACCTGGGTCAGGGGCACATGGGCCTTGAGCAGCTCGCCGCTGGCTTCGATGCAGTCGAGGAAGCCCTGCAAGGTCTGGCCCTGGCGGACTTGCTGGGTAAAGTTGCGCACGATGCCGTTCCACTGCTTGTTATCCAGGCGCTTGGAAATGCCCTCGTCCACGAGGATTTCCACGTAGCGCTCGGCTTCGCTGACAAAGATCAGCACCCCGGTGCCGCCCACGGTGTGGTGCAGGTTCTGTTCGAGGAACTGGCGCCGGGCCAGGTTGGAGGCGCGCCAATGGCGCACCGAGCGCGGGATCAGCCGGGTGGTGATCCGCGGCAGGCGGAACACCAGGCACAAGACGATAAAGGTCGTCCATTGCGCCAGCAGCAACAGGTGCATGTTCAGCCAGCCGGTGGCGTAGTGCACCAGCCCCGGCACCACCAGCGCCAGCAGGCTGGCCCAGAGCAGCGGGATATAGGCGTAGTCGTCGGCCCGGGCCGCCAGCACCGTCACCAGTTCGGCGTCGGTCTGCTGTTCCACCCGGGCAATGGCTTCGGCCACTTGCCGTTGTTCGTATTCACTGAGTAATGCCATGTCGTTGGATTTCCGCTTCTTATTTTGAGTTACCAGCCGCCGGAGGAACCGCCGCCGCCAAAGCTGCCACCGCCACCGCTGAAGCCGCCACCGCCGCCGGACCCACCACCAAAACCACCAAAACCACCGAAGCCACCGCCTCCGTCACCGCCGCGCCCGCTGGTGGTGGTGATGAACCCGAGCGCCTGCGCCACTATCACCACCAGGATGAACAGCAGCACCATGAAGATGAATAGCCACGGGTGACGCTGGACAAAATCGTCCTGGTCGCTGCTCTCGACGCTGTCATACACCGGGTCCGGTTGGTCCAGCGGCGTGCCACCGAGCACCAGGAGCATGGCCGAAACCCCGTCGCTGATGCCCTTGCTGAACTGCCCGGTCTTGAACGCCGGGGTGATCACCTGGTTGATGATCACCGAGGCCTGGGCGTCGGTCAGGCGCTCCTCCAGGCCGTAGCCCACTTCGATGCGCAGCTTGCGCTCGTCCCGGGCGACGATCAGCAGCGCGCCGTTGTTCTTGTCCTTCTGGCCGATGCCCCAGTGGCGCCCCAACTGGTAGCCGAACTCCTCGATGCTGACGCCTTGCAGGTTGGGCAGGGTCACCACCACCAACTGTTCGCCGGTGGCCTGTTCGTGGGCTTGCAGTTGCCGAGTCAGCAGGGCGCTGATGGTCGGTTCGATCATCTGCGCGTCGTCCACCACCCGCCCGCTCAGGGCCGGAAACCTCAGCTCGGCCTGGGCCGTGACCGCAAAGACCCAGAGCAACAGCACCAGGCCGATTTTATAAAGTCGCATCAGCACCTCATCCTTAATGTTTGTCCGCCTGTGCTACCAACTGCCGGACGCCCCGCCACCGCCAAAACTGCCGCCACCCCCGCTGAAGCTGTCCGAGCTTGAACTGGAGCTGGAGCTGCTGGAATCGAACCAGTCGAACGAACTGCTGCTCGAACCTGCGTCGCGCTCGGCCCTGGTTTCGCGCCTGGCCGAATCGTCGCTGGCAACAACCGGCGAATCATTGCCGCTGCGCCATTGGGTCAGGAACCCGAACAACGGTACACCGACGAACACCAGGTAGAACAACCTCTCGAACCACCACATCCACTCGATGTCCTGGTACCAGCTTTTCTCCACCGAGCGGTACACCAGCCTCGGCGGGTCGGTGGACGACAGCACGTTCACGATGGACGTGGCCCCGGCGATGATCCCCGAGGAATACAGGTCGTCCTTGAAGTACGGAATGATCGAACCATCGATGATGAAGTGGGCCACTATGTCGGTGAGCCGCCCCTCCAGGCCGTAGCCGACCTCGATCCGCACCTTGCGATCGTCCTTGGCCACCAGCAGCAGGACGCCGTTGTTCTTGTCCTTCTGGCCAATCCCCCAGTGCCGGCCCAGCTGCAAGCCGAACTCCTCGATGCTATGGCCACCCAGGCTCGGCACCGTGGCCACCACCACCTGGTCGGTGGTGGTCTGCTCGAGCCGTTCCAGCATCTGCGCCAGGTAGACCTGCGCCGACGGCGTGAGCAACTGCGCGGTGTCCACCACCCGCCCGGTCAGCTTGGGAAACAGCCGTTCGATCGGTGCCGCTGTCGCATTGGTCGGTGCGGGCTCGACCTGGACAGCGGGTTGCGACGAACGCAACGGCACCCCATCCGTGGGTGCGGGCCCGGGTTGTTGCGCCAACACGGCGCCACTCACCAGCCATAGCCACAGCAGCGCGCCTCGCAGCACGCGCCGCCCGTGGCTCATCAGAATTTCACTTGCGGGGCTTTGTCGGCGTCGGGGCTGGTGGCCTCGAAGGATTCACGCACCGGCAGGTCGCTGTACATCAGGCTGTGCCACAGGCGGCCGGGGAAGGTGCGGATCTCGGTGTTGTACTTCTGCACCGCCAGGATGAAGTCGCGACGGGCCACGGCGATGCGGTTCTCGGTGCCTTCAAGCTGGGATTGCAGGGCCAGGAAGTTCTGGTTGGCCTTCAGGTCCGGGTAGCGCTCGGACACCACCATCAGACGGCTCAGGGCACCGCTCAACTGGTCCTGGGCCTGCTGGAACTGCTTGAGTTTTTCCGGGTTGTCCAGGGTCTTGGCATCCACCTGAATCGAGGTGGCCTTGGCCCGCGCCTCGATCACCGCGGTCAGGGTTTCTTCCTCGTGCTTGGCGTAGCCCTTGACGGTTTCCACCAGGTTGGGGATCAGGTCGGCGCGGCGCTGGTACTGGTTCTGCACCTGGCCCCAGTCGGCCTTGACCTGCTCGTCCAGGGTCGGAATGTTGTTGATGCCACAGCCGCTGAGCAGGCTGGCAAGCAGCAACAAGGCAGCGACGGGCCAGCTCGAACGCAGGCTTTGAGTGATGTTCATGGGTGGGGCTCCTTGCACAACCTGATTGAAATGAAGCTTTTGCCCGGTTTCACACATCCTGTGGGCAAAATCTGCCTGCGCCACTGGAATGCATCGGGCTGATGGGCTAAAAGATGCCCAGCGCGAAAAAGAGTTCAGAAGTGTGCGGGAATTATCTGAACAACAACAGTCGCTCCCTAAATTTTGGCTGTTCGACGCGTCACTCATGCGTCGGTCTCGAGCCCTTGAGAACAATATTCATGAATAAGCTGTGTTTGCTGGGGCTGCTGGTCAGCCTGGCCAGTCACCCGGTGTTGGCCGACGTGGCCCCGGTCCCTCTGGAAAACAAAGAAGCCTTTATCAACGATCTGCTCAAGCGCATGACCCTGGAAGAGAAGATCGGCCAGCTGCGCCTGATCAGCATCGGCCCGGAAATGCCTCGCGAGCTGATCCGCAAGGAAATCGCCGCGGGCAATATCGGCGGCACTTTCAACTCCATCACCCGCCCGGAAAACCGGCCGATGCAGGACGCGGCCATGCGCAGCCGGCTGAAGATCCCGATGTTCTTCGCCTATGACGTGATCCACGGCCACCGGACCATCTTCCCCATCAGCCTGGCCCTGGCCTCCAGCTGGGACATGGACGCCATTGGCCGCTCCGGACGCATCGCCGCCAAGGAAGCCAGCGCCGACAGCCTGGACATCACCTTTGCGCCGATGGTGGATATCTCCCGCGATCCGCGCTGGGGCCGCACCTCCGAAGGCTTTGGCGAAGACACCTACCTGGTCTCGCGCATCGCCAAGGTCATGGTCAAGGCCTACCAGGGCCAGAGCCCGGCCCTGCCGGACAGCATCATGGCCAGCGTCAAGCACTTCGCCCTGTATGGCGCGGTGGAAGGCGGTCGCGACTACAACATCGTCGACATGAGCCCGGTGAAGATGTACCAGGACTACCTGCCGCCCTACCGCGCAGCCATCGACGCCGGTGCCGGCGGGGTGATGGTGGCCCTGAACTCGATCAACGGCGTGCCGGCCACCTCCAACACCTGGCTGATGAACGACCTGTTGCGCAAGGAATGGGGCTTCAAGGGCCTGGCGGTGAGCGACCACGGCGCGATCATCGAGCTGATCCGCCACGGCGTGGCCAAGGACGGTCGCGAAGCGGCCAAGCTGGCGATCAAGGCCGGCATCGACATGAGCATGAACGACTCGCTGTACGGCAAGGAGCTGCCAGGGCTGCTCAAGTCCGGCGAGATCGAGCAGAAGGACATCGACAACGCCGTGCGTGAAGTGCTGGCGGCCAAGTACGACATGGGCCTGTTCAAGGACCCTTACGTGCGCATCGGCAAGGCCGAGGACGACCCGGCCGACACCAACGCCGAAAGCCGCCTGCACCGCAGCGACGCCCGGGACATCGCGCGGCGCAGCCTGGTGCTGCTGAAGAACCACAACGACACCCTGCCGCTGAAGAAAACCGCGAAGATCGCCCTGGTCGGCCCGCTGGCCAAGGCCCCCATCGACATGATGGGCAGCTGGGCCGCCGCCGGCGTGCCGGCGCAGTCGGTGACGCTCTACGACGGCATGCGCAATGTGCTGGGCGACAAGGCCCAACTGGTGTACGCCCGGGGCTCGAACATCACTGCCGACAAGAAGGTGGTGGACTACCTGAACTTCCTCAACTTCGACGCCCCGGAAGTGGTGGACGACCCGCGTCCGGCGCAGCAGATGATCGACGAAGCGGTCCAGGCGGCCAAACAGGCGGACGTGATCGTCGCGGCCGTGGGCGAGTCCCGGGGCATGTCCCACGAATCCTCGAGCCGCACCGACCTGCTGATTCCTGCCAGCCAACGCGAGCTGATCAAGGCTCTCAAGGCCACCGGCAAGCCGCTGGTACTGGTGCTGATGAATGGCCGGCCACTGTCGCTGCTGGAGGAAAACCAGCAGGCCGACGCGATCCTGGAAACCTGGTTCAGCGGCACCGAAGGCGGCAACGCCATCGCCGACGTCCTGTTCGGCGACTACAACCCGTCGGGCAAGTTGCCGATCACCTTCCCCCGCACCGTGGGGCAGATCCCCACCTACTACAACCACCTGACCATTGGCCGGCCGTTCACCCCGGGCAAGCCGGGCAACTACACCTCGCAGTACTTCGACGACACCACCGGCCCACTGTTTCCGTTCGGCTATGGCCTGAGCTACACCACGTTCAGCCTGTCGGACATGGCCCTGTCTTCCACCACCCTGAACAAGAGCGGCAAGCTCGACGCCAGCGTGACCGTGAAGAACACCGGCAAGCGTGACGGTGAAACCGTGGTGCAGCTGTATATCCAGGACGTGGCCGGCTCGATGATCCGCCCGATCAAGGAGTTGAAGAACTTCCAGAAAGTCATGCTCAAGGCCGGTGAAGAGAAGTCCATCCACTTCACCATCACCGAGGACGACCTGAAGTTCTACAACACTCAGCTCAAGTACGCCGCCGAACCGGGCGACTTCAATGTGCAGATCGGCCTGGACTCCCAGGACGTCAAGCAACAGAGCTTCGAACTGCTCTGATGCCTGTCAGCGGCCGGCGCAGGAACTGCGCCGGCCGCCTCCTTCTGCAATCCCCACAATCGCTGCAATATCTGTAGCCGCTGCCGAGCCTGCGAGGCTGCGACGATCTCCCGCCAAACCTCCATCGGACTCACGACCGCCGCGACCGCTTCGCGCTCGTTCGCAGCCTGCGGCAGCGGCTACAGCCAGCCATGTCGGCCGTGACGGTCAGCCGCGCCGGTCCAGCAGGTTGACCACCAGACGGTCGACCCAGCCCCAGATCCGCTGCTTGATCCGCCGCCACAACGGCCGGTTGCGCCACTGCGCCAGGTTGATCTCTTCGCTCTGGGCGAAATCCGCCTCGAAACTCGCCGCCACCGCGCGGGTCAGTGACGGATCCAGGGCTTCGAGGTTGGCTTCCAGGTTGAAGCGCAGGTTCCAGTGATCGAAGTTGCACGAGCCCACACTGACCCAGTCGTCCACCAGGGCCATCTTCAAGTGCAGAAAGCGCGGCTGGTATTCGAAGATGCGCACGCCGGCCTTGAGCAGGCGCGGGTAGTAACGGTGCCCGGCATAGCGCACCGCCGGGTGGTCGGTGTTCGGCCCGGTCAGCAGCAGGCGCACGTCGATCCCCCGGGCCGCGGCCTTGCGCAACGAGCGCCGCACCGACCAGGTGGGCAAGAAGTACGGCGTCGCCAGCCAGATGCGCCGCTGGCCGCTGTGCAGGGCGCGGATCAGCGAATGCAGGATGTCGCGATGCTGGCGAGAGTCGGCATAGGCCACCCGGCCCATGCCCTCCCCCGAGTCAGGTACGCGGGGCAGATGGGGCAGGCCGAAATCGACACTGGGCTTCCAGGCGCCGCGGTGCAGGTTGGCGCTCCATTGCCGGTCAAACAGACTCTGCCAGTCACGCACGGCAGGGCCGGCGATCTCCACCATCACTTCATGCCAGTCGCAGCTGTTGTCCCTGGGCTGCCAGAAGTCATCGGTGACCCCGGTGCCGCCCACCATCGCCAGGGACTGGTCCACCAACAGCAGTTTGCGATGGTCGCGGTACAGGTTGAGCAGGCCCTGGCGCCATTTCAGGCGGTTGTAGAAGCGCAGCTCGACACCGGCGTTCGTCAGACGCAAGCGCAGGGGCTGGGTGAAGGCCAGGCTGCCGTAGTCGTCGAACAGGCAACGCACCTGCACGCCGCGCTCGGCGGCCTGCACCAGGGCCTGGACCATGGCCTCGGCGCAGGCACCGGCCTCCACCAGGTACAGCTCCAGCGCCACCTGCTCTTGGGCGCGGGCGATGGCCAGCAGCATGCGCGGAAAGAACTCGGGACCATCGATCAGCAACTCGAAGCGGTTGCCTTCGCGCCAGGGGAACACCGCTCCACGCATTTCAGCGCGCCGTGAAGATCAGTACCGCACCCACCGGCACCGAGAAACTGATGGCCGAAAGCCCCGCGAGCTTGCGCAGGCTGTCCAGGCCCGGGGCCAGGTTGAAGTCTTCGGCGTTGAGCACCAGGGGTTCCAGGGTCACCACCTGAAAGCGCCGGTCATCCAGGCGGGTGGCCAGCAGTTCGGCGTTGTAGGTGTGTTGCTGGCCGTGCAGGTTCACGGTGACCGGCAGCAACAGCTCGATCTGCGCACCGGGAGCCAGGTCGTTGATCGGACGCAGATTGATTTGCGCAGTGATCTGCGCCTCGGGGAACTGCTGCACCTGGAACAGTTCCTGGCGCATGCGTTCATCGCGCAGCGGAATGCCGCTGCTGACCGAGTCCAGCTCGATCTGCACCTGCGCCTGGCCCTTGCCATCGACCTTGCCGTGCAGCACCAGGAAGCGCTGGACTTCGGAAATATTGGCGTTCTTGGTGGTGACGAAGGACACCCGGGATGACTCGTTGTCCAGGTACCAGTTGGCCTGGACCGGCAGCGCCAGTACCCCGAGCAGGCTGAGAATTAGGCGGATCGGCGTACGCATGCAAGCTCCCTTGAACAGAAGGCGCCACCTTAACCGGCTGCCGTAAGGCTGGCAAACGCCGTGCTCGGGCGGCGCCCTGCGATAGAGTGGCAAGCCGCGGCTTTAGTTCAGGAACAAACCTGCGGCGCTCGGGAGTGGCTCAGACGAGGGTTTTCTGCAGCTGTTCGACGGTTTCGGCCAGCAATCGCAAATGACGACTGCGCACCTGCTCGACACAGGCCAGGTCCATCGGCCAATGCAGGGCGATGCTGCCGATCACCCGGCCTTCGGCCTGCAACGGCAAGGCCACGGCGCGGATCAGAAAAGGCAGGCGCACCGGGTATTCCCAGTGGCCTTCGGTGCGCTGGCCAAACCCCAGGTGCTGGGACTGGGCACAGGCCTGTTGCTGGTCTTCGGCCGGCACTCGCTCTCGCTCGGCCAGCCGCTGGACTTCAGCGCTGGCCAAGGCCCCGAGGCAGGCCTTGCCCATGGCCGAATGAAACAGGCTGGCATGCTGGCCGACAATCCGGCTGTTGCTCGGGTAGCGCTTGCGCAGCACCTGGGGCACTGCGCTTTCCAGGACTTCCAGGTGCTCGCCGTCGAAACTCGACAAGTCGCTGACCAGCCCGGTGCGTGCACTCAATTCCAGCAGCCAGGGCGCCGCCTGCTCCACCAGGCGGCGCTTGAACCGTTGTCGGCTGTCGCCAAACAGGCTGCGCGCGCTCAAGCGATAGCGCCGATCACTCAAGCCCCGGTAGATCCAGCCCTGCTCCTGCAAGGTCAGCAACATGCGCGACACTGTCGCCTTGGGCAGCCCGGTCAGGTAGTGCAACTCCTCCAGTCCCAGGGCCTGGTGCTGACCGAGTAACTCGACAATGGCCAGGGCCCGCTCAACGGAACGCACACTGCCGCTTTCGACCTTGCTGGCCATGGTCCGAACTCCCTGACTTGAGAATGGGTAAAGCCGTTACCCAGCAAGATGCGGGCCTCAGGAGCCTATCAGCGACGCTTGTCTGGTTACAGCAAATGACCCGGGGGGCGCTGGCGCACCCATTGCGTCAGTTGTTCATGGGCGTAAGCCAACTGCAGCACGGCGTGATCGGCCTGGGCCGGACCGACGATCTGCATGCCCATGGGCAGGCCCGCCAGGTTGAATCCCACCGGAATGCTGATGCTGGGCAGGCCGGCCAGGGTCGGACCGATCACCACTTCCATCCAGCGATGATAGGTGTCCATTTCCTGCCCATCGATCTGCCTTGGCCAGGCCTGCCGTGCATCGAAAGGGAACACCTGGGCCGTGGGCAACAGCAGGAAATCGTAACGCTCGAACAATCGCTGCAAGGCGCGGTACCAATCGCTGCGACTCTGGGACGCGCGGTACACATCCGCAGCACTCAGGTTGGCCGCTCCCTCCACTTCCCAGCGGGCCTCGGGCTTGAGCCAGCGGCGTTTGTCCGGGTCGCCGTGCAACATCCCCAAAGACCCCTGGACCAGCCAGTGCCGGTGCACCAGCCAGCAGTCCCACAACTGCGCCATGGAAAAATCCGGCTGGCAGCTTTCCACTTCGCAGCCCAGATGGGTGAAGTCGGCCAACGCCTTTTCGCACAGGCTCAGCACTCCCTGCTCCATGGCCAGGTAGCCGTTGTAGTCCCCCAACCAGCCCAGGCGCAGGCCCCGCACGTCCCGTTGCAGAGGCGCCTGCAACAGCGCCGGATCCTCCTTGAGGGACAAGGGCACCCGCGGATCGTAACCGGCCTGGGTGCTCAACAGCCGCGCCACATCGGCCACCGTGCGCCCCATCGGCCCTTCGGTGGCCAGTTGCTGCACGAACAGTTCCGGGGTCGGGCCGAAGGGCACCCGCCCCTGGGAAGGACGCATGCCGAACAGGTTGTTGAAGGCCGCCGGATTGCGCAACGACCCCATCATGTCGCTGCCATCGGCCACCGGCAGCATGCGCAGGGCCAGGGCCACTGCCGCCCCGCCGCTGCTGCCGCCGGCGCTCAGGCGGCTGTCGTAGGCATTGCCGGTGGTGCCGAACAGCTGGTTGTAGGTGTGGGAGCCCAGGCCGAACTCCGGCACGTTGCTCTTGCCGACGATGATCGCGCCACTGGCCCCCACCCGGGCCACGCTGATGGCGTCCACCTGGGGCACCTGTTCGGCGAACAGCGGCGAACCCAGGCTGGTGGTCAGCCCCGCGGTGGATGCCAGGTCCTTGATCGCCTGGGGCATGCCATGCATCCAGCCCATGGACTGCCCCCGGTCCAGTTGCCGGTCGCGCTCATCGGCCTGGGCCAGCAACTCGCCCGGATCGCCCAGGGACACCAGGGCATTGAATTGCGGGTTGTAGCGCTCGATCTGTTGCAGGTAGGCCTGCATCACCTCGCGGCAGGACAACTGACGGGCGTGGATCGCCCGGGACAGCGCCAGGGCATCCAGTTCGACGATGGGCTCGCAGGCCACCGCTTCTTTGTGCTGAATCAAGACTCGCCTCCCAGGGTCAGGGTATCGGGCTTGGTGTCCCGGACCGCGTCGTACATGCAATAGATGCCCAGCAGACTGAGGATCGAAGTTGCCAGGACATAGAAGGACGGCGCCACCGGCGTGGCCATAACCCGGCTCAGCCAGGTCACGATCAACGGAGCAAAACCGCCGAACAGCATCACCGCCACGTTATACGCCACGGAGACGCCGGTGGAACGCACCTCGATGGGGAACTGCTCGGCCAGGGCGGTGGGGCCAGGACCGAAGAAGCCGCCAATGGCGCCACACAGCAGTATCTGCATCACCAGCAGGCGCTCGATGGACGGTGCGGCGGCGACCCACACATACAAGGGATAGACCATGACGAAAAACGCCAGGGTGAACGCCATCAGCACCGGGCGCCGGCCGACCCGGTCCGACAGCGCCCCGGCAAAGGGGATCACCAGGGTCATCAGGGCCACGGCGAACATCTGCACCAGCAGCACCTGATCCAGGGGCAGGCCGAGGTTGGTGTGGGCAAAGGTCGGCATGTTCACCAGCACCACGTAGAAGGACACGGTGCTGCCGCTGCACAGGCCCATGGACACCAGAATTGCCCGGCGCTGGCTCGACACCACCTGCCACAGCCCCGGTCCATCGCCCCGCACCTGCTTGCGTGCCTCGACGAAGGCTTGCGGCTCCTCCATGTACTTGCGGATCCACAGCCCCACCGGACCGATCAGCAGGCCGATCACGAACGGCAGGCGCCAGCCCCAGAGATCCAGGGTCTGGGGCGAAAAGAAATGGGTCACCGCCGCCACCATCGCCGCCCCACTGAACACCGCCAGACACTGGCCGACCAGTTGCCAGGAACCGTACAGGCCCTTCTTGTGGACCGGCGCGCTCTCCACCAGATAGGCCGTGGCGCTGGCGTACTCGCCACCGGTGGCGAAGCCCTGGAGCATGCGCGCCACCACGATCAGCAAGGGTGCCCCCAGCCCGATGGCGGCGTAGTGGGGAGCAAACACGATCATCGCGATGGCCAGGGTCATCAGTTGGATGATCACCATCATGGCGGCCTTGCGGCCCTTGCGATCGGAATAGATCCCCAGCAGCACACCGCCCACCGGACGCATGAAAAAGCCCACGCCGAAGGTGGCCAGGGCCATCAGCAGCGAGGTGTACTCATCCTGCGCCGGAAAGAACTGGCGGGCGATGAAGCTGGCGAGAAAGCCATAGACGATGAAGTCGTACCATTCCAGGGCGTTGCCGACGACGGCGGCAACCACCTGCCGGGTCTTGGAAGCAGCGGGGCTCGAAGTGCTCATGGGACGTTCCTTGGATACTTTTGAGCCTTGGGCCGGGCTCGGGAAAGTGCCGGGCGTCTGCGACGCCCGCGGCGCTCGGAAACACAGGAGCAGCCAGGCTCAGGAGGGCTTGAGCCAGCTTTCCGCCAGGGCGCCCCAATAGGCCGCGCCGGTGAGCAGGATGTCGTCGTTGAAGTCGTAACCCGGGTTATGCACCATCGGTTGCGCCACGCCGTTGCCGATGAACAGGTAGCTGCCGGGACAACGTTGCAGCATCCAGCCGAAGTCCTCGCTGCCCATCAGCTTGGGGGTGTTGCCGTCGACCGCATCGGCCCCCACCAGCTCGACCCCGACCCGCCGGGCGAACTCGGTTTCTTCCGGGCTGTTGACCAGCACCGGATAGGCCGGGCGATGCTCGATGCTGGCGCGGCAGCCAAAGCTTTCGGCCTGGGTGCGGATGATCGCCTTGACCCGCTCCAGCATCTGCTCGCGCACCGGTGCGTTGAGGGCCCGCAGGCTCAGGCGCAACAGCGCCTGCTGAGGAATCACGTTGGCCGCCTCGCCGGCCTGCAGGGCACCGACGGTCACCACCGCGGCTTCCTGGGTGTCGATATTGCGCGCCACCACCGTCTGCAAGGCCATCACGATGCTCGCCGCCGCCACCAGCGGGTCCACCGCCAGGTGCGGCATGGAGCCATGGCCGCCGACGCCTTCGACTATCACCTCGAGCAGATCCTGGGAGGCCATCATCGGTCCTTCGCGAAAGCCCAGGTGCCCGGCCGGCAGTCCCGGCATGTTGTGCAGGCCAAACAGCGCATCGCAGGGGAAGCGCTCCAGCAGGCCATCGGCGAGCATCGCCTCGGCGCCGCCCTGGCCCTCTTCGGCGGGTTGGAAGATCAGGTTCAGGGTGCCGTCGAACGCTCGGGTCGCCGCCAGGTAGCGCGCCGCCCCCAGCAGGATGGTGGTGTGGCCGTCATGCCCGCAGGCGTGCATGCAACCGCCATGGCGACTGCTGTAGGGAACCCCGGTGTTCTCGATGATCGGCAAGGCGTCCATGTCCGCCCGCAGGCCCAGGGTGCGCGTGCCCGTGCCGTTGCGCAGGACGCCCACGACACCGGTTCGGCCAACACCGGTATGCACTTCATAGCCCCACTCTTCCAAGCAGCGCGCCACCAGCGCCGAGGTGCGCTGTTCTTCGAAACCCAGTTCCGGGTGGGCATGAATGTCATGGCGGATGGCCCGCAGGTCGCTGGCAATGTCGTTGAGCCAGGCAAGGATGTGCTGGTGTCGGGTCATGGCGTATCTCCTCTGGGCCGGGTGGCTTCCCGTTCTTGTTGTCGGAGCGCTGCACGAGGGGCCGGACCTGCTCGAAGCGCTGCGTCAGATAACCGCGCGGCGCAGCACAGGACAATCAAATGTGGTTCCACTGCATGGAACACATCATCTGCGGTGCGGCTTGATCGAGGATCAGGGATCGAGGCGGCAGCCTTCGCGGGGCCCCAGCCAGGAAGCGCTGTGGGTCCGCCCCAGGGCGCTGGCGGTGACTCGCCGGGCCTGGGGCTCATCGTTGAAGCCGCTGATGGGCAGGTACTGGCGCACGTAGGCGCGGCAGTCTTCGGCAGGTTGTTGCATCACGTAACGGCAGGAGCAGTATTCCTTGGCGGTGTAGGCCCCGAGGATGTCGGGAAAGGCCTGCAAGGCCACCCGCTGCTGCCAGCCCCAGCCCAGCAGCAGGAGCAGCGCCAGCAGCAACAGGCTGAGCAGCGGATGACGTCGCATCCAGGTCTGGCGCTTCATGGCGGACTCGACTCGGGAAAAGCCGCCAGGACCCGCTTGAGCAGCTCGTTGTGCCGATAGCTGCCATCGCGATCGTCGCCATAGCGCACGATCACCAGGCGCTCGGCGGGCAGGATGTACAGCGCCTGGCCCCAGTGTCCCAGCGCCGCATACGTGTCCGCCGGTGCATCCGGCCAGGGCCGGGGCGCACCATCCACCGCGCGGTTGAGCCACCAGTGCCCGCCCGCCACGGCCACGTCCTGGTTGGCCCGGTAACCGGCAAAGGGAGTGCGGCAGAACTCGACCCAGGCCCGGGGCAGCAATTGCCGGTCACGCCAGCGGCCATCGCGCTGCATCAACAGGCCGACCCGCGCCAGATCCCGAGCGGTCAGGTACAGGTAGGACGAAGCGACGAAGGTGCCGGCCGCGTCGCGCTCCCACACCGCCTGGGTGATTCCCAGGGGGTCGAACAGCGCGTGCCAGGGGTAGTCCACATACTGCTCGGCCCCCACCATCCCCCGCAGACTGGCCGCCAGCAGGTTGCTGTCGCCACTGGAGTAGCGAAACACCTGCCCCGCCGGCGCGGCGGCCGCCTGCTGCGCGGCGAATGCGGCCATGTCCCGATGGCCCCGGGTGTAGAGCATGGCCACCACCGAGGAGTGGAGCGGTGCGTATTCGTAGTCTTCCTGCCAATCCAGGCCCGAGCCCCAGTGCAGCAAGTCGGCCAGGGTGATGCGCGGATGCCGCTGCAGCGCCGGGTAATACTGCGCGGCAGGGTCCTGCAGCTGAAAGCGACCTTCACCGAAGGCGACGCCCAACACCACCGCCAGCAGACTCTTGCTGGCAGACCAGATGAGATGGGGCGTCTGCGGTCCGCTGGCGCCGGCATAGCGCTCGTAAAGCAGCTGGCCATCGCGGATCACCAGCAAGGCGTCGGTGCGAATACCTTGTCGGGACGAGTCGTCCCTGGGCTCGAAAGCGTAGTCCTCCAGCGCCTGGAGCGCCGGACCTGGGACGCTCGGGCCCCGGCTCCATTGCGCCCCCGGCCACTCCTCGGCCCGGGCCGGCCAGTTCAGGCATATCAGCAACGCCAGCAGGATCGGACCTTTGCCCATGGATGACACTCGAATGACGTCAGTGGCCGAGCCTAGTCCAGGCGGATGACAGTTTCACTGCATGCGCCTTCGTTTGTTCAAGCTGGCTTCGAGCCCTGTGCAACACTCTTGGGCCCTTTCGCCGGCGAGCCGGCTCCTACGCAAGGGGGCGTCGTTACTGAAACGAGGCCAGGGCTTTGGCCAGGCGTTGTGCCCGGGCGCCGGCGGCCAGGTCCAACAGCGCCTGGTCCCGGGACCATTGGCTGCGCCAACCCTCGGGGCCATTGGCGAATGCGGCGTCGATCTCAGGCCGCAATGCCTGGAACTGGGCGAACACACCACCCAACAGAATGTGCCCGCTGCTCAAGCAAGGGTTTTGCCGACTGGCTTCGGCACACCCCGCCAGCAGCGCCAGGAGCTGCAGTTGCAAAGGCTGCGGCCAGCCGCTGTCCTGCCCCACGCCATACAGCCAGGCGAGCATGGCACTCAGGACATAGATGTCCTCAAGGGTGCGGAAGGGTTTGACATAGGCATCCCAGCCGTCGCCGGCGAGCAGTTCGCAAGCGGCGTTGTCCAGCAGCAGGCAGCCATGGCTGATCTCCGGCATCAGGCCGATGGCCGGCAGGGTCTGGACCTTGACCCCAGGCTCCCCGGCGTAGACCACGGTCAGGCGCAAGGCTGCCCGCTCCCCCGGCGCCTCGCTGCGGGCCGCCACCAGCAGCCAATCCGCCGCATCGCCGGCGGTGACAAAATCCTTGCGTCCGCACAGACGCAAATCCTCAAGCCGGGTCTGCATGTCGGCCGGGCGCAGGCTGTGACCTTCGGTCGCGCACAAAGCCCCCAGGCTGAGCGGCGCGCTGGGCCACAACATGCGCAATGCCGCCTGGTAACCCACCAGAAAGGCCAGCCCGGGGGCGCTCATCAGACGCCCGCCGCGCACCGCCAGCTCAAAGGGCGTGACCGCGCCCAGATGGGTCAGCAAAGCCCCGTAACCCTCGGCCAGATCAGGGTTGGCGGGCAGTCGTTCATGGCTCTCGAGCAGGGCTTGCCAGGGCATTCGAAGGTCCTCAGGGGCTGTCATACAAGCATCACCAAAGCTTCATGGTGATGACACCGGGGCTACATAGCCTGACTTTGCACAACAAAGTCGATTGGCTGCAACCCAAGACGGGTCAGTGGCCCGCACGGAGATTCACGATGACTCAGATCGCCCGCATCAGCGACACCGGCATTGAACGCCGCCTGCAGGCCGAACGCCTGATCGGCGCCCAAGCCCTGCAGGAAGCCCAGGCCTTGCGCTTCAACGTCTTCAGCGGCGAGTTCAACGCCAAGCTCAAAGGCGCGGAATGGGGTCTGGACATGGATGACTATGACGTTCACTGCAGCCACATCGGTGTGCGCGACCTGAACACCGGTCGCCTGGTGGCCACCACTCGTCTGCTGGACCACCAGGCCGCCAGCAGCCTGGGGCGTTTCTACAGCGAAGAGGAATTCAGCCTGCACGGTCTGACGCAGCTCAAGGGCCCGATTCTCGAAATCGGTCGCACCTGCGTCGACCCGGCCTACCGCAACGGCGGCACCATCGCCGTGCTCTGGGGCGAGCTGGCGGAAGTCCTCAACCAGGGCGGCTACAGCTACCTGATGGGCTGCGCCAGCATCCCCATGCAGGACGGCGGCATCCAGGCCCAGGCGATCATGCAACGGTTGCGGGAGCGCTACCTGAGCACCGAACACCTGCGAGCCGAGCCGAAGAACCCGCTGCCCAGCCTGGACATTCCGTCCAATGTGATTGCCGAGATGCCACCGCTGCTCAAGGCCTACATGCGCCTGGGCGCGAAAATCTGCGGCGAGCCGTGCTGGGACGAAGACTTCCAGGTCGCCGACGTATTTATCCTGCTCAAGCGTGACGAGTTGTGCCCGCGCTACGCCCGGCACTTCAAGGCGGCGGTCTGATGCGCCGGTTGCGGGTCTACGGGCGCATCGCCCGGGTGCTGCTGGTGGTGGCGCTGGGACTGAGCATGGCCAGTGTCTTTGGTCTGCTGGAGCGCCTGGGCGTGGCCAATTCCATGGTCCGGCGCCAGCGCTGGTCGCGCTTCTTCATGGCGCGCTTGAGCAATGCCTTGCCCTTCCAGGTCTCGGTGCATGGCCAGTTGCCCAGGCAGCCGATGCTCTGGGTCAGCAACCACGTGTCCTGGACCGACATTCCGCTGCTGGGCATGCTCACGCCGCTGTCCTTCCTGTCCAAGGCCGAAGTGCGTACCTGGCCGGTGGCCGGCTGGCTGGCGGCCAAGGCCGGCAGCCTGTTCATCCGCCGCGGGGCCGGCGACAGCCAACTGATCCGCAAGCAGATGACCCGTCACCTGCAGGAGCAGCATCCATTGCTGCTGTTCCCCGAGGGCACCACCACCGACGGCCATGGCCTGCGGACCTTCCACGGACGCCTGCTGGCCAGTGCCATCGACGCCGGCGTGGCGCTGCAACCGGTGGCGATCCGCTACTTGCGCGATGGCCAGATCGACAGCCTGGCGCCCTTCATTGGCGACGACGACCTGCTCTCGCACTTGATGCGGCTGTTCGCCAACGACCGGGGCCAGGTGGAGATTCATCTGCTCAAGCCGATTGCCTGTCAGGGCCAGGAACGTGCGGCACTGGCCTTTCAGGCCCAGCAAGCGGTGCAAAAAGCGCTATTTGGCGACGTTGCCCAACCCGCCGAACCACGCCGCAGCGGCGAACTGGTCGCCGCCTGAACCACTCCGTAGGAGCCGGCTTGCCGGCGAAGATGCTAAAGGCGCTTTCGCTGGCAAGCCGGCTCCTACCGAGGGGACGTTCGTCAGGGTAACTGGATGTGCTGCACGGCGAACGCCTGCAATTGCGGATAAAAATCGCGGAAATCCTCGCTCAACGGCTGATACAGCCGCTCCAGCTCCCCCATCGCCGCCGTCAGCTCCTCCGGTTGCGACAAGCGCCGGGCAATCCCGCGCAATACCTGCTCCAGCACCTGGAAATCCCGGTAGGAACCCAACCAGTCATCCGCCGCCATGTAGGGCGCGATCTGCGCCAGGCGCCCGGGCAACTGCGGCTCGGCCGCCAGCACCCGATACACGTCGGCGGTGAACTGCTGCAAGGGACGATCGGCGTACTGGGCCCAGTCCCGGGCCAGGCAGTGGTCGAAGAACACGTCGATGACGATGCCGGCATAGCGCCGCCGGGTCAGGGAGAAACGCGACAGCGCCGCACTCACCCGCGGGTGGCTGTCGGTGTAGGTGTCGATGCGCCGATGCAGCTGGATCGCGGCCTCGACCTCGGGGGCAAACTGCCCTTGCAGGCGACCTTTGACGAAATCGCCATACAGGCTGCCGAGTAATTGACCCGGGCGCTGGCCGCCAAGGTGTAGATGTGCGAGATAATTCATTCGCGCAGCTTAGCACCGCGCTCAACGTATCGTTATAACCCGATATACCGATAAACGATGATTTAAGATCAAAATCATATTGGTATATCGCGAAATAACGATTTAAATTTCGCCTCATCGCGATACAACGTTTTATGGAAAACGAGCACCGCCATGTCCCTCGACCTCGACGAAATAATAAAAGCCCTGGCACATCCGGTTCGCAGGGAAATCCTGCACTGGCTGAAAGACCCGACAGTCGAATTCCCCGATCAGGCTCACAGCAATGAGCACGGCGTCTGTGCCGGACAGATCGATCAACGCTGCGGCCTGTCGCAGTCGACCGTGTCCGCCCACCTCGCCACCCTGCAGCGCGCAGGCCTGATCAGCAGCCGGAAAGTCGGCCAATGGCATTTTTTCAAACGCAATGAGGAAGTCATCCAGCAGTTCCTCACGCAAATGAGCCAACAGCTCTGATCTGACAAGGACCCGACAATGCCCCTTTCACTCATCATCCTGGCCTTGAGTGCCTTCGCCATCGGCACCACCGAGTTCGTCATCATGGGGCTTTTGCCCGATGTGGCGGCGGACCTCGGGGTGTCGATTCCCGGCGCTGGCTGGCTGGTCACCGGCTACGCCCTGGGCGTGGCCATCGGTGCGCCGTTCATGGCCCTGGCCACCGCGCGCCTGCCGCGCAAGGCAGCCCTGGTGGCGCTGATGGGCATCTTCATTGTCGGCAACCTGCTGTGCGCACTGGCCAGTGATTACAACGTGCTGATGTTCGCCCGGGTGATCACGGCGCTGTGCCACGGTGCCTTCTTCGGTATCGGTTCAGTGGTGGCCGCCGGCCTGGTGCCCGCCAACAAGCGCGCCTCGGCCGTGGCCCTGATGTTCACCGGCCTGACCCTGGCCAACGTCCTTGGCGTCCCGCTGGGCACCGCCTTGGGCCAGTCGGCCGGCTGGCGCTCGACCTTCTGGGCGGTGACGGTGATCGGCGTGATCGCGCTGATCGGCCTGCTGCGCTTTTTGCCGGCCAGGCGCGATGAGGAAAAACTCGACATGCGTTCGGAACTGGCAGCCCTCAAGGGCGCGGGGATCTGGCTATCCCTGAGCATGACCGCACTGTTTGCCGCGTCGATGTTCACCCTCTTCACCTACGTTGCGCCGCTGCTCGGCGATGTCACTGGCGTCTCGCCCCGGGGCGTGACCTGGACCCTGCTGCTGATCGGCCTGGGCCTGACCCTGGGCAACATCATCGGCGGCAAGCTGGCGGACAAGCGCCTGGGCGCCACCCTGATCGGCGTGTTCGCGGCCATGGCGGTGGTTTCCACCGTGCTGACCTGGACCAGCGTGGCGTTGATTCCCACCGAGATCACTCTGTTCCTCTGGGCCACCGCTTCGTTTGCTGCGGTGCCAGCCTTGCAGGTCAATGTGGTGACCTTCGGCAAAGCCGCACCCAACCTGGTTTCGACCCTGAACATCGGCGCTTTCAACATCGGCAACGCCCTGGGCGCCTGGGTCGGCGGCAGCGTCATCGCCCACGGTTTCGGCCTCACCAGCGTGCCGCTGGCGGCCGCGCTCCTGGCGATCCTGGCCCTGCTGGTGACGCTGATTACCTTCCGCCAGGGCGGCAACGCCGAACTGGCTGCTGCAACCCACTGAACCCTTGTTTCCTATATAGAAGGCTGCATTCCATGACGACTATCTTTGATCCGATCAAGATCGGCGACCTTGAGCTGTCCAACCGCATCATCATGGCGCCGCTGACCCGCTGCCGCGCCGACGCCGGCCGCGTGCCCAACGCGCTGATGGCCGAGTACTACGTGCAACGGGCTTCCGCGGGCCTGATCCTCAGCGAAGCCACCTCGGTCACCCCAATGGGCGTGGGCTACCCGGACACCCCCGGCATCTGGTCCAACGATCAGGTGCGTGGCTGGGCCAACGTGACCAAGGCGGTGCATGGCGCCGGCGGCAAGATCTTCCTGCAACTGTGGCACGTGGGGCGGATTTCCCACCCGTCCTACCTGGACGGCGAGACTCCGGTGGCCCCGAGCGCCATCCAGCCCAAGGGCCATGTCAGCCTGGTGCGTCCTCTGGCCGACTACCCGACCCCGCGGGCCCTGGAA
Organism: Pseudomonas sp. 3MA1; assembly: GCF_029237275.1. Lineage (NCBI taxonomy): Bacteria > Pseudomonadati > Pseudomonadota > Gammaproteobacteria > Pseudomonadales > Pseudomonadaceae > Pseudomonas > Pseudomonas sp. 3MA1. Next base: position 318,984 of record NZ_JAACFX010000001.1, on the reverse strand, counting down.
ACCGCTGAGATCGCCGACATCGTCGAGGCTTACCGGGTCGGCGCGGAAAACGCCAAGGCCGCCGGTTTCGATGGCGTGGAAATCCACGGCGCCAACGGTTACCTGCTGGATCAGTTCCTGCAAAGCAGCACCAACCAGCGCACCGACCAGTACGGCGGCTCACTGGAGAACCGTGCCCGCCTGCTGCTGGAAGTCACCGACGCGGCCATCGAGGTCTGGGGCGCGGGTCGTGTGGGCGTGCACCTGGCGCCTCGCGCCGACTCCCATGACATGGGCGACGCCAACCTGGCGGAAACCTTCACCTACGTCGCTCGCGAGCTGGGCAAACGTGGCATCGCCTTTATCTGCTCCCGTGAGAAAGAAGGCGCCGACAGCCTGGGCCCGCAACTCAAGGAAGCCTTCGGCGGCCCGTACATCGCCAACGAACGCTTCACCAAGGACAGCGCCAACGACTGGCTGGCCGCCGGCAAGGCTGACGCCGTGGCCTTCGGCGTGCCCTTCATCGCCAACCCGGATCTGCCGGCGCGCTTGAAGGCCGACGCGCCGTTGAACGAGGCGCATCCGGAAACCTTCTACGGCAAAGGTCCGGTGGGCTACATCGACTACCCGACGCTGTAAGCCGAACCCGGTCAACCCAAAAGCCCCGACTCTCGCGAGCCGGGGCTTTTTTATGCGCGCCGGGATCAGCGCCTGCGTTGGGTCCAGGCCACCGCCAGACCACTGAGACAGATCACCGTGATGCCGATCAGGCCGTAGCTGTCCGGGGCATGCCCGAAGATCAGGTAGCCGTACAGACCGGCGAACAGAATCTGCCCGTAGCTGAACGGCGCCAGCATCGCCGGTGCGGCATGACGGAACGCCTGGGTCAGCAGCATATGGCCGAGCATGCCGCAGGTGCCGAGGCCGATCATGAACAAACCATGGACAAATGTCGGCGTGCTCCAGAAAAACGGCAGCAGCGCGCTCATGATCAGGCTGTTGAGGATCCCCGTCAGAAAGTTACTGGTGGTCGGGCTGTCGATACCGCTGAGCTTGCGAGTCAGCAACTGATAGAAGCCGAAACACAGCGCCGAACCCAGGGGCAGCAGGATCGCCGGGGTAAACAGCGCGCCGCCGGGCCGCACCACGATCAGCACCCCGACGAACCCGGCGAGCACCGCCAGCCATTGCGCCCGACTGACCCGCTCGCCCAGAAACGGCACCGACAAGGCGGTGACCAGCAAGGGCGCGAGGAAGTTGACCGCCGTGGCTTCCGCCAGGGGGATGTAACGCAGGCCGGTGGTGAACAGCAGGCTGGTGCCGATCAGGCACAGGGCCCGCAGCAATTGCAGGCCGGGGCGTTTGGTACGCACGACTGCGGAAAAACCGCTACGAGGAACGAACACCACCAGCATCAGCAGGGTGTGAACCACGTAACGGGCCCAGACCACCATGACGATGGGATAAAAAGCCGAGAGGTATTTGGACAGCGTGTCATGGCTGGCAAAGAGCAGAACCGCCAGACAGATCAGGGCAATCCCCTTGATCGGCTGTTCTGCGCCTTTGAACGGTGAAGGGTTCACACTCATTCACACACCCACAACAAAATCCCTACAAAATACGTAGCTGGCTATCTATCAAGATGCGGCCAGCCCGCATATAAAAGCACCCCATCGCGGTGGCGAGTGCGGGAATGGATATCCGTCGCGGTAAATCTTGACACAACTGGATTCAATTACGCATGTTGTCTTAATGACGCAAGTTCGGGCTCAGGCGCAACATATCCAGCCCGATGTCAATCCAGCGTTCTGCCTCGGTGTGCAGGGCGAAGCTCTCAGGGGCCAGCAGCCATTGGTAAAGGATGCCATCGATAAAAGCGCGCATGCTGATAGCCGCCCGTTGCGTATCAAGATTTTCGGGCAATTGCCCGCGATTGACTGCATTGGTCAGCGCCAGCTCGATACGCACGTTGCACTCCAGGCTGGCGGTGCGACGCTGGCGCCGCAAGTCGCACATTTCATCGGTGAATTCGCACTTATGAAACAGAATTTCATTAATGCGTCGGGTTTTCGGGTCCAGGGCAACTTGATGAAACAAATGAATCAGCAACTTGCGCATCCAGCCCAACGGATCCACTTCATCTACATTCTCACTGGCGGCAGCCATCTCATCCAAAGGTTCACGCAGGCTGTCGAGCATGGCCTGCACCAGATCGGCCTTATTGCTGAAATGCCAATAGATGGCACCCCGCGTCACCCCCGCCAGCGCCGCAATATCGGCCAGGGTAGTACGCGCCACGCCACGCTCGTAAAAGGCCTTTTCGGCGGCCTCGAGTATCTGGCTGCGAGTTTCTTGAGCTTCCTCTTTGGTACGACGGACCATGGCAGTAAAACCTCGATCAGGATCTTTCAGCGATGCGTGAAGACCTTCTGAATAAATATGCAACGGCATCTCGGGTGCCGTTTGCCCAGCCTACAATTCAACACCTACAGGGGCTTGTGTAACCGGATGGGTACGCCGCCAGGGTATTTACAAACAACCGTGAACGTAAGTATATTCCTTAGCAAGCTACTAATCCACTCAGCCAACTCTTTTTAACCTTCCACTTTTCTTGTGCGCATCTTGCGTGCCTGACCCGAGGATCTTCATGCAACTCAAGCCAGCTGTTACCGCTCTGGTCACTGCCGTCGCCCTGGCATCGCTGCTCAGCGGATGTAAAAAGGAAGAGGCGGCACCCGCCCCTCAAGCCCCTCAGGTCGGCGTCGTCACCCTGCAACCACAAGCCTTTACCCTGACGTCGGAACTACCGGGCCGGACCACAGCGTTCCGCATCGCCGAAGTTCGCCCGCAGGTGAATGGGATCATTCTGAAGCGCCTGTTCAAAGAAGGCGGGGATGTTAAGGAAGGTCAGCAGCTTTATCAGATCGATCCATCGGTCTATGAGGCAACGCTGAAGAGTGCCGAGGCCAATCTGCAATCGACCAAGTCGATTTCCGATCGCTACAAGCAATTGGTCAACGAACAGGCCGTGAGCCGCCAGGAATACGACACCGCCGTGGCCAACCGCCTGCAGTCGGAAGCTGCCCTGCAAAGCGCTCAGATCAATCTGCGATTCACCAAGGTGCTGGCGCCGCTGACCGGTCGCATCGGCCGCTCCTCGGTGACCGAGGGCGCCCTGGTGAGCAATGGCCAGGCCGATGCCATGGCGGTGATCCAGCAACTGGACCCGATCTACGTCGACGTCACCCAGTCTTCGGTTGAACTGCTGGAACTGCGCCGGGAGCTGGAAAGCGGACGCCTGCAGAAAGTCGGCGACAACGCCGCCAAGGTCAAACTGACCCTGGAAGACGGCAGCCAGTACAAGCTCGACGGCAAACTGGAATTCTCCGAAGTCTCGGTGGACGAAACCACCGGCTCGGTGACCCTGCGCGCCGTGTTCCCCAACCCTCAGCACACCCTGCTGCCGGGCATGTTCGTTCACGCCCAGCTGCAAGCCGGGGTCAACAGTGCGGCGATCCTGGCCCCACAACAAGGCGTGACCCGTGACTTGAAAGGCACCCCGACCGCCCTGGTGGTTGGCCCGGACAACAAGGTCGAGCTGCGCCAGCTCAAGGCCAGCCGCACCGTCGGCAGCCAGTGGCTGGTGGAAGACGGCCTGAAAGCCGGCGACCGGCTGATCACCGAAGGCCTGCAGTTCGTCAAGCCGGGCATTGAGGTCAAGGCCAGCGAAGCCACCAACGTAGCCGCGAAAAACCCGGCCCCTGCACAGGCAACTGACAAAGCTGCAGGCGGCAAAGGGGAGTAAACCATGTCGAAATTTTTTATCGACCGTCCGATCTTCGCCTGGGTAATCGCCCTGGTGATCATGTTGGTCGGGGCTCTATCGATCCTCAAATTACCGATCAACCAGTACCCGAGCATCGCCCCTCCGGCGATTGCGATCTCCGTGACCTACCCAGGCGCTTCTGCACAGACCGTGCAGGACACCGTGGTCCAGGTGATCGAGCAGCAGCTCAACGGTATCGACAACCTGCGTTACGTGTCCTCGGAAAGTAACTCCGACGGCAGCATGACCATCACCGCCACCTTCGAGCAGGGCACCAACTCGGACACCGCGCAGGTCCAGGTACAGAACAAGCTCAACCTGGCCACCCCGCTGCTGCCGCAAGAAGTGCAGCAGCAGGGTATCCGCGTGACCAAGGCGGTGAAGAACTTCCTGCTGGTGATTGGCGTGGTGTCCGAGGACGGCAGCATGTCCAAGGACGACCTGTCGAACTACATCGTGTCGAACATGCAGGACCCGATCTCGCGGACCGCGGGCGTCGGTGACTTCCAGGTGTTCGGTGCCCAGTACGCGATGCGGATCTGGCTCGACCCGGCCAAGCTGAACAACTTCAACCTGACCCCGGTGGACGTGAAGACCGCGGTTGCCGCGCAGAACGTCCAGGTGTCGTCCGGCCAGCTCGGCGGCCTGCCCGCCCTGCCCGGCCAGCAGCTGAACGCCACCATCATCGGCAAGACCCGCCTGCAGACCGCCGAGCAGTTCAAGGCAATCCTGCTGAAGGTCAACAAGGACGGTTCGCAAGTGCGTCTGGGTGACGTTGCCGACGTTGCGCTTGGCGGCGAGAACTACGCCGTCAGCGCCCAGTTCAACGGCAAGCCGGCTTCCGGTCTGGCGGTCAAACTGGCCAACGGCGCCAACGCCCTGGACACCGCCAAGGCGCTGCGCAAGACCATCAGCGACCTGGAACCCTTCTTCCCGCAAGGCATGAAGGTGGTATTCCCCTACGACACCACGCCAGTGGTCACCGAATCCATCAAGGGCGTGGTTGAAACCCTGGTGGAAGCGATCGTCCTGGTGTTCCTGGTGATGTTCCTGTTCCTGCAGAACTTCCGCGCCACGGTGATCACCACCATGACGGTGCCGGTGGTGCTGCTGGGGACCTTCGGCATCCTCGCGGCGGCCGGTTTCAGCATCAACACCCTGACCATGTTCGGCATGGTGCTGGCCATCGGCTTGCTGGTGGACGACGCCATCGTCGTGGTGGAAAACGTCGAACGGGTGATGCACGAGGAAGGCCTGTCACCCAAGGAAGCGACGAAGAAATCCATGGGCCAGATCCAGGGCGCCCTGGTGGGTATAGCCCTGGTGCTGTCCGCGGTACTGCTGCCGATGGCGTTCTTCAGCGGCTCCACGGGGGTGATCTACAAGCAGTTCTCGATCACCGTGGTGTCGGCCATGGCCCTGTCGGTGCTGGTGGCCCTGATCTTCACCCCGGCGCTGTGCGCCACCATGCTCAAGGCCGTCCCCAAGGGCGAGCACGCGGTCGAGAAGCGCGGCTTCTTCGGCTGGTTCAACCGCACCTTCGACCGCAGCGTAAAAAGCTACGAGCGCGGGGTCGGCAACATCCTGCGCAACAAGGCTCCATACCTGCTGGCCTACGTCTTGATCGTCGTGGGCATGATCTGGCTGTTCACCCGCATCCCGACCGCGTTCCTGCCCGAAGAAGACCAGGGCGTACTGTTCGCCCAGGTGCAGACCCCGGCCGGCTCCAGTGCCGAGCGGACCCAGGTGGTGGTCGATGAAATGCGCGCCTACCTGCTGGACCAGGAAAAGGACACCGTGGCCTCGGTGTTCACCGTGAACGGCTTCAACTTCGCCGGTCGCGGCCAGAGCTCGGGCATGGCCTTCATCATGCTCAAGCCGTGGGGCGAGCGTTCTGCGGAAAACAGCGTGTTCAACCTGGCGGCCCGCGCCCAGCAGCACTTCTTCAGCTTCCGTGACGCGATGGTGTTCGCCTTCGCCCCTCCGGCGGTACTGGAGTTGGGTAACGCCACCGGTTTCGACGTGTTCCTCCAGGACCGCGCCGGTATCGGCCACGAGAAACTGATGGCGGCACGCAACCAGTTCCTCGGCATGGCGGCCCAGAGCAAGGTGCTGTCCCAGGTGCGTCCGAACGGCCTGAACGATGAGCCGCAGTACCAGTTGAGCATCGATGACGAACGCGCCAGTGCCCTGGGCGTGACCCTCACCGACATCAACAACACCCTGTCGATTGCCCTGGGCAGTAGCTACGTCAACGACTTCATCGACCGCGGTCGGGTGAAGAAGGTCTACATCCAGGGTCAGGCCGGTGCACGCATGAGCCCCGAAGACCTGAAGAAGTGGTACGTGCGCAACAGCGCCGGGACCATGGTGCCGTTCTCCTCCTTCGCCAAGGGCGAGTGGATCTACGGTTCACCGAAACTGGCCCGTTACAACGGCGTGGAAGCCATGGAAGTCCTGGGTGCCCCGGCCCCTGGCTACAGTACCGGTGAAGCCATGGCCGAAGTCGAAGCCATAGCCGCCAAGCTGCCGCCGGGTGTGGGCATCTCCTGGACCGGCCTGTCCTACGAGGAACGTCTGTCGGGCTCCCAGGCACCTGCGCTGTACGCCTTGTCCCTGCTGATGGTCTTCCTGTGTCTGGCAGCACTGTATGAAAGCTGGTCGATTCCGATCGCGGTCATGCTGGTGGTGCCGCTGGGGATCATCGGTGCGCTGATGGCCACCAGCCTGCGCGGCCTGTCCAACGACGTGTACTTCCAGGTGGGGCTGTTGGTGACCATCGGCCTGGCGGCGAAAAACGCCATTCTGATCGTCGAATTCGCCAAGGAACTGCACGAACAGGGACGCTCCCTGGTGGACGCCGCGGTGGAAGCCTGCCGCATGCGTCTGCGGCCGATCATCATGACCTCCCTGGCCTTCGTCCTCGGGGTGGTGCCGCTGGCCATCTCCACCGGCGCCGGCTCCGGCAGCCAGCATGCGATCGGGACCGGGGTGATCGGCGGTATGCTCACCGCGACGATCCTGGCGATCTTCTGGGTGCCGCTGTTCTTCGTCACCGTATCGTCCATGGGTCGTCGCAAAGCGGACCTGTCAGAAACCACTGCAACTGCTAATGAGGCTGGCCAATGAGCAAGTCGCTACTCTCCCTGGCAATCACCGCCATCGCGCTAAGTGGTTGCTCGCTGATACCCGATTATCAGCGCCCGGAAGCGCCGGTGGCGGCGCAATTCCCCCAAGGCCCCGCCTACTCGCCCAAGGAGGCCGCCAACGTGGCGGCCGCCGAACAGGGCTGGCGGCAGTTCTTCCACGACCCGGCGCTGCAACAGCTGATCCAGACCGCTCTGGAAAACAACCGCGACCTCAAGGTCGCGGCGCTGAACATCGACGCCTATGCCGCGCAGTACCAGATCCAGCGTGCGGACCTGTTCCCCGCGGTTTCGGCCAACGGCAGCGGCAGCCGCCAGCGCACGCCGGCACGCATGTCGCAGACCGGCGAAGCCGGGATCACCAGCCAGTACTCCGCCACCGTGGGGGTCAGCGCTTATGAACTGGACCTGTTCGGCCGGGTTCGCAGCCTGAGCGAGCAAGCCCTGCAAACCTACTTCTCCAGCGAAGAGGCCCGGCGCAGCACGCAAATCAGCCTGGTGGCCAGCGTGGCCAATGCCTACATGACCTGGCAGGCCGACAAGGAGCTGCTCAAGCTGACCCAGGAAACCCTGGCTGCCTACGAGGAAAGCTACCGCCTGACCTCGCGCAGCAACGAAGTGGGCGTGGCCTCGGCCCTGGACCTGAGTCAGGCGCGGACCTCGGTGGAAAACGCCCGGGTCCAACTGGCCCGCTACACCCGCCAGGTGGCCCAGGATGAAAACAGCCTGACCCTGCTGCTGGGCACGGCGATTCCGAGCAATCTGCCGGCGGCCCAGCCGCTGTCGGCCAATCTGTTGAGCGAGCTGCCGGCCGGCCTGCCGTCGGAACTGCTGCAACGGCGTCCGGACATCCTCGAAGCCGAGTACAAGCTGAAAGCGGCGAACGCCAATATCGGCGCGGCGCGGGCGGCGTTCTTCCCGAGCATCAGCCTGACCGCCAACGCCGGCACCCTGAGCCCGGACCTCTCGGGTCTGTTCAAGGGCGGCTCGGGGACCTGGCTGTTCCAGCCGCAGATCAATCTGCCGATCTTCAACGCCGGCAGCCTGCGCGCCAGCCTGGACTACTCGAAGATCCAGAAAGACATCAGCGTGGCCCAGTACGAAAAATCCATCCAGACCGCCTTCCAGGAAGTCTCCGATGGCTTGGCCGCACGCCAGACCTACAACCAGCAGTTGCAGGCCCAGCGTGATTTCGTCAACGCCAACCAGGACTACTACCGTCTGGCCGAACGCCGCTATCGCATCGGGGTCGACAGCAACCTGACCTTCCTCGACGCCCAGCGCTCACTGTTCAGTGCCCAGCAGGCGCTGATCAGCGATCGCCTGGCGCAACTGACCAGCGAGGTCAACCTGTACAAGGCCCTCGGTGGCGGCTGGAGCGAACAGACCGGGAAGAACCAGCCCCTGGCTGAAAAAGCCCCGGCCCTGCACCTGTTCTGAAAGAGGAGCCAGCTGTAAGAAAAACCCACCTCATGGTGGGTTTTTTTATGTCACCGCCCCTCAGCCCCCCACCCCGTTGAGCAAGAACACCGGCTCACGCAGATAGTCCAGGCCCAGGCGGGTTTCGAAAGTCTCGTCGCGCAGGGCTGCCGTGGTGCAACTCCTGAGCCCCAGGGCCGTCGCCACCAGGGCAAAGCTCTGGCTCAGATGACCGCAGTCCATCAAGGCCACCCGCAAGGCCCGGCTGCCCGGATACTTCCAGGCCAGGCGCTGCAGACACGCAGTGGACAGGAACAGCACCGAGGCCTGTTCGATCCAGCGCTGATCGCCGCACGCCGCACCGATCCAGGACCTGGGGTCCTCGCGCGACAGCAGTTCAAGCCCGTGCCGCCGCACCGAATAGTGATACAGGCCGGCCTCCAAGCCCTGCACGTTGAGCAGGATCGGATAAACCTCGATGGCATGCAGGGAGCCCCCGGACGCCGAGGTTTTCTTCAGGAAGAAATCCCCCATGGGGTTACGCCGCATCTGACTCGCTCCCCAGGTGTAATACAGCAGCGCCGATAGCTGCAGGGCGCTAATGGGGCCCCCGTCGAAGCTCCGGCAGGTCTGGCGACGGGCCAGAACCTCCAGCAGTTGTGGCTGCTCAAACAGCGAGGGCGGTGCCAGCAAGGGATTGTCCAGGGCCTGGAACGGATGGGAAAAGTAGTCCTTGAACGCCGACGGCTGGCGCTGCTGCAGCGCCTTGCCGGCCAGTTGCTCCTCCATCTGCGCCACGCTGATGTAGGACGTGGCGGTTTGCGTGCGCGTCCCCAGGTAGAAATCCAGCGCGACCTGCCAGTGATTCCAGATATCACCAGCCGCCTCGGGCTCGGAGGGACCCGGACCCTGCCCGTCCACGGGCTGCAACAGCCCCCGGTCGATCAGGTCCTGGAGCAGCGCCAGGCTGGGGTTTTCCAGTGCGCCGGGAAGCAGCAGCGCGCTGTCCAGGGTCCGCGGACAGAGAAAATGCCGGACCAGCGGCAGAAACTGCATCGCCAACTCCAGGTCCAGGGCCCGCTGTCGATCGCGCAGGGTAAAACACTCCCGGTCGATCCCCAGCCAGGTGCCCGCGCGCAATTGCAACAGGGTCTGGCCATCCAGCGGGCTTGCCGCCGTTGCCGGAGGCTCGGCCAGAGTGCCTGCCTGCCAGAACAGCGGCTCGGGCCGCAGCGCCCTGATCTCCCGAATCAGCGCCGCCAGCTCAGGATCGCCGGCGCGATCGGCGATGTCCCACTCGATGGTGACCGCCTTGAGCGGCGCATGGCCGAACAACTGCCGCAGGATGTCCCAGTCCCGGCGCGGATCGCCGACATGCACCTCGATCAGGCGCTTGAGCGGCAGCGATCGCAGGTACTCGCGCAAGTCGTAGCCCAAGGCCCGGGCGGTGCAGATGGCGCTGTCCAGATCCAGGAGAAAGCCGCTGTGGCTGCGCTCAACCACGCTGCAAATGAATCCGCCTTCGGACAGCTCCTGGCCGATGTCCATGACAAACAGCCGGGGCGCGTTCTCCAGCACCAGCGGGGTGCCGGTGAAGGCCTGCAGCTCGAGGGCATTGGCCACCACCGTATCGGCCACCTCCCGGGCCAGGCTTGGCAGGATGAAATGCTGGGTATCGCCGCCCTGAAAGCGTGACCAGGAAATGTGCTCCGCCAGCCACGGCGAGGCGGTCCGCTGGCACAGGCGACGGGTCATGTGCAGAAATTCCCGGTCCATCTCGATGCCGACGCTGCCCAGGGACAGGCTCGACGAGTGCAGCAGCACCGGCACCTGCCCGCCCAGCTCGTTCAAGCGCGGCTGCAGGATGCAGTGGGTCGGTTGAAACTCCAGGTAATCGAAGTACGGCAGCCCTTCGGCCTGAATCCGCTCGAGGCTGGGATCGAGCCCGACCGCGCCGCTCCCGGCGCCAGGCGGCAAATGGTATTCCAGGCCCACCCCGGCGTCGGGGAAACGCGAAGCATCGAAGTCTTGCATATCCGCCTCCCCGGCTCAGGCCGTCACGTGCCGGGCCAAGGCAACGGCGCTGGCGCCCTCGCCCCGGCTCAGCGATCCGGCATGGCGACGCTCCAGGCGATGCACCTCCTGTAGCAGATTGCCCAGCAGTTCCCGCCCCTGCGCGGTAAAACCCGGGGCGCTGGCGAAATCCGCCTGCGCCTTGCTCAAGCCCCGCAGGATGAACAGCAGGCGCTGCTCGGCCCGGCGCATCTCCTGCGCTGGACGGTCGCGGACCCGTTCCAGGTACTTGACCAGGGCGATATAGACGTAAAAAGCATGGAAATAGCCGTACAAGTCCCGTTGCTGCCCCGACCAGGGCAGGGTGTACTGGGCCTCCCGCGAAGCCTGGGGCTCAACCACCGCGGCAACTTCGACCACGTTGTACAGCAACTGGTGGGTCGCCTCATGCACCAGCGACTCCTCCAGATCGAGTATCGAGTTGTCCCGGCTCGACAGCAGGATCACCCCGGTATAGCGGGACGCGGAGCAACTGCGAAAACTGCCGTCGGGCAAGTAGCACACGGCCTTGACCAGCACCTGCCACTGTTCATGACAGGTCGGCCAGGTGTGTTTGATCCGCTGCAGGGCCAGTTGCAGGACATCCCGAAAAAACTCTTTGGAATAACCCGCGCGCTCCAGCTGACGCCGGGTCGTGTCGTCTGGCGGGTAGTCATAACTGGGGGGCGTGACCTGAGTGATCAGCGGATCGACATCGAAGCGATACACCGGCGGGCACTGTGCATCGGGCCGTGCCTGCTGCGCAGTTTCAATCCGTTGCAGCACTTGGGGAAACTCCAGCAGCCTGGCTTTAACGTCACCGTCATCCAGGGTCTTTCCAGTCAACAGATAGTTAACATCACGAAACGTCAGCACACTCCAGATCTGAAATACCGGATGCGCGACAAGTGGATTGCGGACACTTTCCGGCGACAGAATAATATCCAGCGCCTGTTTGAAAAACAGTCGCAACGCAGAATCCGCAACAAACAACTTTGACAGTTCCGCATATAACGCGACGAACATCGTATAGCGATTCTTCGCGACTTTTTCCTGCAACAGGAGAAAGCGTTGCGGTTCGCTGTCCGGAAGAAAAGTAGTGCCCTTAAACAGCTCGTCGATGGAAAGTTCCGCTTGTTTGCTGTTTTCGCTGTCCATGGTTCAACCTTCCCTAAAGTTCACGGCAAAGGCTTGCTCATCGTCAGGCTGGCGACTTCATAGCCCAGCAGTTCATAAAGACGACGCGCCCCAAGGTTGCGACCGAAGACATGCAAACGCATTTCATCACAGCCCCATTCGCGCGCCAGCGACTCACCGGCCAGCAGCGTCTGCCTGGCGTAACCCCGGCGACGTTCGATCGGTTCGATGTAGAGATCGAGGATGAAGGCAATCCGTCGGGACCCGGCCTGACGTTCGGCGATCCACAGCTCACCCACTGCCCGCCCTGCATACAGCGCCCGCCACAGGTGGTTGTGCGGACTCAGGCGGCCCTGCGGTAGCAACTGGCGGAACACCTCCGCCGCCTGGAACGATGCCTGCTCCGGCGGCCATTCACCGGCGGCCACCATGCCGGCGGCATACTCCTGCAGGGCTCGCCGGGCGAAACGCTCGAAGTCGGCTTCCTGCATCGACACCAGGCTGATGGACACGGACGGGCACTCCACTGTGAACTTGAATCCCGATTCCGGTGTGCCGCCTTCATACGGAGCGAAGGGCGACACACCGGACTGCACACGCCCCACTCAGTCCATTCGCGCCTGTTGCTGTTGAGTGTCAAAGATCGCCGCGACACCGATCTTGTCGCGAATGGCCGACCCGGCACTGGTCAGTTTTGCCGTATCGATACTTTTCACGGCGCCCACTTCGGTGGCGCTCAGGTGCACGCCGATGCCTTTGGCGGCCGCTTCAGGATCCTGATGCAACTGTGCCGCAAAGTCCTTATCCAGAAGTGCACGGCCGACTACTGATGCAAGGCGCTCCTGATTGACTTTCGTACTCATGGTATCTCTCCTTATATATTGAAAGCACGACAACAACTTTCCTCCTGACGAAACTTACAACTTATCCCTATCCGCCCTGAGGGTTTTCAATATAGCAAGACGAGTCTGCATTTCCAGCACACGCAAAGTTTTCGCTTAAACCTTTTTACGATAATAGATAACACCGAATTTAAAGTTTAACTGGCGATTACTCCTATATCTTTTATATAAGTACGCCACTTGAGGACAATGGCTTACAACCAAAGCAATAAACACTTGTAGTGAATCTGCGGCGCGCCAGGGATACAGCACAAGGACCACGCCTGATTGAACAGCGCGGACAACCCCAGGATTCAACAGGAATCCTGGGGTTGTCCGAGCCCCCGAACCGGACTCGATAAGTGTTCGTTAATCGCCCAAAACCGCCATTCGCCAATTGATCGCCCCTGGGGGGCAACGCACCATTCCCGGCAACCGAACACACCAATAACAACAGGTTCGATGTCATGCCCCCACGCCCTGCACGCTCCGGCTGATCCCACCCGCTGCACCCTCAAGGTATTGCACGCTGTCCGCAGATTCTTGCCGGCAGTGCGTTGCTGCACCCCTAACAATTAGAGAGACCGACACATGAAGCCAATCACCCCGCCACAACACCTTGTGCCCAGCCTTCTGGCCCTGGCGTTGACCAGCCTCGCCCTGCCGGCAATGGCCGAAGAATCGGGCTTTTTCGAAGACGCCCAGGCCAACCTCAACCTGCGCAACTTCTACATCAACCGCAACTTCACCAACCCGACCAAGGCCCAGGGCAAGGCCGAAGAGTGGACCCAGAGCTTCATCCTCGATGCCAAGTCCGGCTTTACCCAGGGCACCGTGGGCTTTGGCATGGACGTCTTGGGCCTGTACTCGGTGAAGCTCGACGGTGGCAAGGGCACCGGTGGCACCCAGTTGCTGCCCCTGGACCACGACGGCCGCCCGGCGGACAACTTCGGGCGCCTGGGAGTGGCCTTCAAGGCCCGGTTGTCGCAGACCGAGGTCAAGGTCGGCGAGTGGATGCCGGTGCTGCCGATCCTGCGCTCCGATGACGGTCGCTCGCTGCCGCAAACCTTCCGCGGTGGCCAGATCACCTCGAAGGAAATCGCCGGCCTGACCCTCTACGGCGGCCAGTTCCGTGGCAACAGCCCGCGCGACGACAGCAGCATGAGCGACATGACGATGTTCGGCAAAGCGGCCTTCACCTCCGACCGCTTCAACTTCCAGGGCGCCGAGTACGCCTTCAACGACAAGCGCACCCAGGTCGCGCTGTGGAACGCCCAGCTCAAGGACATCTACCGCCAGCAGTTCGTCAACCTGATCCATACCCAGCCGCTGGGCGACTGGACCCTGGGCGCCAACCTGGGCTTCTTCTACGGCCAGGAAGACGGCAGCGCCCGTGCCGGCGATCTGGAAAACCGCACCTGGTCCGGCCTGTTCTCGGCCAAGTACGGCGGCAACACCTTCTATGTCGGCCTGCAGAAACTCACCGGCCCCAGCGCCTGGATGCGGGTCAACGGCACCAGCGGCGGCACCCTGGCCAACGACAGCTTCAACGCCAGCTACGACAACGCCCAGGAAAAATCCTGGCAACTGCGCCATGACTACAACTTCGCCGCCCTCGGTGTGCCTGGATTGACCCTGATGAACCGCTACATCAGCGGCAGCAACGTGCACACCGCCACGGTCAGCGACGGCAAGGAATGGGGCCGGGAAAGCGAGCTGGGCTACACGGTGCAGAGCGGCACGCTGAAGAACCTCAACCTGAAATGGCGCAACTCCACCATGCGCCGGGATTTCAGCAACAACGAGTTCGACGAAAACCGCCTGATCGTCAGCTATCCGTTGAGCCTGCTGTAACGACGCAACGGCCAACAAAAAAGGCCAGCCCGGTGATCGGGCTGGCCTTTTTGTTGGGCCGTAAAGGGTTACAGGCGCGACTCGGTGCCCAGTTCGTCCCACACCGATTCGGCCAGGTGGAAGGTCGCATTGGCCGCCGGAATGCCGCAGTAGATCGCGCTCTGCATGATCACTTCCTTGATCTCGCCACGGCTCACGCCGTTGTTGGCGGCGGCCCGCAGGTGCAGCTTGAGTTCTTCGTTGCGGTTCATGCCGATCAGCATGGCGATGGTGATCAGGCTGCGGGTGTGCCGCGGCAGGCCCGGACGGGTCCAGATATCACCCCAGGCATGGCGGGTGATCATTTCCTGGAATTCCGAGTTGAACTCGTTCAGGGCATTCAGGCTGCGGTCGACATGGGCATCGCCCAACACCGCGCGGCGCACCTGCATGCCTTCGTCATAACGTTGTTTCTCGTCCATAAAGGGCTCCTTGAATCGAGGCTCAGGCCAGCAGGAATTCCACGACCCGGGCGCTGAACGCGTCGCCGGCCTGGACGTTGGACAGGTGCGCGGCATAGAACTCGGCGTACTCGGCGCCGGCCACATGCTGCTGGATGAAGTGACTGCCGGAAGGCGGTGTCACGGCGTCGTCACTGCCGGCAATCACCAGGGTCGGCACCTTGATCGCGCCCAGCTGCTCGCGGAAATCCGCATCGCGCACCGCCGCGCAGTTGGCGGCATAGCCTTGCGGCGACGTGGCGGCGAGCATGTCGGTGATCAGCTTGGCCTGGTCGGGATGGGCCTCGGCAAAGTCGGCGGTGAACCAGCGGGCGATGGAGGCATCACGCAGTGCCACCATGGCCGCCGGACCGTCCCGCAGCACGGTTTCGATCCGCGGGTTCCACACCGAGAGGTCACCAATCTTGGCGGCGGTATTGCACACCACCAGTTTGTGCAAACGCTCGCCGGCATTGATCCCCAGCCACTGGCCGATCAGGCCGCCCATGGACAGGCCGCAGAAATGCGCACGCTGGATATCCAGGGCATCGAGCAACGCCAGTACATCCCGGCCCAGTTGCTCGATGCTGTAGGGGCCCTCGCTCACCAGCGAACGGCCATGGCCGCGGGTGTCCATGCGCAGCACCCGGAAGTGCCGGGTAAAGGCCGCCATCTGCTTGTCCCACATGTGCAGATCGGTGCCCAGGGAGTTGGACAGCACCAGTACCGGCGCGCCCTCTGGTCCTTCGAGTTGATAGTGCAGATCGCCCTCGGCGAGTTTCACGAATCCCACAGCAGTCTCCTTCAGGCCTTCAAGGCAAAATGTTCAGCCACGGCGCGCTCGACCCAGGCCTGGGCCTGACCGAGGTAATGCGCCGGGTCCATCAGACGATCCAGCTCTGGCGCCGACAGCTCGGCGCTGACCCGGGCATCGTCCGCCAATACCTCGCGCAGATGGCGTTGTTCGGCCACCGCGCGCTTGCAGCATTGTTCCAACAGGTGATGGGCGGTTTCCCGGCCCAGGCGCTGGGCCAATTCAATGCTCACCGCTTCCGCCAGGACCAGGCCCTGGGTCAGGTCGAGGTTGCGCGCCATGCGGGCGCTGTCGACCTGCAGCCCTTCGGCCACCAGCAAGGCTTGTTGCAGCGCCCCGGACACCAGGCAGCAGATCTCCGGCAGGGTTTCCCATTCGGCGTGCCACAGGCCGAGGCTGCGCTCGTGCTCCTGAGGCATGGCGGCGAACATCGTCGCCAAGAGGCCCGGAACCCGGGTCGCGGCGCTGATCAGTACCGCCGCGCCCACCGGGTTGCGCTTGTGCGGCATGGTGGACGAACCGCCCTTGCCCGGCGCCGAAGGCTCGAAGACTTCCGCCGCCTCGGTCTGCATCAGCAGGCTGATATCGCGCCCCAGCTTGCCCAGGCTGCCGGCCAGCAGGCCCAGCACCGAAGCGAACTCCACCAGGCGGTCGCGCTGGGTGTGCCAGGGCTGCTCCGGCAGGCGGAGCTGCAGCTCCTCGGCCAGGGCCCGGGCAATCGGCAGGGCCTGCTCGCCCAGGGCCGCGAGGGTTCCGGAAGCTCCGCCAAACTGCAGCACCAGCAGGCGCGGCTTGAGTTGTTGCAGGCGTTCGCGGCTGCGGGTCACGGCCCCCAGCCAACCGGCGATCTTCATCCCCAGGGTCACCGGCGTGGCATGTTGCAGCCAGGTCCGGCCGGCCAGGGGCGTGTCGGCATAGCGCTGGGCCTGGGCCGCCAACAGGTCCCCCAGGCGATGCAGATCCTGCTCCAGCAACTGCATGGCGCGGCGCAGTTGCAGCACCAGCCCGCTGTCCATCACGTCCTGGCTGGTGGCGCCCAGGTGCACATAGCGTTCGGCCTCGGCATCGCCCTGGGCGATCTGCTTGCCCAGGGCTTTGACCAGGGGAATCGCCGAGTTGCCGGCCGTGGCAATCGCCTCGCCCAGGGCCTGGAAATCATAGAATTGCGCCTGGCAGGCCGCCTCGATGGGAGCCACGGCGCGCTGCGGGATCAGCCCGATCCGCGCCTCGGCCCGCGCCAGGGCCGCCTCGAAGTCGAGCATGGCCTGGACCCGCCCCTGGTCGCAGAACACGCCGCGCATTTCCCGGGCAGTGAAGTAGGCATCGAACAACTGGTTGCTCGCAGTCAGGGTCATAAACAGTCCTTAGCAAGCCTGCGCCCGAGCCGGGCGCAGGCACACAGGTCAAAGATCGTGGTGCAGGTAGGCCGCCTGTTTCGGCAGGCGCAGGCTGAACAGGAAGGCAATCGCCATCATCGCCGTGACGTACCAGTAGAAGGTGTTTTCCATGCCCATGTTCTTGAAGTTCAGGGCCACCCATTCCGCCGAGCCACCGAAGATCGCATTGGCCACCGCATAAGCCAAGCCCACCCCCAGCGCGCGCACTTGCGGCGGGAACATCTCGGCCTTCACCAGGCCGCTGATGGAGGTGTAGAAACTGACGATGGCCAGGGCCAGGGTGATCAGCACAAAGGCCAGGAACGGACTGGTGACGGTCTTCAGGGTCAGCAGGATCGGCACGGTGAACAGGGTGCCCAGGGCGCCGAACCAGAGCATGGAGTTACGCCGGCCGATCTTGTCCGCGAGCATGCCGAACAGCGGCTGCATGCACATGTAGAGGAACAGCGCGCCGGTCATGATGTAGCTGGCGGTCTTGGCGTGCATGCCGGCGGTGTTCACCAGGTACTTCTGCATGTAGGTGGTGAAGGTGTAGAAAATCAGCGAGCCGCCAGCGGTGTAGCCCAGCACGGTGATAAAGGCCGCTGAGTGGTTCTTGAACAACGCGGCGATGCTGCCGGCGTCCTTGTTCTCGCGCATTTCCTTGCTGGTGGTTTCCTTCAGCGAACGCCGCAGCAGCAACGAGATGACCGCCGCGATGGCGCCGATCACGAACGGAACGCGCCAGCCCCAGGCCTTGAGTTCGCTCTCGTCGAGGAACTGCTGGAGGATCACCACCACCGACACCGCCAGCAGTTGCCCGCCGATCAGGGTCACGTATTGGAAGGACGCGAAGAAACCGCGCTGGCCCTTGAGCGCCACCTCGCTCATGTAGGTGGCGGTGGTGCCGTATTCCCCACCCACCGACAGGCCCTGGAACAGCCGCGCCACCAGCAGCAGGAACGGCGCCCAGGCACCGATGCTGGCGTAGGTCGGCAGAAAGGCGATGACCAGGGAACCGGCGCACATCATCAGCACCGAGATCATCATCGAGTTCTTGCGCCCGTGGCGATCGGCGACCCGGCCGAACAGCCAGCCGCCGATGGGTCGCATCAAAAAGCCGGCGGCGAACACCCCGGCGGTGTTGAGCAACTGCACCGTGGGATCGTCGGAAGGAAAAAAGGCCGGGGCGAAGTAGATGGCGCAAAAGGCATAGACGTAGAAGTCGAACCATTCCACCAGGTTGCCGGAGGAGGCGCCGACAATGGCAAAGATCCTTTTGCTGCGCTCCTCGGCGGTGTAGTGACTTGTCGTTGTAGTCATGGTTTTTCACTCGTGGGGGACAGTGTGAGTCTAGACACACTTGGCAACATTCCCGTTCCCCGTGGATAGCGCCCTGCCCGCTCCCGGGCAGGGGTCAATCGACCCTGTCAACCTATAGCGGCTGTAGCCGCTGCCGAGCCACGGCGAGGCTGCGAAAAGGCCCGAAGGGCCTTGCTTGGCCCTCTCTCGCCAAGCTCGCTGCTACCTCAGAACCCTTCGGGCCGTTCGCAGCCTGCGGCAGCGGCTACACCGTGCTCGGGCTCAGTAGTCGAAGAACACGGTTTCGGCGTCGGTGCCCTGGAGGATCACGTTCCACTGATAGCGGCCCTCGGCATCGGCCTTGGCCAGCAAGGTGCCGCGGCGTTCCTCGGGTACGCAGGCCAACAGTGGGTCGCCGGCGTTGGCCGGCTCGCCGTCGAAGTAGATGCGGGTCAGCAGGTGCTTGACCAGGCCACGGGCGAACACCAGCACCACCAGGTGTGGCGCCTGGGTTGTGCCCTTGAGGCCCGGCACGGTGCCCGGCTTGATGGTGGTGAAGCGAAAGCGCCCTTCGGCGTCCACTGGCACCCGGCCAAAACCCTGGAAGTGCGGGTCCAGGGGTTTGTCCTGCTCATCCTCGCTGTGGCGGTACTTGCCCGCGGCGTTGGCTTGCCAGACTTCCAGCATCGCGTCGTTGACGAAGTGGCCGTTGCCGTCCACCACCTGGCCGGTGATTGCCACTCGCTCGCCCAGGGTGCCTGCTTCGGTCAGGTCCTCGCGGTTCAGCCAGGTCAGGCCGATGTGGTAGTAGGGGCCGACGGTATGGGAGGTAGTCGCGGTCAGGGTCATGTCATTTCTCCATCGGCGTGGCATCGCGGCCGCGCAGGACGATGTCCCAGCGGTAACCGAGGGCATAGGAAGGGATGGTTTTCTCCAGGTCGAAGCTGGCGATCAGGCGTTCCTTGGCGCGGGTGTCAGGCACGCAGTTGTAGATCGGGTCATATTCCAGCAGCGGGTCGCCGGGGAAATACATCTGGGTCACCAGACGGGTGAGGATGCTCGGGCCGAACAGCGAGAAATGGATATGCGCCGGACGCCAGGCATTGTGGTGGTTGCCCCAGGGGTAGGCGCCGGGCTTGATGGTCTGGAACTGATACCAGCCGTCGGCATCGGTCACGGTACGCCCGGTGCCGGTGAAATTCGGGTCCAGCGGCGCATCGTGCAGGTCGCGGTCGTGGTTATAGCGACCGGCGGCGTTGGCCTGCCAGATCTCCACCAGGATGCCCGGCACCGGCAGGCCGTTTTCGTCCAGTACCCGGCCGTGGATGATGATCCGCTCGCCCTGGGGCTGGCCTTGGTGCTGGGCTGTCAGGTCGTTGTCACGCTCCTGGATCGACTCGGCGCCGATGCTCGGGCCGGTGATTTCCGACAGCGAATGGGGCAGGAACACCAGCGGCTTGGACGGCGAGCGGGTGTTGGTCGACTGGTAGGCCGGGTGCAGATAATCAGGCTGAGTGCCCGCTTGCGGGCGCCGGTAACCGGGCTTGTCACTCATGGTGGTTCCTCGTTCTCTTCTTATATAAGGCAGGCAGTCAGACGCGCTCGATGGCCAGCGCCAGCCCTTGGCCGACACCCACGCACATGGTCGCCAGGCCTTTTTTACCGCCGCTCTTTTCCAATTGATGCAGGGCCGTCAGCACCAGGCGCGCACCACTCATGCCCAGTGGATGGCCCAGGGCAATGGCGCCGCCATTGGGGTTGACCTGTGGCGCGTCGTCGGCCAGGCCCAGTTCGCGCAGCACCGCCAGGCCCTGGCTGGCGAAGGCTTCGTTGAGTTCGATCACATCGAAATCACTGACCGCCACGCCCAGGCGCTCGATCAACTTGCGCACCGCCGGCACCGGGCCAATGCCCATCACCCGTGGCGCCACTCCGGCGCTGGCCATGCCCAGCACCCGAGCGCGCGGGGTCAGGCCATGCTTCTTGACCGCTTCGGCCGATGCCAGGATCAGCGCCGCGGCGCCGTCGTTGACCCCGGAGGCGTTGCCGGCGGTGACGGTCTTGTCCGGCCCGTTGACCGGCTTGAGTTTGCCCAGGGCTTCCAGGGTGGTGTCGGCGCGCGGATGTTCGTCCTGCTCCACCACTGTCTCGCCCTTCTTGTGGGCAATGCGTACCGGGACGATTTCCTCGGCGAAGAACCCGGCGGCCTGGGCCGCGGCGGTGCGCTGCTGGCTGCGCAGGGCAAAGGCGTCCTGGTCGGCGCGGGACACTTGATAGTCGTCCGCCACGTTGTCCGCGGTCTGCGGCATGGCGTCCACGCCGTACTGGGCTTTCATCAGCGGGTTGATGAAACGCCAGCCGATGGTGGTGTCTTCCAGCTTCATGTTGCGCGAGAAGGCAGCATCGGCCTTGCCCATGACAAAGGGCGCGCGGGACATGGACTCGACGCCACCGGCAATCGCCAGTTCCATCTCGCCGCTGGCAATGGCGCGGAACGCGGTGCCAATGGCGTCCATGCCCGAGGCGCAGAGACGGTTGAGGGTAACGCCGGGCACGCTGTCCGGCAGGCCCGCCAGCAGCAGCGCCATGCGCGCCACGTTGCGGTTGTCCTCGCCGGCCTGGTTGGCGCAGCCGAGGAACACCTCGTCCACGGCGTTCCAGTCCACGCTCGGGTTGCGTTCCATCAAGGCCTTGATCGGCACCGCCGCCAGGTCGTCGGCACGCACGGCCGAGAGGCCGCCGCCGAAACGGCCGATGGGGGTACGAATGGCATCACAGATAAAGACGTCGCGCATCAGGCTTCTCCAGGTGCTTGGCCGTGGGCCGCGGCGGTGCGCGCTTCCAGGTCACGCAGGGCGGTCAGTTCGACTTCGGTGGGGGCGGCGGTCTCGGCCACCTGCTCGGCGAAACGGATCGGCCAACCGGTGGCGGCCACCACCTGCTCGCGGGTCACGCCCGGGTGCAGCGAGGTGACGATGAATTCGTGGGTGCCGGCTTCCGGCTCCATGATGCACAGGTCGGTGATGATCCCCACCGGACCGGCGCCTGGCAGGCCCAGGCGCTTGCGCGAATCGCCGCCCTCGCCGTGACCGACGGAGGTGATGAAGTCCAGCTTGTCGACGAAGGAGCGCGAGGACTGCTTGAGGATGATCAGCACGCTTTTCGCCGAGCCGGCGATTTCCGGAGCACCGCCGGCGCCCGGCAGGCGTACCTTGGGCCGGTGGTAATCACCGACCACGGTGGTGTTGATGTTGCCGAAACGGTCGACCTGGGCCGCACCGAGGAAACCCACGTCGATGCGCCCGCCCTGCAGCCAGTAGCGGAAAATCTCGCCGGTCGGCACCACGGTGTCGGCGGTTTCCGCCAGCTCGCCGTCACCGATGGACAGTGGCAGTACGCTGGGCTTGGCGCCGATCGGGCCGGACTCGTAGATCAGCACCACATCCGGCGAAGAAGTCAGGCGCGCGAGGTTAGCGGCCTTGGACGGCAGGCCGATGCCGACGAAGCACACCGAGCCGTTCTGCAGGCGACGGGCCGCGGCCACGGTCATCATTTCATTGGTGGAGTAGTTCATTACTGGGCCTCCGAAGCTGCGGCCAGCTTGGCCTGGAATTCGCTGAAGTCGGCACTGCCGCGGATGTATTCGTTGATCCAGGCGGTGAAGGTCTCACGGTCGCGGGCGATCGGATCCCAGGCCTGGTAGAAGCGGTTGTCGCGCTCGGAGTAACCGTGGGCATAGGACGGATGGGCACCGCCCGGCACATGGCAGACCGCGCTCAGGGCCCAGGTCGGCAGTACGCAGGCGTTCATCGGGGCGTTCAGGTCGTCGACGATTTCCTCGACGGTGACGATGCAGCGCTTGGCGGCCAGGGCGGCTTCCTTCTGCACACCCAGGATCCCCCACAACAGCACGTTGCCCTTGCGGTCGGCTTTCTGCGCGTGGATCACCGTGACATCGGGGCGTACCGAAGGCACCGCCGCCAGCACTTCACCGGTGAAGGGGCAGGTCACGGTCTTGATCAGCGGGTTGACCTTGGGCAGGTCGGAGCCGGCGTAGGCTCGCAGCACCGCGAATGGCAGGCCCGAAGCACCGGCCACATAGGCGTTGGCCAGGTCGGCGTGGCTGTGCTCTTCGATTTCCAGCGGCTGTGGCCACTGTTTTTCCACAGCATCGCGCAGGCGATGCAGGGAGCCCACGCCCGGGTTGCCGCCCCAGGAAAAAATCAGCTTGCGAGCGCAACCGGCACCGATCAACTGGTCGTAGATCAAGTCAGGGGTCATGCGCACCAGGGTCAGGTCTTTCTTGCCTTGGCGGATGATTTCATGACCTGCGGCCGTAGGAATCAGGTGGGTGAAGCCTTCGAGCGCGACGGTGTCACCGTCGTTGACGAATTGCTTCACCGCGTCGTGCAGCGAAAGGATTTCAGCCATGGATGGGGTCTCCCGATTGTTATTCAGCGACTGGAGAAAAAGGCGCTCTGGGCGCGCCGCAGTGACTGAAGATTAAGCGGGAGGCAGACCCCAAACAATCCGATAATCGACTGAGTGTTCGATTATCGAACGCATTGTTGCTTGGCTATCGATTACCGCTCCTGCGCCCCGAAACAGCCTTGCGGGCCGGCTGTGGCCGCCACCGCAAGCTGCAATGCGCTTCAAAGCACCTTGCGATGGGCCTTCAGGAGCAGCGGGCCCTACGGGCCCGGTCGCAGCCTGCGGCAGCGTCTACAGGGCGAGACGCCGTCAGGTCGCGTCCGCGTGGCTGACCATGCCCTTGATCACCACGGCGGTGGTGGCCAGGGCCGCCGGAATCACCAGGGCGGTCAGCACCTGCTCGAAGTTCCAGCCCAGGCCCAGCAGGGTCGCCCCCATCCAGGCGCCGAGGATGGCACCGAAACGGCCGATGCCGAGCATCCAGGACACCCCGGTGGCCCGCCCCTGGGTCGGGTAGAAACGCGCCGCCAGGGAAGGCATCGCCGATTGCGCGCCGTTGACGCACATGCCGGCGATCAGCACCAGGGTGGCGAGCAAGGTGATATTGCCCAGGCTCTGACCCACCGCGTAGGCAAAGACCCCGGCCAGCAGGTAGAAACAGCCGATCACCTTGTGCGGATTGAAGCGGTCCATGGCCCAGCCCACGGCTACCGCGCTGAGCACCCCGCCAAACTGGAACAGGGCGCCGATAAAGGCTGCCTGCTCCATGCTGGCGCCGCTGTCGCGCATCAGGGTCGGCAGCCAGCTGGTCAGCAGGTAGACGATCACCAGGCCCATGAAATAGGTCAGCCACAGCAGCAAGGTGCCCACGCTGTAAGTGCCGGAGAAGATCACCGCGAACACGTTGCGCGCCTTCACCGTCTTCTGCTCGGGCACGCTGAAACTGCCGGCCTCGCCGACGATGGCCGGGGCTATCGGCATCAGCGTCTTGCGCACCCTGTCGGTGCCGCGATTGCGCACCACCAGGTAACGCGCCGACTCCGGCAACCAGACCACCAGCACCAGGGCCAGGATCAACGGCAGGATTCCACCAATCAGCAGCAGGCTGTGCCAGCCGAAGGCCGGGATCAGCTTGGCGGAAATGAAGCCGCCGCCGGCCATGCCCAGGTTGAAACCGCAGAACATGCTGGTCACCAGCAGCGACTTGTGGCGCTCTGGGGTGTATTCCGACAGCAGCGTGGTGGCGTTGGGCATGCCCGCCCCCAGGCCCAGGCCGGTGAGAAAGCGCAGGACCAGCAACTGATCGACATTGCTGCTATAGGCCGATGCCAGGCTGAAGGCGCCGAACAACAGCACCGCCCCTACCAGCACCACCTTGCGCCCGAAACGGTCGGCCAGGGGCCCCGAACCCAGGGCGCCGAAAACCATGCCGATCAACGCGGCGCTCATCACCGGGCCGAGGCTGGCGCGGTCGATGCCCCAGTCCTGGGACAGCGCCGGGGCGATGAAGCCCATGGCGGCGGTGTCCAGGCCATCGAGGAAGACAATCAGGAAACACAGGATCACCACGCGCCACTGGTAACGGGACAAGGGCTGGGCATTGATGAAGGACTGCACATCGAGGCAGTTCCCTACAGCGGATTGAGGTTGATTCATTGTTGTTATTTCCACACTAAAACGCAGGCGAACAAAGGCCGCCAAAGGCTGAACAGGTCACGTAGAAAGGGTGGAGTCAATCAGGCGATTCGGGCGGGACGGCAGGAACGGTCACGGCAACGACGCAGGGAGAGCATGCTCATGAGTTGGCCTCTTCATTATTATTGGACGGGTCATCGGCCGCAGGCCGGCAATGCCGGCTGGCCGCCGATGACGCTGCCGCGACATTAATGAGCCAGGGGAAACAGCGTCAATTCGTCAAAGGCGGATCTGTGCGTTTATCGAACAGCTTAGGCAAAAAGCTGGGCGCTCAGATCGCGGCTGGCGCTCAGCAGGCCGGGCAGAAAGCGCTGTTCCAACTCAGCGCGGCTGACCCGGCCGGCGTGGGTGCTGACGTTCAATGCTGCCAGCACCTGGCCCGAGGCGTCGTACACCGGCACCGCGATGGAACGCAGCCCCTGCTCCAGCTCCTGGTCGACGATGCACCAGCCTTGCTGACGCACTTGTTGCAAGCATTCCAGCAAGGCTTCGGGGGTATGCAGGGTACGGCTGGTCTTGGCCTGCAGGTCGGCGTGCTCCAGGTACTCATGCAGCGAAGAGTCGTCCAGGGCCGCCAGCAGGATGCGCCCCATGGACGTGCAA
The DNA here is from genome assembly GCF_029237275.1 of Pseudomonas sp. 3MA1. Classification (NCBI taxonomy): domain Bacteria; kingdom Pseudomonadati; phylum Pseudomonadota; class Gammaproteobacteria; order Pseudomonadales; family Pseudomonadaceae; genus Pseudomonas; species Pseudomonas sp. 3MA1. The sequence continues at coordinate 293,990 of NZ_JAACFX010000001.1, read as the reverse complement.
TAGGCCGGCAAGCGCCCTCCTACCGACAGGTCCACGGAAATCAGGCGCTGGGTGGTGGCGGAACGGGCGATATAGAGAATGTCGTCACCTTCCAGAGTGGCCATGTTGCAGGCTTCGTGGAGCTGCTCGCTCATGCGGTCCAGGTAGGGTTGCGCGGAAACCGCCAGGGGCGTCGACGACAGGTAGGCATGGCCCAGGGTCAGCACCTTGGGCAGCAGCGAATAGGTGCGCCCATCCGTGGTGGCATAGCCCAGCTTGATCAGGGTGTGCAGGCAACGACGCACGGCGGCCCTGGGAATTTCCGTGCGGTGGCTGATCTGGGCGATGGTCAGGTGGCGCTTGCGCTCCTGGAAGGCCTGCACCACTGCCAGGCCGCGGGCCAGAGAAGTCATGAAATCCGGGTCACCGGTCAATGCCTGAATCCTCTTCGCCGCCGAAGCCACGATCGGCGGCGCCACTGAGGTAAAGGAATTACGCATCTGATCGTTCATTTCAGGTTCCCTGCGACAAAATTCGGCCGTATTACAAGCCGTATTGGAGAGACAGCACAAGCTGCCACCAGCAACATTGGGCGATTATCGAACCGGCGACCGATAATCGCAATCTGCCGCGCTTACAGGCGCCATCCTCCATCGCCACTCTTTTATTGCAAAAACTCATAGTAATAATCGCGAGCCGAAGGTTGCCTTGTGCAATGCTTTTTGCATTCGCCACTTGTATAAAGAGCGGCGGCGCCCCATCTAGAGTTCCATTGGTGGAGTGCGAAAATAGGAAGCGTCGTGTAGGAAGTGTTTAGAACTTCCGTGTCACAAAATACTCACAATGAAGTTGGCTATTTTAAACTTGCCACCCATAGAGTTATTCTTCGCCACGGCTATACTCCACGAGCGAGGAACACGGAGTGCGTCCCGCTCCCACTTCGCCCAGGTGACTCCAGGCGGTAATCGATCACCTGCCGCAAGCGCTTGACCTCAAACCGGATTCGGCCAATCCGCTTGCAACAAACAACACTGTTGCTACGACAGTTGTTCTCATCCGGTGACGTGGCCGCATGCAACAAAAGGCACGCTAGAACGGATCAGGAATCGGCAGTCCTACAGGCTCGATTCCGATTCTTACAGTCGCCCACAGGCAATGCGTTGCACCGGAATGGACCTTTACTCAATTAGGTAACACTGTGACGAAAGACGAACTGCGCGCGGAACTTGAGCGCCAGGAACAACGTTACAAGGAAGTTTACGGCGGCGAGATCACCCGCTATGCCGCCCAGCCAGAACCGGAACGCAAACCTTGGCGCAAACGCGCAACTATTCGCGATCAGGCGTTCACTCAAGAACTGCAAAAGATGGAAAAAGAGCTCAAGGCCGAACAGCCATGATGCTGACGGCCTGACTCTCATAGGGCTTGCTCGCTGGTCCGCACGATGATCTCGGCGGCCTGGCAGACCATTGACGCTCGCCACCCCGAGCCCTGCGCCACCTTGTCCCATCAGGACCAGAATTGGCCCCGGCAGGCCCTTTCGCTGAAATTTCTTACGACCGTTTGAACCTTTGCGTCACGCCGGTCGAGCCCGCGCTCATCGTGCTCAAGCCCAATAAATTCAATGGTTTGCCAGGCCCGACGAGAATCGACAAAAACTCTGTCCTGGGTCAGTTTTTTCGTTGAAGAATGTTACCGGTGAGCACCTTGTGCATTGATTACCAGGGTTTTCTGGCATAATCGCGCCCCCTTATGACCGGGTCAGAAAACCTTCATGATCGATTTATTCAGCGGACTGGATGCTTGGGTGCTTGTGAGCCTCTTGCTCGCCCTGGCTTTTGTCCTCGCCTACGAGTTCATCAACGGCTTTCATGACACCGCTAATGCGGTTGCCACTGTTATCTACACCAAAGCCATGCCGCCGCATCTGGCCGTATTCTTTTCCGGTGTATTCAATTTTCTCGGTGTACTGCTGGGCGGCGTCGGCGTGGCCTATGCCATCGTCCACCTGCTGCCGGTGGAACTGCTGATCAATGTCAACACCGGCCACGGTCTGGCCATGGTCTTCTCGCTGCTGGCGGCGGCCATCGCCTGGAACCTGGGCACCTGGTATTTCGGCATCCCGGCCTCCAGTTCTCACACCCTGATCGGCTCGATCCTCGGTGTCGGCCTGGCCAACGCCCTGCTCAACGACATTCCCCTGGGCGACGGCGTGAACTGGCAGAAAGCGATCGATATCGGCGCTTCCCTGGTGTTCTCGCCAATGGCCGGCTTCCTGATTGCCGCGCTGGTGCTGATCGGCCTGAAATGGTGGCGGCCGATCTCCAAGATGCACAAGACCCCGGAACAGCGGCGCAAGGTCGATGACAAGAAGCACCCACCGTTCTGGAACCGTCTGGTACTGGTGATCTCGGCCATGGCCGTGAGCTTCGTCCACGGTTCCAACGACGGTCAGAAAGGTATTGGCCTGATCATGCTGGTGCTGATCGGTATCGTCCCCGCGCAGTTCGTGCTGGACCTCAACAGCACCACCTACCAGATCGAGCGGACCCGTGACGCGACCCTGCACCTGAGCCAGTTCTACGAGCGCAACCACGACTCCCTGGGCGAATTCCTGGCCCTGGGCAAGAGCGTGAAAGACGACCTGCCGGGCAAGTTCCGCTGCAATCCGCAACAAACCGAGCCGACCATTGCCGCCCTGCTGAGCAGCCTCAAGGGTGTCGCCGATTACCACTCGCTGTCGCCGGAAAGCCGCATCGAAGTGCGTCGCTACCTGCTGTGCCTGGATGACACGGCGAAGAAGGTGGGCAAACTGCCAGACCTGGCGGCCCGTGAAAAGGCTGACCTGGACAAGCTGCGCAAGGACCTGACCGCCACCACCGAGTACGCACCGTTCTGGGTGATCCTGGCGGTGGCCCTGGCACTGGGCCTGGGCACCATGATCGGCTGGAAGCGCGTGGTACTGACCATTGGCGAGAAGATCGGCAAGCAGGGCATGACCTACGCCCAGGGCATGTCGGCGCAGATCACCGCCGCGGGCCTGATCGGCCTGGCGAATATCTTCAGCCTGCCGGTGTCCACCACCCACGTGCTCTCCTCCGGCGTGGCCGGGACCATGGTCGCCAACAAGAGCGGCCTGCAAGGCGGTACGGTGAAGACCATCCTCCTGGCCTGGGTACTCACCCTGCCGGCCACGGTGGCCTTGTCGGCCGGCCTGTTCTGGGCGGCCTCGAAGGTCCTCGGCAGCTGATCCAGCCGCTCGACAACAAAAAAGGTGCGCCCCCGGGACGCACCTTTTTTTATGCCGCAAACTTTTCGACAGGCAAAAAAAAGGGCAACCGAAGTTGCCCAAAATGCCTTGCGTGCTCGTTGCTCTGGAGAGACTTAAGGTTTTTTACGCTTATTCGCGTCTTTCCAGATAAAGAATCCAAACCCTGCGAAAAACAGAACCATGAGGCCGACAGTCAGCACTCCGGCGATCACCACATTGTCGAAAAACATGACTGGCCTCCTGCTCTTGCCCTGTTGCGATGGGGCTAAGTTAACCAAACAGGCGGCGGGGAAAATTGACCGGGGTCAATGTCGCCCATGAGTAGGCGCAAGGAAGGGGGAATAACTGACCTGTATCAACAAAAAAGCGCCCTTTTCAGCGCTTTTTCGGTTTGTTTTTCGGTTTTTTCTTGGCTTTGCCCAGCGGCATGGCCTGTTCGAATGCCTGGCGCACTTCGTTCAGGCGCTTCTCATTCAGATCATGCACGCGCTTGGCGCGTTCGGCATTCAGGTCGATCAGCTTGTCGTCTTGATTCATGGTTTGGCTGGCATCACTGGAGGTCAATATCAACCGCACTGCGACAGGATGCAGAGCGGCCCTGGCGGATGTGCCAATAATGCGGCGTGACGCCGCACCTGACCAGTGATCAGACCGGCACAGAGGCAATAAAGTCGCTGCCGCGAAGAGTTTTTATCCGCACAATGGCCCTTTGCGAACCGCCCCACGGAGCCTGATGTGGAAATGCCCAAGCACCTGCCGCCGCTATTGGCCCTGCGCGCATTCGAGGCCGTGGCCCGCCACCTGAGCTTTATCAAGGCGGCTCGGGAACTGTGCGTGAGCCAGAGCGCGGTCAGCCATCAAGTGCAGAAACTCGAACAGCACCTGGGCCAGCGCCTGTTCATACGTCGGACCCGCGCCATCGACCTGACCGCCACCGGCGACAGCTACTACCGACAGATTCGCCCGGCCCTGGAGCAGATCGCCCAAGCCACCCAGGCGCTGCTTGCCCCACCTCGGCAGCCAGTGCTGCGCATCGGTCTGCTGGCGTCCTTCGCCACCTTGTGGCTGGCGCCTCGCCTGGCGGACTTCAGCCGCCGCCATCCGCAGATCCAGTTGGAATTGCAACCGGCCATCGACCTGGCGGATGTCGCCGGCGCCGAGGTCGACCTGGCCATTCGCTACGGCAAGGGCAACTGGCCGAAGGTCCGAGCCAGGCGTTTTCTCGCCGAGCAGTTATCACCAGTCTGCAGCCCTGGCTTCAAAGCCACTGCCCTGGCCAACGGCCCCTTGCTGATGGCTCGCTCCCATCAACCCTTCGAATGGGATGACTGGAGCGGGCAACAGGCTATGGACCTGTCCTCCCGCCCCAGCGTGATGCTGCACGACTACAACATCGTGGTGGAGGCCGCCGTGGCCGGCCAGGGCATCGCCATGGGGCGCCGTCAGTTGATCCAACGTCACCTGGCCCAGGGCAGCCTGGTGGATGCCTTCGACCTGCCGCCCTTGTGCAGCCAGATCGGCTACTGGCTGGTGACCGCTGAAGGACAGTCGAATCCGGCACTGGACTGCTTTGTTCAGTGGCTGCTGGAGCAAGGGCTCGACCCATGAGAAATTCAGATACGTCGGATTAGATCTATCCGTTTGTCGCTCCTGGACTGAACGCTGATGCTGCAGGCCTTGCATCCGAGGACTTCCCATGAGCGACTCCCTGAAACACCGCGTACAGCAACTGGGGCTTGAACTGCCCGCCCCCAGCCAGCCGATCGCCAACTACGTCAACCATGTACGCAGCCAGAACCTGCTGTTCATCTCCGGACAGATTCCCTTGCTCCAGGGCCAACCGACCCTGCAGGGCCGTCTCGGCGAGAGCCTGACGGTGGAGCAAGGCACCCAGGCCGCCGAGCTCGCGGCCCTGGCCTTGCTGGCCCAGTTGAGCGCGGCCCTGGACGACGACCTGTCGCGGCTGCAGCGCATCAGCCGGCTCGGGGTATTCATTGCCGCCAGCGCCGATTTCCAGAGCCATGGCATCGTGGCCAATGGCGCCTCCAACCTGCTGGTCAACGCCCTGGGCGAGAAAGGCCGGCATGCACGCACCGCGGTGGGGGTGGCCAGCCTGCCCGCCGGGGTCGCCGTGGAGGTCGACGCGATCTTCGAACTCAAGCCATGAGCCCCCTGGACCCAGCGCACCTCGCCCGTCTGCGCCTTGCCACACCCGGCTGCGCCCAGGTCTGTCACTTCAACCACGCGGGGGCTTCATTGCCCAGCCAGGGCACCCTGGACGCCATGCTCGGGCAACTGCAACGGGAAGCCAACCAAGGGCCGATGGAGGCCGCCATCACTGGCGCACAGTTGCAGGAACAGGCCCGTGAGGCCGCGGCCCGGCTGCTCAATACCAGTCCCGCCGCAATCGCCTTTGCCAGCAGCGGCTCGGCAGCCTGGGGCATGGCCTTCAGCGCCCTGCCGTCGTGGCAAGCGGGCGACCGGATTCTGCTGGGACGCCACGAATGGGGTGGCAACCTGGCCTGCCTGGCCCAGGCCGCAAGCGCTGGCGCCCAGCTGGAAGTCATCCCCTGCGACCGCCATGGCGCGGTTTCGGTGCAGGCCCTGGAATCCATGCTCGACTCCCGCGTGCGCCTGATCGCCCTGACCTGGCTGCCGGCCAACGGCGGCTTGATCAATCCGGCCGCCGCCGTCGGCCAACTGGCGCGAAATTGGCGCATTCCCTATTTCATCGACGCCGGCCAGGCCCTGGGGCAACTGCCCTGCGATGTACAGGCGCTGGGCTGCGACGTGCTCAAAGGCGCAGGACGCAAATACCTGCGCGGGCCACGAGGCACGGCCCTGCTCTACGTCAGGCCGGGTTTCCTGAAACAGTTGCAGCCGTTGCCGCGGGATGTCTTGTCAGCCCCCTGGAACGGCCAGGGCTTCAGCTTGCGAGACGATGCGCGGCGCTTTGAAACCAGCGAAGTTTCGCTGGTGCTGTTGGCGGGGCTGGCCAATGCCCTGGAGGAACTCAACGGCATCGGCATCGAAGCCATTCACCAGCGAATCCGGACCCTGAGCGACAGGCTGCGCCGGGAGCTCGACCGCCTGCCCGGCCTGCAGCGCCATGACCTAGGCGTCGCCGGGCAGCAGTCAGGCCTGATTGCCTTCACCCTCAAGGGCTGGGACTGTTTTGCGTTAAAGGAAGCGTTGGCTCGCAGGGGCATCACTATCGGCGCCAACGGTGTGGCCTACACCCCGCTGGACATGCAGGCCCGGGCCCTAACCCAGATTGCCCGGATCGCCTTGAGCCACTTGAATACCGAAGCGGAAATCCAGCGCCTGCTGGAGGCGCTGACGGAACTGGCCGGACGCGGCCCTACAGGCTAGACCTGCACGTCCACCCACAAGCCCTGGCGCGGGGCATCTTCGATCAGCGGTGCCACCGGCACGGTGTTGTCGGCGTTCAACTCGTCCCCCGGCACGGCCAGGTGCTGCTCGGGATCATCATCGGCCTCACGCTTGCGCCGCTGTTTTTCCTGCTGGCGCTGCTGCTCTTCGCGCAAGAGCAGGGCCGACTGCTCGGCGTCGCGCTTTTGCAGGTCGATGGTGCTTTCATTGGAGCTTTCCTGCACCGGCACCACCGGCGGAATGTCCGGACGCTGCCGGACCGGATCCTGCTGGGAGGTGATGGGCACGGCACTCAAGGGGAGCATCGGTGGCAGCATGTTATTGGTCTCCTGTCGGCAGGCTGTCGGCTGCGGCATGGGCGACTTGAGCCATCGGTCGCAAAACTGTGACCCAGTCGTCAGCCAATAGTGCCCGGCGCCCCGACGAACGCACGCTGTACGCTACCTTTTAATCCAGGGGTTTTTATCAGAGTTCTTTGGACTGGAAGCGTCGTTCCGTTAAGATAGTCGGCTTTTTCAAAGCGGGAGTCAGGCAGCATGGCGCAGCAGTATCAACCGGGGCAACGCTGGATTAGTGACAGCGAAGCCGAGCTGGGTTTAGGCACCGTTCTGGCACAGGACGGTCGCTTGCTGACCGTGCTCTATCCGGCCACTGGCGACACCCGCCAGTATGCGCTACGGAATGCGCCCCTCACTCGCGTGAGGTTCTCTCCAGGGGACAGCATCACCCACTTCGAAGGCTGGAAAATGACCGTTCAGGAAGTCGACGACGTCGATGGCCTGCTGGTCTACCACGGCCTCAACGGGCAGAACGAAGCCGTCACCCTGCCGGAAACCCAACTGTCGAACTTCATTCAGTTCCGTCTGGCCAGCGACCGTCTGTTCGCCGGGCAGATCGACCCGCTGGCCTGGTTCTCCCTGCGCTACCACACCCTGGAACACACCAGCCGCCAGCTGCAATCCTCGCTCTGGGGCCTGGGTGGCGTGCGCGCCCAACCCATCGCCCACCAGTTGCACATTGCCCGTGAAGTCGCCGACCGCATCGCGCCGCGGGTTCTGCTGGCGGACGAAGTGGGCCTGGGCAAGACCATCGAAGCCGGCCTGGTGATCCATCGCCAACTGCTCTCGGGCCGTGCCAGCCGGGTGCTGATCCTGGTTCCGGAAAACCTCCAGCACCAGTGGCTGGTGGAAATGCGCCGGCGCTTCAACCTGCAAGTGGCACTGTTCGACGAAGAGCGCTTTATCGAAAGCGATGCCAGCAACCCGTTCGAAGACACCCAGCTGGCCCTGGTGGCCCTGGAATGGCTGGTGGACGACGAAAAGGCCCAGGACGCGCTGTTCGCCGCCGGTTGGGACCTGATGGTCGTCGACGAAGCCCACCACCTGGTGTGGCACGAAGATCAGGTCAGCCCGGAATACGCCCTGGTGGAACAGCTGGCCGAAACCATCCCTGGCGTGCTGCTGCTGACCGCGACCCCGGAACAACTGGGCCAGGACAGCCACTTCGCCCGCTTGCGCCTGCTGGACCCGAACCGTTTCCACGACCTCGCGGCCTTCCGCGCCGAGAGCGAAAACTACCGCCCGGTGGCCGAAGCCGTGCAGGAGCTGCTGGATAAAGGCCGCCTGTCCGCCGAAGCGCACCAGACCATCCACGGCTTCCTCGGCAATGAAGGCGAAGCCCTGCTGGCCGCGGTCAACGACGGCGACAGCGAAGCCAGCGCACGCCTGGTGCGCGAGCTGCTGGACCGCCACGGCACCGGCCGCGTGCTGTTCCGCAACACCCGCGCCGCGGTGCAGGGCTTCCCGGAGCGCAAGCTGCACGCCTACCCGTTGCCGTGCCCGGACGAATACCTGGAACTGCCCCTGGGCGAACACGCCGAGCTGTACCCGGAAGTCAGCTTCCAGGCCCAGCCTGAGGCCAGCGACGAAGAACAGCGCTGGTGGAAGTTCGACCCACGGGTCGAGTGGCTGATCGACCAGTTGAAGATGCTCAAGCGCACCAAGGTCCTGGTGATCTGCGCTCACGCGGAAACCGCCATGGACCTGGAAGACGCCCTGCGCGTGCGTTCCGGGATCCCGGCCACGGTGTTCCATGAGGGCATGAACATCCTCGAACGCGACCGCGCCGCCGCCTACTTCGCCGACGAAGAATTCGGCGCCCAGGTGCTGATCTGCTCGGAAATCGGCAGTGAAGGCCGCAACTTCCAGTTCGCCCACCACCTGGTGCTGTTCGATCTGCCGTCGCACCCGGACCTGCTGGAGCAGCGGATCGGCCGTCTCGACCGGATCGGCCAGAAACACGTGATCGAACTGCACGTGCCGTACCTGGAAACCAGCCCGCAAGAGCGCCTGTTCCAGTGGTACCACGAAGCCCTGAACGCCTTCCTCAACACCTGCCCGACCGGCAACGCCTTGCAGCACCAGTTTGGCCCGCGCCTGCTGCCGCTGCTGGAAAACGCCGACGACGGCGAATGGCAAGCGCTGATCGACGAAGCCCGTGGCGAGCGTGAACGCCTGGAAGCCGAGCTGCACACCGGCCGCGACCGCCTGCTGGAACTCAACTCCGGCGGCGCCGGCGAAGGCGACGCGCTGGTGGAAGCGATCCTTGAGCAGGACGACCAGTTCGCCCTGCCGATCTACATGGAAACCCTGTTCGACGCCTTCGGCATCGACAGCGAAGACCACTCGGAAAACGCCCTGATCCTCAAGCCCAGCGAGAAGATGCTCGATGCCAGCTTCCCCCTGGGCGACGACGAAGGCGTGACCATCACCTACGACCGCAACCAGGCGCTGTCCCGCGAGGACATGCAGTTCATCACCTGGGAGCACCCGATGGTCCAGGGCGGCATGGACCTGGTGCTGTCCGGCTCCATGGGCAACACCGCCGTGGCGCTGATCAAGAACAAGGCGCTCAAACCCGGCACCGTGCTGCTTGAGCTGCTGTACGTCAGCGAGGTGGTCGCTCCACGCTCGTTGCAACTGGGTCGCTACCTGCCGCCGGCCGCCCTGCGCTGCCTGCTGGATGCCAACGGCAACGACCTGTCGCCACGGGTGGCCTTCGAAACCCTCAACGACCAGCTAGAAAGCGTGCCCAAGGCCAGCGCCAACAAGTTCATCCAGGCCCAGCGCGACCAGCTGGCGCCGAAGATCAACGCCGGTGAAGCCAAGGTTGCGCCACGCCACGCCGAGCGTGTGGCTGAAGCGAAACGTCGCCTGGCCGCCGATACCGATGAAGAACTGGCGCGCCTGACCGCCTTGCAAGCGGTCAACCCGACCGTGCGTGACAGCGAGCTGGTGGCCTTGCGCAAGCAACGGGAACAGGGTCTGGCGATGCTGGATAAAGCCGCCCTGCGTCTGGAAGCGATCCGGGTGCTGGTGGCGGGCTGATTGCCCGGCTCCACTCGCTCGACAAAAGGCCCGCATCGTGCGGGCCTTTTTGTGACCGGCCACCTGTAGGAGCGGGCTTGCCCGCGAAAGCGCCCTCGCAGCAACACCCCAACCTCCAACTCTTTCGCCCGCTTCGCCGGCAAGCCGGCTCCTACGGACGGCGCGCCACGCCCGCTCAGACCGCCAGCGCACCCGCCCCTGGCGCAGCCAGGGCCAAACCGTCTTTCATGCGCTGGGAGTCATCGACAAAGCAACGGGCGGCCTGAAACAGAAACAGCAGGGTCAGGAACAGCGCCACCGGAATCAGGTACATGGCGTCGTGCAGGCCGATGGCCTTGAACTCCTCGGTCATCAGTTGCGCGCCTGCGGCGTACATCGCCGAGTGGGCGAAATGGTCCGATAGCGCGCCGACCACCACCGGTCCCAGGCCGCCGCCCAGCAAGTACAGGCCGGCGAAGAACAGGGCCATGGCGGTGGCCCGCAAGCGCGGTTCGACCACATCCTGCAGGGCGGTGTAGACGCAGGTGTAGAAGTTGTAGGCAAACAGCCAGCCGATACTGAACACCGCGACAAACACCCCGATCTCGACGCGCCCGGCATGCAGCGCCCAGGCGGTGGCCAGGGTCGAGATGATCAGGCTGCAGGCGGCGAACAGCAGGCGGCCATTGGCAACCCGCTGATGGATCTTGTCGGCGAACCAGCCGCCCAGGGTCAGCCCCACCAGCCCAGTGACCCCGACAATCAGCCCAGTGGCCATCGCCGCCTCCTGCAAGGGCATGAGGAAGTAACGCTGGAGCATCGGCACCAGGAACGAGTTGCAGGCGTAGGTGGCGAAGTTGAAGGTCAGCCCGGCCAGGGTCAGCCAGAGAAAGGTCGGAATCGCCAGCACCCGGCGGATCGGTCGGTCGATGGGTACTTGCGCCACCTTCACCGTTTCCGCGGCGCCGCGCTTGGGCTCCTTGATGAAGAACATGAACACCGCCAGCACCAGCCCCGGCACCGCGGCAATGAAGAACGGCGCTCGCCAGCTGTCGAAGGCCTTGACCATGGCTCCGATGGTGAAGAACGCCAGCACCAGCCCCAGGGGCAGGCCGAGCATGAAGATCCCCATGGCCCGAGCCCGGCGATGGGCCGGAAACAGATCGCCAATCAGCGAGTTGGCCGCCGGCGCATAGCTGGCTTCGCCGATGCCGACCCCCATGCGCACCAGCAGGAAGCTCCAGAAACTGCCGACCATGCCGTTCACTGCGGTGAGTCCGCTCCACACCGCCAGCCCCCAGCCCATCAGTTTGCTGCGCGAGCCGGTGTCGGCCAGGCGCCCCAGGGGCAAGCCGGCGATGGCGTAGACGAGGGTGAAGGCGGTGCCGATGATCCCCAGCTGAAAATCGCTCAAGTGCCATTCCATGCGGATCGGCTCGATGATGATGGCGGGAATGGTGCGATCGAAGAAGTTGAACAGGTTTGCCAAAAACAACAGGAACAGAATGCGCCAGGCATTTGCCGCTTGAGTCGAGTTATCCATGAGTCGATCTCTTTATTGTTATTCGGCCAGACACAAGCGAGCCTGGAAGCTGCAATCTAGTCAGGCCCGGTGCAACTGTCTGTGATCATTCGCCAGCCTGATATGGACCCATCGCAGCCAGGCGTCCGGGCCCGGCCCCAAGGCGCCGCCCCCGGCATCGGCAAATCCGCCACAGCCCCCGTTACCCGGGCGTTTCCCAGTCTTTTCAAGGGTTTGGCCGAGGCTGAAAAAATACCTCGTGCCCCCCCTTCCCATGGCCGTTGGGAAGCCTAGAATAGCCGCCTGCCTGCCCCCCTTACCCTTCCCTTTCCCTTTGAATACGCCCATGTCCGAAGCCAGTCCGTGTCTGAATTGCGGTGCCTGCTGTTCATACTTTCGTGTGTCTTTTTTCTGGGGCGAATGCGCCTCATCCGGTGGCACGGTCCCCGATGATCTGGTGCAGAGCATCAATCCCACGCGGGTGGCCATGCTCGGCACCGACTGCAAGTCGCCGCGCTGCATCGCCCTTGAAGGCGAGGTCGGCCAGCGTGTGAGCTGTTCAATTTATGAACAGCGCTCCAGCCCGTGCCGGGAGTTCGAAGCGTCCTGGGCCGACGGCCAGCACAACAGTGATTGCGACGCTGCTCGCGCGGCCTTCGGCCTCGCGCCACTGGACCCCATCGATCACGAACCCTGGTTCGAGAAAAGCGCTTAGCACCATTGGCGATAGCGACCATAAGCAAATCATTGGCACCCACATGCCACCTCCCATTGCAGCCACCGGGTGCCTTCTATACTCCAAGCACTCGTTGGCGCGCGGGTCCGCCGACATCCTATGACTCCGAGATGGGCATGCTATGGACTGGCTGGGTCTGCATTTCATCAGCGAGCTTCCAGACAGTGGGCAGGTGATCCTGCACTGCACTCATAACCCGGTCCTGGTGCTATTGGCCTACCTGGTGGCCTGCGCCGCCAGCTTCGCGACCCTGGACATGGCCGAACGCGTCAGTCACGTCGAGCAACCTTCCAGTCAACGCCTGTGGCGCTGGGTCGGCGCCTGCTGCCTGGCCGGCGGTATCTGGAGCATGCACTTCATCGGCATGCTGGCGTTCGAAGCGCCGCTGAAGATTCACTACGCCCTGCCAGCGACCCTGCTGTCCCTGCTCATCGCCCTGATTGCCGCCTGGCTGGCGATAAACACCTTGAGCCATAAGCAGTTGCCATTGTGGCGCTGCGCCATTGCCGCGATCTGGATCGGCCTGGGCATCAGCGGCATGCACTACGTCGGCGTCTCGGCCATGCGCTCCAGCGCCAGCCTGTATTACCAGCCGCTGCTCATGGGCCTGTCGCTGCTGCTGGCGATCGCCTGCAGCCTGGCGGCGCTGCTGCTGTCCCGGCACCTGCGCGAGGGCAGCGGGATGTTCCATCAACTGCTCAAGTACGCCAGCAGCCTGTTGCTGGGCGGCGGCATCGTGCTGATGCACTTCACCGGCATGTGGTCCATGACCCTGGTGTTGCCCGCCGGCAGCCCGGTGGTCACGGCGACTCCCAACGAGCACCTGCAACTGGGCCTGACCCTCAGCGTGATCATCCTGCTGATCATCGGCAGCGGCATCAGCGCGGCCCTGGCGGACAAGAAACTGCAGCACAAGGAACGCGACCTGCGCCGGGTCAACGCCTTGCTCTCGCAACTGGACCAGGCGCGGATGTCCCTGCAGCAGGTGGCCCACTACGACGCCCTGACCAACCTGATCAACCGCCGCGGCTTCAACCAGCTGTTTGCGGAAAGACTCATGGAGAAGACCCGATACGGCGGCATGCTGGCGGTGATGTTCCTCGACATCGACCATTTCAAGCGCATCAACGACAGCCTGGGCCACGACGCCGGCGACGAGTTGCTCAAGGTCATCGCCGGGCATATCAAGAGTTCCACCCGCAGCCATGAAGACGTGGTAGCCCGCCTCGGCGGCGACGAGTTCTGCATTCTCATCAGTCTGAATGAGCGCGATGAGGCGCGGCACATGGCCCAGCGCATCATGCACAAGATGAAGGAGCCGATCGAGCTCGGCGGCCGGCGCATGGTCATGACCACCAGCATCGGCATCAGCGTCTTCCCCGATGACGGCAAGACCTGCGAGGAGCTGCTGAAAAACGCCGACCTGGCGCTCTATCAATCCAAAGACTCCGGGCGCAATACCCTGCACTTCTTCAACACCAGCCTCAAGACCCGGGCCACCCTGGAGCTGCAGCTGGAAGAGGAACTGCGCAACGCCCTGCGCGATGATCAAGGGCTGCAGCTGTACTACCAGCCGATCTACGACCTCAAGCGCGCCAGGGTCACCAAGCTCGAAGCCCTGATCCGCTGGCAACACCCGGAGCACGGGCTGCTGACCCCGGATCGCTTCATCAACATCGCCGAAGCCAACGGCATGATCGCCGAACTGGACAACTGGGTGCTGCGCAAGGCCTGCCAGGACCTGAGCCAGCTCTCGCAACAGGGGCGCGGCGAGCTGAAGATCGCGGTCAACTGCTCGGCCCTGAACCTGACGCGCGAGGCCCTGGCCACGGAAATCGAAAGCGCCCTGCGCGATGCCCGGGTGGCGCCGCAGCGCCTGGAGCTGGAGGTCACGGAAAACGCCCTGATGGGCAACATCGCCAGCACCCTGGCGCTGCTCCAGCAGATCCGCGACCTGGGTGTATCGCTGTCGATCGACGACTTCGGCACGGGCTATTCGTCCCTGGCCTACCTCAAGCGCCTGCCGCTCAACACCCTGAAGATCGATCGCTCGTTCATTCAGGACATCCCCCATTCAACCCAAGACATGGAGATCGTGCAGGCGATCATCGTGATGGCCCACACCCTGCACCTGCAGGTGGTCACCGAGGGGGTCGAGACCCTGGAGCAACAGCGTTTCCTGGAATGCTACGGCTGCGACTACCTGCAGGGCTATCTGCTCAGCCGCCCGGTGCCGCTGGCGGATCTGCACCGGGTGCTGGATGAACTGGACCGGCTCAATCCACCGCTGCCGGATCCCGGTACAGGCGGATCAGGGTCGCCGGATCCTGCTCCAGGTAGCCCTGTGCTCCATGCAGGCGCATCAACTGTGCAGCTAATCCGCTGATGGGGGTCGCCGAACCCTGTTCCCGGGACAACTTCACCGCGCCATCCAGGTCCTTGAGCAAGGTCCGCACATGCCACTTCACCGGCTCAAAACGGCTCTCGGCCATTTGCGGAGCGAGAATCTGCAAGGGTTTCGAGTCGGCAAAGCCACCGACCAGGGCCTCCGCGATGAGTCTGGCATCCACGCCCGAACGCTCGGCCAGGGCCACCACTTCGGCGATCACCAGGGCGTTGCAGGCGACGATCATCTGGTTGCAGGCCTTGGTCACCTGACCGGCGCCCACCGCGCCCATGTGCGTAACCCGCTGCCCCAATGCCAGCAACACCGGGCGTACCCGCTCAACATCTGCCGGCGCGCCGCCGACCATGATCGCCAGGCTGCCGGACTCGGCGCCCGGGGTACCGCCGGAAACCGGGGCGTCGACCCAGGCCATGCCGGTGTCGCGAGCCAGGGCCGCGGCCATGTCCCGGGTGGCGCTGGGCTCCAGGCTGGACAGGTCCAGCAGCAGTTGCCCGGCCCGGGCGCCCTGGGCGACGCCATCGACGCCAAACACCACCTCGCGCACCACCTCGGTATTGGCCAGGCACAACAGCACCAGATCGGCGTGTTCGCACAGTTGCGCGGGTGTGGCCACTTGTCGCGCCCCGGCGGCCACCAGGGGCGCGCATTTCTGCGGATTGCGGTTCCATACCGTCAGCGGATAGCCCGCCGCCAGCAGGCGGCGGCACATGGGCAGCCCCATCAGGCCGATCCCGGCAAACCCGAGTGAAGGTAACGCTGACATCATATTGCCCCCATTTGATTAAAGATCGTCGAATACTGGCCGATTCATCATGATTCAGGAAAGGATTCCCCCGAGCGACGCTCAGTAAATACCCTGACGCCTTGGGCAAAATTCGCGCTCCACGCAGCGACGAGGTCCCATTCCGTGATGGCTCGCTGACACCTCGTCCCCGAGCCAACCAGACCAGGCATATGGCGCACAATGACTTCTAAAAACAATCCTGCCAACGCAGTCTCCGAGATGACGCTGACCTCCCCCACATCAAGCCCCTCAGATACGAAGCCATTGTCCAGTTCACGCCCCCTGTCGACCCAGCAGTACCTGTATTTCACCGAAACCAATACCGATCGCATCCTCGACAACCTCGACGGCCTGCGCGATTCGGTGTTCCCGCGCCCACCGCACCTGGAAGATGAGCAGGAAAACCGCCGCGACCAGGAATTCCCCTCGGTGTGCCTGATCGGCCTGGGCCGCTGCGGCTCCAACATCGCCCTGGACGTGGCGGAGCTGGTGTACAACGCCCGCAAGTTCTACCTCAACGAATTCAATAACGAAGACAAGGCCTACGAAGGCGGCTACAGCCCCGCGCAGTGGATCCGCCAGAACCTGCGCCTGGGCCAGAGCAAGGCCAGCAAGCCGGTGTTCCTGGTGGAACCGCTGGTGATGCTCGGCGACCTGGACAAGGACATCGCCGGGCGCATCCGCTTCTCGCGCAAGGGCGAGAAGAGCGGCTTCATCCGCGACTACAGCAAGATGAAGATCATGGACCTCTCGGAAGTCCACGCCGGTGGCGCCGGTAACGCACCGATCCTCGGCCAGTACCTGGCCAAGATCATCCTCAACAAGGACACCCAGCGTTTCTCCAGCCCTGACTGGAAAATGATCCACTCGTACCTGATCGATTCCTGCGGGATCAAGGCCAACCAGTCGCGCCTGTACTTCTCGATCTTCAGCGCCGGCGGCGGTACCGGTTCGGGCATGGCCTCGGAGTTTGGCCTGGCCCAGCAGTACTCGTACATGAACAAGACCTTCGACACCAAGCCGATGGACGAGCACGACAGCAAGAGCGGGCACTCCTTCGTCTTCGAGCCGATCTTCACCAGCGGCATCTGCGTACTGCCGAACATCTCGGACCATCGCAGCGAAATGTCCGAGGCGCTACACATCAACGCCGGCCGCCTGCTGTGCAAATACCTTTCGGAAGAGTGGGACTTCTCCTACAACTTCGACAATGAAGACAGCAGCGAAGCCAGCGTCATGGGGCGGATCCGTCCGTGGAACGCGATGATGCTGATCTCCAACGACATCATGCGTTACGCCGAAGAAAGCGATGACGGCAACATCCAGAACATCGACGTCAACGCCATGGAGAAGCACGCCAACCAGTACATCTCCCAGCAGATCTTCAACATCCTCACCGCCCAGGCGGTGACCACCGACTACGACCAGAACTACTTCCGGCGTGCCGGCATCGACATCGGCGAGACCATCCGCCTGGACGCCAACGACCTGTTCATGAGCCTGGCCGGCCCGGTGGCGATCGCCTACGCCGAATCCGTGGTACCGGAGCAGCCGGTGCCCACCGGCGACAAGTTCAAGGTGTTCGAGAAAGAGCCGCAGCGCCTGAACATCGACGACCTGTTCTTCCGCTCCATCGACCTGCCGCACTTCAACAAGGTGACCCAGGCCATCGAGGGCATCAGCCTGCTGCCGATCGAGTCCAAGCGCTATCGCGCGGCCCTGGAGCAGTACAAGGCCTCGGGTTATGACGCGGCGGCGCTGCACGACCTGCACTTCTTCAAGAACTGCTCGTCGGTGGTGTCGATCGTCTCCCTGCCCAAGGACTACAAGCTGTCGTACATGGACCTGAACCGGCTCAAGACCCACCTCAACAGCCTGTTCCCCAACACCACCCTCAAGCGCTACGCGCTGGTGATCGGTGCCTCGGCCAACCTCTCGCTGACCACCCTGATCGCCAAGAGCCCGTGCCTGTCGGACGACTTCCTGACCCTGATCGTGGCCTTTATCAAGCGTTGCTTTGCGCGTAATCCGTACCGCTTCGACGACACCCTGGACAATTCGGTTCTGGATTTCATCGTCAGCGAGCACTTCGACGAAGACCGCATCGACGATCTGCTCAACGAATTCGAGAACCCGGCGAAGATCCTCGACACCAACTGGTACGCGATCAAGCCGATGTACGAGAAGAAATACCGCGAGCTGATCAACGACAAGGACAAGTTCGTCTCGATCAACGACATCCGCCTGTCCCGGGATTGCGTGAAGAAGGCCATCAAGTACCTGCGCGAGATCTACCGCCACCGCATCGGCAAGACCCGGGTCATCTCCCTCAACAGCCACACCGGCAAGACCGCCTATTAAGAAGGCCTGCGCGGCAAGCCGGCTCCTACAGGGCGTAGGGCCAGCTTGCCGGCGAATGGGTTATTGGCTCACACCGCGAAACAATTAAACAGCTCGTCGGATGGGCTTGAAACTGTGCCCCTTCCGTGAACGTCACCCTGGCTGGAAACCTTGTGGGGCCTTTCTCCACGGCAAGGTGCCATCACTGAATTCACGGTTACTCGGCTACACACTTTTGTCCGACAAAGTGCCGCACCAAATCGGCGCACGCCGTTAGCGCGCTGCTCTTTCCTGGGTCAGAATCCAGGGCGAAACCACCACCGCCCACAGCTGCGGATCACGTTCCAACAGATCGGACGCCCGCGTCGCAGACAGCTTTTCAACCTTCCCCTCGGCCAGCCAGGCCGCGACTTTTTGCGCCTCGTTCTGCGCCACCGCCTGGGCCGCCTCGATCAGATCCAGGTCGGCGTCGACCCACAATAGGGCACCCTTGGCAAAGAACGGCTCCAGTTCCTTCCAGCTGATAGATGCGGTCTCACCAAGCAGCTTGGCATAGAGGGTGCTAGGTTCTTGAGTCATGGGACTGTCCAGAAATGAAATCGGCGCAATCATAACGTCGGTGCTCTGGCAGAAAAACCCAGAAGCAAACGCGTCACCGATCGAGAAGCTCAGAAGCGCCAGGGACTGACGCCGAACCGGGCGCAAGCCACGCCGCAAATCTGTCTTTTTCTTTCAATTAAGCGACACTCCGCGTTTTTGCCCCCAGCCGCCAGCTTTTCAAGCGAACAACCGGCGCTCTACACTGTACCGGTACAGTTGCCAGGGGCATTTCCGACGGATATTCGCGATATATCTGATTCGGTTCTGCGACCCAAGGCCGCCGGAACTATAAAAATTACAACAGTAAGAGTGGAGCACTATGAATAAGGCTACTAAGCAGATTTCCAAACTGTTTGCCGCTATGGTCCTGGCCGGTGTTGCCAGCCATTCGTTCGCAGCTGACACCATCAAGATCGGTATCGCCGGCCCCAAGACCGGCCCGGTAGCCCAGTACGGCGACATGCAGTTCAGTGGCGCCAAAATGGCCATCGAACAGATCAACGCCAAGGGCGGCGTCAACGGCAAGAAGCTCGAAGCCGTTGAATACGACGACGCCTGTGATCCAAAACAAGCCGTGGCGGTGGCCAACAAAGTGGTCAACGATGGCGTCAAGTTCGTGGTCGGCCACCTCTGCTCCAGCTCCACTCAACCCGCTTCCGACATCTACGAAGACGAAGGCGTGGTGATGATCACCCCCGCCGCCACCAGCCCGGACATCACCGCCCGTGGTTACAAGATGGTGTTCCGCACCATCGGCCTGGACAGCGCCCAGGGCCCGGCCGCGGGCAACTACATCGCCGACCACGTGAAGCCGAAGATCGTCGCCGTACTCCACGACAAACAGCAGTACGGTGAAGGCATCGCCACCGCCGTGAAGCAGACCCTGGAGAAGAAAGGCACCAAGGTTGCCGTGTTCGAAGGCATCAACGCCGGCGACAAGGACTTCTCTTCGCTGATCGCCAAGCTCAAGCAAGCCAACGTCGACTTCGTCTACTACGGCGGCTACCACCCGGAGCTGGGCCTGATCCTGCGTCAATCCCAGGAAAAGGGCCTGAAGGCCAAGTTCATGGGTCCGGAAGGCGTGGGTAACGACTCCATTTCGCAGATCGCCAAGGACGCATCCGAAGGCCTGCTGGTGACCCTGCCGAAATCCTTCGACCAGGACCCGGCCAACGTCGCCCTGGCTGACGCGTTCAAGGCCAAGAAAGAAGACCCGAGCGGTCCTTTCGTATTCCCTTCCTACTCCGCCGTTGAAGTCATCGCTGGCGCCATCACCAACGCCAAGAGCGAAGACTCGGCCAAGGTGGCTGAAGCCATCCACGCCGGCACCTTCAAGACCCCCACTGGCGACCTGAGCTTCGACGCCAAGGGCGACTTGAAAGACTTCAAATTCGTGGTCTACGAGTGGCACTTCGGCAAGCCTAAAACCGAAGTTTCTCCTCAGTAAGGCGCGCCCTGACTGACTGCCAATAAAGCCCACGGCTCGCCGTGGGCTTTGTTTTACGAATGTATGGGCCTGTGTTCCGTGATCCGGAATCCCGCCCACCTGAAAATCTCAAAACCGTCATCAGCGGTTCGCTGGCAAAACCCAGCCCGAAGTGGGTGCAGATCCACGGGGCCTGGGCGGGAAAATGACTCCACCAGTGAAATGCGTATCAGGTTTTTAGGAGCGTTGTAATGCCTGACATCTATCACTTTTTCCAACAGCTGGTTAACGGTCTGACCGTTGGCAGCACGTATGCCCTGATCGCCATCGGCTATACGATGGTCTACGGCATCATTGGAATGATCAACTTCGCCCACGGCGAGGTGTACATGATCGGCTCCTACGTGGCGTTCATCGCCATCGCCGGGCTGGCCATGATGGGACTCGACAGTGTCCCGCTGTTGATGACCGCGGCCTTCATCGCGAGCATCGTCGTTACCAGTGCCTACGGCTACAGCATCGAACGGATCGCCTACCGCCCCTTGCGTGGCAGCAACCGTTTGATTCCGCTGATTTCGGCCATCGGCATGTCGATCTTCCTGCAGAACACCGTTCTGTTGGCGCAGGACTCCAAGGACAAATCCATTCCCAACCTGATCCCGGGCAACTTCTCCATCGGGCCAGGCGGCGCACATGAAGTGCTGATTTCCTACATGCAGATCGTGGTATTCGTGGTGACCCTCATCGCCATGCTCGGCCTGACGCTGTTCATCTCCCGTTCTCGCCTGGGACGCGCCTGCCGCGCCTGCGCCGAGGACATCAAGATGGCCAACCTCCTGGGGATCAATACCAACAACATCATCGCCCTGACCTTCGTGATCGGCGCCGCACTGGCCGCCATCGCCGCCGTGCTGCTGAGCATGCAATACGGTGTGATCAACCCCAACGCCGGTTTCCTGGTGGGCCTCAAGGCCTTCACCGCAGCGGTCTTGGGCGGCATCGGCAGCATTCCGGGCGCGATGCTCGGCGGGCTGGTGCTGGGGGTGGCCGAAGCCTTTGGTGCCGACGTGTTCGGCGACCAGTACAAGGACGTCGTGGCGTTCGGCCTGTTGGTTCTGGTGCTGTTGTTCCGTCCGACCGGCATTCTGGGCCGTCCGGAGGTTGAGAAAGTATGACTAGGAATCTTAAATCGGCGCTGTTCAGCGCCCTGTTGGTCTGGGCCGTCGCCTACCCGGTGCTGGGCCTGAAACTGACCATCGTCGGCATCAACCTGGAAGTCCACGACACCAGCCCGGCGATTCTCGCCACCATCGCGGTGTGCTCGGTGCTGATGTTCCTGCGGGTGCTGTTCCACAGCCAGATCAGCGCCGCCTGGAGGTCTTCTCCCAGCCTGCCGCTGATCCCGGCCAAGGCCAGCAACTTCCTGACCCTGCCCAGCACTCAGCGCTGGATCATCCTGGCGTTGATCCTCGGCGCCCTGATCTGGCCGTTCTTCGGCTCCCGCGGCGCGGTGGACATTGCCACGCTGATCCTGATCTACGTGATGCTGGGCCTGGGCCTGAACATCGTGGTGGGTCTGGCCGGCCTGCTGGACCTGGGCTACGTGGGCTTCTACGCCGTCGGCGCCTACAGCTACGCGCTGCTGTCGCACTACTTCGGCCTGAGCTTCTGGATCTGCCTGCCGATCGCCGGGATGATGGCGGCCACCTTCGGCTTCCTGCTGGGGTTCCCGGTGCTGCGCCTGCGCGGCGACTACCTGGCCATCGTGACCCTGGGCTTTGGCGAGATCATCCGTCTGTTGCTGCGCAACATGACCGATCTCACCGGCGGCCCGAACGGCATCAGCAACATCGAGAAGCCGACCTTCTTCGGCCTGACCTTCGAACGCAAGGCGGCGGAAGGCCTGCAGACCTTCCACGAGTTCTTCGGTCTGGAATACAACTCGATCAACAAGGTGATCTTCCTCTACCTGGTGGCCCTGCTGCTGGCGCTGGGCGCGCTGTTCGTCATCAACCGCCTGCTGCGCATGCCGATTGGCCGTGCCTGGGAAGCCTTGCGTGAAGACGAGATCGCCTGCCGCGCCCTGGGCCTGAACCCCACCGTGATCAAGCTCTCGGCCTTCACCCTGGGCGCCGCGTTCGCCGGTTTTGCCGGCAGCTTCTTCGCCGCGCGCCAAGGCCTGGTGACCCCGGAGTCCTTCACCTTCATCGAGTCGGCGATCATTCTCGCCATCGTCGTGCTCGGTGGCATGGGCTCGCAACTGGGGGTGATCCTGGCGGCGATCGTGATGATCCTCTTGCCTGAACTGATGCGTGAATTCAGCGAATACCGGATGTTGATGTTCGGCGCCATGATGGTGCTGATGATGATCTGGCGTCCTCAAGGTCTGCTGCCCATGCAACGTCCTCACATGGAGCTGCGCAAATGAGCCGCGAGATCCTCAAAGTAACCGGCCTGTCGATGCGTTTCGGCGGCCTGCTGGCGGTCAATGGCGTGGCCCTGACCGTCAAGGAAAAACAAGTGGTGGCGCTGATCGGCCCGAACGGCGCCGGCAAGACCACGGTGTTCAACTGCCTCACCGGTTTCTACCAGCCCAGCGCCGGCAGCATCCTCCTGGACGGCGAGCCGATCGAAGGCCTGCCGGGCCATCAGATCGCTCGCAAGGGCGTGGTGCGGACCTTCCAGAACGTGCGCCTGTTCAAGGACATGACCGCGGTCGAGAACCTGTTGATCGCCCAGCATCGGCACCTGAACACCAACTTCCTGGCCGGTCTGTTCAAGACCCCGGCGTTTCGCAAGAGCGAGCGCGAGGCCATGGAATACGCCGGCTACTGGCTGGACAAGGTCAACCTTCGGGAGTTCGCCAACCGCCCCGCCGGGACCCTGGCCTACGGTCAGCAACGGCGCCTGGAAATCGCCCGCTGCATGATGACCCGTCCGCGGATCCTCATGCTCGACGAGCCGGCCGCCGGCCTCAACCCCAAGGAAACCGAGGACCTCAAAGCGCTGATCAGCGTGCTGCGCGAGGAGCACAACGTCACCGTGCTGCTGATCGAGCACGACATGAAGCTGGTCATGAGCATTTCCGACCATATCGTGGTGATCAACCAGGGCACGCCCCTGGCCGACGGCACGCCGGAACAGATCCGCGACAATCCCGAAGTGATCAAAGCCTACCTGGGGGAAGCGTAAATGCTGCAGTTCGAAAACGTTTCCACCTTCTACGGCAAGATCCAGGCGTTGCACAGCGTCAACGTCGAGATCCGCCAGGGCGAAATCGTCACCCTGATCGGCGCCAACGGTGCCGGCAAATCCACCCTGCTGATGACCCTCTGCGGCTCGCCCCAGGCCCACAGCGGCAGCATCCGCTACCTGGGTGAAGAGCTGGTGGGGCAAAGCTCGGCGCAGATCATGCGCAAGAGCATTGCCGTGGTCCCCGAAGGCCGCCGGGTATTCGCCCGCCTGACCGTGGAAGAAAACCTCGCCATGGGCGGTTTCTTCACCGACAAGGGCGATTACCAGGAGCAGATGGACAAGGTCCTGGGGTTGTTCCCACGGCTCAAGGAACGCTTCACCCAGCGCGGCGGCACCATGTCCGGCGGCGAACAGCAGATGCTCGCCATCGGTCGGGCGCTGATGAGTAAGCCCAAGCTGTTGCTGCTCGACGAGCCGTCCCTGGGCCTGGCGCCGATCATCATCCAGCAGATCTTCGACATCATCGAACAGCTGCGCCGCGACGGCGTGACGGTGTTCCTGGTGGAGCAGAACGCCAACCAGGCGCTGAAGATCGCCGACCGCGCCTACGTGCTGGAAAACGGCCGGGTGGTGATGCAAGGCACCGGCGAGGCACTGCTGACCGATCCGAAGGTGCGCGAAGCCTATCTGGGCGGCTAAGCACTCGCGTCAATGAAAACGGCCCTTCGGGGCCGTTTTTTCATGGCGCAATAAAAAACTCCGCCCCGGGCTGTAACAAATCCCCAGGTGCCTTCTCTACAGGGATAAGCAAGCACACACGCTTTCTTAAACCCACCCCGATCCGGAGAAACACCATGAGCACCACTCGCACCCTGTCCGCCACCGCCCTGGTCCTGGCCCTGGGCTCCGCCCTGAGCATCGCTGCGGTGTCCACCACTGCCCATGCCGCCGACGACATGGAGAAGTGCTTCGGCGTGGCCATGAAAGGCAAGAACGATTGCGCCGCGGGCGCCGGCACCACCTGCGCCGGGACCTCCAAGGTCAACGATCAGGCCAATGCCTGGAAACTGGTGCCCAAGGGCACTTGCGAAAAAACCGCCAGCAGCACCTCGCCCACCGGCTTCGGCCAGCTCGAAGCCTTCAAAGCCAAGTCCTGATCCCGCATTAGCCTGAGTGTCGAAGATGAACAGCGCCCTGATCCACAACACCCGCCACGACATTCAGGCGTGCGCCCCGAGCCTGCCGCCCCGCGCAGGCCTGGGGCTCAAGAGCGAACACTTCAAGGACGTCCTCGAACAGCGGCCCGATATCGGCTTTTTCGAGGTGCATGCCGAGAACTACATGGTGGCGGGCGGGCCCTTCCATCATTACCTGGGGTTGATCCGCGCAGACTATTCGCTGTCGCTGCACGGCGTCGGCCTGTCCATCGGTGGCGAAGGCCCCCTGGACAGCGAGCACCTGCGGCGCCTGGCGGTCTTGATCGAGCGCTATCAACCCCAGTCCTTTTCCGAACACCTGGCCTGGTCAAGCCATGGCCCGGTGTTTCTCAACGACCTGCTGCCCCTGGCCTACGATGTACCGACCCTGCAGCGGGTCTGCGACCACATCGACCAACTGCAGAATCACCTGGGGCGCACCATGCTGCTGGAAAACCCCGCTACCTACCTGCAGTTCCAACGCTCGACCCTGGACGAGACGGACTTCATCCGCGAGGTGATCCAGCGCAGCGGCTGCGGCCTGCTGCTGGACGTCAACAACCTCTACGTTTCCTGCATCAACCACCAGCGCGATCCCCAGGCCTATCTGCAGGCACTGCCGCTGCACGCGGTGGGCGAGATTCACCTGGCCGGGTTCGCCGAAGACCAGGACAGCCTCGGCGACCGTCTGTTGATCGACGATCACGGCGCCCCGGTGGACCGGGAAGTCTGGGCCCTGTACCAGCAGGTGCTGGAGCGGATCGGCCCCATGGCCACCCTGATCGAACGGGACAATCAGGTGCCGAGCCTGACCACCCTGCTGGGGGAGGCCGCTCAGGCACAGGCGCTGTTGCACCAGGCGCAGGTGCAGCCATGAGCAACCACGCCTGTTTTGCCCAGGCGCTACTGAGCGCCGAATCCACCTGCCCGGCGGGGCTTTGCAGCAGTAACGGCGCCGATCCGGCCAGCCGCTTCGCGGTCTATCGCAACAACGTGCAAGGCTCGCTGATCAACGCCCTCGCCGAGGCCTATCCGGTGGTGGCGCAACTGGTGGGACAGACATTCTTCAACGCCATGGCCCGTCTGTACGTGCAGGATTTCCCCCCGCACAGCCCGTTGCTCAACGACTACGGCCAGGACCTGGCGGACTTCATCCAGGGCTTCGCTCCGGCAGCGGCCCTGCCTTATCTGGCCGATATGGCGCGCCTGGAACGGCTGCGGGTCGAGGCTTATCACGCCGCCGACGCCGAACCTCTGCCACCGGCCCGGTTGCTGGCGGCAATGAACCAGCCCGATCGCCTCGGCCAGCTGTGCCTGCGGCTGCATCCGTCACTGCGCACCCTGCACTCGGCGTTCGCCGTCGTCAGCCTGTGGGCCGCTCACCAGAGCGACGCCGCCTGGCCAGCGTTCGACCTGCACCAGGGCCAGCACGCCCTGGTGCTGCGCAACGCTTTGGACGTCGAGGTGATTGCCGTGGACCTGGGCGCCATGACCTTTATCGACGCTCTGCGCAATCACTGGCCGCTGGAAGTCGCGGCGGCCTATGCCCTGGATGCCCAGGCCAGCTTCGACCTGGGCCAGTGCCTGGGCCTGCTGCTGGCCCACGGTGCCCTTATCGATCTGCAACCTCACCAGAAGGCTTGACCATGAACACCCAGACAAAAACGCCCATTAGCGGATTGCTGACTCAAATCATTCAAGGGTTCGAGCGCATTCCCTACAGCCTGATCGCCTTTATTGCGCGTTTTTCCATCGCCGCGGTGTTCTGGAAATCCGGCCAGACCAAAGTCGAGGGGCTGGCCATCGACCTGTTCGGCGGCACCTTCCAACTGGGCTGGCCGCGCCTGGCGGACTCCACCATTCCCCTGTTCCAGAGCGAGTACCACGTGCCCCTGCTGAGCCCGGAAGTGGCGGCGCACCTGGCGGCCTTCGCCGAACACTTTTTCCCGGTACTGATCCTGCTGGGACTGGCCACGCGCTTTTCCGCCCTGGCGCTGCTGGGGATGACCCTGACCATCCAGCTCTTCGTCTACCCCGACGCCTACCCGACCCACGGCACCTGGGCGGCGATCCTGCTGCTGTTGATGGCCCGTGGCCCGGGCGTGTTTTCCCTCGACCACCTGCTGGCCCGGCATTTTCAACACCGCCCTCTGTAGCCGCTGCCGCAGGCTGCGAACAGGGCCGTGGGCCCTTTAACCGATTCAAGTTCGCAACCCATTGGCCGCGACTACAGACGATCCAGCGCCTCGCCGCTGCGGCGGAACCAGTCCATCAGGTAATTGGCCAGCACCTGGGTACGCCTGGGCAGGCCGCCCTGATAGGGATGCACCAGGTACATCGGCATGCTGCGGGTCTGGTAGTCCCGCAACAGCCAGCGCAAGCGGCCATCGGCCAACTCGCTGTGCAGCACGTAGGACGGCAGCCGGGCGACTCCCGCCCCTACCAGGGCGGCCTTCTTCAGCAGGTTGTAGTGATTGCTGGCAAAAGGCCCGGAAACCCGCACCCGCAGCAGCTCATGGCGCTGGTGATAGAGCCATTCCTCGCGCCCGCTGTAGTGGCTGTTGAGCAGGCAGCGATGCTCGGCCAGCTCCGCAGGGGTCTGCGGCTCACCGTATTGCTCCAGATAGGCCGGGCTGGCGCAGGTCATTTCATGCCACGCCAGCAGCGGCCGGGCCACCAGGCGCTGGTCACTGGCCACCTCGGAACGCACGGCCAGGTCAAACCCTTCCCGGTTCAGGTCGCGGTAGCTGTTGTTCAGGTCCAGCTCGATCTGCACCTGGGGGTAGTGCCGGGAGAACTCCAGCAGCAGGCCGTCGAAAAAGGTTTCGCCCAGGGACACCGGCACCGTCAGGCGCACCGGCCCGGCCATGTCGTCCTTGAGCCGCGCCAGGGCCTGATGCGCGCGTTCGACTTGAGCCACCAGCGCCTGGGCCTGGGGCAGCAAGGCCGCGCCGGCGGCGGTCAGGTCCAGGCGCCGGGTGGTGCGTTGCAACAGCACCACGGCGTAGCGCGCCTCCAGGGCGCTGAGGCGCTTGGACAACTGGCCCTTGCTGCACCCCAGACGCTGGGCCGCCAGGGTAAAGCTGCCCGCCTCAACCAGCACGGCAAACGCCGCCAGGTCATCCATCTCGCTCATGGATTGTTTCCATTTGAAAACCAAAGGTTGCCTATTAGCGCGTTAATCCATGAAAAAAACCACTCTAGACTGCAATCTCTTCCCCCCTTTTCGAGGAACAGCCCATGAAGATTCTCTTGATCGGTGCCAACGGCACCATTGGTTCGGCGGTTGACCGGGAACTGTCCCAGCGTCACGAGGTGATCCGGATTGGCCGTAGCAGCGGCGACTTTCAGGTGGACATCAGTGATGCCCAGTCGATTCGCGCCCTGTTCGAGAAGACCGGGCGCTTCGATGCGCTGGTCTGCGCCGCCGGCAACGTGACCTTCGCGCCCCTGGCGGACATGACCGCCGAGCACTTCAGCCTGGGCCTCAAGGATAAGCTGATGGGCCAGGTCAACCTGCTGCTGATCGGCCGCGAGTACGCCAACGACGGCGCCTCCTTCACCTTCACCACAGGCATCTTGAGCCACGACCCGATCCGCAGCGGGGCCTCGGCGGCGCTGGTCAATGGCGCCCTCGACAGCTTCGTTCGCGCCGCCGCCATCGAACTGCCGCGGGGCCTGCGGGTCAACTCGATCAGCCCCAACGTGCTGGTGGAAGCCATGGACAGCTACGCCCCGTACTTTCGTGGCTTCAAACCGGTGCCGGCGGCCGACGTGGCCCTGGCCTACGCCAAGAGCGTGGAAGGCCTGCAGACCGGCCAGACCTACCGCGTCGGCTGATTCGGCTTGTGTAGGAGCTGGCTTGCCAGCGAAGGCGTCCTCCCGAACCACACCAGACTCCAGGGCCTCTTCGCCGGCAAGCCGGCTCCTACGGTTGATGGCGCTGCTGCGTTCAGTCCGGGGTTGTGGTGATCGGGCGGGCTGCGTAACGTGTCGGCTTCCGCTTGGAGGCCCGATGATGCGCACTGCCCGTTCACTGCTTTGTTTCGCCCTGTTGCCGCTGTTTGCCGGCTGCCAGATGCTGCCGATGTTCAACCCACAGCCCCAGGCGCCGTCCATGGCCGGGCTGACCCGGATGCAGGGTGAACTCAGTGCGGCGGACGGCAAGTTGCTGTTCAAGCCCTGCACTGAAGATCGCCGCTATGTGGTCAGTGACGGCGGCGGCACCAGCGTGCTGCAGGAGGCCGCCACCCTGGCGGAGAAACAGGGCAAGCTGTTCGCCGACCTGCGGGGCAAGTTCTCCGCCAGTGGCAGCAGCGACGGCCAGCTGGACCTGCGCCAGCTGTACCGCGTCGAGCGCTCCGCCAGTGCCTGCGGCGACCCGAACTTCCAGCGTCTGATCCTGCGGGCCGGCAGCAAGAACCCGGCCTGGAACGTCGATGTCAGCGCCAAGGGCATGATGATCGAACGCGCCGGCCAGCCGACCCTGGCCCTGCCCTATCTGGAAGAACAGCTGGGCGACGGCCGTTTCAACCTCACCAGCGAAGCCAATCACCAGCGCGTGGAGCTCTGGGTGGCGCCGCAGCGCTGCGTCGACCCGGTGACCGGCAGCGTCCAGCACCTCAGTGCCGAGTTGCGGGTGGACGGTCAGGTGCAGCGCGGTTGCGGCTATTTCGGCGGCTCGCGCAACGACTGATTCGACGAGCAGCGGTTTTAGCCTCACGGCCAGGGAAGATTGCGGCTTATAATCGCCGGTTTGTGCAAAGCAAGCCGGCGCACTGTTGCGCACCGCCTACCCGGACCCTGTCATGTTACGAATCACCGAACTCAAGTTGCCGATCGACCATCCCGATGAAGACCTGCGCGCCGCCATCGTGCAGCGCCTGGGGATCGCCAGCGATGACCTGCTCGATTTCACCTTGTTCAAACGCAGCTACGATGCGCGCAAGAAGTCTTCCGAGCTGTGCTTCATCTACACCATCGACCTCAATGTGCGCGACGAAGCGCCGTTGCTGCTCAAGTTCGCCGACGACCGTAACGTCAACCCGGCGCCGGATGTCAGCTACAAGGTGGTGGGCCAGGCCCCGGCAGAGCTGAATGAGCGGCCGATCGTGGTGGGTTTCGGCCCTTGCGGGATCTTTGCCGGCCTGTTGCTGGCGCAGATGGGCTTCAAGCCGATCATCCTCGAGCGCGGCAAAGAAGTACGCCAGCGCACCAAGGACACCTGGGGCCTGTGGCGCAAGAGCGTGCTCAACCCCGAGTCCAACGTGCAGTTCGGCGAGGGCGGTGCCGGAACCTTCTCCGACGGCAAGCTCTACAGCCAGATCAAGGACCCGCAGCACCACGGTCGCAAGGTGCTCCACGAGTTCGTCAAGGCCGGCGCGCCGGACGAGATTCTCTACGTCAGCAAGCCGCACATCGGCACCTTCCGCCTGACCGGCGTGGTGGAAAACATGCGCCAGCAGATCATCGCCCTGGGCGGTGAAGTGCGCTTCGAGCAGCGGGTTACCGATGTGCTGATCGAAGACGACCAACTGCAAGGCGTAGAACTGGCCAGCGGCGAACAGCTGCATTCCAAGCATGTAATCCTGGCCCTGGGCCACAGTGCCCGCGACACCTTCCGCATGCTCCACAGCCGTGGCGTGTACATGGAAGCCAAGCCGTTCTCGGTGGGTTTCCGCATCGAGCACCCGCAATCGCTGATCGACAGCGCGCGCCTGGGCAAGTACGCCGGCCACCCGAAACTCGGCGCCGCCGACTACAAACTGGTGCACCACGCCAAGAACGGCCGTTCGGTCTACAGCTTCTGCATGTGCCCGGGCGGCACCGTGGTCGCCGCCACCTCCGAGCCGAACCGGGTGGTAACCAACGGCATGAGCCAGTACTCGCGCAACGAGCGCAACGCCAACTCCGGCATCGTCGTGGGCATCACCCCGGAAGTGGATTACCCAGGCGGCCCGCTGGCGGGTATCGAGCTGCAGGAGCGCCTGGAGTCCCACGCCTTCGTCCTGGGCGGCAGCAACTACCAGGCCCCGGCGCAGTTGGTGGGCGATTTCATTGCCGGCAAGCCGACTACCGGCCTGGGCAGCGTCGAGCCGTCCTACAAGCCGGGGGTGAGCCTGGGTGACCTGGCCCTGGCCTTGCCGGACTTCGCCATCGAGGCGATTCGTGAGGCGCTGCCGGCTTTTGAACGGCAGATCAAGGGCTACTCGCTGCACGACGCGGTGCTGACCGGTATCGAGACCCGCACCTCATCGCCGCTGCGCATTACTCGCGACGCCTCGATGCAGAGCTTGAATGTGAAGGGGCTGTACCCGGCCGGTGAAGGCGCCGGTTATGCCGGGGGGATTCTCTCCGCCGGGGTCGACGGGATTCGCATTGCCGAAGCGGTGGCCCGCGACATCCTCGGTATTCAGGCCTGACGCAACGGCCCTTTCGCCGGCAAGCCGGCTCCTACCGCCTACCGTAGGAGCTGGCCTGCCAGCGAAGGCGTCGTCCAGAACCACGCAAGGCTCAAGGGCCTCTTCGCCGGCAAGCCGGCTCCTACGACAAGTTCAAATGCCGGCGCGCAATACGCTGGCCGGAAGTGCCTCGCCACGCTCGACGCTGGCCGCTACCGCATCGATCAACGCCGTCAGTTCATACCCCTGCTCCGCCAGCCACTGCTCATCGTAGTAGGTGGTCGCATAACGCTCGCCACCGTCACAGAGAATCGCCACGATCGAACCCGTCTCGCCTGCGGCGGCCATCTGCTGGGCGGCCATCAGGGCACCGATCAGGTTGGTGCCGCTGGAGCCGCCGACCCGCCGACCCAGGCGCTGGGCCAAGTAGTGCATGGCGGCCAGGGACAGGGCATCCGGCACCTTGACCATGGCGTCGATCACCTTGGGCAGGAACGAAGCTTCGACCCGCGGCCGGCCGATGCCTTCGATCCGCGAACCGCAATCCAGGCGCAGGCTGGCATCGCCGCTCTGGTAGTAGTCGAAGAACACCGAACGCTCGGCATCGGCACACAGCACCCGGGTGCTGTGCTGGCGATAACGCACGTAGCGGCCCAGGGTCGCGGTGGTGCCACCGGTGCCCGGGCTGGAGATCAGCCAGCTGGGCTCCGGATACCGCTCGAAACGCAGCTGCTGGAAGATCGACTCGGCAATGTTGTTGTTGGCTCGCCAGTCGGTGGCGCGCTCGGCGTAGGTGAACTGATCCATGAAGTGGCCGCCACTTTCCCGGGCCAGGCGTTCGGACTCGGCATAGATCTGCGTCGGGTCCTGTACCAAATGGCTCTTGCCGCCGTAGAAAGCGATCTGGGCGATCTTTTCCTGGGACGTGCTGGCGGGCATCACGGCAATGAACGGCAGGCCCAGGAGACGGGCGAAATAGGCTTCGGAAATCGCCGTCGAGCCGCTGGACGCTTCGATCACCGGTGCACCGGGTTTGAGCCAGCCGTTGCACAGGGCATAGAGAAACAGCGAGCGAGCCAGGCGATGCTTGAGACTGCCGGTGGGATGGCTGGATTCATCCTTGAAATACAGCTCGATGCCCGGCTGCCCCGGCAGCGGCAATGGGATCAGGTGGGTGTCGGCGCTGCGCTGGAAGTCGGCTTCGATGATGCGGATGGCCTCACGGGCCCACTGGCGATTGTCGCTCATGTTCTATTCTCGTCAGATCGAACGCCGTACCGGCGCAAGAAGATGAAATGCACCCGGCCTGGATAATCCGGGAAGTCGGGGCTGACAGGCGCTTTTCCCAGGAAAAACGGCCCGCAACGCCCCGAATCAGACATGTTATGAAATAACTTTCAGGGCTTACAGGTACAGCTGGGAAGCAATTGGAAACACAACTGCAAACGAGCATTTTTAAGCAGGCCCTTTAGCCTCTGCATATAACAAAAAAGAATATAATTTTTGTTTTAACAACTAACTGCACGGGTTAGGGTGTGCCACCTATTTTTAGATTTAGATGGAGAGCGACCTTGCCTCTGCGTAGCACTTTCACTCGCTTCTTTGCCATGGAAGCTGCCAGCGGTCTGTTATTGATCGCCGCTGCCATCCTGGCTCTCATCATCAACAACTCACCGCTGTCCTGGCTGTACAACGGCTTGCTGGAAACCCCGGTGGTGGTCCAGATCGGCGCCTTGAAGATCGCCAAACCGCTGTTGCTGTGGATCAACGATGGCCTGATGGCGCTGTTCTTCCTGCTGATCGGCCTTGAGGTCAAGCGCGAGGTCCTGGAAGGCCAACTGTCCAAGCCTTCGCAGATCGTCCTGCCGGGCATGGCGGCCATTGGCGGGATGCTGGTCCCGGCGCTGATCTACTGGTTTCTCAACCGCGACAATCCGGCAGCGCTCAATGGCTGGGCGATTCCCACCGCCACCGACATCGCCTTCGCCCTGGGGGTCCTGGCCCTGCTGGGCAAGCGGGTGCCAACCTCGCTGAAGCTGTTCCTCATGACCCTGGCGATCATCGATGACCTGGGGGCCATCGTGATCATCGCGATCTTCTACTCCGGCGCGCTGTCGACCCTGTCGCTGCTGCTGGCGGCCGCCTGCATCGCCGCTCTGGTGGCAATGAACCGCATGGGGGTGGTGAAACTCGGGCCATACATGATCATCGGTCTGATTCTCTGGGTTTGCGTACTCAAGAGTGGCGTCCATGCCACCCTGGCCGGCGTGACCCTGGCCTTCTGCATTCCCCTGCGCACCCGCAATGCCGAGCCCTCGCCCTCACAGGCCCTGGAACATGCGCTGCACCCCTGGGTGGCGTTCGGCATCCTGCCACTGTTCGCCTTCGCCAACGCTGGTCTGTCGCTGAGCGGCGTAACCCTGGAGAGCTTCACCCACCATGTCCCCATGGGCATCGCCATCGGCCTGTTGCTGGGCAAGACCATCGGCGTGTTCGGCCTCAGCTGGCTCGCGGTCAAAGCCGGACTTACGGCCTTGCCGGCCGGCGCCAACTGGGGGCAGATCCTCGGGGTGGCGATTCTCTGCGGTATCGGCTTCACCATGAGCCTGTTCGTCGGCTCCCTGGCCTTTGAGCCCGGCAGCAGCGACTACGCGGGCATGGATCGCATGGGAATTCTCACCGGCTCGCTGCTGGCGGCACTGATCGGTTACGCCGTCACCGCGGCTGCCAGTCGCAAGAACACGGCGCTGAGCTCCTGATCAAACAGGATCCAGCCGCCTGAAAACACAAAACCCCGACCAGTTGCCTGGCCGGGGTTTTGTTTTGCAGCACAGGTATCAGCGGGTAACGCGGCTGGTACCGTTGACGGTCATGATGCGCACGCGATCGCCAACCCGGAACACTTCGTTTTCCTGCACCTGCTGCACATAGGCACGCATGCTGCCGTCGTCTTCACGCACGGTGATTTCAACGCCCTGGGTACGGGTCAGGCCTTCTTCAGTGGCCGAGCCCAGCAGACCGCCGGCTACCGCACCGATCACCGCGGTGACGATGCTGCCACGACCGCCGCCGATAGCGCTGCCACCCACACCGCCGATCACAGCGCCAGCAGCGCCGCCGATCGGGGTCTTGGTGCCTTCGATTTTCACCGGACGCAGGGATTCGATGGTGCCCATACGCACGGTTTGCACACGACGTGCTTCGTCACGGGAGTAGGAATCACCGGTCAGGTTAGAGGCACAACCGCCGAGCAACGTTGCCATCGCGGTGAAAGACGCAACCAGCAAAACAGACTTACGCATAGGATCAACTCCAAAGGACAGATGGTCATTAGACTCCGCAGCTTGACGCCTGTCACGGCGCAGCCCGGATAAAATTGGTTTCATTCAGCCGAAGTACAGACTGTATGAACGCTAAACCTTCTCAATACGGTGACGCCAGTTTCCCGCAGAACGCCACCGAACAAAGGATTTTCCATGGATTACTTCATCATCATCGTAACCACCGTCGCCGGTCTGTACTTCCACTGGTGGCTGTATGTACGCATCAAGCGCTGGACAGACCGTGACCTGGCACTGTCCATGGCCGGAAGCGATGAACAGA
This sequence comes from Pseudomonas sp. 3MA1, assembly GCF_029237275.1. Taxonomy (NCBI): domain Bacteria; kingdom Pseudomonadati; phylum Pseudomonadota; class Gammaproteobacteria; order Pseudomonadales; family Pseudomonadaceae; genus Pseudomonas; species Pseudomonas sp. 3MA1. The sequence goes on along the minus strand of NZ_JAACFX010000001.1, from coordinate 259,772 downwards.
AGAAGCAATTCATGCTGCAACAACTGGCTGAGGCCCAACGCCAGAAAGTAAAACGCCGGGACCTGCCGCAATGGCTCGAAGCCGCTGCGGCCGGTTATCCCGGCGAGTAACCCACAGTCCTCAGGGAGCCAGACGTTCGCGGACCCACTGCTCGCCCTGCAGGCGATAGTTCAAACGATCATGCAGGCGACTGGGACGCCCCTGCCAGAATTCGATGCGTTCGGGCAGCAAACGATAACCACCCCAGTGTTCCGGGCAATCGGGCTGGCTGTCGCTGAAGCGCGCCTCGGTGGCCTTGAGCAGCTCCTGCAACTCGTCGCGATCGGCGATCACCCGGCTTTGCGGTGACGCCCAGGCCCCCAGGCGGCTACCCAGAGGACGAACCTGGTAATAGGCATCGGACTCCTCGGGCGTGACCTTGGCCACCCGCCCCTCAATCCGCACCTGACGCTCCAGGGTTGGCCAGAAGAAGGTCATGGCGGCAAAGGGCCGCGCAGCCAGTTGCTGCCCCTTGGCGCTCTCGTAGTTGGTGAAGAAGGTAAAACCTTGTTCATCCAACCCCTTGAGCAACAGGATGCGGCAATGGGGGCGACCCTCGGTATCAACGGTAGCCAGGGTCATGGCATTGGCCTCTACCGGGGGCTGCTCGGTTTTCACCGCTTCGGCAAACCACTGGTGGAACAGCGCAAAGGGTTCGTCCGGGGCCTGGGCCTCGGACAAACCATCGCGGGTGTAATCGCGGCGCATATCAGCCAGGGACTGAGTCATGCCTGCTTCCTTTTCCTTGAGAATCAGTTGTTAGCTTGCGCGACCTTCTTGGCCGGAGCTGCCGCCTTTTTCGCCGGAGCCTTCTTGGCGGCGGGCTTTTTGGCGACGGTGGACTTCTTCGCTGGCGCTGCGGCCTTTTTGCCGGTTGCCGCAGGCACAGGCGGCTTGGCGTCCTGCACGGCGACCATTTCAGTCTCGGATGGCGTCGGCTGGTTGTACTTGCTCAGCAGGCCCAACAGTGTGCTGCGCTGGGTCAGCATGATTTCCACGCGACGGTTCAGCGAACGGCCCTGGGGGCTGTCGTTGGCGGCGCGCGGCATCACGGCGCCCATGCCACGCAGCATCAGGCGGTCCTGCTTCAAGCCGCTGAGGCTGAAGATGGCGGCAACGGACTGTGCCCGATCGCGGCTCAGTTTCTGGTTGGCCAGGGTCGGACCGGTGGCATCGGCATGGCCGAGGATCAGCACGGCCGTCTTGGGATCGCCTTCAACCGCCTTGGCTACGCGGGTGAACGGGCCCAGGGTCACAGGCAGCAGCATGGCCGGACGATCCGGGTTGAAGGAGGCGTCGACTAGTGCCGTGACCACCAGCACGTTTTCACGACGTTCCACTTGCAGCTTGCTGTCCTTCACCGCTTCACGCAGGCGTGGCTCGTAGTCGTCCAGCCAGGCCTGGGTGATTTTCGGATCGGGCATCGGCACGTCCGCCACATTCACTTTGCTCAGAGGCTTGGGCTCGCTCTTGGCAAACGGCCACCACCAGTGAGTCTCGGAATCCGCGGCCTTGGCCACTGCCGGAGCGGGAGCCGGCTCGGCTTTCTTGGCTTCGGCGACCGGCTTGTCGGCGGAGTCCTTGGAGGAGAACGGCCACCACCAGCTGCTGCTCTCGGCCTTCGCGGCGGGCGCGGCTGGGGCTGCGGCCACAGGAGCGGGCGCGGGCGCCGGTTCGGCAGCCGCAACGGCGGGCTTGGCGGCCGCCGCAGCTTTGCCGGCTGGCGCTGCAGGTTTGGCAGAAGCGGTGGCTTTGGCGGCAGGCGCCGGCGCAGCGGCTTTGGCCGCTACCGCCGGTTTGCCCGCAGGAGCGGCAGGCGCCGCTTCGGCTGCGGCCGGTTTCTCGGCCGCTTGCGGGGCTTGATTGCTGCTGCTCTTGTCGGACCCGAACGACCACCAATGGCCGCCATCCGCTTCATTTTGTGGGGTTTGTGCACAACCGGTGACGGTCAGGCAGATGGCCAAGGCTAGAGACTTGTTTGACGACATGGGATATCCACAAAATGAGATAAAAAATTCGGTCTAAATAACCGCTACAAACAGACGCTTGGAAATTATAAAAGCCACAGGGTTGATGCCTGCAGCTTTTCCAGCATGTTTAAGCAAAAAAGTTCTTAACAGCAACCTTTTTACAGACAATCCGACAAAACCCGCACCAGCTTCTGCGCCCGTGGATCCATCAAGACATAAGGCCCCAGGGTGTTTGTCACAAAACCGAAGGCCACGTCATGCTCCGGGTCAGCAAATCCGATGGAGCCGCCAGCCCCCGGATGCCCGAATGCCCGGGCGCCCAGGCCGAAAGTGGCATTGGCGACCTGGGGCTGGTCGAGCATGCATCCCAGGCCGAACCGGGTCTGGGTCAGCAAGGTCTTGTCCATGCCCAGGCTGTGCTCACGGGTCAGCTCCTCGAGCATGTCGGCCTCCAGCAAACTGCCGTCCAGCAAGCCGCTGTAGAAACCGGCAAGACTGCGGGCATTGCCATGGCCATTGGCAGCCGGCTGCTGCATGCGCCGCCACTCGGGTTTATTGGTGCTGGTCATGATAGACGGCGGATTGGTAAAGGCCCGGGTGGTCATCGCTGTGGGCTCGCGCATGGTCACTTGCAACAGACGCTGGGCCGCGGCATCGCCGACATTGCCCTTGCCACGGGCGATATGCGCGACCCGATGAAACTCCTTGTCAGCCAGCCCCACATGGAAATCCAGCCCCAAAGGCTTGGCCACCCGGGCCACAATCGACTCCCCCGGGCCACGGCCGTCGGCCCGCCGGATCAGTTCCCCCACCAACCAGCCATAGGTGATGGCGGCGTAACCGTGCCCGTCACCCGGCGTCCACCAGGGCTGCTCCGCCGCCAGGGCATCCACCATGGTTTGCCAGTCGTACAGGGCTTCGGGGGGCAGCAACTCACGCAGGGCCGGCAGCCCGGCCTGGTGGCAGAGCAACTGACGCAGGGTAATCGCGGCCTTGCCCGAGGCGGCGAACGCCGGCCAGTAATCGGCCACTGGCGCATCCAGCTTGAGTTTGCCTTCGGCCACCAACTGCAGCGCGGTGACTGCGGTGAAGGTCTTGGTGCAGGAAAACAGGTTGGCGATGGTGTCGCTGTGCCAGGCCTCGGCGCCATCCTTGTCGGCGGTGCCGGCCCAGAGGTCGATGACGGTTTCCCCACCGATCTGGATGCACAGCGCCGCGCCGCGCTCCTGGGGATCTTCGAACAATGCCGCGAAGGCCTCGCGTACCGCCTCGAATTTAAGTTCGTAATGACCCTGAATCTGCACCCTGACTCCCCCAGCACATTTGCTCGACAACGAGGCGCGCATTGTTCCAGCCCGTAACGGATTTGGGAACAGCCGACGGGGCTGCGCTCATGACGCCAGGGCCCCCGGCCGATCAGTGACCGTTAGCGGAGTGCCCTCCGGCATGCCCGCCGGTGTCCTTGGCGTCGTGCCCCTTGCCGCCATCAGCAGCGTCATGGGCGGCGGCGCCGGCCTGTTGCGCCTGAACCTGGGCCTTCTGTGCGTCCCTGGCCAGTTGCTCAAGCGCCTGCAGGTTGCTCTTGCGCACAGTGTCGACAAAGCCCTGGAACGGCACATCGGTAATGCCCACCAGGCCGAAATGCCCGTTCTCACCGTCCAGCAAGCGCCCGGTCACGGGCTGGTCGAGGTACTGGAACCAATGCACACCGACAATCGACGACTCGCTCAGCGCCTGCTTGAGGAAGCTGGCGTAGGCCGGGCCACGGTCCTCTTCCCGGGCCAGTTCGGTGACACCGCCCCAGAACGGACCGCGATCCCGCGAGCCGAAGTTGAATTCGGTCACCAGTACCGGCTTGTCCAGGCTGCGCAGATAGGCGAAGTCCTGACCGTCCTGGGGCTTGAGGGTGTAGAGGTTGAAACTCAGCACATCGCAATACTGGGCGCAGGCCGCCACCGCTTCGGGGTTGCTGACGGCAAAACGACCGCCCAGCAGCAGGTGATTGGGGGCATGCCACTTCAGCGAGTCGGCGATGGTCTTGAAATACGTCTCGGCAAACACCTTCTGGAAATACTTGAAGTCAGCCTCGATTTCCGGGTGTTCGGGGCTCGGCAACGGCGGCACGAAGCCTGGGTCTTCCATCAGTTCCCAGGCTGGCAGATCGATGCCCCAGGCTTTCGACAGGCCCGCCTGATTGCGGTACTTGTCCCGCAGTTGCTTGAGGAAGGCGCGCTTGGCCGGAACGTCGGTGGTCAGGCGCAACGTGCCGTAGGCCAGGGCATAGCGGGCTTTCGGATCGTCCCCCGGACCGGCCCAGGCCAGTTCGTTGTCGGCAAAGTAGCCGATCAGCCAGGGATCGTCGCGATGATCGCGGGCGGCAATGGCCACCGCGCGCTCGGTGGCCATGGCAAAGCGCGGGTCGAAAGGATCGGGCATGCCGCCCCACCAGTCGCTGCCGGTGCTGATGCTGGCGTAGTCGCCGACGATGGACAGCGGCAGGGTGTAGGGGACACGGTCAGCCAGCCCCAGGGCCGGCGCGCTCCAGTTGCCGATGGTGTTGAACCCCCAGGCCTGCAGACGATCCAGGGTGTGCTCAACCCAGCGCTTCTCGTCAAACGCCGGCGGCGCGCACGGAACGACCGCCTCCGAAGCCGCAGGCTGGGCTTGGTTAGCGGACGCCCCGTCCGCCGCCGGGTCGTCGTGGGAGCAGGGCTTGCCATACGTGCGCTGCAGGTTGGCCCGGTAGAAGTCGTACCAACGGCCGGCGTTATAGCCACGCCCCTGGTCGGCACCGTTGCCACCGCGGTTGTCGCCCTCGCCGTAATAGGCGGCCAGGGGCTCGCCGTCCTTGGGCAAGGCGCTGAACATCCACTCGCGCCCGGCGACATAGGTCTGGCTGTTGTCCGGGGCCACGGTGTTGACCCCCAGGGAGTAGAACGGATGCCCCTGCGGAGTCACCAGGAACCAGCGGCCATCGCGCTTTTCGGTGCGGAAGAAGCCGCTGGCCTTGAAGCTCAGCCCCTGGTTCCAACCACCGAACTTGTCCAGCGGGGCCTTCTCCCGTTCGCCGAGCCAGCCCTTGAGCTGTTGCTGCTCCTTGGCTTCGGCCGCCTTGAGCTGATCGTCGCTGCTGACTTTTTCCGGCCAACGGGCCCGGGTCGACTGACCGTAGCCATCCACCAGCGAGCCGTAGACCGCCTTGACCACGCCCTCACCATCCAGCACGCCGAAGCGCTCGAGAAGGATGCTCTGGGTCGCCTTGGGGTTATCCAGGGACAGGGTGACCGACACCACCTGACTGCGGTCCAGTTGCCCTTCGCTACTGGCCAGCAGAATGCGCTGGCCGTCCACGGTCATCGGCATCGGCGGCGCGGCCTTCATGCCCTGGCTCAGGGGACCGCTGGCCTCCAGGGGCACCAGCAGGGTCTGCGCCGGACCGGCCGGCAGGTCGACGCGGCTGACCAGGGTCTTGCCGTCGTTGCTCTGGATGGTCACGTAGAGGGTCAGGGCCCAGTTCATCGCACTCTGGATGCGTAGGCTCATCATCCCCGACTGCGACCAGTCCCAGGCGCCGCTCTGCGGCGTCAGGCTCAGGCTCGGCTTGGCGGTGGGGTTGAAGGTGATCCGCCGCAGCACTTCGCCCTCGGCCGTCTGCTCCGCATTGGACTGCGGCAGGCTGGCATCTTGTGTCGCCACCTGCACCACGGCGGCAGGTCGGACAAAGTTGAACAGCGTCTGTTGTCCGGCTGGGGCCGCCAGTACCGGCGCGGCAAACAACAGGGCAAATACAGTGGGCAACGAACGGCGAATCATATGAACCTGGCTCTCCCTAAAGGCCGATGAACGGCTGGTGCTGAAGCGGTGACGTGAAATAGACAGCACGGCGCGCAAAGGTGCGCGCCGTGCTCAGGATATTTCTCGGCGAAATGGCGGCAAGGCATTGAGGATAGCCTTGCCATAGCGCTGGGTGACCAGGCGGCGGTCCAGCAGGGTGATGGTGCCGCGGTCCTGTTCGGTGCGCAGCAGGCGACCGCAGGCCTGGACCAGCTTGAGAGAGGCGTCCGGCACCGAGATCTCCATGAACGGATTGCCGCCCCGGGCCTCGATCCATTCCGCCAGCGCCGCTTCCACTGGATCGTCCGGCACCGAGAACGGGATCTTGGCGATCACCACGTGCTCACAGTAGGCACCGGGCAGGTCCACCCCTTCGGCAAAGCTCGCCAGACCGAACAAGACGCTGGAGTCACCACCGTCAACCCGGGCCTTGTGCTTGTTGAGGGTTTCCTGCTTGGACAGGTTGCCCTGGATGAACACCTGCTTGCGCCAATCGCGATCCAGGCCGTCGAACACGTCCTGCATCTGCTTGCGCGAGGAGAACAGCACCAGGGTGCCACGGGAGCCTTCCACCAGCTCCGGCAAATCGCGGATGATCGCCGCGGTATGCGCCGGCGCATCCCGTGGGTCGGCCCGCAGGTCGGGCACCCGCAACACCCCGGCATCGGCGTGGTGGAACGGGCTGGGCACCACGGCGGTCACGGCTTTCTTCGGCAGCCCGGCGCGCATGCGGAAACGGTCGAAGGTGCCCAGGGCGGTCAGGGTCGCCGACGTCACCAGGGCACCGTAGGCCACGTTCCACAGATTGCGCCGGAGCATCTCCGCCGCGAGGATCGGGCTGGCGTTGACCTCGATGTCGAACAGCGAGCCGCTCTCGGCCAGGGTCAGCCAGCGAGCCATGGGCGGGTTGTCTTCCGGGTCCTCGACGGTGAACGCGGTCCACAGCTCCCAGTTGCCCGAGGCCCGGGCCAGCAGGCTGCCAAACAGCGGGTACCACTCTTCGGCCTGGTTGCTGGCGATGCCGATATTGACCTCGCCATCCATGCCTTCCTTGAGCAGCTCGGTGAGGCGGGTGAACAGGTCGGTGAGACGGGAGAAGCCCTTTTTCAGCTCGATGCCCATCTCGCGCATGTGCTCGGGGATCAGCCCGCCGACGAAGCGATGACGCGGCCGTTCGCGGCCTTCCATGTCTTCGCCGGTCTTGAAGTCGGCGATCTGCTCGCAGGCGCTGAACATGAACTGCTGCTGGGTCTTGATCTCCCGCGCCAGCTCCGGCACTTGCTCGATCAGGCGCCCCAGGTCGCCCGGCAGCGGGTGCTGGGCCAGCAGCTTGGTGAGGTTCTTGGCGGTCTGCTCCAGCCAGTCGGCGGTGGAGCGCAGCCGGGTGTAATGGGCAAAGTGGCCGATGGCCTTGTCCGGCAGGTGGTGGCCTTCGTCGAACACATAGAGGGTGTCGCGCGGGTCCGGCAGCACGGCGCCGCCGCCCAGGGCCAGGTCGGCCAGGACCATGTCGTGGTTGGTGACAATCACGTCGACCTTGCCCATGCCTTCGCGGGCCTTGTAGAAGGCGCACTGGCCAAAGTTCGGGCAATGGCGGTTGGTGCACTGGCTGTGATCGGTGGTCAGGCGCGCCCAGTCGGCGTCTTCCAGGGCCGTGGGCCAGCTGTCGCGGTCACCGTCCCATTTATTCCCGGCGAGCTTCTCGATCATGCTGGTGAACAGCTTCTGGCTGGCCTCATCCACTTCGATCTTGAAGCCTTCTTCCTCGAACAGCTGGGCCGTGGCGGTCTGCGCGTGGCCTTCCTGAAGCAGCATGTCGAGCTTGGACAGGCACATGTAGCGCCCCCGGCCCTTGGCCAGGGAGAAGCTGAAGTTCAGCCCGCTGTTGCGCATCAGGTCGGGCAGGTCCTTGTAGACGATCTGTTCCTGCAGGGCGACGGTGGCGGTGGCGATCACCAGGCGCTTGCCGGCGGCCTTGGCCGTGGGAATCGCCGCCAGGCTGTAGGCCACGGTCTTGCCGGTGCCGGTGCCGGCTTCCACCGCGACCACCGCCGGGTCGCCACTGCGCCGGCCTTCGTCGTCGGTGTCGATATCACCCAGGACCTTGGCCACTTCGGCGATCATCAGGCGCTGGCCATAACGCGGCTTGAGGCTCTTGGCTTCGAGAAAACGCGAATAGGCGCCCTGGATCGTGGTTTTGAGTTCGTTGCTGATCATGGTTTTTCGGGCGCACAAAACGCTGGATAAATTTTCAGTGGTTCGAATCGGCCGCTATCATACCCCGCTAATTCATGTCGCGCAGAACGGAGTACCCGAATGACCGCTTTCGCCCTTGCCTACACCCTGCATGTGCTGGCCGCCCTGGTTTGGGTCGGCGGCATGTTTTTCGCCTGGATGGTCCTACGCCCGGCGGCCGTGGCGGCCCTTGAGGGACCGGCGCGACTGCAGCTCTGGACGCAAGTGTTTCCGCGTTTTTTCGTCTGGGTCTGGGCGGCGGTGGTGCTGTTGCCGATCAGCGGTATCGGCCTGCTGCATTTGCGCTTCAGCGGCTTTGAAACCGCGCCCAAGTATGTGCAGATCATGATGGGGCTGTATCTGGTGATGACCGCCCTGTTCATCCGCATCCAGTCCCTGCAACTGCCGGAACTGCGCAAGGCCGTGGCGGCGCAGGACTGGCCGGCCGGCGCCGCGGCGCTGGGCAAGATCCGCCGGCTGGTGGGCAGCAACCTGATCATTGGCCTGGTGCTGGTGGCCCTGGCCGCGGCCCGACCGACCTTCTGAATGCAAGCGCCCGCTACATGAGCGGGCGCCTGGTAAACCGCGGCCTCAAGCCGCCTGTTACAAACGCTGGACCGTCAACGAGCCCGTTTCTCCCGCGGGCCCTGGCTGGCCTTGAGCGCCGGGACGTCCACTCTTGCCGCCGTCGGTGCGATACACCAGGCAGCCCTTGGACTTGCCCCCGACCCCCGGCTTGCCGCCGGCACCGGCCAGGCCACCGGCACCGCCATCGACCAGCACCTTGATCTGCTCGCCGGGGAAGTCGCGGGGCAACTCAAGCCGGACCTGGGCGCCCGCCGCCCCTGGTCGTCCGTTGCCGCCGTTGTCACCATCGGCGCCGCGACCGGCCTGGCCCCAGGTGCACCCCGGCTCCTCGCCATTGGCGCCGTCGAGGCCGACATAGCCGGGAACACCGGCACCGCCTCGAGCGTCCACCGACAAGGTCTCGGCCTTCAGGGATTCGAACCGCAGGTTCAGATTGCGCCCCGGCTTGGGCGCCTTTTCATAGGTGCCCGGCGCGCCGCGGGAGCTGATCTGGCTGCCGCTGTCCAGCTCTGCACGCCGGACAATCAATTGCAGGCTTGGCCCGGTGGGCACGATGGCGATCCGCGCCTCACGCCCCAGGTGCAGCTCATCGACCTTGAGCTCGGTGACATTGGCCGGAATCAGCAAGGTGCCGTAGTCGGCCACGTCGAGGCGCTCCAACTGCAGGGTGCTGGCGGTATTGGGCAGGCGCATGAAGGAGTTGCTTTCGACCTGCACCACCTGGGCCACGGCCAGGGGACTGCAGAACAGGGCCAGCAGGCAGAGCTTACGCATGATCGGTCTCGACAGCAGGAGCAGCAGCGGGAAGGGTTTGCAGGTGGAAGATGCCCACCAGCAGGATTTGCCAACGATCACGCCAGGGATGCGGACGGTCCTTGAGGCTGCCATTGAACAGCAGCAGTTCCAGCAGATGGGTCAACAGCAACAGACTGCCCGCCAGATTGACCAGCAGGTGCAATGGATTGATCAATGGCTTGGCCAGATTGATCAGCACCACCAGCCAAAAAACCAAGGTCAGACATTTACCCATCCCCCACAAGAACTTCATACGCTCCCCTCGTGAATTATTCTTTGCGCGCACAGTAACGATTTATCCCGGGGGGACGCCAGAGGAGGATGAAAATTCTTGCCCAAGCCTCTGTTTAGCCGCTTGATCGACGAGGATCACTCGCCACGGCCGAACTCGGCGGAGAGATGAAGAACTTCGGGAAGACAGGCGCCGGCCTGGACACCCATGCCCGGCGCCGAGAGCCGAAACGACCCTGCGCGGCAGTGGCGCCGCGCAGGTCATGGGTTTCAGCGGTTGATCTGAATCTCCGTGCGACGGTTCATGGCTCGGCCTTCGGCGGTCTTGTTGTCCGCCACCGGCTTGCTTTCACCAGCGCCGGTCACCGAGACGAAGCTGTTGCGTGGAATGCCGTTGCTGATCAGGTACTCCACCACAGAGTGGGCCCGTTTTTCCGAGAGTTTCTGGTTGTAGGCGTCGCTGCCGACGCTGTCGGTGTGGCCGGTCACTCGCAGTTGCGCGCTCGGCGCCTCCTGTTTCAGGCGGGTGACGATGGTATTGAGCTTGGACTTGTCGGCGTCGGTCAGCTTGGCCGAGTCGAAATGGAAGTACACGTCGCGAATGACGATTGTTTCTTCCTTGACCACGACCACCTCTTCCACCACCGGTGGCGGTGGTGGGCAGCCGTTGGCATCGACCTTCACGCCCCTTGGGGTATGCGGGCACTTGTCACGGCTGTCCGGCACACCATCGCCGTCCTCGTCGCCGTCACCTTTTACCCAGCAATAGGCGCCGGCCAGGCCACCGACCAGCAACGCGCCACCGCCCGCCCACGAGGAGCTTTCGGTGGCGCCCAGCGCCGCGCCCGTGACACCGCCCACCGCGGCACAGATCGGCCAGTCGGTTTTCTGCAAACCTGCACAACCAGTCAACACACTGGTTAACAGAACCAAGGGTACTGCCGTCCGAATGATGCTCATCTGATTTCTCCTGAGGGATCGGCTCAAGGCCGATTCACGGAGTAAAGACCCCGGCAATGATCTGCGCCAGCAACGGGCCATCGCCGGTTTCACCCCGTAAACACGGGGGCGTCGCGTAATAAGTGGTGAACCGCTCTAGGCCCGAGGGTGGCGGCACGCTAGTCTTGGGCGTTCTGATCGAGGAGCTAAGATGAGCGCCGGTATTTCTACTCGCACACCCCAGCAGGCCGTGGCGGCCCTGCTGGATCGCTATGCACCGCAACAGCTGCTGCTGATCGGCGCCAGCGACTTCCCGGCCCTGACGGCCTTCAAGGACGCACACCCCGGTACTCAGGTCGCTCAGGCGGCGCCTGGCCCCCTGCCCGCGGAACTGGCGGCCCGGCGTTTCGACCTGGCCCTGGCGGTGGACTGCCTGGAGCATTTGCCCAAGCGCGACGGCCTGAACCTGCTGGGGGGCATCCGTAACCTCAATGCCAGCCGGATCGCGGTACTGGCCGACCTGTCCGCCTGCGGCTGGCAGGAAACCGACTTTTTCTCCCTGGCCCTGCAGGCCAGCGAACGCTTCCAGCGGGAACAGCAGGTACTGACCCTGTTTACCTATGATCTGCTTGAATACAAACAGGTGCCCGACTGGCTCAATTCACGCTTCTGGGCGAACCCGGAAAACTTTGGAAAGTATTGGTGGTAAGACGATGAGCGCCTCGATTTGTCCCTGCGGCAGCGGCAACCTGCTGGATGCCTGCTGCGGTCACTACCATGCCGGCCATCCCGCGCCCTGCGCCGAGGCCCTGATGCGTTCGCGCTACAGCGCCTACGTGCTGGGCCAGGTGGATTACCTGCTGGCCACTACCCTGCCGGCGCAGCAGGCCGGGCTGGATCGCCAGTCCATCAGCGACTGGAGCGCGCAAAGCACCTGGCTGGGACTGCAAGTGGAAAGCTCGGAGGTCTTCGGTGGCCAGCCGGAGCACGCCTTCGTCACCTTCACCGCTCGCTGGCACGACAGCCAGGGCGAGCACAGCCACCGTGAGCGCTCGTCCTTCGTGCAGAACCAGGGACGCTGGTACTTCATCGATCCAACGGTGCCTCTCAAGGCCGGACGCAACGACGCCTGCCCTTGTGGCAGCGGGCAAAAATTCAAGAAGTGCTGCGCCAGCTACTTCACCCGCTGAACCAGGAATGCCCAGAGGCCCAGGACGGGCCCGGGGAATTCAAAGGGAGTCCTGCCATGATCGTTGAACTGCGCATCCTTCGAAGCCTCTGCCTGCTCGGACTGTTGAGCCTGTCGGGGTGCGTGTCCTGGTTCACCGCTGAGGAACAGGACCCCGCGGTGCATCTGGTGAAAGTCGAGGTGGTGAAAGCCAACCTGCTGGAACAGCGCTTCACCCTGCACCTGCGGGTGGACAACCCCAACGACAGCGACCTGACCGTGCGCCGCCTGACTTACCGGGTCTACCTGGAGCGCTTCCTGCTCAGCGAGGGCGAGCACGAGCACTGGTTCACCGTCACGCCCCACAGCAGCCGCTTCTTCAAGGTGCCGGTACGCACCAACCTGTGGCCGCAGATCCGCGACGTGGTGAAACTGCTGCGCAAGCCCGAACGCCCCATTCCCTATCGCCTGGAGGGCGAACTGGAAATCGGATTATTCATCGGCAAGGACGTGCACCTGAAGCGCAATGGCGTGATAATTCCCGGCGATTTTATTCCGGAGTAACCCGCAATGACCCAGCAACCTCATGTCCATGGCCCTGACTGCAACCACGATCATGACCACCACGATCACGACCATGGCCATGTTCACGGCCCGCACTGCAACCACGCGCACCAGGAGCCGGTACGCAACGCACTGAAAGACGTTGGCCGCAACGATCCTTGCCCTTGCGGCAGCAGCAAGAAGTTCAAGAAGTGCCACGGTGCTTGATCTGAGCCCGGGCCGGGCTGCCAGGGCGCTACGCCGTCAGCGGCAGCCCGGCCCGATCTCTGCGGCCAGGAGCTGCTCCTGGCTCAGGACGGTGGCGTACTCGCCCTGCAGATTGGCCAGCGACATGGCATGCACCTCCTCGGCAGTACGGGCCCGACCGGCCACAGAACGGGTCTGTACCCTGGTCGAGCAGGTCAATCCCGCCGTCTGAGCATTCCTTGAAGGAGCTGGCTTGCCAACGAAGGCGTCCGCGAAGGCGGTGCAAGCCGATAAAACCTGTTCGCCGGCAAGCCGGCTCCTACGCGCTCTGGCCACTGTCGACGTACCGGCGCTGGCTATTTGCAGCACCATCAAGAAATACCTCCTGCCCCCGCTTGCGCGGCACTCGCCCGCTCACTAACGTAGCGCCTTTATCGACGTTACCCCCCCGCAGGAGCTTGACCATGGCCTCGCCAGCCCTTTCACATTTTCTTCCCCGGCTCGGCGTTGCCGCGGCTGTGGCCGGTGCCTTGAGCCTGGCCGGTTGCCAGTCCTGGAACTCACAGAGCAGCCTGCCCCCGACGTCTGGCGTGCAGCCTCTCAAGGGCCTTGCGCAGAACGTCTCGGTGCGCCGCAACGCGGTGGGCGTGCCGCTGATCGAAAGCAGCAGCTTCCATGACGCGCTGTTCACCCTGGGCTACGTACACGCCAGCGACCGCATCGGCGAAATGGTCACCCTGCGCCTGCTGGCCCAGGGCCGCCTGGCCGAGATGTCCGGCGCCGAGGTGCTGGATGTCGACCGCCTGATGCGCGCGGTGAACCTGAAGAAAAGCGCCGACGAGCTGTACAAGGCCTCGTCGCCACGGATCAAGCGCTTCTTCGAGGTCTACGCCCGGGGGGTCAACGCCTACCTGTTCCGCTATCGCGACAAGCTGCCGCCGGATCTGGCGGCGACCGGCTATACCCCCGAGTACTGGAAGGCCGAGGACTCGGCGCTGATCTTCTGCCTGCTGAATTTCGGCCAGTCCGCCAACCTGCTGGAAGAGATCAACGCCCTGGTCCTGGCGCAAAAGGTCGGCAGCGACAAGCTGCCGTGGCTGACGCCGAGCTATCCCGATGAACCCTTGCCGCTGGCCGAGGCCGACAAACTCAAGGGGCTGAATCTCACCATTCCCGGGCTGAACGAAGTCAGCCGTGCCGCCAACCGCATGGGCCAGCTCAACAGCCTGGGCGTGCGCGGCGGCAGCAACCTGGCCATCGCCCCGCAGCGCAGCCGCACCGGCCGCAGCCTGCTGGCCGTCGACAGCCATCTGCCCGCCTGGTACTACGCGCAGATCCGCGCACCGAAGTACCAGGCCGCCGGAGCCTCCATCGCCGGTTTGCCAGCAATTCTCCAGGGCTTCAACGGCAAGGTGGCCTGGAGCCTGAGTTCGGTGGAAGGCGACAACCAGGACCTGTTCCTGGAGAAACTCAAACGCCAGGGCAACGCCCTGTACTACCAGAACAACGGTAAATGGCAGCCGGTGGCCGTGCGCAACGAAACCTATTTCGTCAAAGGCCAGCGGCCGATTCGCGAAGCGGTGTATGAAACCCGCCACGGCCCGTTGCTCAACAGCGCCCTGGGCGCGGCTTCGGGCAGCGGTTTCGGCCTGGCCCTGCAAACGCCGGAGCTCAAGGACGACAAGACCCTGGACGCCTTCTTCGACCTGTCCCGGGCGCAGAACGTCGAGAAAGCCTCGGACGCCAGCCGGGAAATCCGCGCCATCGCCCTGAACATGGTGTTCGCCGATGCCAGCAACATCGGCTGGCAGGTCACCGGGCGCTTCCCCAACCGTCGCGAAGGCGAAGGCCTGCTGCCTTCCCCGGGCTGGGACGGCCGCTACGACTGGGACGGCTACGCCGACCCGATGCTCCACCCCTATGACCAGGACCCGCCCCAGGGCTGGATCGCCACCGCCAACCAGCGGGTGATCTCCCGCGGCTACGGCATGCAACTGTCCAACTCCTGGCAGGCCCCGGAACGGGCCGAGCGCATGGCCGAACTGGCCTCCAGCGGCAAGCAGGACAACCGCAGCCTGATCGCCCTGCAGTACGACCAGAGCACCCTGTTCGCCGCCAAGCTGAAGAAGATGTTCGAAGCCCCGGGCATGGCTCAACCACTGAAGAAGGCCATCGATGCGCTGCCCGATGCCGACCGCGCCAAGGCCCGGGAGGCCTACAGCCGCCTGCTGGCGTTCGATGGCAAGGTCACTGCCGGCTCAGCCGACGCGGCGCTGTACGAATTGTTCCTGCAGGAAAGCGCCAAGCAGATCTTCCTCGACAAACTGGGCCCGGAATCCGGCAGCGCCTGGCAGGCCTTCGTCGCCAACGGCAACCTGTCCTACTCGGCCCAGGCCGACCACCTGCTGGGTCAGGAAGACAGCCCGTTCTGGGACGATTCGCGCAGCGCGCAAAAGGAAGACAAACCGGCGATCCTCGCCCGCAGCCTGGTGGCAGCCATCAATGCCGGCGAGCAACTGTTGGGAGCCGACCGCAAGGCCTGGCAATGGGGCAAGCTGCACAGCTACTCATGGACCAGCAGCAGTGGCCGGCAGATCCGCGCCCCGATGCAGGCCGGAGGCGATCACAACACCCTCAACAGCGCCGCTTACCACTGGGGGCAGGACTTCGTCATCCGCGACACTCCAGCCCTGCGCTTGATCGTGGATTTCGGCCTCAGCGAACCCTTGATGGGCCTCAACAGCAGCGGCCAGTCCGGCAACCCGGCAAGCCCGAACTACGCCAATGGCATCGACGGCTGGCTCAAGGCCCAGTACCTGAGCCTGCCGATGCAGCCGCAGAACTTCGAGCGCAGCTACGGCAAGACCCGCCTGACCCTGGTTCCGGGCAAGTAAGCGCCTGGCACTCTGCCACCCGCTTGCCCATCCGGTGCAAGCGGGCCTGCCCCAAAACGAACAACCCGCCCCCGCCGCCGGCGCTACGCCCCAGCGTGATCCCCAAGCCAGCGCCTCCGGCGATCGACTGTGCACCTTGCACCCTATTGGCGCCCGCGCCAAAACACGCCCCATTTCAGCGCGCGCCAGCCCTGACGCCTGCACCCCAAGGGTTTTAAAACACTTGTTCGGGACTCTGGTTCGGAAATTGCTACTTTCAATATGTCTTATGCGTTCCAGTAACAGTACTCATGCGCCACAAGCGCTCATATTGGTTCTTAGGGATTGAATAATGAAAAAAGCATTGCTGACCCTTTCCGCACTGGCTCTCTGCATGGCCGCCGGCTCCGCGCTGGCCAAGGAATACAAGGAACTGCGCTTTGGCGTCGACCCGTCCTATGCCCCCTTCGAATCCAAGGCCGCCGACGGCAGCCTGGTGGGCTTCGACATCGACCTGGGCAATGCCATCTGCGCTGAGCTGAAGGTCAAGTGCAAATGGGTCGAAAGTGACTTCGACGGCATGATTCCCGGCCTCAAAGCCAACAAGTTCGACGGCGTGATCTCTTCCATGACCGTGACCCCGGCCCGCGAAAAAGTCATCGATTTCTCCAGCGAGCTGTTCTCCGGTCCCACCTCGTTCGTGTTCAAGAAGGGCTCGGGCCTGAGCGCAGACACCGCCTCGCTCAAGGGCAAGACCGTGGGCTATGAGCAGGGCACCATTCAGGAAGCCTATGCCAAGGCCGTGCTGGACAAGGCCGGGGTCAAGACCCAGGCCTATCAGAACCAGGACCAGGTCTACGCCGACCTGACTTCCGGGCGCCTCGACGCCTCGATCCAGGACATGCTGCAAGCCGAGCTGGGCTTCCTCAAATCGCCACAGGGCGCGGACTACGAAGTCAGCAAGCCGGTGGAAGACCCCCTGCTGCCGGCCAAGACCGCGGTCGGTATCTCGAAAGGTAACAAAGAGCTGAAAGCGCTCCTGGATAAAGGTATCAAAGCGTTACACGATGATGGCACCTACGCCACCATCCAGAAAAAACACTTCGGTGACCTGAACCTCTACAGCGGTAAATAACCGGTCGGCGCCCATCTTCGATGGGCGCCTTTTTTATCGCGACGGGTCACTGATCGATGCTCGAAGAACTTCTAAAAAACCTGGGGCTTTCCGCCTTCAGCCTTAAGGGTTTCGGCCCCCTGCTGCTGGAAGGCACCTGGATGACCATCAAATTGTCGGTGTTGTCGCTTCTGGTCAGCGTCCTGCTCGGCCTGATCGGCGCCAGCGCCAAACTCTCCAGCCTGGCCTTGCTGCGGGTTCCGGCCCAGCTCTACACCACCCTGATCCGCGGCGTGCCGGACCTGGTGCTGATGCTGCTGATTTTCTACAGCCTGCAGACCTGGCTGACCTCCTTCACCGATTTCATGGAGTGGGAATACATCGAGATCAACCCCTTCAGCGCCGGGGTGATCACCCTGGGCTTCATCTATGGCGCCTACTTCACCGAAACCTTTCGCGGGGCGATCCTGGCGGTGCCCCGGGGCCAGGTCGAAGCGGCCACCGCCTATGGCCTCAAACGCGGCCAGCGCTTTCGCTTCGTGGTCTTCCCGCAGATGATGCGCTTCGCCCTGCCGGGCATCGGCAACAACTGGATGGTGATGCTCAAGGCCACGGCCCTGGTGTCGATCATCGGCCTGGCCGACCTGGTCAAGGCCGCCCAGGACGCCGGCAAGAGCACCTATCAACTGTTCTACTTTCTGGTCCTGGCGGCGCTGATCTACCTGCTGATCACCAGCGCCTCCAACGTTGTCCTGCGCAAGCTTGAACGGCGTTACGCCGCCGGCGCCCGGGAGGCCGTGCGATGATCGAACTCCTGCAGGAATACTGGCGTCCCTTCCTTTACAGCGACGGTTACCACATGACCGGGCTGGCCATGACCATGTGGCTGCTCACAGCGTCGATCTGCATTGGCTTTCTGGTGTCGATCCCGCTGTCCATCGCCCGGGTTTCACCCAAGCGCTACATCCGCTGGCCGGTGCAGTTCTACACCTACCTGTTTCGCGGCACGCCGCTCTATATCCAGTTGCTGATCTGCTACACCGGGATCTACAGCATCGCCGCGATCCGCGCGCAACCGCTGCTGGATGCGTTCTTTCGCGACGCGATGAACTGCACCATCCTCGCCTTCGCCCTGAACACCTGTGCCTACACCACGGAAATTTTCGCCGGGGCGATCCGCAGCATGGCCCACGGCGAAGTCGAAGCGGCCAAGGCCTACGGCCTGAGCGGCTGGAAGCTGTATGCCTACGTGATCATGCCCTCGGCCCTGCGCCGCTCGCTGCCCTACTACAGCAACGAAGTGATCCTGATGCTGCACTCCACCACGGTGGCCTTCACCGCGACCATTCCCGACATTCTGAAAATCGCCCGGGACGCCAACTCGGCGACCTTCCTGACCTTTCAGTCGTTCGGTATTGCCGCCCTCATCTACCTGTGCGTGACCTTCACCCTGGTGGGTCTGTTCCGTCTCGCCGAGCGCCGCTGGCTGGCCTTTCTCGGACCGACCCACTAGGACTTGCAGCAGGAAAAACTGTCAATGCGCCACGAGATCCACGACCTGATCGCCCCCCTGCCGGGCACCGCGCGCCAGGTCCACAGCTTTCATTTCGGCCCCGCCCAGGCCCCGGGCAAGATCTACATCCAGTCCTCCCTGCATGCCGACGAACTGCCCGGCATGCTGGTGGCCTGGCACCTCAAGCAGCGCCTGACGGAACTGGAAGCCGAAGGTCGCCTGCGGCATGCAATCGTTCTGGTGCCGGTGGCCAACCCGGTAGGCCTGGAACAGATACTGATGGACGTGCCCCTGGGTCGCTATCAGTTGGAGAGCGGGCAGAACTTCAATCGCGGCTTCGTCGATCTCAGCGAAGAGGTGGGCAACGCCGTCGAAGGACTGCTCAATCACGATCCCCAGCACAACCTCGGTCTGGTGCGCCGGCACCTGGCCGACGCCCTGGCCCGGCAACGCCCCGAGACGCAACTGCAATCCCTGCGCTTGACCCTGCAACGGCTGGCCTGCGACGCCGACATGGTGCTGGACCTGCACTGCGACTTCGAAGCCGTGGCGCACCTGTACACCACC
Organism: Pseudomonas sp. 3MA1; assembly: GCF_029237275.1. Taxonomy (NCBI): domain Bacteria; kingdom Pseudomonadati; phylum Pseudomonadota; class Gammaproteobacteria; order Pseudomonadales; family Pseudomonadaceae; genus Pseudomonas; species Pseudomonas sp. 3MA1. Next base: position 241,156 of record NZ_JAACFX010000001.1, on the reverse strand, counting down.
CCCGAAGCCTGGCCACAGGTCGAGCCCCTGGCCCGCTACATCGGCGCCCAAGCCTGCCTGCTGGCCACCGACTCGGCGGCCTGGTCGTTCGATGAATGCTTCAGTCTGCTGTGGTGGCAACTGCAACAGCGCTTCGGCGAACGCTTTGCCATTCCCACGGGCAGCTTTGCGGTCACCGTCGAACTGCGTGGCCAGGGCGACGTCAATCATGACCTGGCCCGTCTCGACTGCCAGGCCATGCTGGATTACCTGACCCATGTCGGCGCCATCGCCGCCGAGGCGCCGCCCTTGCCTGAGCTGCCCTTCCCGGCCACGCCGCTGGCGGGAGTGGAACCGCTAGCAACGCCGGTGGGCGGGCTGCTGGTGTTCACCGCACTGCCGGGGCAATACCTGCAAGCCGGACAGCAGGTGGCTGAAATCATCGACCCGATCCACGACCGGGTCACCCCTATCCATTGCAACAACGCCGGGCTCCTGTACGCCCGCTCGCTGCGGCGCATGGCCACCGCCGGCATGGTGATCGCCCACATCGCCGGCCGCGAAGCCTATCGCAGCGGCTATCTACTTTCGCCTTGAGGATGCAAGCCACCATGTACAAATTGACCGTTGAAGGCCTGCACAAATGCTATGGCGACAATGAAGTGCTCAAAGGTGTGTCTCTGAAGGCCAAGACCGGCGACGTGATCAGCCTGATCGGCGCCAGCGGCTCGGGTAAAAGCACCTTCCTGCGCTGCATCAACTTTCTCGAAACCCCGGACGACGGCGCCATGAGCCTGGATGGCCAGCCGATCCGCATGGTCAGCGATCGTCACGGCATACACGTGGCCGACCCGGCCGAGCTGCAGCGGATCCGCACGCGCCTGGCGATGGTGTTCCAGCATTTCAACCTGTGGAGCCACATGACCGTGCTGGAAAACATCACCATGGCCCCGCGCCGGGTGCTGGGGGTCAGTACCAAGGACGCCGAGGAGCGCGCCCGGCGCTATCTGGACAAGGTCGGCCTGCCGGCCCGGGTCGCCGGGCAGTACCCGGCCTTCCTGTCCGGAGGCCAGCAACAGCGGGTGGCCATCGCCCGGGCATTGGCCATGGAACCGGAGGTCATGCTGTTCGACGAACCGACCTCGGCCCTGGACCCGGAACTGGTGGGTGAAGTGCTCAAGGTGATCCAGGGCCTGGCCGAAGAGGGCCGGACCATGATCATGGTCACCCACGAGATGAGCTTTGCACGCAAGGTGTCGAGCCAGGTGCTGTTTCTGCACAAGGGCCTGGTGGAAGAGGAAGGCGCCCCGGAGGAGGTGCTGGGTCACCCGAAAAGCGAGCGCCTGCAGCAGTTTCTCAGCGGCAACCTGAAGTAGCGAACACCGACAACGCCCCCGTCCGCACCGATATGCCGCGGGCGGGGCGTCGAGCGGCGACGGGAAGGTTCAGGCCACGGGCGCAGGTGGCGGCTCGTCGGGCAAGGTCGGCTCGCCTGGTTCCTGGGGTTCGAGGGGTTGCGGGGTATCCGGGTCGGGCTGACCGGGAATGCCACCAGCCATCTCGACGCTGGGATGGGCCAGCAGGGTCCAGGCCAGGAGCCCGACCTGATTGGGTTCCAGCTTGGCCAAGGTGGCGCTGATTCGCGGATCTATCTTCATGGGGCACTCCTGAGCTGGGCCCGGCATGCCTCGCGCATACCGGAAATACACCCAATAGAGTGTGGGTCCGCTCAGGAATTCCCGCTATTTGTCAGACGGACGCACTCAGGTGCGCGGCAGGGTCACGCCACGCTGGCCCTGGTATTTGCCGCCGCGGTCCTTGTAGGACACTTCGCACTCTTCGTCCGACTCCAGGAACAGCATCTGCGCCACGCCCTCGTTGGCGTAGATCTTCGCCGGCAAGGTGGTGGTGTTGGAGAACTCCAGGGTCACGTGGCCTTCCCACTCGGGTTCCAGCGGGGTCACGTTGACGATGATGCCGCAACGGGCATAGGTGCTCTTGCCCAGGCAGATGGTCAGTACGTTGCGCGGAATGCGGAAGTACTCGACGGTGCGGGCCAGGGCAAAGGAGTTCGGCGGGATGATGCAGACGTCGCTCTTGATGTCGACGAAGCTCTTTTCATCGAAGTTCTTCGGATCGACGGTGGCCGAATTGATGTTGGTGAACACCTTGAATTCATCGGCGCAACGCACGTCGTAGCCGTAGCTCGACACCCCGAAGGAGATCAGCCGATCCGGGCCTTCGCCACGCATCTGGCGCTCTACGAAGGGCTCGATCATGCCGTGCTCTTGCGCCATGCGGCGAATCCACTTGTCCGATTTGATGCTCATGGCGGGTGTCCTGAAATAGCGAGGTGAAAAAAAACGGTCAGGCATCTTACCGGGGCACGGGGTCGGGTTCAAAGTCCGGGGCGTTTTTCTCGCCTGACACCAGGTTTTTCAAGGGTTCGGCGACGAACGACGGGCCGTCAGTCACGAAAACCGAGAAACCTTGGCCCTAGCCATTGGCACGTTCAGGAAAAAGGGTTAAGGTGGCGCCACTGTGCTGCTTGTGTCACTGAGAATCTCTACACGATGTTGAATTTCGATCCAACCATCTCCAAGAATTTTTCCTGCTCTTTGCACTCAGTCTCGGCCAGGGCTTTTCCTGAGTCGCAGTTAACTTTGTCCAAGGAGATACACCATGTCTAATCGCCAAACCGGTACCGTTAAGTGGTTCAACGATGAAAAAGGCTTCGGCTTCATCACTCCACAATCCGGTGACGACCTGTTCGTACACTTCAAAGCTATCCAATCCGACGGCTTCAAAAGCCTGAAAGAAGGCCAACAGGTTTCTTTCATCGCTACCCGCGGTCAGAAAGGCATGCAAGCTGAAGAAGTTCAAGTTATCTAACTTGTACTGATCCAGTAAAAAGCCCCGCCCTCAACAGCGGGGCTTTTTTGTGCCCGGTGTTTTTTTGTCGGCGCCCTCAAGAGAAAGGCGCCCGGGCCACCCAGGATTACCAGGTCACGCCAAAGCCCACGGTATAGCGGGTCTTGTCCAGATCGCTGTCTTCGGTGCCGCGAATCAGGTCCTTTTCCGCCTTCAGGTTCAACGACGCCCAGTCGGTAACCTTGTAGCGCAACCCCATCTCGGCATCCAACGCATAGTCGGCCACCCCGGAAAGCGGTCGCCCGATTTCGCCATTGGTGAAGAATTCCACCCGCTTGCCGATCAGATAGCGGTTGTAATCCCACTTCATCGCCAGGGAATAGAAGTTGTCCTTGCCGCCATCGGCGTATTCGTAATCTGTACGGTTAAGCAGCGAGCCCAGGGAGAACGCCCCCAATTCATCATCCCAGAACTGGTAGCCGGGGCCGGTACCCACCACCCGCTGTCGTGCCAGCTCCTCGACCTTGTCACGCTTGTAGGTCAAGCGTCCTTCCCAGAACCATTTTTCAGTGATGAAACGGTCCAGGGCATATTCGGCACTCCAGTTGTCGGTGGTCACCACGTGATTCTGGAACTCACGGTTGTACTCACCCTGCGCATTGTGGCGCCAAGCCCCATGGCGCGCCGACGTCTTGAAGTCGATGTCGTAGTCATCGGTATCCTTCTCGGCGCGTTTGTAGTCCATCGCCACGTCGATATTGCCCTTCCACACCATGTCCTCGACCAGCGGCCTGGGCTTCATGATCTGCTGGATACTCGCCAACTCCACAGTCTTGGGCGCTTCACCATTGGCGAGAATGACCTTGCCCTCCTCCGCCGCCTGCAGCGACTTGGCCTTCTCACCGGTGTAGGCATCCTGCTTGACCAGCAGTTCCTGATCGCTTTCCAGGGTCTTGACCTGTTTCCAGTCGATGGAAATGGCGCCGCCATAGTCGGTCTGGAGCAATAGCTTGCCGCCATCGAAAACCTTGATCTTGCCGCTCAGGCGGTCACCGTTCTTCAACCAGACGGTATCAGCCAGGACAGGCATGGAGGCGCTGAGCACCGCGAAACACAACAACGTTCTAGGCAACATAGGTAATACAGGGCTCGATCTTGCGAAAAAAAACGGCATTATTCCTGCTGAACACGCCTTAGTCAGGACTGACCCGGGTATTGAGAATGAGTTCAATATGCAGTCAGCCCTTATCCTCTGAACCGATCCACGGCCCTTCATTAATCTGGAACCGCGAATGTGACCGAACACGGCGAAGCCCCGCAGGATCCTGCGCAAATCCGACGCACGGCGCTGTACCTGACCCTGGCCCAGGTTCCCGCAGGCAAAGTGGTGAGCTACGGCCAACTGGCAGAAATGGCCGGCCTGGGCCGCGCCGCGCGCTGGGTTGGCCGCACCCTCAGCCAGTTGCCGGCCGACACCCGCCTGCCGTGGCACCGGGTATTGGGCGCCGGCGGCCGCATCAGCCTGCCGGTCGGCAGCCCATCAGGCGACGAGCAGCGCGCCAGACTGCGCGATGAAGGCGTCACTATCCGGAATAATCGCGTGGATATTCAGCGCCATGGCTGGCGCCCGGTAGAGCACAGCGGTTAGAGTGCGCGCTTTGTTTCCGTAACCTGAGGCAGACTTCAGCCCATGCCCCGTAAAACCTGGCGCGCCGCACTTGCCGCCTATGCCAGCCCCTCGACGCTCGTGCTGTTGCTGCTTGGTTTCGCTGCCGGCATGCCTTACATGCTGGTGTTCTCGACTCTTTCGGTGTGGTTGCGCGAGGCCGGTGTGGCCCGCGAAACCATCGGTTATGCCAGCCTGATCGGTTTGGCCTATGCCTTTAAATGGGTATGGTCCCCGCTGCTTGACCAATGGCGCCTGCCAATATTGGGCAAGCTCGGCCGGCGCCGCTCCTGGCTGGTACTGGCCCAGACCCTGGTGATTCTCGGCCTGATCGGCATGGGCTTCTGTGACCCGCAAAAGCACCTGTCCTGGCTGATCGCCATTGCCGTGATCGTGGCCTTTGCCTCGGCGACCCAGGACATCGCCATCGACGCCTACCGCCTGGAAATCGCCGACGACAGTCGACAAGCCGCCCTGGCCGCCAGCTACATGTCCGGTTATCGGGTGGCGGTGCTGCTGGCCACTGCCGGCGCGCTGTTCTTCGCCGAAGGCTTCGGCTCCACCGGCTTCAGCTACAAGCATTCAGCCTGGACCGGCACCTACGTGCTGTTCGGCGTGCTGATGATCCCCGCGCTGATCACCACCCTGCTGATGCGTGAGCCTGCCGTGCCACTGCGCACCCAACTCTCCGCGGGACGCTACAGCTTCGCTCACCAGTTGATCTCGGTATTCGTCCTGATCGTGCTGCTGGTGTCGGTGCCCGCCACCTTCACCCAGCTCTACAACACCGACTTCGCCAGCGTGATCTTCGATGGCATGAGCCTGCTGGACCTGCTGCTGGAAGACCGCGCGTTCCTGCGGGCAATCCTCTATATCACCCTCACCACCCTGTGCCTGTCGGCCATGGGCCGCCGCGGCCTGGCGCCAGTGCTGACACCGGTCAACGACTTCATCCTGCGCTATCGCTGGCAAGCCTTCCTGCTGCTGGGACTGATTGCCACCTATCGCATGTCGGACACAGTGATGGGTGTCATGGCCAACGTGTTCTACATCGACCAGGGCTTCACCAAGGACCAGATTGCCGGGGTCAGCAAGATCTTCGGCCTGATCATGACCCTGCTCGGGGCCGGCATGGGCGGCCTGCTGATCGTGCGCTTCGGCATCCTGCCGATCCTGTTTATTGGCGGCGCCGCCTCCGCCGCCACCAACCTGCTGTTCCTCATGCTCGCCGGCATGGGCCCGAACCTGGAAATGCTGGTTGTCACCATTTCCCTGGACAACTTCAGTTCAGGCATGGCCACTTCAGCCTTCGTCGCCTACCTGTCGAGCCTGACCAACCTCAAGTTCTCCGCCACCCAGTACGCCCTGCTCAGCTCGATCATGCTGTTGCTGCCGCGCCTGATCGGCGGCTATTCCGGGGTCATGGTGGAAAAGTTCGGTTACCACGACTTCTTCCTTATCACCGCGATACTCGGGGTGCCGACGCTGATCCTGATCGCCATTCACTGGTTCCAGGAGAGCCGCCGTGCCGGGCCCAAACCCGAGCCGGAAAGCCCCGCCAACAGCACCGCCGTCGGCGAAGAATCGTAGAAAATCCCGGGAGTTACGAGCCTTTCTCTGTCGCTCCCGCCCCTTCCAAGCGCAATCCTGTACGCCAGCGGAACTCGCCCGTACAATGCTCCGTCACTTCCAGTCTTCAGCAACCGACAACGGCCTACCATGCGTACCAGTCAATATTTGCTCGCCACACAGAAAGAAACGCCTTCCGACGCGGTCGTGATCAGCCATCAGCTGATGCTGCGCGCCGGCATGATCCGTAAACTGGCTTCCGGCCTGTACACCTGGCTGCCGATGGGCTTGCGGGTGATGCGCAAGGTTGAAGCCATCGTTCGCGAAGAAATGAACGCCGCGGGCGCGCTGGAAGTGTTGATGCCGAGCACTCAGCCGGCTGAGCTGTGGCAGGAATCCGGTCGCTGGGAAGAGTACGGCCCGGAGCTGCTGCGCTTCAAAGACCGTCACGGTCGCGATTTCTGCGCTGGCCCGACCCACGAAGAAGTGATCACCGATCTGGCGCGCAACGAGCTGAGCAGCTACAAGCAGCTGCCGCTGAACCTGTACCAGATCCAGACCAAATTCCGCGATGAAATCCGCCCACGCTTCGGCTTGATGCGCGGCCGCGAGTTCATCATGAAGGACGCCTACTCCTTCCACGCCGACCAGGCGTCCCTGCAGGTCACCTACGACCGCATGCACCAGGCTTATTGCAACGTCTTCACCCGCCTGGGCCTGAAGTTCCGCCCGGTTGAAGCAGACAACGGTTCCATCGGCGGTGCCGGCTCCCACGAATTCCACGTACTGGCCGAGTCCGGCGAAGACGATATCGTCTTCAGCAACGGCTCCGACTACGCCGCGAACATCGAGAAGGCCGAAGCCGTGCCGCGCGAAACCTCGCGCCCGGCGCCGACCGAAGAGATGCGCCTGGTCGACACCCCAGACGCGAAAACCATCGCCCAGCTGGTGGAAGGCTACAACCTGCCGATCGAGAAGACCGTCAAGACCCTGGTGGTGCACGCCGAGGAAGCCGGCAAGCTGATCGCCCTGATCATCCGTGGCGACCACGAACTGAACGAAATCAAGGCCGCAAACCAGCCTGGCGTCGCCAGTCCGCTGGTCATGGCCTCCGAAGCCGAACTGCGTGCTGCCATTGGCGCTGGCGCCGGTTCCTTGGGCCCGGTGAACCTGCCACTGCCGATCATCATCGACCGTTCGGTGGCGCTGATGAGCGACTTCGGCGTCGGTGCCAACATCGACGACAAGCACTACTTCGGCGTCAACTGGGAGCGCGACCTGCCGGTTCCGACTGTTGCCGACCTGCGCAACGTGGTGGCCGGCGACCCGAGCCCGGACGGCAAGGGCACCCTGGAAATCAAGCGCGGCATCGAAGTCGGGCACATCTTCCAGCTGGGCAACAAGTACAGCAAGGCGATGAAGTGCGAAGTGCTGGGCGAGAATGGCAAGCCGGTGACCCTGGAAATGGGCTGCTACGGCATTGGCGTATCCCGCGTGGTGGCCGCCGCCATCGAACAGAACAACGATGAAAACGGCATCATCTGGAGCGACACCCTGGCGCCGTTCCAGATCGCCCTGGTACCGCTGCGCTACGAAACCGAGCAGGTTCGCGAAGCCACCGACAAACTCTACGCAGAACTGACTGCCGCCGGTTTTGAAGTGCTGCTGGACGACCGCGACAAGAAAACCAGCCCGGGCATCAAGTTCGCGGACATGGAGCTGATCGGCATTCCTCACCGGATCGTGGTCAGCGACCGCGGCCTCGCCGAAGGCAACCTGGAATACAAGAGCCGTACCGAAGCCCAGGCGCAAGCGCTGCCCGTGGCCGACGTATTGTCCTTCCTCCAAGCCCGTATCCGTCGCTGAAACCAGATAGAGAAGTCATGTTCAAGCGAAACACCTTAAGCCTCGGGGGCGCCGCCTTGTGCGGCGCCCTGCTGGTCAGCGGCTGCGCCAATCAGATGTCGCAACGCAGCGAGCACGAGGAACGGATCGAGCGCAAATTGCTCGACCACAGCCTGCAGATCGATGTCGGTGAGCCAAAGGTGCTTGAGCTGCCGCAACGCCGGGTACGCATCCACGAGCAGAAGACCTTCGAAGTCACCGAATTCGAGGTCACTCGCCGCTACGATCGCTATACGCCCTATCAACCCTGGCGGGAAATCTACGAGATCCCGCTGGGCGCGGTAGCCCTGGTGGCCGGCGTCGGTGCCAATGTGGTCAACGTGTTCGCTCTGGGCAACCTGCCGGACAGTGTCACCAAGGACTGGGTCAGCTACGGCGTGTCCGGGCTCAACCCGTTCATGAACATGCCGTCCCATGGCCGCGCCCAGCAGAACCTGGCAGCCATCGATGAAGTCCAGCGTGACAAGCGCCTGGAGTATTCGAGCCTGCCCTGGAGCGAACGCCCGGTGCAGGTCAAGGCCGGCAAGCAGACCTACGACATGAGCACCGATCGCAATGGCGTGCTGCGCTTGAACCTGCTGGACGCGCCGTTCTCCGAACAGGACCTGAACCACATCGGCAAATTGCAGATCAGTGTCGAAGACGCCCAGGACGAAGTGCATTCCGACTCCTCCCTGAGCCTGAGCAGCGGCCTGCGCGGCAAGCTGGTGGAAGCTCATGCACTGATCTACGACGACCTGGAAGATGACGAAGTGAGCCAATGGGTGCACCGAGTCAAGCGCCTATCGGAACTGGGCCTGGAAGAAGAAGCCAGCGAACTGGAACAAAGCCTGATCGAGCTGACCCGCAACGATCCGGAACTGCAGAGCGAGTTTCTCAAGTCCCTGACCAAGAACGCCGGCCGCCTGGTCGCCGACCCCGGCAACCACTGACCCACCCTGTAGGAACCGGCTTGCCGGCGAAAGCGATGCAGCAGATGGATCGCAACCGCCGGCCCCTACAACAGGCCTCGGAACAGCTCCAGCTGCTCATGAGCGCCACGCAGATCCTGCAAACGCACCCCAATGCCCAGCAAACGCACCGGCTTGCCACCGCGCTTGAAGGCCTGGGTCAGCAACTGCCGATAACTCTCCAGATCCCGCCCCGCTCCCGCCTGTTCCAGGGTGGTCTGGGTAAAGTCATGGAACTTCACTTTGACGAACGGCTTGCCCGGGCGGTAGCTGGCGTCGATCCGGGTCATGCGCCCGGCCAGCGTCTCCATCAGCTCCGGTAGCTTCTGCAGGCAACTGTCCAGATCCGGCAGATCCACGTCATAGGTGTTTTCCACGCTGATGGACTGGCGCCGACTGTCATTCTGCACCGGCCGCTCATCGATCCCCCTGGCCAGACTCCACAGGCGCTCGCCGAAACTGCCGAACTCGCGCACCAGCGCCAGCTTGCTCCAGTCGCGCAACTGCAGGCAGTCGACAATCCCCAGGCGACCCAGTTTGTCCGCCGTGACCTTGCCCACCCCATGCAACTTGCTCACCGGCAATTCGGAGACAAAATCCTCCACCCGATCCGGAGTGATCACGAACAGGCCGTTGGGCTTTTTCCAGTCGCTGGCAATCTTGGCCAGAAACTTGTTGGGCGCGACCCCGGCCGACACCGTGATATGCAGCTGATTGGAAACCCGCCGACGAATGTCCTGGGCGATGCGCGTGGCACTGCCGGCGAAGTTCGGGCTGTCGGAAACGTCCAAGTAGGCCTCGTCCAGGGACAAGGGCTCGATCAGGTCGGTGTAATCACGAAAGATCGTATGAATCTCTTTCGACGCCTCGCGATAGGCATCCATGCGCGGCTTGACGATCACCAGGTCCGGGCACAGGGTCAACGCGTGCCGCGACGACATGGCCGAGCGCACGCCATAGGCCCGCGCCTCATAGTTGCAGGTGGCAATCACCCCCCGTCGATCCGCGGAGCCGCCCACGGCCAGCGGCTTGCCGGCCAGCTGCGGGTCATCGCGCATCTCGATGGCGGCGTAGAAGCAATCACAGTCAATGTGGATGATTTTGCGCTGCATCATATAAAGGCAGAGATCATGGAAGGCGAACGTCGCAATGAAGGCAGGACGCAAGTATCTACCGACACCTGTATATAGCACCAGTACCTTGCATCTTCGCACTCCTTCACACAGCCCCCGGGGCAATTTATTTGCGCAATGGCCGCAAAACCTCCAATAGAGCTGCAAGCCCCGTTCTATCTAGCCCCAAGCCACCTTAAAAGCCCGCTTCAGGACGCTAAGCGATTGAACCGGAAGCAGTTTTCAAAATTTAATGATTGACAGAATCTGACCGTTCTGTAGAATTCGGCCCTATCAGACGCGGGATGGAGCAGCCTGGTAGCTCGTCGGGCTCATAACCCGAAGGTCGTCGGTTCAAATCCGGCTCCCGCAACCAAACATCGAAGAAGGCCACTTGAAAAAGTGGCCTTTTTTGTGCGCGTGAGTTTTCTGCTCGACCCTCCCACCCCGCAAAACTCCTTGCCTGTCCATGACTTAAGCCGGCCAACGGGTATTTCGACGTTAATTTGACCTCTTGGACCATTAACGGTTGACACTCACTCGTTCGTCTGTAGAATGCCGCCACACAGACGCGGGATGGAGCAGTCTGGTAGCTCGTCGGGCTCATAACCCGAAGGTCGTCGGTTCAAATCCGGCTCCCGCAACCAAACATCAAAAAAGGCTGCTCGAAAGAGTGGCCTTTTTTGTATCTGTTGAAAAAGTCCTTTCGCAACAATGGCCTGAGAAAGTGTTGCGAACCGTAAGCGGTGCTTCGACCCTTCAAGATGCGAGCTATGCTCTGTCTCGAGCAACCACCCGGCGGCAAGCGCCCAGGGTCGCCGGGCCACGGTGAGACGCGTTAATATCTGAAACTATTTTTCCTACAGGGATTGGTAACTTGGCTGGATACCCCCATCCTGTCGCGCACAATCCACGAGGTGATTGATGCGCGCCAACATGTCTGATTCACAAGACAGCGATACCACCGCTACCGCCACTCAACCTGTGACAGCCACTCGCTTGCGCTGGCTGGACCTGTTGAGCAAATACCGCCAGCCCCTGGGTCTGGCCGTTACCCTGTTGCTGTTCGCCATTGCCCTGATCGCTTGCCGTCATCTGCTCAGCGAACTGGACTTTTACGCGCTGCACGACTCGATCCTCGAGGTGCCCAAGCCAGCCCTGCTCGGCGCCCTGGGCGCGACCATCGTCGGCTTTATCATTCTGCTGGGCTACGAGTGGTCCGCCAGCCGCTACGCAGGCGTCAGCCTGCCTGGTCGCACCCTGGCCCTGGGCGGCTTCACCGCCTTCGCCATCGGCAACGCCATCGGCCTGTCGCTGCTGTCCGGCGGCTCGGTGCGTTATCGCCTGTACGCGCGCCACGGGCTGGGGGCCTCCGACGTCGCCCACATGACCCTGTTCGCCAGCCTCTCCCTGGGCTGCGCCTTGCCACCGCTGGCGGCCCTGGCCACCCTGAGCAACCTGCCGGCCGCGTCGGCAGCCCTGCGCCTGCCCGAGAGCCTGTTGGCCGGTATCGCCCTGGCCATCCTGCTGCTGGGCGCGGTACTGGCTGTCGGCATCTATCGCCGACGCCTGCCGGAGCAGCCACTGCGCGATAACCTGCTGGTCCGGGTCGGACGCCGCACCCTGCGCCTGCCAGGACGCCGCCTGACCTTCCTGCAACTGATCATCACCGCCCTGGACGTCGCCGCCGCCGCCACCGTGCTCTACCTGCTGCTGCCGGAAGCACCGCCCTTCGGCGCCTTCCTGCTGGTCTACCTGCTGGCCCTGGCCGCAGGCGTGCTCAGCCACGTGCCGGGTGGCGTCGGGGTGTTCGAAGCGATCCTGCTGGCGGCCTTCGCCGACAAGCTCGGTGCCGCGCCGCTGGCCGCCGCGCTGCTGCTGTACCGCCTGATCTACGTGGTGCTGCCGATGCTGGCGGCCTGCATCCTGCTGCTGATCAACGAAGCCCAGCGCCTGTTCCAGACCCGGCAATCGCTGCGGGTAGCGTCCGGCCTGGCGGCGCCAATCCTCGCGGTGCTGGTGTTCCTTTCCGGCGTGGTCCTGCTGTTTTCCGGCGCCACCCCGGAAATCGATACCCGCCTGCAACACATCGGCTTTCTCATTCCCCATCGCCTGGTGGACGCCTCGCACTTCGGCGCCAGCCTGATCGGCGTGCTCTGCCTGCTGCTGGCCCAGGGCCTGCGTCGGCGCCTGTCGGCGGCCTGGATGCTCACCACCATTCTGTTGCTGGTGGGCGCAGTACTTTCGTTGCTCAAGGGGTTCGACTGGGAAGAAGCTTGCCTGATGACCCTCACCGCCAGCTTGCTGGCCGTATTTCGGCGCTCGTTCTATCGCCCCAGCCGCCTGACTGAACTGCCCTTCTCGCCGCTGTACCTGGTGGCCAGTGTCTGCGTGCTCGGCGCCTCCATCTGGCTGCTGCTGTTCGCCTATCAGGACGTTCCTTATAGCCATCAACTGTGGTGGCAGTTCACCCTCGACGCCGACGCCCCTCGTGGCCTACGCTCGCTGCTGGGCGCCGCGGTGCTGCTGCTGGTGGTGTCCCTGACCTGGCTGCTGCGCACCGCGCGCCCGGTGATCCACCTGCCCACCCGCGAGGAGCTGGACAAGGCAGCGCAAATCCTCATGGCCTCGTCCCAGCCCGACGGTGGCCTGGCCCTGACCGGCGACAAGGCGCTGCTGTTTCACCCCAACGACGACGCCTTCCTGATGTACGCCCGTCGCGGTCGCAGCCTGGTGGCGCTGTACGACCCCATCGGCCCGACCCAGCAGCGCGCGGAAATGATCTGGCAGTTCCGCGACCTGTGCGACGTGCACCATGCGCGCCCGGTGTTCTACCAGGTCCGGGCGGAAAACCTGCCCTACTACATGGACATCGGCCTGACCGCGATCAAGCTCGGTGAAGAAGCCCGGGTCGATCTCAAGCGCTTTGATCTCGAAGCCAAGGGCAAGGAGATGAAGGACCTGCGCTACACCTGGAACCGCGGCACCCGCGACGGCCTGTCGCTGGAGATCCACGAACCCGGGCAAGCGCCGATGGACGAGCTGAAGGTCATCTCCGACGCCTGGCTGACCGGCAAGAACGTCCGCGAGAAAGGCTTCTCCCTGGGCCGCTTCAGCGACGACTACCTCAAGTACTTCCGCATCGCCATCATTCGTTTCGAAGGACGTCCGGTGGCCTTTGCCAACCTGCTCGAAACCTACAGCCACGACCTGGCCAGCCTCGACCTGATGCGCGCGCACCCGGACGCGCCGAAGCTGACCATGGAATTCATGATGGTCGGCCTGATCCAGCACTATAAAAATCATGGATACGCCCGTTTCAGCCTGGGCATGGTGCCGCTGTCCGGCCTGCAACCCCGGCGTGGCGCGCCGTTGACCCAGCGTCTGGGCTCGATGGTCTTCCGCCGTGGCGAGCAACTGTATAACTTCCAAGGTTTGCGCCGCTTCAAAGACAAGTTCCAGCCCGACTGGGAACCCCGTTACATGGCTGTGCCGGCCGGGCTTGACCCGCTGGTGGCACTGGCCGACACCGCCGCCCTGATCGCAGGCGGCCTGACTGGATTGGTGAAACGCTGATGATTCAACGCTCTTGGCGGTATCTGCTGGCCACACTGGTGGTGCTGGCTGTGATGGCGGGTGGCGGCTACTGGTGGTGGAACCGCCCCGCCCCTGAACCGACCCTGGAACAACTGACCCAGGCCGACGGTTCGACCCTGACCCGTGTGACCCCGGGCACCAAGGCCAAGGCCCGGGTGGTGGTGGCGGTGCTGCCTGACGCCACCCTGACCGACAAGCAACTGCTGGCCCTGAGCCGCAGCGGCGCGGCGCAGATCGTCCAGGTGGTCCTGCCCAAGGACGACTGCAAGCTGCAGGAACAAGCCCTGCAAGACGCCCTGCCCCAGCTCAGTGGCCCGGCCACCCTGGTCAGCGGCATCGGCCCGGGCGCGGCCCTGGCCTGGCGCTGGATCGCGACCCAGAACGACGACAAGGCCCAGGCCGTGTCGGTGGGCTTCACCATCAACCCGGCGCCCGGCTGCACCGATCCACTGCCCAAGACCCTGGCCCACGGCCACTGGCTGGTGGCCTGGAACGACAACCCGGATGACGAAAGCGCCGGCTTCGTGCGTGACACCCCCAACGCCACCACCAGCATCAGCGACTACGACATCCACCTGCCCCAGGTGCTGAACAACGAGCTGCGCAAACTGCTGGTGGGTTCGGAAAACGGCGGCCTGAGCATCCCCGTGGTGGAAGTCCCGGCCGGCCAGGCCAAGGACACCGTGACCCTGTTCCTCTCCGGCGACGGCGGCTGGCGCGACTTGGACCGCGACGTGGCCGGCGAAATGGCCAAGATCGGCTACCCGGTGGTGGGCATCGACACCCTGCGCTACTACTGGCAGCACAAGACCCCGGAACAGAGCGCCATCGACCTCACCGAGCTGATGCAGCACTACCGGCAGAAGTGGGGCACCAAGCGCTTCGTGCTGACCGGCTACTCCTTCGGCGCCGATGTGCTGCCGGCCATCTACAACCGCCTGCCGGAAGCCGAGCAACAGCGCATCGACGCCATTATCCTGCTGGCCTTCGCCCGCACCGGCAGCTTCGAGATCGAAGTCGAAGGCTGGCTGGGCAACGCCGGCAAGGAAGCCGCCACCGGCCCGGAAATGGCCAAGCTGCCAGCGGCCAAGGTGGTGTGCATCTATGGCGTGGAAGAGGTCGACGAAAGCGGTTGCACCGACAAGACCGCCGTGGGTGAAGCCATGAAGCTGCCAGGGGGCCATCACTTCGATGAGAACTACCCGGCACTGGCCAAGCGCCTGGTGGATGCCATCGAGAAGCGTCAGGTCAAGGATCAGGCTACCGCTCAAGAATGAGCTGAGCCTCGCTCCATAAAAGCCCCCGCAGCCTTGAAGCTGCGGGGGCTTTTTTACATCAGCTGCCCCGTTGAAGACGGCTTAATTGCGGATGACTACCGCGCAGCTTGTAGGCAAACTCCGAGAGTTGCGTAAGGGGTGCGTTTTGGGCACTTTGCTGCCTTGTTGGCCTTGGCTTCGACGGGCTAGGCTCCGGGAGTCGCTGAGCATTCAGTGACCGGGCTTGGAAACCCGAAGAGTTAAGAGCAACAGCACCCCATCACAACTGCAGCGGCTTAGCGCTGCAGTCCTGTGTTATGGCGGCTGTGCGTGGGATGCCTTTGGGCGTGCCGGTTCTTAACTCCCGGTTTTCCAACCTGCGCATAGCTGCCACCCATTCGCTTGGAAACGAACGTGGCAACTTCTTTGAGTTAAGGAGTATGACCATGAGCCAAACAAGTACGCCTGCACCTCGTGAACTGAAAACAGTCGGCCTCACCCCTTTCATCTACCGTTCCGACCTGCCGCTGTTCCAGGTCTGCCGCGGCCTGCCCATCGGCGACGCCCTGGCCCAAGCCTCCGATCTGCTGTCCCTGGCCAAGGCCTTCGCCGAGGACGCCGCCTACAGCAAGGACAGCGACCGTCACGCCTGGGCCGCGCACTACCTGACCGCCATGGGCAAGGCGGTGGTGGACGATGTGGTGCAGGCGCTCGCCGCGTAACGCGCAAGGGGCGATCTCGCGAAGGCGTTCTGTTATCGGCATTGATGTTGGCTGTCGGGCCGTTATCGCGAGCAAGCTCGCTCCTACAGGGTCCGTGAAACGAAAAAGCCCCCGCTGCCGGCAGGCAACGGGGGCTTTTAGGGGCTCGGGTTTATATCTCGACCTGGGTGCCCAGTTCGATCACCCGGTTCACCGGCAGCTTGAAGAAGCGCAGGTTGCCGTTGGCGTTCTTCAACATGAAGGCAAACAGCGCCTCGCGCCAGCGGGCCATGCCTTCGAGCTTGGAGGCGATCACCGTCTCGCGGCTGAGGAAGTAGGTGGTGCGCATCGGGCTGAAGTCCAGTTCATCCAAGTGGCACAGCTTCAGCGCTTCCGGTACGTCCGGCTCGTCGGTGAAACCAAAATGCAGGATCACCCGGAAGAAGCCTTCGCCGTAGGCATCCACCTCGAAACGCCGCTGGGCGGGCACCCGGGGAATGTCCTCGTAGACCACGGTCAACAGCACCACTTGCTCATGCAGCACCTGGTTGTGCAGCAGGTTGTGCAGCAAGGCGTGGGGCACGGCGTCCGGGCGCGCGGTGAGGAACACCGCGGTGCCCTGGACCCGATGCGGCGGCTGCACGCGGATGCTGCCGATGAAGATCGGCAGCGGCAGCCCGCCTTCGTCCAGACGGTCCACCAGCAGCTCCTTGCCGCGTTTCCAGGTGGTCATGAGGATGAACAGCACAATCCCCGCCAGTACCGGGAAGGCACCGCCCTGGACGATCTTCGGCACGTTGGCGGCGAAGAACAGCCCGTCCACCAGCAGGAAGCCCACCAAAATCGGCACGGTCAGCACCGGCGGCCATTTCCACAGCAGCAGCATCACCGCCGACACCAGGATGCTGGTGATCAGCATGGTCCCGGTCACCGCCACGCCGTAGGCCGAGGCCAGGGCGCCGGAGGACTCGAAGCCCAGCACCAGCAGGATCACGCCCACCATCAGCGACCAGTTGACCGCGCCGATGTAGATCTGCCCCTGCTCGGCACTGGAGGTGTGCTGAATGTACATGCGCGGGATGTAGCCCAGCTGGATCGCCTGACGGGTCAGGGAGAAGGCCCCGGAAATCACCGCCTGGGAGGCGATCACCGTGGCCAGGGTCGCCAGCACCACCAGCGGAATCAGGGCCCAGCCCGGCGCCAGCAGGTAGAACGGGTTGCGCGCCGCGTCGGGGTTCTCCAGCAGCAGCGCGCCCTGGCCGAAGTAGTTCAGCACCAGGGCCGGCAGCACCAGGGCGAACCAGGCCCGGGCAATCGGCTTGCGACCAAAGTGGCCCATGTCGGCGTACAGGGCCTCGGCGCCGGTCAGCGCCAGCACCACGGCGCCGAGAATGGCCACGCCCATGCCGGGATGGACGATGAAGAAGCGCACGCCCCACACCGGGTTCAGTGCCTGCAGCACCTCCGGATGCTGGAGAATGCCGTTGACCCCCAAGCCGCCCAGCACCAGGAACCAGGCCACCATCACCGGGCCAAACAGCTTGCCGATGCGGTCGGTGCCGTGTTTCTGGATCAGAAACAGCGCCACCAGCACCACCAGCGCCATGGGCACCACCCAGTGCTCCAGGCCGCTGAACGCCAGTTCCAGCCCTTCCACCGCCGACAATACCGAGATCGCCGGGGTGATCATGCTGTCGCCGTAGAACAAGGCGGCGCCGATCAAGCCGAGGATCACCAGCACCGAACGCAGGCGTGGATAGGAGCCGGCCGCACGCCGGGCCAGTGCCGTCAGGGCCATGATGCCGCCCTCGCCCTGGTTGTCGGCGCGCAGGATGAACAGCACGTACTTGATCGAAACGACCCAGACCAACGACCAGAAAATCAGCGCCAGGATGCCAAACACCCCATCGTGGTTGACCTGGACGCCATAACTGCCGGAAAACACCTCTTTGAGGGTATAGAGCGGGCTGGTGCCGATATCGCCGTACACCACCCCGACCGCCGCCACCAGCATCCCCAGAGGCTTAGCCCCGGAGTGCTCGCCACTCACCGCCTGACCATTTGCCTGACCCATCAATGACTCCTACTACCAAGACCGGGGCTTCTTATATAGAAAGCGTAAGGTTATACAAGGCCTATTCTCTAAACTTGTGCAGTTTTACAGGTCACTTGCAGGTTTTTATTACCACTGAGTGCCTAACTTACGCCGCATGAAAACCACCGGGCATAACGCGAGGAAGCATAGTCCAGCGCTCGTCGTATTTCCCCTGCATAAAGCTGGTCAAGCGCGTCGACCATCGCTAGAATTGCGCACTTTTTGATCAGAGGCGCAGCCAGCGCCCAACTGTCGCACTTGCCCCCCAAGTGGCTCGACACCCAATACCGAGGTTAGACATGTCCACCCCCTCCGCGCCGGCCAACCCGAAAGTCGGCTTCGTATCCCTGGGTTGCCCAAAAGCTCTGGTCGACTCCGAGCGCATCCTCACTCAACTGCGCATGGAAGGCTATGACGTGGTGTCCACCTACCAGGACGCCGATGTCGTGGTGGTCAACACCTGCGGTTTCATCGACTCGGCCAAGGCCGAATCCCTGGAAGTGATCGGCGAAGCCATCAAGGAAAACGGCAAGGTCATCGTCACCGGCTGCATGGGCGTGGAAGAAGGCAATATCCGTGACGTGCACCCCAGCGTGCTGGCCGTGACCGGTCCGCAGCAGTACGAGCAGGTGGTCAATGCCGTGCACGAAGTGGTGCCGCCAAAACAGGACCACAACCCGCTGATCGACCTGGTGCCGCCGCAAGGCATCAAGCTGACCCCGCGACACTACGCCTACCTGAAGATTTCCGAAGGCTGCAACCACAGCTGCAGCTTCTGCATCATCCCGTCGATGCGCGGCAAGCTGGTCAGCCGCCCGGTGGGCGATGTGCTCGACGAGGCCCAGCGCCTGGTCAAGTCCGGGGTCAAGGAACTGCTGGTGATCTCCCAGGACACCAGCGCCTACGGCGTCGACGTCAAGTACCGCACCGGCTTCTGGAACGGCGCTCCGGTGAAGACCCGCATGACCGAGCTCTGCGAAGCCCTGAGCACCCTGGGCGTGTGGGTACGTCTGCACTACGTGTACCCGTACCCGCACGTGGACGAACTGATTCCGCTGATGGCCGCCGGCAAGATCCTGCCGTACCTGGATATCCCGTTCCAGCACGCCAGCCCGAAAGTGCTCAAGGCCATGAAGCGTCCGGCCTTCGAAGACAAGACCCTGGCGCGGATCAAGGCCTGGCGCGAGATCTGCCCGGAGCTGATCATCCGTTCGACCTTTATCGTCGGCTTCCCCGGCGAAACCGAGGAAGACTTCCAGTACCTGCTCAACTGGCTGACTGAAGCCCAGCTGGACCGTGTTGGTTGCTTCCAGTACTCGCCGGTGGAAGGCGCTCCGGCCAACGACCTGGACCTGGAAGTGGTCCCGGACGAGGTCAAGCAGGACCGTTGGGAGCGCTTCATGGCGCACCAGCAGGAAATCAGCTCGGCGCGCCTGCAACAGCGCATCGGCAAAGAGATCGAAGTGCTGATCGACGAAGTGGATGAGAATGGCGCCGTAGGCCGCTGCTTCTTCGATGCCCCGGAGATCGACGGCAATGTGTTCATCGACGGCGCGGGCGACCTGAAGCCGGGCGACAAGGTTTGGTGCCGGGTCACCGACGCCAACGAATACGACCTCTGGGCCGAAACCCTGTAAGGCGTAAAAAAACTGCCAAGCCCCGCTCTCGTCACGAGATGCGGGGCTTTTTTCGGTCTATCGTTAGCCGTTGCCAATCACCTCAGGGGCACACCGCATGCGCCACCACCCGGTCATCCAAACGCCCAAACTCAGCGACTACCCGGAACTGGTGCGCGTCTGGGAAGCCTCGGTGCGCGCCACCCACGACTTTCTTCCGGACAGCTATATAGAGCAGCTGAGAAACCTGGTGCTGACCCGCTACCTGGACGCGGTGATGTTGATCTGTACCCGGGATCAGCGCCAGCGCATCACCGGTTTCGCTGGCGTGGCGGCGGGCAAGATCGAGATGCTGTTCATCGACCCGGCCCATCGTGGCCAGGGCCTGGGCCGACAATTGCTGCACTACGCGGTGGAGCACTTGAACGCCTATCAGTTGGACGTCAACGAACAGAATCCCCAGGCCTTGGGTTTCTACTTCAAGCAGGGGTTCGAAGTGGTCGGCCGCTCGGAACAGGACGGCCTGGGCCAGCCCTACCCGCTGCTGCACATGCGCCTGAAACAGCCGCAGCGACAGGCCTTGCGCGGCTAAAAGCCACAGCCGGCAAATGGACCCGCGATTAACCGGCGCCAGGCAGGTACAATAGCCGCCCTCTTTTGATACGGCCCCTGACATGACTGACCCGATTCGTCTCTCCAAACGCCTCATCGAACTGGTCGGCTGCTCCCGCCGGGAGGCTGAGCTGTTCATCGAGGGCGGCTGGGTCACCGTAGACGGCGAAGTCATCGACGAACCGCAGTTCAAGGTCGGCGCGCAAACCGTCGTCCTCGACCCCGAGGCCAGGGCCACCGCACCGGAGCCGGTGACCATCCTGCTCAACGTGCCCGCTGGCCAGGACCTGGACAGCGCCCTGCAGTCCATCAGCGCCGACAGCCTGTCGGACGAGCACCGCTACGGCAAACGTCCGCTGCGCGGGCACTTCCTGCGCCTGACCGCCAGTGAAGACCTGCAGCCCAACGCCAGCGGCCTGCTGGTGTTCACCCAGGACTGGAAGGTGCTGCGTAAGCTGACGGCCGATGCGGCCAAGATCGAGCAGGAATACGTGGTCGAGGTCGAAGGCGAGATGATCGACCACGGCCTCAACCGCCTGAACCATGGCCTGACCTACAAGGGTCGCGAGCTGCCGCCGGTCAAAGCCAGCTGGCAGAACGAGAACCGCCTGCGTTTCGCCATGAAGAATCCGCAGCCGGGCGTGATCGCGCTGTTTTGCCAAGCCGTCGGCCTCAAGGTCGTCGCCATTCGCCGCATCCGGATCGGCGGCGTGTCCATCGGCAAGGTGCCGCTGGGCCAGTGGCGCTACCTGTCGGCCAAAGAGAAGTTCTAAAGCCGCCCCCATTCAGACGCCGTGCCCTAGCACGGCGCTCCACGCGCATTGATCAGGACTGTAACCATGATTCATAACGATGTACTGCGCAGCGTGCGCTACATGCTCGACATCAGCGACAAGAAGGTCGTGGACATCATCAAGCTGACCGGTTTCAAGGTCAGCCTGAACGACATCGTCAGCTACCTGAAGAAGGACGAGGAAGAAGGCTTCGTGCACTGCCCGGACGAAGTCATGGCGCACTTCCTCGATGGCCTAGTGATCTTCAAGCGCGGCAAGGACGAAAGCCGTCCGCCACTGCCGATCGAACTGCCGGTGACCAACAACATCATCCTGAAGAAGCTGCGGGTGGCCTTCGAACTCAAGGAAGACGACATGCACGCGGTGCTCAAGGCCGCCGACTTCCCGGTGTCCAAGCCCGAGCTGAGCGCGCTGTTTCGCAAGTTCGGCCACACCAACTACCGCCCCTGCGGCGACCAGTTGCTGCGCAACTTCCTCAAGGGCCTGACCCTGCGGGTTAGAGCTTAAAACAGCTGCAAGCTTCAAGCTGCAAGTTCAAAGCTTGCGGCTTGTAGCTCAAAGCTTGAGGCTTGCCAAATGACCTACAGCGTTTCCCCCATCGGCTTCGTGCGCTCCTGCTTCAAGGAGAAGTTCGCCATCCCGCGCCAGCCGCAACTGGCGCCGGCCGCGCGCGGGGTGCTTGAGCTGGTGGCGCCCTTCGATCAGGGCGATGCGGTGCAAGGGCTGGAGCAGGTCAGCCATGTCTGGCTGCTGTTCCTGTTTCACCAGGCCCTGGAAGACAAGCCGCGGCTCAAGGTGCGCCCGCCGCGCCTGGGGGGCAACAAGTCCATGGGGGTCTTCGCCACCCGCGCCACCCACCGCCCCAATGGCATCGGCCAGTCGGTGGTGAAGCTGGACAAGGTCGAGGCCAATCGCCTGTGGATCTCCGGCATCGACCTGCTGGACGGTACGCCGATCCTCGATATCAAGCCCTACGTGCCTTACGCCGACATCATTCCCGCAGCGAGCAATGAGATCGCCAGCGCCGCGCCGCAGATTATTCCGGTGCAGTGGCAGGACAATGCCCGGCAACAGGCTCAGATCCACGCTCAGCGCCTGCAAGAGCCCTTGGTGGAGCTGATCGAACAGTGCCTGGCCCAGGACCCGCGTCCGGCCTATCAGGTGCCTACTGCCGAGCGGGAATACGGCGCGCAGTTCTGGGACCTTGATGTGCGCTGGCATTACCCCGAGCCGGGGCTGATCCGGGTGCTGGAAGTGGTCCCGGCGGGCTGAACCGCGGAAACGAAAAAGCCCGCGTTGCCTTTCCAGGCAACGCGGGCTTTTCTGTATTCGGGAGATCGCGCCCAATCAGCACCAATGCGCTGCTTGGGCGATCTTCGCGAGCAAGCTCGCTGCTACTTTTCGACGAAGGCGCGTTCGATCAGGTAGTCGCCCGGTTCGCGCATGCGCGGCGAAACGGTCAGGCCGAAGCTGTTGAGCACTTCGCTGGTTTCTTCCAGCATGCTCGGGCTGCCGCACAGCATGGCGCGGTCGTCCTGCGGGTTGATCGGTGGCAGACCGATGTCGCGGAACAGCTTGCCGCTGCGCATCAGGTCGGTCAGGCGGCCTTCGTTCTCGAACGGCTCGCGGGTCACGGTGGGGTAGTAGATCAACTTCTCACGCAGTGCTTCGCCGAAGAACTCGTTCTGTGGCAGATGCTCGGTGATGAACTCGCGGTAGGCGACTTCGTTGACGTAGCGAACGCCGTGGCACAGGATCACTTTTTCGAAACGCTCGTAGGTTTCCGGATCCTGGATCACGCTCATGAACGGCGCCAGACCGGTGCCGGTGCTGAGCAGGTACAGGTGTTTGCCCGGCTTCAAGTCATCCAGCACCAGGGTGCCGGTAGGCTTCTTGCTGATGATGATCTCGTCGCCTTCCTTCAGATGCTGCAACTGGGAAGTCAACGGACCGTCTGGAACCTTGATGCTGAAGAATTCGAGATGCTCTTCCCAGTTCGGGCTGGCAATGGAGTAGGCACGCATAAGCGGACGGCCATTGGGCTGTTGCAGGCCGATCATCACGAACTGACCGTTCTCGAAGCGCAGACCCGGGTCGCGGGTGCACTTGAAGCTGAACAGAGTGTCATTCCAGTGATGAACACTGAGGACACGCTCGTGGTTCATGTTGCTCATGTACGGGGGCTCCTAGAAATTGCCTGCGCTGACCATGAGCGCAATTGCACAGCATTCTAATGGCGGCGACAATATCTGTTAACTGGATTATTAAGATAAGGGTTATCGGTTATATCGATATGCGATTTACTCTCCGTCAACTGCAAGTCTTCGTCGCCGTCGCCCAGCAAGAGAGTGTTTCTCGTGCTGCGGGGCTGCTCTCCCTATCGCAATCGGCCGCCAGTACCTCGATCACCGAGCTTGAGCGCCAATCCAGTTGCCAGCTGTTCGACCGTGCCGGCAAGCGCCTGAGCCTCAACGCCCTGGGCAAACAGCTCTTGCCACAAGCGGTGGCGCTGCTGGACCAGGCCAAGGAAATCGAGGACCTGCTCAACGGCAAGTCCGGCTTCGGCTCGCTGTCGGTGGGCGCAACCCTGACCATTGGCAACTACCTGGCCACCCTGCTGATCGGCAGCTTCATGCAGGTACACCCGGAGAGCCAGGTGAAGCTCCATGTGCAGAACACTGCGCATATCGTGCAACAGGTGGCCCACTACGAAATTGATCTGGGTCTAATCGAAGGCGACTGCAGCCACCCAGATATCGAGGTGCAGACCTGGGTCGAGGATGAGCTGGTGGTGTTCTGCGCGCCCCAGCATCCACTGGCCAAACGCGGTCACGCCAGCATGGAGGAGTTGACCCACGAAGCCTGGATTCTCCGCGAACAGGGCTCAGGCACCCGCCTGACCTTCGACCAGGCCATGCGTCATCATCGCAGCGCGCTGAACATCCGCCTGGAACTGGAGCACACCGAGGCTATCAAGCGCGCGGTGGAGTCGGGATTGGGAATTGGCTGCATCTCCCGCCTGGCGCTGCGCGATGCCTTTCGCCGCGGCAGCCTGGTGCCGGTGGAAACGCCGGGCCTGGATCTGGCCCGGCAGTTCTACTTCATCTGGCACAAGCAGAAGTACCAGACCTCGGCCATGCGCGAATTTCTCGAACTGTGCCGTGCCTTTACCGCCGGGGTACAGCGCAGCGACGAAATCGTCCTGCCGAGCATTCCTTAGATCAGGATCACCGCCCAGACGATAGTGATCATGCTCAGGGCGACAAACTGCGCGGCACTGCCCATGTCCTTGGCGTTCTTGGACAGTGGGTGACGATCCAGGGAAATGCGATCGATCGCCGCCTCAACAGCCGAATTGAGCAGCTCGACAATCAGCGCCAGCAGGCACACGGCAATCAGCAGCGCGCGCTCGACCCGGCTGACATGGAGCAAAAAGCTCAAGGGAATCAGGATCACGTTGAGCAGCACCAATTGACGAAAGGCTGCCTCGCCGGTGAAGGCGGCGCGCAAGCCATCGAACGAATAGCCGGCGGCGTTAAGGATGCGTTTAAGACCGGTTTGACCTTTGAAAGGCGACATAAGCAGGGCAACTGAAGAAAAAGGAGTGGGGGAAACTAGTTCAACCAAAGTCAAAAAAGCGTGAACAGCCCGCGGCTCAATGGCTGGAAATTGACTCAAGTTGTTGCAAGAGCAAAGCCGCCTGGGTGCGGGTGCGAACCCCGAGTTTGCGGAAAATTGCCGTCACGTGGGCCTTGATCGTCGCTTCCGACACACTCAGTTCATAGGCGATCTGCTTGTTCAGCAAACCTTCACAGACCATGGTCAAGACCCTGAACTGCTGGGGCGTCAGGCTGGCCAGGCCTTCGCTGGCGGCCTTGGCTTCCGCGGAAACACTGACTTCTTCAAACGCTTGCGGCGGCCACCAGACATCACCGTCCAGCACACTGCGCACCGCCTCTTGAATGACTTCCAGGGAACTGGACTTGGGAATGAAACCGCTGGCCCCAAACTCGCGGGAACGGACCATGACGGAGGCTTCTTCCTGGGCCGAGACCATCACCACCGGAATCTGCGGGTATTGCCCGCGCAACAGCACCAGGCCGGAAAAGCCGTAGGCGCCGGGCATGTTCAGATCCAGCAAGACCAGGTCCCAGTCGGCTTTTTCGGTAAGGCGGGTTTCCAGTTCGGCGATGCTCGCCACTTCCACCAGACGCACATCAGGCCCCAGGCCCAGGGTGACGGCTTGATGCAGCGCACTGCGAAACAGCGGGTGGTCATCGGCAATCAGGATTTCGTATGTGGCCATTTTTCAAATGATCCTGTTTTTCATGGCAGGACTGATGCATTCAGCCCTCATCCAGGCAACACGAGTGCTCGCCAGAGTGCGACACCCAAAGAGCACGAACACCGCGAAAAGCCTGAGCAAAACGGTGGTTCAAACAGCGCTGGCGCCCTAATCGGCGCCAAGCATGCCCAGCGCAGCCGGGGTGGTCAAGCGTGAAGCTTTGCGGCATCTTAGCCGGCTAACTAATAAGAGAGCCCTCATGCGAAGCCAAGCCTTGCGTGCCGATGTCCTGATGCTGATCACCGCCGTCATCTGGGGATCGGCGTTTGTCGCCCAAACCTCCGGCATGGATCATATCGGTCCCTTCCTTTATTCCGGACTGCGCTTCGCTCTGGGTTCACTCTGCCTGCTACCGCTGGTCCTGCGCAGGACGGCCACCGATCGCCCTGCCGAACCGCTGCTCAATCGCGGCCTGTTGCTGGGCGGCATGCTCATGGGACTGGCCCTTGCCCTGGGGATCAACCTGCAGCAGGTCGGTCTGATGTTTACCAGTGTCACCAATGCGGGGTTCATCACTGGGCTCTACGTCATTGTAGTTCCGCTGCTGGGATTGCTGATTGGCCACAAGACCGGCCTGGGAACCTGGCTCGGCGCGGTGCTGGCCGTGGTGGGGATGTTCCTGTTGAGCGTCGGTGAGGGCTTTCAGGTGGCCGCCGGCGACTGGCTGCAATTGATCGGTGCCTTTGTCTGGGGTGGGCACGTGATTCTGGTGGGTGTATTCGCCAGCCGCCACGACCCGATTCGCCTGGCCTTCCTGCAATTTGCCACCTGTTCAGTGGTGAGCCTGATCCTGGCGCTGTGCCTGGAGCCGATTCACTGGAGCGCGATTGTCGCTGCCGGTCCAGCCATTCTTTATGGCGGTGTGATTGCGGTAGGCGTCGGTTACACCCTGCAGGTGATCGCTCAAAAGGATGCGATTGCCTCCCACGCCGCGATCATCCTCTCCCTCGAAGCCGTGTTCGCCGCCATCGCCGGGGCCTGGCTGCTGGATGAGTCGCTGCAGATGCGTGGCTATTTCGGCTGCGCCCTGATGCTCGGCGGCATGCTGGTCGCCCAGCTATGGTCGCAAAAAACCCAGGCCAGCACGGCTACTACACAAAGGGCTTGAGCCGGGAGTGCACTTCATCCAGGGGATCGATGGCCTTCTGGAACTTCGCCGACAGGTAATGGGTGCTGAACACATCAAGGTAGGCATCCAGCACCTGACTGACCTGTTCGTCCCCCGCCAGCTCCAGGCACAACGCGGCAACCTCGGCGGTACAGAAGTGGTCGTCGCGCTTGGAGCGGCGCAGTTTGTAGCGCGAGAGCTTCTCCGACGACAGGCTCAAAACCGGCAAGTGCTCAAGATACGGGCTCTTGCGAAACATCTTGCGCGCTTCGCTCCAGGTGGCATCCAACAGAATGAACAGCGGGCGCTTGCCTTCTTGCCGCCGGACCTCACTGACCACCCGCTCGGGGGCCACGAACTCGCCGGGGAACACGATATACGGCTGCCACTGCGGATCCGCCAGCAAGGCCAGCAATTGTGGATCCACCTCGGTGCGGGACCAGTGAAACGCCCAGGTGTCGGCAATCACATCGGCGATCAACCACCCGGTATTGCTCGGCTTGAGCGGTTCCACATCGTGCATCACCAAGCACATGGCCGATTGGGCGCTGACCGTTGGCCGCCAGGCGCATAGGCAATGACTGGGAATCACGCGGCAGCGCGGGCAGCGCTCGGCTCGTGAGCCTCGGGCGAAAAAGGGTTTGACCGCACGGGCCATACGTAGATCACGTAGGCGAGATACCGCATGGCTCATTGCGGGCCACACAGGAAGAGGGCAGGAATCAACACGTAAAAAACTCAAAGCGGAAAAAAGTCGGACAAGTTTATCAGAGCTATCTGTTCAAACCTGTACCGCCTTCCTGGCTCTCCCCCTATAATTCGTCGCCACTGAACGCACAGTCGAGTGACTGGTCGAAGCTTCAGTCATTGCACCAGGAGAGTTTCATGTTGCGCTTTACCATTCCTACCGTCGCCCTTCTGCTGGCCTTGCCTCTAGGAGTCCAGGCTGCGTCTTTGCAAGAGTTCGAACTGAGCAAAATGCTGGAGAAGGTCGCTGCGGAAAGCAACGTCGGCACTCCCCGGGAAATCAACGAAAACATCCTCGATCAGGGTTATACCGTTGAAGGCAAAGAGCTGATCAACCACCTCAGCGTCCAGGCCGGCCACGCCGCCCAGATGCGCGCCAATCCCAAGGCGGTCTACCTGCAACTGGGTGCCAGCGTCTGCCGCAACCCCAACTACCGCAAGCTGATGGCCAAAGGCGCAATCATGCGCTACGAATTTACCGAGAACCGCACCAATCGCCCGGTGGCCTCGGCACGCTTCCAGGAATCGGACTGCCCCTCCCAGAACACTCCCAAGAAGAAGTAATCAGGAGCGGGCCGCGCGTCGCTGCAAATCATCGGCGCGCAACTCCGCCACCAGGGCCTGCAGGTATCGCGAGTGCGGCTCCTCACCTGCCAGGCGCCGCCGGCACTCTTCCTCAAGGCTCACATCATGGGCCGCCGCAGCAGCTTGCAACCGCTGGTACAACCGCGGATCGATTTCCAGCACAACAGTGGTCACCCCTTGCCTCCTTGCCCTTGGCTGGCACGAATGAACGCCCGCGGCCCCTTCCTGGCCCCAGCGCTGTAACTTAGTAAATCAGGGACACAGCCCCCTGCCGCCGCGCCCGACCAATGGTGCACAAGCCGGTCAGTCCATCAAGAAGCGATTGCCAGCCAAGACTTTATGGGCACATGATCAAGTCATGTCCGAAGGTTTCCATCAATGCT
The DNA here is from genome assembly GCF_029237275.1 of Pseudomonas sp. 3MA1. Classification (NCBI taxonomy): domain Bacteria; kingdom Pseudomonadati; phylum Pseudomonadota; class Gammaproteobacteria; order Pseudomonadales; family Pseudomonadaceae; genus Pseudomonas; species Pseudomonas sp. 3MA1. The sequence continues at coordinate 213,265 of NZ_JAACFX010000001.1, read as the reverse complement.
TTGAGGACGGTTCAGGAGGCCGTCCCGGTGCGTCTTGCAGTGCCATTGTTTTCTCAATAAAGGAAAGCAGAACCTCTGTGGATATTTCGATTGCCTCCCAGCGACGGTCAGCAGCCATCGGGTCAGGAGCGTTGCTCGCACGCTGGGCTGAGCAGGCAGCGACACAGGCAGTGTCGTGGCACATTCGAATACCTCGAGCGTGCGCAAGGTTCTGTGCAGAAGGAGAAGCTGAATGCCTTACCAATCGAATGACCTGTTAACCCGTCATTTTCAAAGCAAGGGCGCCGACCTCACGAGCCAGGTCGAAGCGCAACTCAACCAGATTGCCCCCAACAGCCCGAACATCCCTCTTTATCGCGACATGGTTCTCACTGTCCTGCGCATGGCCGAGGACGACCTCAATCGCTGGAATGCCAAGATCACCCTGCAAGCCCTGCGTGAACTGGAACATGCCTTCAGAGTCCTGGAACAGTTCAAGGGCCGGCGCAAGGTGACAGTCTTCGGCTCGGCGCGAACCCCCAGCGAACATCCGCTGTACGCCATGGCCAAGGAACTGGGCGCTGCCCTGGCCCGCTCGGACCTGATGGTCATCACCGGCGCCGGAGGCGGCATCATGGCCGCCGCCCATGACGGCGCGGGTCTGGAGCACAGCCTGGGATTCAACATCACCCTGCCCTTCGAACAACATGCCAACCCGACTGTCGGCGGTACGGAGAACCTGCTGTCATTCCACTTCTTCTTCACTCGCAAGCTGTTCTTCGTCAAAGAAGCCGATGCCCTGGTGCTCTGCCCCGGTGGATTCGGCACCCTGGATGAAGCACTGGAAGTCCTGACCCTGATCCAGACCGGCAAAAGCCCCTTGGTGCCGGTGGTGCTCTTGGACGTACCTGGCGGGCAATTCTGGCAAGGCGCCCTGGACTTCATCCGCAACCAGCTGGAAGCCAATCGCTACATCCTGCCCAGCGACCTGAAGCTGGTGCGTCTGGTGCACAGCACCGAAGACGCCGTTAAGGAAATCCAGCAGTTCTACGCCAACTTCCACTCCAGCCGCTGGCTGAAGCAGGAATTCGTCATTCGCATGCACCACAACCTCAATGAACAGGCACTGGCCCAGATGCAGACGGAATTCTCCGACCTGTGCCTCAGTGGCGGGTTTCAGCAACATGCCTACCGTGGAGAGGAGCACGACGAAGCGCAGTTCAGCCATCTGACACGGCTGTCGTTCACTTTCAACGCTCGCGATAACGGCCGCCTGCGGGAACTGATCGACTTCATCAACCTGCCGCAGCACTGGGCCAGACAGCCGCCCAAGGCCCACCAAAACGCAAGAGAAACCAGCAACGCCGACTGATCAGCAGCAGCGCCCGCGGCATCACGCAGCGGGTGCAGCCTCAGTCATCCTGCCCGCGGCCGCTCAACAGGCGGCCGATCATGTCCATGGAGTAGCCGCGATAACTCAGAAAGCGCCCTTGCTTGGCCCGTTCCCGAGCATCCGCAGGAAACTGCCCGGCAAACTTGCGCTGCCAGACGTCACGCAATTGCGCTTGCCAATCGATGCCGCACTCACGCAATGCAAGATCGATATCACCTCGCTGCAAGCCGCGCTGACTGAGCTCTTCGCGAATACGCATCGGCCCGTAACCCGAACGGGCACGGTAGGCAACAAAGCTTTCGAGATAACGGGATTCGGACAGCAGCCCCTCTTCCGTCAGACGGTCAAGGGCAGCTTCGATCATTTCAGGAGGAGCGCCGCGCTGACGCAGTTTACGCGTCAGCTCGACTCGACCGTGCTCGCGTCGCGCGAGCAGGTCCATTGCAGTTCGCCGCACCGCGACGAGGGTATCGAGTACGGCGGTCATTGGATCAATCAGATATCAGCGTCGGCCATATCGTCTTCGGTCTCTTTGACCGGATTGGCTTTGACGTCTGGCGAGGCCGTCAGCAGCTTCTCGCGAATCTGCTTCTCCAGCGCGTTGCCGATTTCCGGGTTGTCCTGCAGGAACTTGGCCGAGTTGGCCTTGCCCTGACCGATCTTGTTGCCCTGGTAGCTGTACCAGGCACCGGACTTCTCCAGGAAACCGTGCAGCACGCCCAGATCGATGATCTCGCCGTTGAGGTAGATGCCCTTGCCGTAAAGAATCTGGAACTCGGCCTGACGGAATGGCGGAGCCACCTTGTTCTTGACGATCTTGACTCGGGTTTCGCTGCCCACCACTTCGTCGCCTTCCTTCACCGCGCCGGTACGGCGGATGTCCAGACGGACCGAAGCGTAGAACTTCAGTGCGTTACCACCGGTGGTGGTTTCCGGGCTGCCGAACATCACACCGATCTTCATGCGGATCTGGTTGATGAAGATCACCAGGCAGTTGGCGTTCTTGATGTTACCGGTGATTTTACGCAGTGCCTGGGACATCAGGCGGGCTTGCAGGCCCACGTGCATGTCGCCCATTTCGCCTTCGATTTCAGCCTTGGGCACCAGGGCGGCCACGGAGTCGACGATGATCACGTCAACCGCGTTGGAACGCACCAGCATGTCGGTGATTTCCAGGGCCTGCTCACCGGTATCCGGCTGGGAAACCAACAGGTCATCAACGTTTACACCCAGCTTGCCGGCGTATTCCGGATCCAGCGCGTGCTCGGCATCGACGAAGGCACAAGTGGCACCGGCCTTCTGCGCCTGGGCGATGACCGACAGGGTCAGGGTGGTCTTACCGGACGACTCAGGACCGTAGATTTCTACGATACGGCCTTTTGGCAGACCGCCAATGCCCAGAGCGATGTCCAGACCCAGAGAGCCGGTGGAAATGGCCGGGATCGCCTGACGGTCGTGATCGCCCATACGCATTACGGCACCCTTGCCGAATTGACGTTCGATCTGACCCAGGGCCGCAGCCAAGGCTTTCTTCTTGTTGTCGTCCATTAAAGTCCTCACGTAATCAATAAGGCCTGACGGCCAACACCTGTATAAGTAGCCAGTATTATTCCACAGCGCTCAAGGATCGCCTACCCCTGATTTGCGATTTCTGCTGCGGCGTGTTGCAGCAGCCCCTCTAGCGCGGCCTTCACCGTTTGTCGGCGGACCTCATCGCGATTCCCGGGAAAGTGCCGGCACTCGCAGGTCAGCGTCTCTCCCGCGCCCCAGGCCAGCCACACGGTCCCCACAGGCTTCTGTGCAGAACCGCCATCCGGCCCGGCGATACCACTGACCGCCACGGCGAAACGCGCATGGCTCTTGGCCTGCGCCCCGCGAACCATCGCCTCGACTACTTCACGACTGACCGCACCAACCGAGTCAAACAACCCGGCCGGTACATTCAATTGCAGGGTCTTCTGGCGGTTGGAATAGGTCACATAACCGGCCTCGAACCAGGCAGAACTGCCCGGAATCCGCGTGATCGCCTCGGCAATCCCGCCGCCGGTGCAGGACTCAGCGGTGGTGACATGGGCATTCAGAACCTGCAGACGCCGACCGAGTTCAGCGGCAAGCTGGGTAATTTCTTTCACAGTCCTCTCCTGATGGGGCTGGCGTGTGCTTACCGTACACCAGGAAAGAAGGCTTGCAAGTGACAAGCCGTCAGGAAAACCAACGGCTCTGGAACAAGGCTTCAGAGGAAGTGGCCGCGAACAGTCCCGCCCTGCGCCAGGAACAGCGCCAGCCACCGAGCTGACGCGGCTAGTCCAGCGGCCAAAGCCTGCCGAAATGGGCAAAAGCACCGGCCCCTGTTCATCCACCTTCCCTGCACAGACAGGTCAGGCCAGCAAGTCCCACGTCAAAGCTATCGCGCCACCCGGAGTGGATGCGTATGCCCACAATGCCTGGCCTGCGGGAATACGGATCGGATACGGCATGACGATCTCGGAGTCACTGCCGGAAATGCTAGAGCCATTGCCAGAGAAGATGATTGCCGCATTGGAGATGGAAGAGCCGGTCGGCCCCACATACAGATCGACGACACCGGTCGAGGTCTTGATCAACCCCGTCTGGATGATCAGGCCACCGGTGTTTTGAGCGGCCGAAACGATCTCCACAATCCCTTTTGGGAATACGGTAATGAAGTGCTTGCCCATGGTTACTGCGTTCATATTGTTCACCTTTGAATGGAATGGTCGGTCACTGAAAGTGCCGTTTTCATGTCGCTCAAAGGCGATGGCCCAAGGCTCGAGGCCTTCACATGATTCAAGGTTCCACAGCGGGAACATTTGATCTGGAGCTCGGTAAACTCGCCCACACGGGCGAGAAGTCGTTTGCACTGCCCGCATCTGCATTCTTTTAACATCGACAAGTCCATTTGATTTCAACCGCCCGCAACCCCGGCAACGATCCACTTTCACGTGAGCCTCAAGGCCCTCAGCGGATTGCCGGAGCACCTTGCAACAACACCTGAGACTCCCGCACCCACTGCTGCAACGCCCTCAATTGCTCGGCGTTGGCGTGGCATTGGCTGTAGTTGTCGACGACGCTGGCGGCGACGGTAGAGAGTGCAAGGCCCGAGGCGGCGTCATCAGCGACGCTGGGGCCTGCGGCCACGGGCAGATTGGCGGCGCCGGCGTCGTGCACCCGGACAAAACCAGCAGGTACAACGCAGGCGTTATCAGCCGCTTTCGAAACATGGATCGGAACCTCCTTGGTGATAGTGGCGCCCGCCTGATAGACCTTGACGACACGATCGACATACTCGACCACCACCTTCTCCTTGACCCGGCCCAACGCCTGGCCCTGCTCGAAGGATTGCTGCAGTCGTGCCTCGTCCAGGCGCTGCTGCTTACTGCGTTCGCTACCGGCACCGCTGACGAAGCCAAGCGCATAGAGCAACCCAGCCACGACCGCGATGGCCAGCCAACTGCGGATATTCATCACGCCCTCCCTTGACCGATATGAAATGCATCAAGCGACCTGCAAAAATCCCCGTAGCCGCTGCCGCAGGCTGCGAGAAGGTCCGCAGGACCTTCCCTCCAGGTCCAATCGCAGCCGACGGCAGCGGCTAAAAAAGCTGCCCGCCTCTGCATGAACTCAGACCACGGGCAGGCACAACACCGCCCGCGCCCTGGCCCAAAGTTGCAGACGATCCTGCAAGCCGTTCAAACCACCATTGATACGGCGGGTGATGCTGTTGAACTCATCGCGATCGGCCAGGGCATTGAGCCCGCCGCGCTCCCAGAACCAGGCCGCCGACTCGGCGGCCCATTGCGGCTGCTCCAGCAGTTCCGGCAACTCCAGCAGGCGCTCATCGCCAAACAGCCCGAGGCTGCACTGGCGATAGTTGCTGCGCCCGGTGATCTGGATCAGCCCACGCCCGCGATACCGCTGGCCATCGCCGTCGGCTTCTGGGGTGTTGCCCAGGCGTGCGGCGAGCGTGCCGGTGTCGTACTTGCTCAGGTATTGATCACTGCCCAGCTCGCGCACGTATTGCAGTTGCCCGGACTCGTGACCGATCTGGGCCAGAAAAGCCGCCTGACGCTTCGGCGTATCAATCTGCCGATGGGCCATGGCGGTGTTGAGTGGAGAAACAAAAACGCCCGCTTGGCGGCGGGCGTTAGGCATGATTTGTTGCAGTTGTTGTTCGGTAATAAGCATGTTCTGTGTTTGTAAGTCGGATAAGAAAACGCCCCAGCGGTGCGGGGCGTTTATTGGGTCTGTTCAGTTATCCACGATGGTGCAACAGGGCGATATTGACTATCGGGAAAGTTGGCAGATTGCGGCCAATCGCGTAAAGCCTGGATATACACAAGCAGAGTATTGAACTGTTCAACATCAAGACTTGTCGGCGCTTTTATTTCCAATTGATCACGGTGCCGCTCACGCAACCACATGACGGACATCAGATTATCATCGCGCCACGCTCGCTCTTGGCTTGAAAAATCCTGGACCACTATAGGCGGATCAATTAAGCATGGCAGCCCTTGCTCATCATGCGCGCGAATCTGACCAGGCAAAGGATTTCCAATCACAGATTGATAAAGCGCCTCCGATATCTGGATAGCATCCTTTGGGATACGAGCATGAATCCCCATGAGATATGTCGTCTGTGTTGTCTGGCTATAAAGTCTTTTCATCTCAGCTCTCAACTTCCAATTGCAATCCAACGGATAGGAATTCCGGCACTCATAGCAGTTCCATTATTACTATCAAGCCTCCATCTCGCGCCCGTGAGTGTTATTAAATCAAACGCAACAATAGGGATACCGCCTGATCCAGAAGTATTGAGGCCTACATTGATATTAGTGGCACCAGGTGCGCCCAGCACTACACGTGTAGCGCCTGGAAATGCCATAGGAAAGTTTAATGTACCAAACGGGGCAGAACCTCCAGTTGCAGAGACCACCCCCCACTGGAGAATGAATCCTCCTAGCCAACTGGGTAAAGCAATATATCCGTTAGGTGAAAGACTGATTGAGAACCCCCATCGCAGCTTATTCGGAGTGACAATCACGGAGTCGTCTGTCCCTGTAAACGTCTGCGCTAACGTCGCTACCCTCGCTGTACCCTGATTCATCTCTGTCGCCTGAACAGCTAACGCAGCCAACGCAGCAACATCGATATTCCCCTGGTTGATGGGAGCGTTCCAGGCCTTGATGCACCACATAACCGCCAGGTTGCGAGGGCGGGTTTCCTCAGCCGCTCTGGCCACTCGGCTTGCATCAAAATCAATGGATGCGGAACTCCAGGCCCCACCTCCAGCAATACCAGTAGGCACACCAGAGCGAGCATTCGTTTTGAACACTCCCGAACTGTTTAGCGGCGCGGTGTTCCCTGTAGGAAACGTTGATGACTCACCCGTGATGTTCTGCAACGCATCCATCTGGCCACTGCCAAGCGTCCGCCCAACATCCACCCCCCGCCCATGATCCCAACCCCGCAAAAACTCCCCTCGCGACTCCGGCAACCGGAAGTTCCCCGCGCCCTCGCCCCCGGTGTTGAAGGTCGTGCCCAAATAGGCCGCCAGATCCGGATAAGTCGCAGCGCTCTGCACACTGCCGTCCACCTCCAGGAATCCCGTCGGTACCATGCCCTTGGGAAACGGCACCATGGCCCCCACCGGCAGGGCCGACATGTTCTTCAACAACGCCTCGATCTCCGCCTTGGTGTAGGTCACCGACTTGGTATACGCATCGGTGATCCCGTACTCGGCCAAGGTCGTGCGGATCTTCTCCGGCGGAATCGAATCACGGACGATCGCCTTGATCGCCGCCAACAACTGATCATGCTCGGCCTCGGCCGGCTCCTTCCCACCCGCACGAATCACGTTGAGCAATTCATCGGTCACCGCATTTCCCCAGTCGGAAGAAATCAGTGAGCCGACTTGCCCCGTGACCGGGTTCTCGTCAACAAACTTCCCATTAACCAACCCAACACTTGGCACACTCTTTGGATAATCCACTCGTCTGTCCTCTCGTTGTCATTCATCCACACCGACACAGCTCGGCGTGGACATAGTTAGAAAACTGGAAAAGAAAACGCCCCGGCGAGGCGGGGCGTTTATTGAGTTACAAGTTCATCTGGCGATAGCGGCCAATCAATATCCGTTGGAAAGCCTGGTTGCAGCTGTATCCGATTCAGGGCAATCCGATAGAGCTTCCAGTGCTTCAACAACTCGACCTCATCAGCGTGGGCGCTGTCGATATCCACTGCGTCCTGCAGTGGCCCCATTCGATTTGCGGCGATACTCAGAAGCACATCGCGCTGCACTTTTGCCTGTTCACCCAGTTGCTCTTCGGTCAGCGTAAAAGGAGCTGGCGCAGGTGGCAGACCGATGCAATACCACTCATCCACGCCAACATCGTCCACGCTTCCCACGGCCCTCCAGCCGTAACCATCGCTCTGTACTGCATAACCGCTCATAGACTGTCCTCCCAGCCCTGGCAGGCCAATACGTTGGAGTTGGTACCGGCACCACCGCACCAATAAATGTTGAAACCTTCAAGCAGGAAGTCGAACTGAAACGACCCACTCAAAGTGTTGGCCGTAATGCTCATAGGCATCGGATTGGCGTAGCTAGCCACAGCACCTGAAGGAGTAAGGTTACTGGGGGCCACCGAAATGTTCGCGCTATTGGAAGTCCCGATAGAGGTAGCAAATCCAGCAATGGAAGACGCAGTAGGAGGAATGAACGCGTCAGTTCCAACAGCTGTCCAGGTAGTAGGGACGCCCACTGTTCGCTCGGACATCCGTGGATACGCCGTCAAATTCGAACTCGCCGCCAGTCGGTACTGAACCCGGCTGCCACATTGCGCAAACGACAATGGAAACTTCGTCGTTGCATCGGTGACGAATGCACTCACCCGTGCGGCAACGTAGCCCACCGGCAACACCGGTTCATAGACAAAACGCAGAATGGTGTTGGCGGACGTATTGGTTGCAGGAACGCTTGCAGTGATCTGACTCGACGAATCGATAGCCTTGATAAACGCACCAGGAGGGAACCCCACACCTCCAAACGCCATTCCGGGTCGCATCGCAGCAGTACTGGCAATACCGGTAATCACGGCGGAACCTGCGGTAGTCGTGCATTGAATAGCAGGCATCAACGCAGCAATACCGGCGACTTGAGTGCCATTGGATACAACCCAGGCGCTGTACCAGCTGGAAGCTGCAACCACCCCGCTATCAAGGCCGTTCAGACCTGTGGTTTGCAGGTTGATGCTCAGGTCCACTGCACTCAATGCCTGCGCTGCACTACCTTTGCCGACAATCAGGCTACGCGCTTTCACCGAGACCAATGCATTGGTTCCCGAAGCAGAAACATAGAGTCCCCGATAGCTGCTACCCGATAGAGCTTTGAGCTTCTGAACTTCGGCAGCTAGAGCAGCGACATCGATGTTTCCCTGATTGATTGGTGCGTTCCAGGCTTTGATGCACCACATGACTGCCAGGTTGCGTGGCCGAGTCTCTGAAGCTGTTCGCGGCGTACCATCGACGCCGTTATTGATTGCGTCTCGTACTCCGTTTGTTGTTGGATTCCCCGTCCCGAAGTGGGCGAGGTAGTCACCAATAGTTCCGCCAGTCGAATACGGTTTAGCTGTATCGGCAGCACTAGCGTGGTAGTGCCCCTGAAACGCATCCGCCTGCCAGCTGCCAGGAGAGCGCCCAGCATCCACCCCCCGCCCATGATCCCAACCCCGCAGAAACTCCCCCCGCGACTCCGGCAACCGGAAGTTCCCCGCGCCCTCGCCCCCGGTGTTGAAGGTCGTGCCCAAATAAGCCGCCAGATCCGGATAAGTCGCAGCGCTCTGCACGCTGCCATCCACCTCCAGGAACCCCGGCGGCACCGTGCCCTTGGGAAACGGCACCATGGCCCCCACCGGCAAGGCCGACATGTTCTTCAGCAGTGCCTCGATCTCGGCCTTGGTGTAGGTCACCGACTTGGTGTAGGCGTCGGTGATGCCGTACTCGGCCAAGGTGGTGCGAATCTTCTCTGGCGGTATCGAATCACGGACGATCGCCTTGATCGCCGCCAGCAACTGGTCATGCTCGGCCTCGGCCGGCACCTTGCCACCCGCACGAATCACGTTGAGCAATTCGTCGGTAACCGCGTTTCCCCATTGCGAGGAAATCAGTGAGCCGACTTGCCCCGTGACCGGGTTCTCGTCGACAAACTTGCCGTTCACCAGCCCTACGCTGGGAACACTTTTCGGATAATCCACTGGTTCTTGTCTTCTCTAGTCATAGTTGATGTACACCTGGGTATGCGCCGGTGTACTGCGATGGATCAGGCATTCCAGGGCGCTGCCCGGGTTCATGCCAAAACGTTCGCCCCAATAGCTCGCGCCGAAGCGCCGGCCCAGTTGCAGGCGGCCGCCGGTATTGAGGGTCCACATGAAATTCGCCCGCCAGGTGCCGAAATGGGCGTGGCCAAAACGTGAGCGGCCCATGCGTGGGGTGCTCAGTTCGGTGACGCTGGCATTGGGGTAGCCCTGGCTGCGGGCGATTTCGACGAAGTAGGCGGCGCGCTGGCTGCCCACCGCCAACAGGCGGCGGCGCACGGCCAGGCGCCGGTCTTCGAACAGCGGGGTCAGGCCCAGGCAGAGATCGGGCAGGTTCATGACCTTTTCCCAATCGGTCACCAGTTCGCTGACGCTGGCCGGGTCCATTTCGTTTTGCAGGTCCACGGCCCGGGCGTCGATGCGCGCCAGCTCCTGGGAGATGCCCTGCAACACTCGCTCAAGCTCCGGCACCCGCTCCGGGTCCCAGGCCGGGCCGCTGGGCAGCAGGCTGCGCAGCTGATCCTGGTACTGAGCAGCGCTTCTTATTGCTGCCATTGGCAACCTCCAAATACCAGCAACTGATTATTCGCCGCCGGCACATCGGCCAAGGGCGCCAACAGTTGGTGATCCTGCTCGCCGGTGGCGCTGCTGATGGCTTCGCGGATATGGCTGAGCAACAGAGTCTGGCCTAGGCCCGCCTCGCGGTTGTGCAGGTCGCGCAGCTGGCTCTCGACGGCGGCGCGCACCGCGCTGGTGTCGGGAGTCAGGCGCAAGGTGTAGGTCACCGGCAGCATCACCGGGGCCAGCACCTGCACCTCGGCGGTGACCGGGCGCAGCGGCTCGATATAGGCCTGGACCTGCGCCAGTTGCTCGGCGTTGGGGATCGGCAGCGGGTCGTCGTCACGCATGACGAACAGGCCCACCGTGCCTGGCCCCAGGTAGTTGCGTCGGCACCAGGCGCGGGTGATCCCTGGGCACTCCAGGGCCCAAGTTTCGTAGTCGTCCGCCGAGCCACCGTGGGGAATGATCCGATAGGAGCGGATCACCCGGGAGCGCAGGGATTCGAGGCTTTCCCGAGCCACGCCACCGCTCAGGCCCGGGGCCAGGACGGTGAACGCGTTGCCGATGCCTTGCACCGGCTGCACCGCGGTCAATTCCAGGCCCGCATCGGCATTGCCCAGGGTCCCGCCATCGACCGCCTGGATCGTGGTGCTGTTGAGCCCGGCGCTGGTGGTGCGCGCGGCGGTCACCTTGTAGCTGCGACCGTCGCTGCTCTGCAGCAGAGTATCGACATCCAGCACGGCGCCGGCCGCGGCCATGAAGCTGACGCTGCCACGGGCCGCCTGGGCGGCCTTGCGCGGCTGGTTCAGACGCAGCGCGGCGATGCGCTCCAGGGTCGACTCATCGGCCTTGTCCGGAAGGATCTGCTCGGCGATCCAATCCAGGTAGCCGTACAGGCCAAAGGCGGCACCGCTCAGGGTGCGGGCCAGCACTTGGGCATCGGACTGGCGCAGCGAATCGCTGGCCAGGTCGCTTTGGGTGCGCTGAATCAGCACCGGCAGCGAAGGGGTTTCAAACGGCATAGGTCACCTGCCAACTGTGAATGGGGTTGAGGTCCAGGCGTTCGCCGTCGGCCAGGATCAGCACCGTGCGCAGGTTCAGGCGCTGGGCGTCGAGACGCTCGGTGATGATCTCCACGGCGTTGCAGTGGCCATCGTCGATCAGCCATTGCAGGGCCTCGCGGACATAGAACTCGGCGTCGAGCTGGGTCTGCCGGGTCAACTTGACCCGGCGCAGCAGCCACAGGCGCGAGCCGATGCGGTCGTCGGCCACGCTGGGAAAGCTGTCGCCCCACCAGCCGTAGCGCTGGTCGTCGTCCAGGGCGTCGTCATCGGCGGCGCGACGCCAGGTGAACAGGCTGATTTCCACGGCCCGGGTCAGGGCGTTCTTCAGGTCATAGGTGGCGAACATGCTTAACCTCCCACGGGTACGCCGGTCTGGCCCGGACCGGGTTGCACGCCGCTATGGACGTGGTTGATCTGGCTGATGCCGGCGGCGACCTGATCGCCCTGGGAGACGATCTTGCCGCTCATGCTCAGGGTCGGACTGTCGATGTTGACGCCGCTGCTGGCGCGGATATTCAGGGTCGCGGTGTCGATGTCGATGACCCGCCCGCGCTTGAAGTGGATCTTGTCGCCCTCGTCGGTGTAGATCGCCACTTCACCGGCGGCCAGGGCCTTGAGGCGATAGCGCCGGTCGGCCACCACCAGCACCACCGCGTGGGAACGGTCGCCCCCCAGAAAGGTGGCGATGCCCTCGGCGCCGGCCAGGGGATTGCTGGTGAAACCGTAAGGCTCGAAATGCTCCATGTCGTCGTTGACCTCGCCGGCGGTAAGGCGCATTTGCAGCGATTGCAGTTTGTTGGCCGAGTTGGCGAGCACCACGGTGCCCCGCGCCAACAGGCGTGTCAGTAAGCTCATGCTGAGTTCCTTGGAGGGTATGAGCCGGCTTGCCGGCGAACAGGAATTGCGCGGCTTCGTGCCGGATGCCTTCGCCGGCCAGCCGGCGCCTGCGGATGGGCGCGGGTTTCAGGTGTTGCCGGGTGTCGGGTTGGCGTCGAAGGTCTGCGGCGGCGCCACCTGCAAGGTGGTGATCGAGCCCTGCTCGGACAGCGACCAGGTGACCTTGGAGATCAGCATGTCCTGATCAAACCCCAGCACCGGATCGATCACTCGCACCAGGGTGTTGTGCTTCCACAGGTCGCCATTGCTCTGGCGCCAGCCCTGCACCTGATAGGTGGTGGTCAGTGCCTTGCCGGTGCGGGTGCCGCACTCCCAGTCAGCGCGCTGCTGAGCCAGTTCGGCGCTCAGTTGCGCGGCTTCGTTGATCACGGTCACGCGCTTGCGGGACACCCTGGCGTCGTTGGCCTGACCCGACACCTCGCTAACCGCCGCCCCGCTGCTCTGGTCGCTGCCCTTGTGCTGGCCGATCACCCGGTACTCGGAAAACACCGCGGAAAAATCCATCGCTGCATTGGCCGAGAGAATGTTCTTGCCCAGCTCCAGGGCATCGCTGGCGCGCCCGCCGCTGCCCGGTGCCGCCAGCAGCAGGTAACCGTCGGCATCATCGGTGGAGAACACCCGGTACAGGGTCAGCAAACGGTCGATGGAGGCGAACACCGTCTCCCCCGGCACGATGCTGTGGGTGTGCAACTTGCCGGTCGGGGCGATCTCGCTGCGCACCCCGACCCCGTAGGATGCAGCCAGGGCGCGAACGATGCTCAGCACGTCCTGCTGGCGCCATTGGCTCGGCCGGTTGATGGCCGCGCAATCCACCAGGTCCTGGGTCAGCGAACCGCCCTGGATGCTCAGGCTGATCTGCTTGCCGTCGTAACTGATCGGCGCCTTGTAGACATGCCCGGTGAGCACCAGGTCGCAACCGATGCGCACCTGACAGCGAGCGCCCGGACGGATCCGCACCTGCGCGTCCTGCCCCGGCCATTGCCAGGTGATGTTGAGGCTGAAGGTGCGGAACTGCCGCTCCAGGTCCGCACTGATCTCCACGCTTTTCCAGCCGCTGTAATCCAGCCCGTCCACCGTCAGGGTGACGATATTTGCCAGTTCGTCCATGGGTCACTCCCGAGCGATTTGCAGGTCGGCCGGCGGCAGGAAGCCCGGATGGGCCACCCGGTTGCGCTGCACCACTTCGCCTACCCGCGTCGCATCGGCGAACCGCTGATAGGCCAACACCAGTGCCGGCATACTGCTTTTGGGGCTGAGGCTGACCAGTCGCACCCCCGAAGAGGCCACGGCATTGAGGTGCCCCTGCAGTTGCTGGCGCAGGCTGTTGAGCGCCTGGTAATGCATCGGATCGGCCTTGAGCGCGGCCTGCCAGATCAGCTCATTGAGCTGGTCGCGCAGGGCCAGCACATCGTCGGCCACCGGCACCTCCAGGCGCTGCACCGGCCGGCTGGCCTGCTGTGCCAGGGGCGGCGTGTTCTTGAGCTTCACCACGGGCGTGGCCACCGGCAACGCCGACACCAGCCGGGCGATCTGCACCAGCAGCGCATCCTGCACCAGGTTGGCCACCGCCTCGGCCGCCGCCGTGGTGTCCTTGCCGGTGGTCAGCTTCGGCGCATCGATGCGCCGGGCCGCCTCCACCTGCTGGGAAATATCGGCGAGCATCTGCCGATAGCCGGTACGGGCAAAGTCCTTGAGCCCGCGTACATCCTCCAGCAACCCCTTGAACTCCGTGCTCAACTCCTTGGGTATTTCCTTGACCGCCTTGACCAGGGTGTTGAGGTCGCCATAGAACTCGATCAACGGCTTGAACTCGTGCTCGATGACCGCATACACCTCGGTCAGCCCCTTGCGCAGCGCATCCACGCCGATCCGCGCCTGCTTGATCAGGTTGGTGGCGAACTCGAAGCGCAGCACCGCCGAGCCCAGCAAGGTATCGCTGGCCACCAGCACCTGCTGCTGGGTGTTGACCACCGCCGAGGGAAAGCGCAACGGCTGGTCCGGATAGAACTTCAGGCTGAAAGTCACCAGGCCGCCGTCCTGGCGACTCTGGGTCATCTCGCATTCGCCGACCTTGACCTGCATCCGCCCGAGCCAAGGGTGCACCAGCTCGCCGCTGCCCTCCTCCAGGGCCTTGAGCAGCCTGTCGCGCTGCTCCAGGCAATCGGCACCGACGATAAAGGCCGTCAGGTCATGGATCTTCGCCTGCTGGCCAAGGCCCTCGAAAAACGGCTGGTCGCGCTGTGGGTACTCGTGCAACTGGCCTTTCTGGCCCACCGGGGTTTTCGCCTGATCGACCCAGAACGGCACGCCGCGAAAGGATGCGGGCAACAAACGATCACGCCAGTTATCCGCCATGGGAACCTCCTAGGGAAAGTGAGCGATAGCCCAGGGTCGAAGCCACGTTCAGGCCGGGTTGATTGGTCTTGGCCTGTTCGGCGCGCAGGCCTGCCGGGGCGTTCTCAAAGCGCAGCAGCAGCCCGCCTTCAAGCCGAGTGCGATTGTTGGCCGCCGCCTGTTGCAGCAGCGAACTGGAGCTTTGCGGCAAATTGCCCGGGGTCAGCAGCGGAGAAGGTGTATCGGTCAGCGAGTCCTCACCCCGGTTTGCCGAGTTGTTGTGCTCCACCACACTCTCGGTCAGCGAATTGATGCTCCCGGTGACACTGACAAGCAAATTGCCAAAGGTCGCTCTGAGCTTTTCGCGAATTGGCTCCAGGACCTTTTCCAGCCGCTCACGAAACGAAGAGAACCACTGGATCAAACCGTCGAGGTCCTTTCTCATCCCCTCACCCGGTGACCAACTGAACAGGCTGGCAACGTTGTTCTTTGCCGTGATCGACAACGCCCAGATCAGATCCCAGATCGCTGCAAACAGGCCTACCACGGGTTGCCAGTTACTGCTTATCAAGCCAAGCGGGCTCCACTCGAAAACCTCTCGCAGGCTGCGAAAAATCACCTGGACAGCCTCTCTGATCGGCTCCAGGTTTCTGATCAACAACCCAAACCCGCTCATGTTGAAGAGCAGATTCAACGCCTGGTACACCCGCCCGGTACCGGCGCTGAAGTCTTGCCAGAGGGCGCTCAGATAAGCGCTAACCGGCTCCCAGTTGGCAATCAATTGCCCAATGGGCGTCCAGGCGAACACCTCCTTGAAAAGACCGACCATGGACATGATCGTGGGTGAAATCTTCCCCCACAGCTGGATGAAAAACCGCGAAACCGGCTTCCAATTGGCCACCACTACACCGGCTACCGCAGCAATCGCCAGCATCGCCAAACCTATAGGCGAGGACAGTGCGGCAAAAACCGTGGCCGCCGAAGCTGCCACCGTAAAGGCGATTGCGGCGGCCGCAAGTCCCTCCACCAACCCGGGGTTATCAGCGACAAATTGACCGACCGATGTCAGTGCGGGCTGAAGTCCCGTGACAATGCTGTTGATGGCCGGCAACAGTGCAACCCCCACATTGAGGGTGATTCTTTCCACTGCCTCATCGAAGTGCTTGAGGTTTTTCGCGGTATTGCCCAGCTCATTCTCCGGACTTGCCTCCCCCCTGACCGCGGCAGCCGTGACAGCCTGGATGTTCTGCGCCTTGATCGCCGACTGCATGCCCGCAACAAAGGGGGTCAATAGGCCTTGCCCAGAGAACAATCCTGAAAGATCGAGATCTCCTAGGCCACTTTCTTCCAGGCTTTTCCTGAACTTGCCCACCACTTGGCGAATGCCGGTGAGCTCCGGGTCGACGGCCTTGCTTGCGCTCTCGGCCACAGCAGGCTTGACCACCTCAGTTTCGGCTTTGACCTGCTGCACAGGTGCTGCCGGTTTGGCCTGTCTTGTCTGCTTGGGCCGCCGGCCCTTGGTCTTGTTTCTTTTTCGATACGCCATCACTGCACCTGCTGCATCGCATTGATCCGTTGCGCGTGCTCCAGGGATTCCCGGAGCACATCCAGTGGCCTGGCCATCATCTGTTCGGGGTCGACCCTCCAGAACCAGGCCAGGTCATAGGCGACAGCGATCAGGTCGGCGATGGCTGCGATGCCGCACTCATGAAAAAACTCGCCACCGCCCAGCTCAGCGCGTTGAGGTCCACCAGGTCCAGCTGGTTCACCGAGGACGGTGGAATGCAGGCGCAGACCGCGATGTATTTGGCCGCGACGTCCATGTCGAGGCTGACTTCTTCGCTCTTGTCGATCTTGTACGGCAGCGCCTTGATCGCCCGCACTTCCTGCACCGTCGGGCGACGCAGGCTGAGTTCGGCCAGGGGCTCGCCGTGGGCCTCGATCGGTACCTGCAGCTTCACCGTGTTGCTCATTGCCAGGTCCCCTTCTGCCCTTCGAAGTTCAGCTCGATGCTGGCGTCGTCACCCTTGGCAATAGGCTCGTCCACCAGGTAGGCGCCGGCCAGCACGTAGACCTTGCCGTTGGCGAACTCACAGGTGACGGTCATGTCGACACCTTCGATCAGCTGCTTGAGCGGAAAGTCCGGGGTGTGCAGCGCGGTGACTTTGAACGACGGGGTGAGGTCGGTTTCCTTGTAGAAACCCGGAACCACGGTTTCCCGCTTGACGGCCATCAGCGGTGCTTCGCAGCCGCCGCTGATGGTCAGTTGAGCGCCGTCCACTTTGACGTAGCAGGTGCCCGCAATCAGTTGACCCATGATGTTTCTCCCAAAAAATAAGCCCGCTCAAGGCGGGCTGAAAAAGCGCAGTGATGCAGGTCCGGCTCAGGCCGCGGCGTCGTACTGCAGACGGTATTGGTTGAGCAGCGCGAACACCCGCAGGCCGTTGATGTAGTCCGGCGGGAACAGCACGTTGACCCGGCTCGGGTCCTGCACGTCGCGCTCGACGATCAGGTGCTCGGCGAACAGCTCGGCGTTCTCCACATGGCCTTCCAACTCCAGCTTGGCGTACTGGGCGATCAGCTCACCGCGAATGGTGCTCGGGGTGACGATCGGCTGGCCGGCGCCGAAGCGGGTGCCGTCAGAGGCCAGCTTGTGGCGCCCGTACTTGCTGGTGATCACGCTTTGCAGGCGACGCACGATGAACGCCGACTGGTGCATGGTTTCGCTGTCCAGGTAGGAGTTGTCGGCCTGACCGTAGGCGTTCTTCTGGTAGGTGGTGATCGCCCGCTGAATGCGCATGTAGCCGCCTTCGTAGTAGGCGGTGGCGATGCCGTAGCTGAGCAGCGACTGGCGCTCGGTCAGGGTAAAGCGCTCGCTGGCCGGGGCCGGATCGATCCCCGGCAGGCTACCGCTCTGGGTCGGACGGCTGGCGTCGGCGGAGATGAACACCGAGGTCCGCGCCGCCAGCGCTGCCGCCTGGACCCACACCGGTTGCGGCACGCCGGTTTCCAGGGCCTGGATGGTGATGTGCTGATCGTTGCGCGCCTGGCCGGCCGCCACCAGGGTGCCGACGGTGCCGCGCTTGGCGCTGTAGACATGGCCGAACAGCTGCTTGGCCCAGGACCAGCGGCCGGTGTTGTCGTCCATCACCGCTTGCCACGCATTGAGGCTGGCGGTATCGGTCCAGGGCATGCAGATGAACTCGAACGGCTCGTCGCCCAAGGCCGCCAGGGCCGCGACCTGATCCGGCACGCCGGTGCCGCCGGTCATCTTGCCCAGCACCAGGGTCAGGCCGGCCGGGGTTTCTTCGCCATTGCTCTTGCCCAGGCGATTGAGTTGTAGGCTGATGTCGTTGCCGCTGTCGCCGGTCCACTTGGCACTCAGGGTCACCGTGCCGTCGACCGCTGCTGCGGTCACCGGCAGATCCACTGCCGCATTGACCTTCAGCGCCAGGGCGCTGGCCGCCTGAGCGGCAGTGGCGCCGCTGACGATCGAGGCCTGCACCCGCACCCCACCGACGTACAGATTGAGCAGGCCAGCGGCGCTGGCGCTACCGGTGAGCTTCAACTCGGCCTTGGCCACGCTGCCTTCAGTGCTGTGCAGCGGCAGGCACCAGATCTCGCCCACCGGGTCGGTCTTGCGCCAGGTTTCATACATCGAGGCGAGCATCGAACCTTGCCCGCCGATGCTCTTGGCCAGGGCCACGCTGGACACCAGCACCAGCTTGCCGAGGTCATCGCCGCTCTGGTTGTCATTGACTTGGGCGACGATCAGACGGCGCATGGCCGAAGACGCGCTATTGGCCGCCGAGTTGTCCATCTCGGCGTAGAACAGCGGAACACGGATGTCCGCCGGGATATTGCTGAAACCGATCGCCATTATTTGGCTCCTTGAGATTTCGCCGCTTTCACGGCTTTGCTAGTGATATCGCCATCGGCCAGACGCCGGCGCCACCAGGCGTTGTCCGGCACTTCACGGCCGGTGGCGGGCAGCAGATCGCCTGCTTCCGGGTCCGGTACGGCGCGGCCAGCGACCGGCAGCACGGTGATGCGTTTGCTCATTGCTTCAGCTCTCCTGAAAAAGTCAGCTCCAGGCGCCCATCGGGGCCCGGTTTCTTCAAATTGGGGTCCGCCGGATCGATGGCATCGACCCGCACCGTGACCCCGGTCAAGGACGGCAAGCCGTCGAGTTCACGCTCATGCCAGGTTTCCGCCGGCTGCCCGGGCAGATTGCGCCCCAGCTGGAACTCGGCGAAGAAGCGCAGGCGGTAGAGCAAGCGGGTGGCGTCGAGCGACACCAGCTCGCCGCCGTCGTATTGGATCGGGTTGTACTCGGCGCCGGGCTTGAAACCGACCAGGGCGCGCCAGAGTTCGGCGCGCAGGTCATGGAGTTGGTCGAGGGCTTGTTGTGGGTTGCTGGCGTCGAGGAGCAAGGCGACTTCGAATCGGTCGCGGATGGTTGAAGAAGTGGCATTTTGAGTGGTGCCAGGACTTGTAAGGTCGGCCAAAGGCACGACATAAACAGCAGGTGTTTGTAGAGCACTCACTGCGTCCAGCGAAGGCAAATCAATAGCAATCCCTACACGGTTGGCGAGGCAGGGACAATAAGTGCGTATCTGAGTATAGAGAGGGATGATTTTCATGGTTTGCTCCAAGAAATCGTGGAAATCTGGTCGCAGGTCATCGAATTTTTGCCCCGTTTCCCATCAGTGTTGTGGCTCAATATTCCTGGACCACTCTGTAGGAGTTTCAACCTAAGGAAGCATCATGGGATTTCGGGTTGTTAGCGCTGAAGAAAAGGCTGAAGCCATTCGCTTGGTCGTGGAAATGAATTACTCGGTGCCTAAGGCATGTGAGCAAACCGGGGTTGGGCCTACAGCCCTGCGACGCTGGGTCGCCAGATGGCGCAAGGAGCATGAAGGAGCTTTGCTGCCCACACGCCCTCAGGACCAGGAACTGATTGACTCACTGCAGGCCAGGCTCGCCCTGCTGGAAGCCGAGAATAGCGTCCTAAAAAAGCAATTGCCCTCTCATCTGAAGGTGCTGTTCAGCCGAATCAAATGATCGAGGGTTTGAAAGGACAGCTCTCCATTCGGCACTGCTGCCGACTTCTGGGCGTGCCTCGCAGCAGCTATTACGCCAAGTCCGTGGCCCGGTCTGAACCTCGGGTCGAGCGGCAACTGGAAAAGACCATTCGGCAGTTGCACCGGGAGCATCGAGGTGCCCTGGGCGCCCGGGGATTTGCCAGGGAGCTCAAAAAGCAGGGCGTCGTGATTGGGCGCCATCGTATGGGCCGTCTGATGAAAAACCTTGGGCTGGTCAGGCGACGAGCCCGTTACGCTCACTATCGCCGGACCGGAAAGCCCAGCAATACCGCAGCCAATGTCCTTGATCGTCGCTTTAATCCTGCATCACCCAATACGTTTTGGGCCGGAGACATCACTTACATTCGCGTCGGTGGAAGCTGGCTGTACCTGGCAATCGTGATGGATCTGTTTTCACGTCGGATCGTCGGCTGGGCCTTTTCCAGGACCGCCGATGCCGAGCTGTCGCTCAAGACGTTGCGGCTGGCTGTTGGCATACGTCGACCTGGTTCATTACTTGATGTGTTAATTATTAAAAATCGGTTACATCAATAATCATACCCGTACTATTCTCTGATTGGCGCCTGAAAAATCCGAAGTTTGCCGGACCGGTAACAGATGTCCCTAAGTAACGCTCCCTTCCACCATGCACAAACTGCTGACCTAACTGACCGGCTGAACTGTAATACATGTAGTCGATGGTGTGCTCCCAAACATTGTTAGCAAGAAATGACCCCCTGGCCCTCTGATATGTATATGAAGCATTGCCAGCACTGTAAGCATACTTTCTTCCAGTAGGGACGTTGGTGTATGACTTTTCGAAATGGGTGTTTCGACCGGCAGATAGCATCTTTATAACGCGCATGTATTTCAAGTTACTATCAAAGACAATATCCCCACTCTTGTTGAACAGCTGAATCATTCCGCCCGCATCAATGCCTACATCCGGCAAGTCAAATACAAACCATTCAAAACCCACGGACGGGGTCTGCATCATCGATCGGATACGCCAGCTGTAATTGTTGGGGCCTACAGCCCTCGGTTCAACCACAACGAGCGCGTTACAGTACACCGCGATCACTGGAGCTGTAGAGCTGCTCGTACTGTAGCTTACGGTGGCCTCCCCACCAGTTCCCGCGCTTACCTGAACCGTTCTCCCGCCCCCCTTGGCCGCTAGACTGTGACACCTGAATTGGTCGTTGATCATCACGGTTAATTCATCATTGAATATCTCAATTGATGCCGACATCAGTATATCCCCCACACAATTTTCATAATGGCCGGTGTCAGTGATGAGAACGTTACCAATGGCCCTCCAGGCTCCCAGTGGTTTTTAATCTCGAAGGGCGGGCTTGATCCCGATGTATCAGTCAATGCGGATATTGGCTGGATGAAGTAGAACCATATTGCGCCACTATTGAATCCGGGATCCGTTAGACGCCCCCCTGCGACCTGTATCTCACCAGACCCCAACACCTTCGAAATTCTGGTGTTAATGTCGAGCTGGAGAGTTCCATCGGCATTGTATAGTTCAAACTTAACTGTCATGTAACCTCAATTTTTATTCGCAGAATTCCGTTCTTGTCGTAATACTTATCAGACGTATTTGTCACTACTCGCTTGCCTCCTTGTCCGGTACCGTTCATCTCAAAATTTCCAACCTTGCTTAGGCGCCACCCGCGACTCCCCTCAAAGTAATCATCTGACTGGATATAGTCGCCAATTTTCGCATTGCTGATTGAGCCATCCTGAATAAATGTCGACTTTATATAAGCAGTATTGTTCTGAACTACAAACGGATGGAAAACATCGTTGGTATTTGGATCGATGATTGCAAAACGACTGGCCGCGATAAGCACTTGGCTGGTGATCATTCCTTCGTCGTTCTCGACGCCGATGCCGATGCCTGCCAGGTACGGTTTGTTGTCTACCGTCAGTTGGGTCTTGATTGAGTACATCGCCGCTAGCTCTTTCTTTACAGCCTCAACTTCAACCTGAGCATCTCCACCTGAATCGATCTTTTCCATAAGATGCTGACTCAACTGGGTTTCCGTAATCTGGTTATTCAGGTAATCCAGAATCGGGCCGGCATCAGCCGAAGATTGGCCAGTTACAGGTCCATAGAACGCACCGATATTGCCAATGCGATCCACCAACCGGGCCCAAAAGAAAAACCGTACTCCAGCGGCCAACCCCATGATCGTCAGATCCGTCTGCGGATAAGCGTAATCACCAAACTTGATAGCCGTTCCGACGTCATTGGTCTGGCTGTACCAGATCTCGGTTCGCTGCAGATCCGCAGTGACAACACCCGCCGGAATGCCCCACTTCAACTTGATGCCAAACACGATCGACTCGGCGGTGAACGACGCCACCACCGGTGGTGGCGTGGTCTTGCCATTCAGTATCGTCTCGGTAGAAGTCGCGAACACCGAGCCAATATCCAGCGAGTTGATCGCTCTCACCTTGGCCACATAACGACCGGCATAGATCCCGCTCACTTCGATCGAAGTCGCACCGGTGCGCCCGGCGAACACCCACTCGCCATCGTTCTTGCGCCAGTACACCTCATAAGCAATCGCGCTTTCGGGGCGATCCCATTCGATGGTCATGACGCTGACCGCACTGCCCTGATCGACAAAGTGATCGTTGCTCACCCGAACGTTGCTCGGCGGCCGTTGCACACTCGGCGGTATCACTGTCACCGGCGGCCGTTCAATCCGCGCGCCGTTATCAATCGCGTCAAACTTGCTGGGTACATGCTTGACCGCGCTGATGCTGTATTTGATGGCGTCATCGCTGAAGTCTTCAGCCACCGACAGCACCCGAAACTGCTGAACGGCCAAGGTCGAGGAGTCGATCGCCCACATCGAATGCACTGGCGGCAGCTCATCCAGATCCGCGTCCAATACCACACGCTGAACTTCAGCTGGGAACCCAGTGGTATCAAGGGTGATGTCACCGTTGTCCCAGGTAATCCCCGCGCTGTCCCAGGTCAGTGGATAGCCCACCGACTTGATCACCCGCGAGATGGCCTTGCCGGTGGGCATGATCAGGGTGACGGTGTCCCCCGGATAGGCTTTCACATCGGCGTCGAGCACCAGGGTATCCAGAGTCGCGGAACGCAGTCGGCCGCCAATCCGGCGCCCTGCCCTGTCGTTGTCCGCCACCCGGATGATCTGCCCAGGGCGTGCGAGGGTGCCATCCAGGCCCACGGCGAAACTCACGCTTTCGGTTTCCAGGCGGTTGGTCAGCAGCGCCCATTTACCAATGCGCTGGGCCTGGGCCTGGGAGGTGCAGCCGGTAGCGGTGATTTCGGTCTGCTGCACGCCGTAGCGGGCAATGCCTTCCGGGTCATCGACGTACTGGACCTTCTGCCGGTAAAAATCCGCCGGATCGTTCCAGCTGACCAACGCTACGCTGTAGCGGGTCTTTTTCGCCGAGCCACCGTAGACAAACTTTCCGTCGACCACGTTGGCATTGCTGTAGGTGTACACCGGGTCTTCCGGCATATCGGCCACGGCCATCACCGAACCGGCGCCCCAATAGGCCATGCCGCGGAAGGTGGTCGCCAGGTCCTGCAACACTTTCAAGGCGTCGGCGCGAACGGACAGGTAGAGGTTGCAAGTGAAGCGTGGTTCGGTGCCGCCCTTGCCGTCGGAAACCGGCTGGTCGCAGTACTGGCCGATACGGTACAGCTCCCACTTGTCCACTTGAGCGGCATTGAGCAGATGCCCCAGGCCATAGCGCTGGTGCAGCAGCAGGTCGTAGTAGATCCAGGCGGGGTTGTCGGTCCAGGCCGACTTGAAGGTGCCATCCCAGACGCCGCTGTATATCCGGGTCAGCGGGTCATAGTTGCTGGGTACGCGGATGATCCGCCCCTGCAGTTCGAAGGAACGTGTGGGGATCGACTGGAACTGCGAGGCATCGAATTGCAGGCCGATGATCGCCGACCCGGGGTAGCGCAACTTGGCGTCGATCACATCGGTGATGGACTCGACACTGGTGGTATCGGCGATCGCTCCGCTGGTGGAGTTCGGTGTCAGGCGCCGTACACGAACCGTCCAGCCAGAAGTAGCGACAGGCAGATCGACGCGATGGGAGCGCTCGTACTTGCTCGAGGTCTTGCCACTGAAGGCTGCTTGCAGCACTTCCACGAAGGCACCGCCATCGGTGGAAAGGTCGATGACATAGCGCACCGTATAACCGTTGGTGTCGCCATTGCTGGTGTTGGTCTGTGCCAGCCGCGAGACCGCCAGGCGAATGCGCACGGCCGACAGTTGCAGGTTGGTGATGGCCTTGCTCCAGGGCTGGTCACTGCGCAACTCCACCGCCACCGAAGATTCGTTTTCCACCGCCGGGAATCCCGGGATGTAGGTCTGGTCCTGGCTGCCATTGCGAGTCTCGAGGGTAACCCCCGAGAAGTTCAGGCTGCCATCGGCGTTGGCCAGGGGCGTCTCATTAAGAAACACCGAGCGCTTGCCATTCTTCAAGCCCACGATCTCGCCCTCGCTGACGAGATCGAGGATCCGAGCATAAGCCGTGCTTTGCAGGCTGTCTGGCGCCTCCACGGAGGGACGGGGCTTGGAGCCGCCGCCTTTGCTGCCAGCGAGAGTAAGGTCAGTCATGGCTTTCCTTCAGGCGAAATAAGGCCCGCGCAACGGCAGGCAGGTTGAAGACAGGAGGAGTTAAAGTTGATCTTCGGCGTAGATGCCGGAACTGATCACGGCGCTGCCAATGGTCAACTGACCGTAGAGCAGGCCAACCGGGTTGCCCTGGGCGCTGGTGTTGACTGGCCCGTTGAAGCTATAGCTGGCGCGGCTTTCCGGGCTGTCCTGGGCGGCAAGCCCCTTGGGCAAGGGAGCCAGCATTTGCATAACACCGCCCATGGCCATGCTGACTCCCGTCATCATCAGGAACGACGCAGCAGGCCCGGTCAGGAAGCCAAAGGGGTTGTAATAAGCCACGGCCATCAACACCGCGCCCAGAATGGTCTGCAATCCACCAGCACGCTTCGAACCGCTGAGGACCGGGGCGATGCGAATCACTTCTTTGCCCAAAGGCTGATGAATATCAGTCTCGGACAAATTGCGCCGTCCATTGAATACCGCGAATCGCAAGCCTTGGTCCGCGCTCTGCAGCATGTAGCGCTCGAAGCCGGGGAACTGACGGAAGTACCCCATCACCTCCTTGAAGCCCCCCGTAATGGCCACTCGATGCTCACGTCCGAACATCCTTGCCAGGGAGCCGGACAGCAGCACGGTTTGCATCTTTTGTCGTTCTACGGCCAAGCCCATGGGGTTCTCCTGGCAATAAAAAACCCGCCAAGGCGGGCTTCAAGTAAAGGGTGGATCCAGCCGGGTTCAGAGCTGGTCCTGGGCATAGATCCCGGCGCTGATCACCGAACTGCCAACGGTCAACTGACCGTACAGCAACCCCACCGGATTGCCCTGGGCACTGGTATTGACCGCACCATTGAAACTGTAGCTGGCGCGGTTGTCGGGACGGTCCATGGCCCCCAGCCCCTTGAGCTGCGGGGACATCATCTGCATGACCCCGCCCATGGCGAGGGAGATACCCATCTGCGCGGCCATGGTCCAGCCCGTGGTGCCGGTGGTGCCTATCAATGTCGAACTCCCCCCAGCAGCAAACATGCCTCCGGAGAAGTAAGACGCGGCCACCACCAATGCGACCCCGATGATGGTTTGCAATCCACCTGAACGCTTGCTACCGATCAATACCGGAGCGATTCGGATATCACTGGCACCACAGGGGGCATTCAAGCGGTCGTGACCGATGTTGTCGCGGCCAAGAAACAGCGAGTAGGTCAGTCCGCGGTCCTTGGACTCCATCAGGAAAGCCTCGAACCCCGGAATAAGGATGCACAAGGCTCTTACCGCTTCTGAGGCATTGCTGACCGCCAGCCTGTGCACTCGGCCAAAACGTGCGCCCAGAGTGCCGTAGAGACGGATGACGCGGATTTTTTGCTGATTCATCACATCACTCCCAGGAACAGGATCCCTGGTTGAATTCAAGGAAAGACGATGCACTTCAATCCATCGCCACGAGCTGGCGATGTCGCCAGATGCTGACCGTTACCTCATCCCAGTAACCGCCATAGGTATCCCGCTTGCTGTCGCGGCCATAGAGGTGATGCAGGATCGAGCCTGGCGCGGGGAAGTGCTCCGGCTCACTCTTGAGCACGCCGTCGGCCAGATAGATCGCCGCATGATTGGGCACCGGCGAGCGGATCTGCATCAGCACTACGTCGCCTTGGCGCAGGTCATTGACTCGCTCGAACCCGGCCTCGGGTAAGTGCTCCAGATAGAGGTTGCCGCCCTTGTCCCACCAACCGTCTTCACGCTGGTAGCTACCCAACTCGATACCCAGTTCACGACGGTAGTAGTCGAGGATGATGCTCAGGCAATCGTGGATACCGTGGGCAAAGGCTCGGCCGATCAACGGCGCTTGATACCCCGTGGGCAGCAGACTCGCCCAGTCGCCCTTGCGCAAGGTGCCGTCATCGTCCTTGCGCACTTCCAGGATGTGCCAGGGCAAGCCCGATGCCTCGCAGGCCACCCGATCCGCCTCGCTGGGAGCCGGTGGATAATCCGGGTGGCTGTGGATCACCGCCAGCACCTCGCCGCGCTCTTCCGCCGCCGCGTAATCCTCGGGCGCCAGGCGAAAATGTTCGCTGGGCGTCACAGCGGTGTTGCGACAGGGCACATAGACCCGCTTGCGCCCCTCGCGGATCAGCAGTCCACAACATTCCTTGGGGTACTCGGCCAGCGCGTGGCGCTCGATGGCGACCAGATTTGCCTTGTTCATGCTCAGCTCCGTAGCAGCCCTGCCGCTGGAAAGGAACCGAAAGGCAGCGGGTTGTTTTCACCGAAACGCAGCTTGCAGCTGCTCAAACGACCACCGCATTTATCCTTGGCCGCATCGGTGACGATCACATCGTTGAGATCCGCCACCGGGCCACCGTTGTAGCCGCAATAAGGCCCGCGATAGCCTCCACAACTGAGCCACCAGCAGACGTTGGCAACGATTTGCCGTCGTGGCAGTTGCACACCGTTGAAGTCCAGGGCGCTGGCCAGTTCGAACTTCACCACTTCGTTGTCTTCGCTAGACTTGCGCTCGACATACCAGATGTCTGGCGGCAACTCTTCTTCGGGGTCGGCTTCAGGCTGGCCATCCAGGTACTTGCCAAGGGTCCGGTGACGAATCAACCGGGCCCCTACCAGGTCCTCGAAATACAGCACCAGGGCAGTGATGAAACCGCCGACGTTGCCGACCGACAGCGTCGGAGTCGGCTGCGCGCCCTTGCCGGTCATTTCAAAACCCTCGGCCTGAATCGGCCAGGGTGAGTACTCAAGCCCCT
The DNA here is from genome assembly GCF_029237275.1 of Pseudomonas sp. 3MA1. Lineage (NCBI taxonomy): Bacteria > Pseudomonadati > Pseudomonadota > Gammaproteobacteria > Pseudomonadales > Pseudomonadaceae > Pseudomonas > Pseudomonas sp. 3MA1. The sequence continues at coordinate 186,242 of NZ_JAACFX010000001.1, read as the reverse complement.
GCCAGAAGATCGACGACTGCTGGGGGTAACCGTGAAAGCGATAAAGCTCGGCGCCGAGGCTGGTGGCGTCGAGCTCAAAAAGCTCCACCCACGCGCCTGGCTCCAGGGTCTGGATATCGGCCGTGATCGGCATGATGATTCCTCGGGGAAAAATAAGCCCGCACAGGGCGGGCACGGGGTAACTCACAGTGGTTTAGCGGTTAGAGCATCCAGTTAGGTTTCATTTGCAAAGGAACCAGGCAATCAACTGCAGAGCTCGAGAGGTAAACACCGTATTGGCCCTGGTGCCCCCAGCCATAGATCATGCCTTCGCTGTCCATAGCATAGGTAACCGTGGCACCAGCACCTGCGTGACCCGTGCCCAGGAACCCAATGGTTTCAATGGAAACCGGCTTGCCACTATTGCCCAGTTTTGGCAGCGCCACCAAAACAGGAGTAGAAATGGTTCCGACGACGCCTCGCCCACCTTCACCGTAACCATTGACACCCATGTGATAGATGTTGCCCGCGGCAGTTCGGATGTACATCGGGAAACAGTAACCATAGTAGGGACGGTCGTAATCATGAGTCATGATCTTGCCGACCTTTCGGTCCGAAGTCGTTCCATCAAACGTCGGGTGCTTGGTCGGCACCAAAAGATTGGTCGCATTGCCAGTCCCCAGTTGTGAGGTTGCGTTATAACCCCAGACCCAAAGTGCACCATCTGAATCCACACCGTAGCAACTGCCAACACCACCGCCGCACACGCTCAGTTGAGAAAAAGCCTGTGAGATTTTGAAGGGCGTCGTCAGGGACGTGGTGTTGCCACTGCCCAGTTGCCCATAAGTATTGAAGCCGCACGTACGCAATGAGTCAGTGAACCACATCACAGTGAACCCACTGGCGTTCGCAGCACTGTCAGCCCAGCCGCTTCCCCCCTTGATATGCAGGAGTTTGGCGATTTCTTCAGGCCCACCCCACGCGGTGGTCACATCGGTGAAAGAAACAACATTGGCTGGAGTAGCAATGCCTGCCTGCCCTTGCCCGTTATAACCAGCAAAGAACAAACGATTATCAGAGGTCTGCACCCAAGTACGCCCATAGTGACTGCCGAGGTTCCACACCGATTTGATCTCACCCCGAGTCGCCACATCCCATACTTTCGTCCAGCTATTTCTAAGCGTGGTATCGCCACTGCCGAGCTGACCGTATCCGTTGTAGCCGGCTGCGTACAAACCATCAGCCTTGCGAATCAAGGCCTTGCCTCCGTCGACGCTGTGACCGGAGTTAGTCTCATGGAAGTAGATGTCGAGCACACCACTCGTGGAAAGCGTCGGCAATGGAGCCACCGCCACGCTCCCGAGCCCCAACTGTCCATTGTTGTTATAGCCCCATGCCCACAGCTCTCCGTTACCGAGAAGTGCATAACCGTTATAGCCCACCGTTCCTGCCTTGATAACCGGGGAGGTGCTGGGAATATTCACGCGGCTGAAGTTATTCAGGCCGTAGAAAGATGTCGATGCATTAGGACCACGACCGGCCTGGAAGTTACCGTATACAGAAGCGGCGCCACATGCGGACCACAACACGCCATTGACGATAGCGTAAACGCTATTAATCAAGCAGTTGCTTATCCAAGACGGCTTAATCGGATTGATTACATCTTCCAGCTTCGTGACTCGCTGGGTGTTGTTGTCCACCTGAGTCGCCAAAGCGGGAACATTCACTTCACCTGGGGCAGAGGCAGCCGCTGCCGCCATTGTGATCCAGATTACGGTGGCGTTGGCCATACGCGTCTCCGAACCGACTCGTGGGGTACCGTTGGAGCCATCGGATACAGCACCTCCGGTATAAGTAGCCCACCCTGTCGCCGCAACTACGTTGCCAACCAGACTGCTCTGAACAGAGTCGCCTCCAAATACAGGGTTTAGGCCTGTGGAGTTGGCTCCACCGCCATTCACGGAAGTCCTGTGTTTCATGCTTTGAACTTGATCGGACTGGTGCATCCCGACCATACCCATAGAGTTCAAACCATAACCTCGGTAAGTAACTCCGCCCACTCCAAGCTGGTCATACTTGCCGTTGTCATCCGGCATCCGGAACGTTGTAGAACCATCGCCACTGGAATAGCAGCCACGAAATGCAATGTTGGACCTCCACTGATCATCCGACACTGCCACTGCCTGGACCTTAGCCCACAGCCCCGGCCATACAGCGCGCGACAGGAGTTGCCCGGAGCGTTCGACGAACCCGGCAGGAATAGTCTCTACCGGCAAAGTCCAGGGAATCGTCGCCCCCACCGGCAAACCAGTACCGCTGCTGACTTCCTTGAAGGTCCCATCGCTACATAGGAAGCGGTCTTTATCCGTTTCCAGCTGAGGCGGCGCAGGCACCAGACCCTGAGTACCGGAGGCGGTGGCGGTCGCTCCACCCATGGGGGCACGGTAGTAAGCCGCTGGCTGGCCTGCCAGCTTGTCCGAATCGATAGCCTTCTCGCTCTTGCCGAGTTTGGCGTCGACCTGCCCCTGCAACTTGGCAATGCCTTGCAACAGCGTATCGCTGGCGACGACAGCAGCGTTGACCGACGCTCCCAGGCCCGTCAGCGTCGTCGAACGCACACGCGCCGCTGTGAAGTACTGGTTAGTCGCCCCTTCAGCCACCTGATCCGTTGACCCTGGGGAGGAAGGGATCAACACGAAGGACAAGCCATTCCAGCGATATTGCTTGCTGGGGTTGCCGAGGCTGTCACCATCGTTGACCGCGATATAGATCTTCCCGCTCTCACCCGTCGCTGGAAAACCGGCCAGCGTCGCGAACTCCAGCACGTCACTGGGCAACTGCGACTGCGGTACTGTTCCATTGACCAATTGAGCCACGGTGGCTCCTAGAGCTGATGCCGGAATCGCCGCATCGGCCTTGGCCTTGGCGGCTAGCGCCTGTGCAACACCCTGCTCGGCTGTGGCCTGTGCTGTCGCTGTACGAGTGTCCAGCTCAGCAAAGTTGTCATTGATGGTCTGCCCCCCCGAACGCAGGTTCTGCCCGGCGCCATCGTTGGGAGCACTGCCAAGGTGGATCGGATCGATAGTCATGGATGAAATGCCTGTTCAAAAGTTGCGCTGAGCGAGTAAATCCCTGCGCCCAACGGCGAGGGCTGGTAGGTCTTGCAGCGGTACAGCCCCTGCTCGCCCAACGGCGGGGTCCAATAGAAAGGCCTGGCGCCTTGATGGGCGTCGATGAAGTTGATGATCGGCTTGATCTTCTTGTCGTCGCCGACAAAGGTCAGCGGCCAGGACTGGGTCTTGTTGTTGATCCCGTCCTGGACAACCTGCTGATAGCCATCACCAAAGCGCGCCGACTTGAGGCGAAACTCGACGCTGCCCACGGGCTCGATCTTGGGTACCCAAGTGAATGTTTCGATAGTCATGTCTTTCTCCGGGCGTGAGCCGTTGCGGCCGCTGGAAATCAGCGGCCGTTGATGACGGACCAGATCTGGCCGCCCGGTTTCAGGTCTCGGGCAATCTGTTCGGCCGCGCCCTGCTTCGCCGCGCTGGCGTAGGCATTGGCCAGGCTCTGGGAGTTCGTGCCTGCTCCCGCGGCACCGGCCTGTCCGTCGGGTACGTTGATGGTTTGCTGGATGACCACCTGCTGGTTGCTGGTGGTGCCGGATTGTCCCCCGCCCAGCGCAACGACCCCCAACGAGCCATCTGAACCACGACTCAGGGGCATGATTGCTTCTGGGCCGGACTCACCGAATAGGGCCATTGGAGCCAACGTTGGAGCGGTGGCCACCGTGTTGGTGAAGGCACCGCCCTTGGCATGAGGAAATACAGGAGGGGACAGGCTGGACGCATCGACCTGCGGCGTGAATACAGTCGTGGCGCCATCAACCGTGAACGCGCTTGAAGTCGGGGTAGCGCTGGGCCAAAAACTCATCACTGCCGAGCCGACCATTCCAAACAACGAACTCAACGCTTTGGACGCCGCCGTCTTCGCCGCCAACATCGCCATGTCCTTGAGCACCGACTTGGCGAAATCGGAAAAGGAGAACTTGCCCGTGGTAGCGAACTGGAGGATCGCGGCATCCATCTGCTCAAACGCACTGGTGAACACCGCCTTCGACTGAGCGGCGACGTTACCGGCGTTATTCATGTAGTCATCCAAAGCCGACGAGGCACCATTTTTCCAGTCCCCGAGTGCTTCGCTCATCTGTACATAGTTGCTTTGAATCTGCAGGGCCATGTCACTGTGCTTGGTCTTCAACTCATCAAGCTTGGTGGCATAGTCGTCGCCCTGTTCGGCCCCACGGCCATAGGCATCTCCCGCCGGGAACTTGATCCCCGACTTGTCGGCATAGGTCGCTGGCGACTGAACCGCGCCTTGAGGAAATTGCTTATCCAGAGCCTTGCGCGCCAACGCATATTCTTCATCGTTCGCGCTAAGTTGGGCGGCCAGCGCCTGTTGACGACTCCCCCTGCCTAACTGAGAGACCGCTAGAGCACCTGAATTACGCAGTTTCTCCATCTCGTCGGAGTACGCCCCCAGTTTTTTTCCAGATACTTCCAGGGATTGCGCGTACTCGGTTCCAGCACTTTTGTTCTGCTGGAGCAGTGCGCTCAAGGAACTTTGACTCTTTACAAAATCATCGGCCGCTCTGGCAGCCGGGTCATAGGCCTTGCGCAGGCCATCAACGGCATTGGAGGTCGCGCCCAACGCGGAAGCAGACGAAGTCGCCAGCGCCTCGGCAATTTTCTTGCTGGCCTCCTCGACACGCCGCTGCATGCTGCGCATGCCTTGGTCGGTAATACGCTGGGCCTTGTCCAGGGCCCGCTCCAGGCTGCCAAGGTCCAGCTGCATGTTCCCTTGGGAAGCAGTTGCCATAGGTTTCTCCGGGTCATGAAAAAACCCGTCGAAACGGGTTTGGGGAAAGTGGCCTGATGTCAGCGCCACTCGTTCATTGCACGTTCGAGTGACAACCCCAAACGTTGTTCGTGAGGCATGAAGTCCAGCAACTCCGCCATGCCTCCGCCCAGCCGGTGGGTCTGCAGCGCCACCAGGGCGCTGCCCGCCTCCAGCCGCCTACCGGTATGCAAGGAACCATATCGGTCGATATAGCGCCCCCATGCCAGGGCTTCCTGGTAGGTCATGCGTTCCTTGGCTTCGGCAATGGTCCGGCCGCCGACTCCGTTCAGCACCAACTCGTGCCAGAACTCATCGGCGGCGGTCAGTTTTTTGCCGCGGCGCCACCGGTGCCATTGACCTCATTCACCGCATTGAGAATCAGGAACCCCAGGGACGGCTCCAGCCCGTAGGCATCGTCGTAGCTGAGGGCTTCCGAGCCATCAGCGCCCAAGGCAACCGACGCAGCGATGTAGCGGGCATTACGGCTCAGCTCGCTGTCACTCTCGGCAAACAGGCGCTCGATAACCCCGAAAGACTGCCGGCGAACATGCAGGGTCAAGGTGTCGGTCACTTCCTTGCCAGTCTTGCTGTCAAGGTGAGTCCAGCTCACCTGTTTCTTCACGGGCAGGGCATCGACGATGCCGCCCTTGGCTTTCAGCTGCTTGAGGTTCATGACGTGGCTCAGGCCTTCTTGATCCAGGTGGAACCGCCGGTGCGCTGAATGGTGACGGTGGTGGTCACTACAGCGTTCAGGGCGAAGTTGAACGGGAAGTCCGAGACGTAGCCGTCGAAGGCGAACCAGGTACGGGTGGTGGGCAGTTCGAAGTTGTCCCCCTTGGTATTGAGGGTAGGGACTACACCCTTGCCATCGGACCAGCCCACGACCCATTTGACGCTGGTATCGCCATTGGCTTCGGACAGTTGGTGCAGGCGGATATGGCTGGCGTTGGCCGGATCGGCGTTCAGCCCGAGGCTGGCAGTGCCTGGAGTGCGCAGGCCCTTCTTGTAGCTGCGTTCGTCAGCGTTGAGGCTGGTGTCTTCGATCTGCTCGGCGGGTGCACCGCCCGGGTCGAAGGAAGTGGCGTGCTCGATTTCCAGCACGGTGTAGGGGCCGCTGCCGGAGACAGGCGGAACCAGGGCAAAGATTTGCGTACCTTGGGTAAGAATCGACATCAGGTGTTCTCCATCAAACAATAAAAAACCCGCGACGGCGGGCTGTGAGTGTTACTCGGGGAGGAAGCTCGAGACGCTGGAACCCTGGGTTCAGGGGGCCGGCGAGCCATCCAGATAAGGGGGAGCGTTGGGGTCTGGCTCGCGACTCTTGATCAAGTCCACCAGTGCCTGATTGCTCTGCGCCAGCAGGCGGATCGCGCTGTTCAAGGCGGCCTGTCCATCGGTCTGGGCCTGGAGCGCAGCGATCAGTCGATTGATCGCCGCAAGGTCTTCGTCATTCATGGGGCAGTACTCTCTATCCGTCGAACGTTACCCGGGGCAGCCCCGGAACTCTGGTACTGGCCTGGCTCACTCGCGCCCCGCCGGCAACAGCTCAGTACCGGCCTTGAGCCCCGCCTGCAGCGCCGTCCAGAACTCGGCATTTTCATAGCCCATGGCCCAGACGCTGGTGCCACCCAGGCCCAGCTTGGTCACCAGTGAGGTCTTGGTCTTGATGCTCGCGGCGTCGTCGTACCAGAGCACCGGTTGTGCGCGCTCCGGGGTCCATTCCACGCCATCGGCGAAGCTCTTCACTGGCCCCCAGGTGGCGTAAGGCGTGGCGGAGGCGGCGTCCCGGTGGGTGACGGCGCGGTGCTCGGCCATCACTTCCTGATAGGCCGACCAGTGCACTCGGTTGCCAATGCTGTAGTCCTGACCGTAGGCCGGCAGCCCGGCCAGGACCTTGCTCGGCGCAACTTGCGACACGGCGTAGCTGAGCAGCGCCTGCTGCCAGTCGGCGCCGGACCCGGGACCGGGCCAGACTTCGTCGTGGAAACCGCCGCTGCTCCAGCCGGGGCCGACCTGGTCGTAGGTCATGACCTGGAAGTAATCCACCACCGCGCCCAGGGCCTTGTAGTCGTAGCCTTGCAGGTACTCGGGCTCGCGGTCGCTGGACTTGGGCGGGACGCTGATGATCAGTTTCTTGCCGCTGGCATGCAGGGCGTTGCCCAGGGCTTTGACATAGGCGGAAAACGCCTTGGCGTTCCTCGGTTCGACCTTTTCGAAGTCCAGGTTGATGCCGGCAAAACCGCCCTCCTTGGCCAGCCTCACCAGTTGCTTGATGCTGCCGGCGCTCAAGGTCTTGTCGTTGACGATGGAGTGGGAAATCGCCGGGTCGAAATCAGCAATGCCTTCGTTGTAGTCGGAGACGGTGGGGTACAGCGGCAGCGATTTGGACTGGGCGAAGCGAATGATGTTTTCGCTGGTTGGGTTCATCCCGTCCTGGTGCAACTGACCGGTGACGGTCAGCCCGTAGGTGCTGCCCAGACCGACAGCAGAAAGGTTACGGTGGAACGCTTGCAGGTTGCTGTAGGACGCTTCGACCTGGCCATCGGTGTAGGCCAGGACAAAGGGCCCGGCATGGGCTGCGCTTGCCAGCAACAGAGTGCAGCCAGCGATCAATGCCTGAAAAAAATGCCGGATGCCTCGCTTCGAGGCCGGGTTGCTGAAGCCTGGATTCATGAATACTCCTGCGGACTTTCCGCGTGGATTGAAAGGACGTGAAAGCTAGATCGGGGGCGATCCGAATGAGCCGCTCGCGAGGATGCTCGCGGCACCAATGAAGGGTTAAAGCTGCACCACCCTGAGTGGCTTTTTGGCGGGGGTTTTCTTGGCCTTGGCTTTGGCCTTGCCTTGTTTGCCGCCGTTGCATTCGACCGTGGTGCTCCACCCGGAGGGGTTGAACAGTTGCTCCACCGAGTCCACCAGGTACTCGCCGTCCAGGCCGGCCTTGAAGCCCTGGGCATTGATCAGGCGCTCGGCAAACAGGTCGGTGCGCCCGGGCATTTCCAGGCGCAGGCTGGCGCTGCTGCGGTTGAAGGCTGCCAAGCGGGCCTTGGCCGCTTGCTCGGCGGCGGACTTGTTGGGGTACAGGTGCCGATCGGTGTGCACCGCCGGCACGCTGGCCGGTGAGTCGCTGTTGCCCAGGTCGATGACCTTGAGCGTGCCGCTCTTCGGGTCCTGATGCCTGGTCTGCACCGCCTTGTGGGTGCTGCTGTCACTGAGGCGGAACTGATAGCGGCTGACGTCGCGGCGGCTGAGGCTGACAACGCCCAGGGCCTTGCCGCTGGCACTCAATCCGGACTGCCGGGGCAGCACCAGCAACCGGCCTTCGGCCACCTTGGCGGTGCAGTCGTACTGGCGGGCCAGACGGGTGATGAAGTTGAAGTCGGACTCGTTGAGCTGGTCGATCCGCGGCACCTTGGTCGCCACCGGACAGACCGGCTGCCAGCCGTTGCGGGCCGCCAGATCGCGGACTATCTGCGCCAGCGCCACGTTCTCCCAGCTGCCGCTGCGGGTGGTCTTGCCACTGCCGCGCATGTCGCTGGCCTTGCCGCGGATCTCGATGGAATCCGGTGGCCCGTTGACCACCACTTCGTCCACCGTGTAGCGCCCCAGGCGGGTCAATGCCTGCCCGGCATAGCCGAGGAACACTTCGATGGCGGCGCCACGGCCGGGCAAGGCGACCGCGCCGTCACGGTCGTCGATGCGCAGTTCGAACTCGTCCGCTTCCATTCCCGGCTTGTCCAGGGTGCGCAGGGTCAGCAGCCGGTCATTGATCTGCGCGGTGATGTCGCGGCCATCGGCGAGGATGCGAAAGACCGGGGTCATGGCCTGTGCTCCAGAAAATGAAGACCCCGCACGCAGCGGGGTCTGTTGAGTGGAGGCAAGGTCAGTCCCATAGCTGAACCATCGCCTCTGTGCGAATCGGCAGCTCCGGTAGCAGGATCAGTACCCCGGTGCGCAAGGGTTGTGGCTCGTCGGCCAGCCCCTGGTTGGCGTCCAGCACCGCCTCGACGCTGCCATTTAGGTGTCCGTAATACTGATGACACAGGGTGTCGAGCAGATCACCGTCAGAGGTTCTGCAGGTCGTTGCCATAGCTCACAAACTCCAGTGAAAACCCTTGTTTGCGGGGAATGCCGCCCGCCAGCAGGTGGCTCTGTTCCTCGTCGATGCTGGTGAGGCACCAGGTGCCCAGCACTTCGCCATAACCCGTGGTCAGGCTCAGGGGCTGCAAGCGTCGGCCAATGCTGCGCAACGCCTGCAACTGCCCCAACCCACCCTTGAAGCCGGGAAAGATCGCGCCCTTGAGGGAGATCTTGTCGTCGCCCTGCCCCACCGCCTGCTGCGCGATGCTGCGGCTCAGGCGCTCCTGGGCCGCCCAGCGAAAGCCGGTTTGCCGGCGCAACTCATCGAAGGCCGCGGTGTCGAGGTTGAAGTAGAACGGCTCGGCCGCGGCCCCCAGGGGTTGCAGGATCAGCAGGTGCGGGAAGGGTTTCACCGCCTCCGCCGCCGGGGTGTCCTGAGGCGCCAGCGCGCCGGAAGGAAAGATATTGCCCAGGGCCGGGCTGATCTGCCCGCCGATGCGGTTGATCGCCGCGCCGGCCTTGGCCACCTGCTCCTGCAAGGCGCCAAGACGCTGCTGCATCTGCCCGGCCACGGTCACGGCCTGGCTGTACTTGGCCGCGACTTCACCCACCGCCGACTGCGCCGCGCCAATGCTGCGCATGGTGCGTTGCAGCTTGGCGCCCAGCACCGGGCCGACCCAGGGTAGATTCTCCAGCTCCGAGGCGGCGCCGGTGATGTCGCTGATGGCGCCGTTCATGGGCCCCAGCATTTCATCGGCGCTGCGTCGCCCCGCCTCCGCTGCCGCCACCAGGGACGTGAGCCCCGATTGCAGCTGTTCCATATAGGCCATGCCGCCTCCTTAAACGTGTGCCGCGTCGAACAACTGACGACCCGCCGCCTGCCGGCTGTATTCGTCGAACTGAAAGCGCAGATAGGGTTCCAGCTCCCGGGCCAGTTGCGCCGGATCTCTGACATCGCCCTGTACCGAGATCGCCAGGTAAGGGGCGAAGCTGAACTGCTGTTCGATCGCCGGGGGCGTCGCCGATGTGAACGGCTCCGCCGGTTTGAGCAGCGAAGAGGTCGACGCCGACGGTGCCGGGCTGGCCAGCGAACGCGCGGCCTGCCCCATCAGCGGAGGTGTCTGCCCCGGCTGGAAGGACTTGGCGATATCGCCCATCACCGGCGGGATGTTCTGCCCGGCGTTACGCATCATCAGCGGACCGGCGGCGGGCATTTGCTTGAGCGAGTCGTCGGAGCCGAACAGTTTTTTGCCCAAGGCCCCACCGGCGGCAGAACCGCCCCAGGCGCCCAGTGCACCGCCCACCAGCCCACCAATAACAGTACCGATGACCGGCACCACGGAACCAATGGCGGCCCCTGCTGCTGCTCCGGCAGCGGCGCCTGCAAGATTGCCTGCCGCCTCGCCATAGCCTTCGGCTTTTTCATCCTGGGTCTTGGCATTCAGATAGGTGTCCGCAACCTGGAAACCGGCACCGAGCACCGATAGGATCGCGCCGCCCTTGAGCAAAGGTGCGAACCCTTTGGCCACAGAGCCAGCGCCTTTCAGTGCGGCACCGGCCACGCCAGACCTGACCGCCCCTCTGGGCATTTTTTCCAGACCACTGGGCGTCATCGGGCTCTTGCCACCTTGAATGCCCGCCCCCCTCGCAGGTGGCCTGCGCCTGTCAGCCTTACGCCCACCACGGCCCCGACGGCGTTGCTTGTCCAAGCCGCAGTCGATCATGGGCTCGCAGCAGTCAATGCCTCCCGCACTGCGGCCAGGCGCTCGCTTTGCCGCCTTGGGGTCAACCTTCAACCCACCACGCAAGACATTGATCAGGCCCTTGCCCGTGGTGTAGACGGCCATGAGCTTTTTCACCGCGACATAAGCAGCGCCCAGGGCAACCACACCCTGCACCAACGATGGGTTCTGCTCTGCCAGTTCGGTCAGCTTGCCAACCACAACCGTGATGTTTTTGGCCACCAGATCCGTCGCCGGTTGCAGGGCCTCTCCCACCGCACGCATGCCATCGTCGACCGCCTGCTCGCTCTCCTTCCACAATTGCGCGGAGGCTTGTCGACGCTCGGCCAGGTTCTTGTCGAGAACAGCCGAGGCGCTCAACGAGTCCTTCTTCACCTGCTCGTACTGCTGCCGGCCCTGGGTCTGGGCCAGCAAGGCCGCCTTGATCTGCATATCGGTGAACAGGTCGCCGGTGCGCAGGGACTCTTCCAGAGCCTCAAGCATGGCCTTGGCCTTCGCCGGGTCGGTTTCCTGGCTGATCTGCGCCTGAGCCTCGGCCATCTTCGCCGCCTTGGCCGGGTCGATGGCCCTGACGTAGCGCATGGCCAGGGCAAAGCTCGCTTCCAGGCTCGACATGCCCTTCTGGATACCGGTGTTCAGCGACGCCTGATAATCAATGCCAGCGTCTTCATAAGCCTTGACCGCGTCGCTGGAACCGATTTTTTCGATCCAGTTCTGCAGTTGGCCTGCGGCCTCATCAGGACTTGCGGCGGTGTTCATCTGCACTTGCAGCATGGACCCCAGTTGACTCACCGCCTCCATGCCGGTGAGCCCTTCCGCGCTGGCGCTCTTGAGCAATGCCGGGAGCAAGCGCGCCATGTCGGTAGCTTCGAAATTGCCGGCCTGCCCCTGCAGAGCGATGGCCTCAAGAGCCCTTTCCATGACCTTGGGATCGCTGATCCCGGCCTTGAGCTCCAGGGCCCGCATCAGCTTCGCGGTGTCGTCGACACTCGCGCCCTGCCCCACTGCAAACTTGGCGGCCAGCCCTGCGTAGCCTTGTGCCTTGTCCAGCGACATGCCGCTGGCCATCATCTGGCTCACCAGCGCCGCCACATCGTTACGGGCCATGCCCGTGTCACGGGAGGTCTGAATCACCGTGCGGCTCAGCTGCGCTTCCTGTGGCTGGTTGGCCACACCGGCCTTGATCGCCATATCGCGGATCAGCGCTTGATAATCGGCACTGATCTTGACCGGGGCACGCAGTTTATCGACGCCGAACTTTGCCCAGTCATAAGCCGCCTTGAAGTCGGCCTTGCCCTGGGCAACCTGCTGCAGTCCTCGTGCCTGAAGCTCAGAACCCCGGGCCACCTTGCCCAGCGCTTGATATTCCTGGCGCAGCTTGTGCACCTCAATACCCTGCTGGCGCAGTCCATTGCGGCTCCCTTCCAACCGGCGCAACAGGCCGGCCGCAGAAGCGGCGCCGGTGTCATGGGCCTTTTTCCATTCATCCTGCAGGCGCAGGGTCTGGCCGATGGTCTTTTCCAGCACCCTGGCCTTGCTGCCTTGTTGCTCCAGCTGCTTGATCCGGCCTTCCATCGTCTTGAAGGCGGCGTCCCAGGTCGAACTGAGGGCCGTACCTATCACCACCAGCTCCGATACCAGCTTGTTCGCCATCTGCGTCTCCTGCTCCTTGGGTGATGGGCTCAATCCGTGAGCCACCAGACCATGTCGGAAAACCTCATGGTCATGATTTCCTCGGCGGAAAAATGCAGCTCGCGAGCGAGCCGTTTCGCCGCCACCTTCATCACCGCCGGATCAAAGCTCGTCTTCTTGCACCAGGCGAAAATAGCCGGCCTGCAGGCGCTGATAATCCTTGAGCGCCATGCTCTCCAGGTCCTTGGTGCTGATCTGCGCGAGGCTGGCAAACAGCATCAGTTCGCGCTGTTCATCGTCACCCACGCCGGCGGCACTGGCGGCGCGCACATCACGCACCGTCGGCGCGCGCAGGGTGAGCCGGTCGCAGACCACGCCGTTCATCTCCACCGGCTTGCTCAACGCCACCATCACGCTGTCGCTGCTCAGGGTCATCCAGGCCGGGGTCTTGTCGATCGTTTGAGACATGAGGTGTCTTCCTTACAGGCCCAGGGCTGAACGTTGCGCGGCGAGCTGGTCGACGCCGTTGATCACGCGCTTCATGCCCAGGGCATCGATCTCGTAGATCAGGCGACCGTCGACTTCCAGCTTGTAGTAGGTCAGGGCCACGTTGTGCTTGATCTCGGCCTTGTCGCCGGACTTCCAGTCGCCCATGTCGACCTCTTTGAGCAGGCCGCGCAGGGTCACGATCACCGGGGTGACCTTGCCCTTGAGGCCCTTGAAGGCGCCACGGAACACACCGTTGAAACCGCTGCCATCGGCCAGGCCGAACATCTTCAGCGACTCGCGGCGCACGCCGGTGGTGGTGAAGCCGGCCTCTTGTTTCTCCATGCCCATGTCCAGTTCCACCGGCACATCCATGCCACCGACGCGGTGTTCCTCGGTCTTGAGGGTCAACTTGGGCAGGGTCAGGCTCGGCACGTCGCCTTGAAAGCTGATGCCATCGACGAACAGGTTCATGTTCGCCAGGGTTTCGGGAATCATTGCCATTGCTGCGGCTCCTTAAGCGGCTTGGTCGAGGACTTCGGTCAACCACTGGTTGGTGACCTCGACCCGGAAGTGGGGGTTTTCGGCGGGCGGTACGTCGGTGAAGCGGATGTTCCAGTACACCTTGCCCTGCTCCAGCTGGCTGGCGGTGTTGAGCTCGGTGTCGGCGTAGACCTCGAAATTGATGATCGCGCCCTGGTTCTTCAGATCACGCATGAACGCTTGCAGGCCCTCGGTGACGTCCTTGACGTAGGTGGCGGTGATCGAGCGGTCCACGGCCCATTTGTGGCCGAAGAGGATGGCGTCCATGACGATGTCCATGGTCCGCACCCGGGTGACGAAGGCCCATTTCGGATCGCTGGACAGCGTGCGGTTGCCCCACAGGCGGAAGCCCGCATCCCGAATGATGGTGGTGATGTTGGCGTTGTTCAGCAGGTTGGCGCGGCAGGTTTCATCGCCGTCGAGGAACTCGATCGGCCGCGTGGTGCCGGTGATGCCGACGAATTCCTTGTTCGACGGCGAGGCCCAGAAGCCGTACTCGTTGTCGGTCCAGGCAAACAGACCGACAACCCAGGCCGAGGCCGGCGCATCGACGGTGGCATTGGCGCCGTTGTCCCAGTGCTGAACACCCGGATCGACCATATAGGCGCGCTTGGCACCGAAGTTCTTGGCGTAGGCCATGGCCGCCTCGTCGGTGGTGTTTGGACCATCGAGAATGGCCAGGCCACGCAGTTTGTCGGCCAGGGCCACCAGGGCGGTGCCGATGGCCAGGGTCGAACTGTGTTTGGGGGTGACCAGCAGACGTGGCTGGGCGTTGAAACGGCTCTTGCCGTCCAGCAGCGCCTGCAGCCCGGTACGCTTACCGTCGGCCAGCACCCCGCCGATGATCGCCGAAGTCTGCTCGGCCGCGTCGGTCATCTTGGCCACGCCACAGGCGACGATCACCACCTTGGCCCGCTGGTAGATGGCCTGGCAGGCCTTGGTGATGGCCGCATCCGGGCCCCAGGCCGCGATGGCCTCACGCTCGTTGGTGATCAGCAGCAGCTCGTTGGCCTTGGCAGCGGCGGTCGGGCCTTCGGTGAAGGTGTCCACCAGACCGATGATCGAAGACGACGGCAGCGAAATGGTGCGCGTGCCGGTGTCGACGTTAGTGACGGTAACGCCGTGGAAAAAACCACTCATGAATAAACTCCAGACATGAAAAAGCCCCGGGTGAAGGGGGCTCGTAGGGATGATTGATTAGTGGGAAGCGGGAAACAAAACGCCCCGCTGGTGCGGGGCGTTTATTGGGCCAGGCTCTTTAGCCATTCCGGAGGTGTTGGCCGATGCTCGACTAAAGGGAACTGATCAGCTTCTGGCCAGCATCGAAGAGCACGTCGGTACGCCTGAAGCGCTGTGTATTGTTCCAACGACAACGTAGTAACTTTTAAACCCTCCTCCAGCTCGTCACGGTGACGGGTTACCAGGACATCCGTCAACCCAAGCTGTTGCAAGCGCCAAAAGCGCTCAAACGCTTCTGCACGCTCAACAAGATCAACCTCTGGCGCTGGCACAACAATAACGCGCCCTTTTTTAAACGCGAGCAATTGATCGGGTCGACGCTCTAGTGCCGCGACGAAATCCTCCTGCGGTACTTCAATAACATCCTCAGGAATAGCATCTTTTTGATACCCGAAATCATCAGGGTAGAACTGACTGTTACTTGGGCTAAATCTCATACTCACTCCTTAGCGACCAATGGCCTGCCAATGAATCTGCCAGTCATTTGACAATGTTGCTGCCGCGTTAAACCCATTGAGTGTTTCACCCGTTGTCACAACAGAAACAGCTACAACCCCAGCGCTATAGTGAGTGCAAACAATACCGAACAACTCATTCGGAAAAGCTACCGGGAAGGCATTATAGACACTTCGCACTACTCCCCGGCCAAACGCACATTGATCTGGATGGCCACCAGCAATGCCACTGCCCCACATCCGGATTAACCCGTTTGGCATGCGCTCATAGCCGTTACGTGCAACCAGTGCCTTGCCAACTCCACCCACAACTCGATAAGAAAAGCTCGGATCACTCTGTGCAATGTTAGATATCACAATAAACTCGCAGGCTGTGCCGTTCCTCAGAACATACAAAGGAGACACTACCTGTGCGGCCGGACCAGCAAATTTTGAGTTCGGTGCACTCAGTGAGACATCTCCTCCGACAGCCTCAAGATAAAAGCTTGTACCTAGGGGAAGAGTATTGGCATCTGGTAATGCATAGCTCTGTGCAGCCCCCCTGTTAAACCCAATGTACTTACCCGCGTCAGCGACCGGGATTATCCCGCTCGCCGCTTGATAGTCGATATACCCGCTGCGGCTGCCCAAGGCTCGACGCACAAACTCCGTCGTAGCTAGCGTCTTTGTACTATCGAACTGTGGAGGAGTACTGCAAAGCACGTTGGAATATTGAAACTGTGCCGAACCCGATGGCCACCAGCCGGCATCTCCGTTGCTGACAAGTTCAAGCGTGGAGTCAGGCAAAAGATCAATGCTTCGACGATGCCCGCCCGAAAAACAGATCTGATCTGATCCCGCACAAACGATCGACACAACTCCGGTGCTGGGATTGCGAAAGTGAATCGCGCTGCCGGCAGGACCAACATCGGCCGGCGGCAGCGTAACCGTATACGTCCCAACTGTAGTGACAAGCGTCCCGATTGCCGCCGCAGTCAGCGTGCTCGGCGCCGCAAGATCGGTAAAGCCGCGATAACTTCCCGAAGCACCGCGTACAAACTCAGTCGTTGCAATAGCTTTGCTGTTATCGAACTGACCAGGTGTAGGCGCTGTTGGATTGCCCATAAAACGAGGCGAAAGCAAACGCGCAAAGCTCGCAGTTACATCTTGGAACGTCAGTGCTGTTGAACCCAGAACAATCACACCGTCCGTCACCAGTTGCCAGCGGGTATCGGCGAGCGCCAAACCTTGTTCAACGGACACAAGCAAGGCCGAGGTTACTTTGGCACTGGAATCTGTATCTTCGGTACGTACCCAAGCACCCGTTGCGGCAGTGTACAAGCCGTTATCCTTGGCAAGGGTCTGGTTCTTCACCAGCACCCGATCACCTACCACCAGGACTACGCCATCAATGGACTGCAAGCCTGTCAGTGCGATGTTGCCAGTGGTGGCCACCCGAACCGATTGCTTGCTGTCGAGCTTGTAGATCTCCTCCAATACCTTCGCGTCAACGTAGGATCGGGTCGCCAAGACGATGCTCGGATCGATCTTGAGCTCGACGTTGGCCGTGTTGCTGACGATCAGGTTCATGCGCACGACCTGGGTGCGGCCGGAGCCCTGTGACAGCAGGGGCTTGAAGCTGGGCGCGCAGTTGGCAACGGCCACCAGGTCGCCGGCGGTGTCATACAGGCCAATCTCGCGAATCCACCAGCCGCCGACGCTTTCAGGAATAACCTGCTCGGCGATGATGATGTTGGGGTTGTTTGGGTCAACCTTCAGCTGATTCAGCGGTGCGCGCCGACGCTCGTTGATCAATTTGGTTTGCTGTTCGCTGGGCATTGGCTCGGTGTTGTTAGCGTCACCCACGCCCATCTGGGCGAATGTCCAGGGCACGCCCAAGGCATCGGCATTGGCCTGTTTGGCCTTACCGACGGCAGTGAGGATCGCGAAAAACTGGCTGTTCTGGTCTGTCATGGGTAGATGTCCATGGTGTCGATATTGTGTTCACGGCCACCCTGACGGATAAAGCCGCTGACTTCGATATCCCGCTGTACTGGGGGGTAAACGTCGATTTCGTCGCCGTCGTATAGGGAAACGCCAATGTTTAAAGCACCTTGAGTTTCGAGACTGATAGCCAACCCAGTCAGGTGCCGCGTGACAGGCTTGGCGTCGTCGATCAAGCGTTCCAGTTCCTGATACATCTCCTCGGTGATACCAGTGTCGAGAACGCCGACCTTCAGCGTGAATGTACCGGGCACGCCCTGGGGAACCGTGTTGAACCACTCGATGATCTCAATCAGGTACCCAAGGGGCTCGACCACCCGCCGTAGCGCACCGATGGTGCCCTTGCGGGCATGAATGAAGTAGGAGGCGCGAATGGCGTTGCGCTTGACCGTTTCGGGCCAGCGCGGGTCCCAGCGATCCACCGACCAAGCCCAGGCCAGTTGCGGCAGCAGGTGCACCGGGCAGGTCGCCGGGTCGTACAGGGTGCGCAGCATGATGGCGCTGTCACCGCTACCGGCCGCCGCCAAGGCGCGCTCCAGCGGGGTGCTGTTGATCGGCAGTAGGCTGCTCATCTCAGCTCCCCAACTTGACGCTGTAGCCGATGCAGTACGCCGCCTGGGCTTTGCTCGGGGTGATGTCCTGCCAATCGACAAGGTCGACCCGGGCCACGCCGGCCACATGCAACTGTGCATCGATGGCCGAACGGGCCACCTCGATGCCCAGGCGCCGACGTGGGTTGATCCAGGCCGCCAGCCTGCGCTCGGCCTCGGCCAGGGCCGCATCACTTTCCGGCCCTGGCCCCTTCATGTGCAGCACGGCGTCGATGCGATAGGGCAACACTTGCGCACTCTGCACCGTGACCCGATCCCCCAGGGGCCGCACGTCCTCATCGTTGAGGGCGGCAGCGACTGTCGCCAGCAGCTCGGGAGCGGCCGTGCCGTTGCCTTCCAGGCTCAGCACCGTGACCGTCACCCGGGCCGGCGCCGGGCTTTCGGCCTCGGCATCGGCCACCAGGGCCGAAGCATTGCGCGCATGCAGGATGTAGCTGTTACGCGGTCCGGCGGTGGTCAGCCCTTCATAGGCCAACTGGATGCGCTCGCGCAGGGCGTCGTCCGACTCCCTGATCTCCTCCAGCGCCGGCACGGCCGACGGATCGCCGGCCTGGATCACCAGGCGCTGCAATTTGACGTTGGCCGCCAGGTGATCCAGGTCCGCGCCTTGGGCATGGGCCAGCAGCAATGCCTTGGCGGCGTCGTTGACCCGGGCCCGCAGCAGCATGTCAGCGTAAGCCGAGACTTCCAGCAGTTTGCTCACCGGGTCACTTTCCAGGTTGGCCGTCCAGTTCTCGCCCATGTGCCGGCGAAAGGTGGCCAGCTTGCCTTGGTACAAGGCCTCGAAATCCAGGGCTTCAAGCACCTGGGGGGCCGGCAGCGCCGACAGGTCCAACGTACTCATGCCGTCACCTCCAAAAGCGTGCTGTTACCCAGGTACTGGCCAGTCAGTTGAAAGCTGATCTGGCCTCCGACCACCGCGACCACGCTGACCCGTTCCAGCTTCAGCCGCGGCTCCCAGCGCAACAGCGCCCGGGCCACTTCGGCCTGCACCGCGCTTTTCCAGCCGCCGGTCACCGGCAGGTCGACATAGCGGCGCAGGTTGCTGCCGTATTCGGGGCGCATCCGCCGGCTGCCCAGGGGCGTGGTCAGGATGTCCTCGATGGACTGCCGCACATGCTCGATGCCGGACAGCGACAGGCCGGTACGGCGATCCATTCCGATCATGGCCTTACTCCTGTGCCTGCAGATCCGGGTGGCTGGCGAGGTAGTCCAGGGCAACGCGGTCGCCGGCCTTGGCCGACACCTGTCCCTGGACCACCGGCAATTGGCGGCCGTCCGGCAGGATCAGATGACGCGAGGTGTAAAGACGGTCGCGAAACACCACAGCGCCGGTGCCCGCTGGGCGACCGGGGGTTTTCTTGGGGGTGGCCATTGCATTCTCCGGGTAGAAAAAAACCGCTCTGGGCGGGTTGCTTGGGTGATAGGTAGCAAGTGGGTGGTGAGGGCGATAAGGGCCAAGGGTCACTGCGGCGGGGCCGTTGCCCCGGGGCCTGGCATCACCCCAAGGTGGGTATGGGTCGAGCCGACGTTGACCCCGTTGTGCGTCAAGCTGCCACCGTTGATCTGCACGTCGCCATTCAAGGTGATCGCACCGGTCAGGGTGATGCTGGCGGCGTTGCCGGTAATGCTGCTGTCGGTGACCTGCGCCGAGCTGGCGCCAACCTGAATGCTCACCGTGCCGCTGGGCAGGCTGATGCTGTAGCTCTTGGCCTGCCAGTCATAGACCAGCGAGCCGCCATCCTCGAAGCGCCAGACTTCGACGTGGTCGCGGTTGTCCGGCTGGGGACCGGCGTTGCCATACAGGCCGGGAACGAAAGTGCCCTGGGCCGGCTCGCCGCTGGGGCTGATCAACACGCCCTGCTCCCCCAGGCTCGGCGCCCGCCAGTGACGGGCCTTGCCGGCGGCCTGGCTGTGCCAGCGCACCCAGGCGCTGGTCCAGCCGGCGCCATCGGACACCCGCACCAGGCCGGCCGCCAGATCCACGCCGACCACGCAGCAAGGCAGGATCAGGCCGGCAATCATGCGGTCGTGGCTTGCAGAGACGTAACTCACGCCATGTGCTCCGGCGACTGGTAGTCGCCCTCGTGACCGGGCCCGGTATCGGGGCTGAAGCCCAGCACCAGCGTGCCCGGCGGTTGATCGGCCCAGGGCCATTGTTCCTGCCCCAGGTAGATAAGCTGCTGCCACTGCACGATCCACTCGGCGCGATAAGTCGGATCGGCCACCGTACCGGCAGGCTTGGCCCACACCGCCGTTGCCCCCTCGACAAAGTCCAGGTTCCACTGCTGGCAACGCAACAGCTCAAGCAGCTGCGCCGCGAGAATGGCCGCCTGCATGGGCGCCTGCGCCAGTTCGGGGTCGACCCGTATCCGCGCCTCGAAGGTGGCCCGCATGCAACTGCGGCCATCACCGGGGTCGGCGGCCTGATCCAGGCCGGTCACCACGAAGTAGAGCGCAGGTTCAGTGACGCCTTCGAGCATCTTGGGGAAGGCCTCAACCCTATGCAGTTGCGGCATCGCCTGCTTGATCGTGGACGTGATGGCGTCTTTTAGCTGGGTCAGTTCGTTCATGTGTGTTGTTCCTGAAACAGGTCGAGGCGCCCAGCCGCCGGGGCCGATGAGCCTTGTTGAAGGCCGGAGCCGGTGCGGGATCAGCGCTGATCCGGGTTCGAGTCCCGTGAGGGCGGTTCGCATACCCCGATGCGCTTGGCCGCCCAGCGCTCATAAAGGCCTATGGCGACGTCGGCGCCGGCCATGGCGGTCAGGCAACCGAAGGCGCAGGCGGTCCAGATCGAGACGCCGGCGGCATACAGCAGCATGATTGCCGAGACCCCGCAGACCACGCAGGCTCCAGAGCGCAGCGCCAGGCGCCGCAACAGCGACCAGCCACGAGCGCCCTCCTTGTCGGCGCGCCACATTTCGCCGGAAACGCCACCGACCAGCGCCAGGACGATGACCAGCCAGATCGGCATGTCCAGCAACGCTTGCTGCTCGTTTGTCATTCACGTCTCCCGTGCGGATTGAGGCCAGCGAGATGGCCAGTTGATAGAAAGCTGAAAAGGGTGGTTCAAGGGGTCCCTGTCTGTTGGCGGCCCACGTTAGGCAGGCATTCCAAAAAGCCCGGTCGCCCGGGCTTTTCAGTAATGCAAACCTTGGTCTTTCGGCACTACTGGTGCGGTACGGACCCATTCAAATTGTTCCTCCGACCGCGACCCTGTCCGCCGGATAACTGCTTCTGGTGCTTTACGCTGCACACCCGGGTCAGTTGCCAACCCTCTGAACCGTCGAGGCCGGTTCATCGCTGCCTTTGCTTTGCCACTAAAGAGCGTCGTTGCAGCCGTTGTTGAACGGCTTGAGATGGATGTTATGCATTCATGCATATGCAGTCAATGCGTAAATGCATTTATTTATGCAAAAGAATTGCACGGACGCATGGAGGCCGCATAAATGCAGGGTGGGGGAGGATTTCTCGAGGGCGAAAAAAAGCCCGCTCAGTGGCGGGCTTGGTCTGACAGAGAGGGCTTAGCGGGCGTACATGCCCCACCAGAAGACGTGACCGAGGATGCTGATCTGCTCCTCCTGGATCTCCTGGAAGCTGTAGTCCTCGTCCGGGTGCTCATCGCGGTTGAAGCTGCGCAGGCGAATCCCGGTGGGCAGGCGATACAGCTGCTTCACTCGCAGCTGGCCGTTGTGGTTGATGGCGTAGAGGTCGCCATCGACGATGTCGCCGATCGCGCATTTGCCGGCATTGACCCCGACCGTGGCCCCATCGCGCAGCACCGGCAACATGCTGTTGCCCCGCACCGTGACGCACTTGGCCTGATCGAACTGCACGCCGTTGTGCCGCAGGCTGCGCTTGCCGAAGCGCAGGCTGGCGCGCTCGCTTTCCTCGATGACGAATCTTCCTGATCCAGCAGCCAATTCAACCTCACGCAAAAAGGGAACCGACACCTCGTCGTCATCGACGGGAGTGTCGTCGTCCCACAGGCTTATGTCCTTGAGTTCCGAATGAATCTCGTCACGGGGGGCCGCAGTCCGGCCAGGCGCGATATCCACGCGCCCGCGCAACTGGTCGGTGCTCACCTGGAAGTATTCGGCAATCCGCGAGATGTGCTTATCCGAGGGATCGACGATCTTCCCGCTGAGAATCCGCGAGAGGGTGGATTGAGGCACACCGGTACGGCGATGAAGCTCCGTGGGGGAGATTCCATCACGATCCAGCAGCTCTCTTAAGACGGTAGAAACATTGCGTATTTGCATAAAACGCATATTGCTCGATCTTTTAAGCAATGACAAATGCTGTTTTGCATATTTGCAAGGCATTTGCCGGACAAACCTGGTCGCGCCTTGGTGCCTGCGAGCCCAGGGCGCCCATGGTAACCTTGCCGCCATCTGCAAAAAGCCGGGCCCAGCGCTCCTTTGCTTCACCCATTCAACGAATCCGCCTAAATACCAATGAGTAAAAATACCTCCGATCTGTCTTCCCACACGCCGATGATGCAGCAGTACTGGCGCCTCAAGAACCAGCACCCTGATCAGTTGATGTTCTACCGCATGGGCGACTTCTACGAGATCTTCTATGAAGACGCGAAGAAGGCCGCCAAGCTGCTGGACATCACCCTGACGGCGCGCGGACAGTCGGCGGGCCAAGCGATTCCCATGTGCGGCATTCCCTACCACTCGGTTGAAGGCTACCTGGCCAAACTGGTGAAGCTCGGCGAGTCGGTGGTGATCTGCGAGCAGGTCGGCGACCCCGCGACCAGCAAAGGCCCGGTGGAGCGCCAGGTGGTGCGCATCATCACCCCGGGCACCGTCAGCGACGAAGCCCTGCTGGACGAGCGCCGCGACAACCTGATCGCCGCCGTTCTGGGCGATGAGCGCCTGTTCGGCCTGGCGGTGCTGGACATCACCAGCGGCAACTTCAGCGTCCTGGAAATCAAGGGCTGGGAAAACCTGCTGGCCGAGCTGGAGCGGATCAATCCGGTCGAACTGCTGATCCCCGATGACTGGCCGCAGGGCCTGCCAGCGGAAAAACGCCGCGGTGTACGGCGCCGTGCGCCCTGGGATTTCGAGCGCGATTCGGCTCACAAGAGCCTCTGCCAGCAGTTCTCCACCCAGGACCTCAAGGGCTTTGGTTGCGAAACCCTGACCCTGGCCATCGGCGCCGCGGGTTGCCTGCTCAGCTACGCCAAGGAAACCCAGCGTACCGCCCTGCCCCACCTGCGCAGCCTGCGGCATGAACGCCTGGACGATACCGTGGTGCTGGACGGCGCCAGCCGCCGCAACCTGGAGCTGGACACCAATCTGGCCGGTGGACGCGACAACACCCTGCAATCGGTGGTCGATCGCTGCCAGACCGCCATGGGCAGCCGCCTGCTGACCCGCTGGCTGAACCGTCCGCTGCGCGACCTCAAGGTCCTGCAGGCGCGTCAGTCCTCCATTACCTGTTTGCTGGACGGTTACCGCTTCGAACGGCTGCAACCGCAGTTGAAGGAAATCGGCGATATCGAGCGGATTCTCGCGCGCATCGGCTTGCGTAATGCCCGTCCGCGGGACCTGGCCCGTCTGCGCGACGCCCTGGCGGCGTTGCCGGAACTGCAACAAGCGATGAGCGAGCTGGAAGCCGACCACCTCAAGCAACTGGCGATCACCACCAGCACCTATCCGGAGCTGGCAGCGCTGCTGGCCAAGGCGATCATCGACAACCCGCCGGCGGTGATCCGTGACGGCGGCGTGCTCAAGACCGGCTACGACGCCGAGCTCGACGAGCTGCAATCCTTGAGCGAGAACGCCGGGCAGTTCCTGATCGACCTGGAAGCCCGCGAGAAAGCCCGTACCGGCCTGGCCAATCTCAAGGTCGGCTACAACCGCATTCATGGCTATTTCATCGAGCTGCCCAGCAAGCAGGCCGAGCAGGCTCCGGCGGACTACATTCGCCGACAGACCCTCAAAGGCGCCGAGCGCTTCATCACACCGGAACTCAAGGAGTTTGAAGACAAGGCGCTGTCGGCCAAGAGCCGTGCCCTGGCCCGGGAAAAGATGCTCTACGACGCGCTGCTGGAAACCCTGATCAGCCATCTGCCACCGCTGCAGGACACTGCTGGCGCGCTGGCGGAGCTGGATGTGCTGAGCAACCTGGCCGAGCGCGCCTTGAACCTGGATCTCAACTGCCCGCGCTTTGTCAGCGAGCCGTGCATGCGTATCACCCAGGGTCGTCACCCGGTGGTGGAACAAGTCTTGACCACACCTTTTGTGGCCAACGACCTGAATCTGGACGACAACACGCGGATGCTGGTGATCACCGGTCCGAACATGGGCGGTAAATCCACCTATATGCGCCAGACCGCGCTGATCGTGCTGCTGGCCCATATCGGCAGCTTCGTCCCGGCGGCCAGCTGCGAGCTGTCCCTGGTGGACCGGATCTTCACCCGGATCGGCTCCAGCGACGACCTGGCCGGTGGCCGTTCGACCTTCATGGTGGAAATGAGCGAAACGGCGAACATCCTGCACAACGCCACTGAGCGCAGCCTGGTGCTGATGGACGAAGTGGGCCGCGGCACCAGTACTTTCGACGGACTTTCCCTGGCCTGGGCTGCGGCAGAACGTCTCGCCCAGCTAAGGGCCTACACCCTGTTCGCCACCCACTACTTCGAGCTGACGGTGCTGCCGGAAAGCGAGCCGCTGGTGGCCAACGTGCACCTCAATGCCACAGAGCACAACGAGCGCATCGTCTTCCTGCACCATGTGCTGCCGGGGCCTGCCAGCCAGAGCTATGGCCTGGCGGTAGCCCAGCTGGCCGGGGTTCCCAGCGCTGTCATCAGCCGCGCCAGGGAGCACTTGAGCCGTCTGGAAACCACCAGTTTGCCCCATGAAGTGGCGCCTCCAGCACCGGGTAAAACCTCGGTTCCCCAACAAAGCGACATGTTCGCCAGCCTGCCGCATCCGGTGCTGGACGAACTGGCCAAACTGGATCTGGATGATCTGACGCCACGCCGGGCCCTGGAAATGCTCTATACATTGAAGACGCGCATCTAACGCGAACGCCTTCAAGCTGTTAGAATCTCGCGCGGTTTGGGATGCTGCGGACTATTAGCCTGGTTCGCAGACTATCGCTCCCAAACCTGGCGACCCCGTCATGTTGGGGCTCCGCTGCCGCCGCCTGAGGAGAGAATTAGAAATGACCTTCGTCGTCACCGACAACTGCATCAAGTGCAAGTACACCGACTGCGTAGAAGTCTGTCCGGTGGACTGCTTTTACGAAGGCCCGAACTTCCTGGTGATTCACCCGGATGAGTGCATTGACTGCGCGCTGTGCGAGCCTGAGTGCCCCGCTGTAGCTATTTTCTCCGAGGATGAAGTCCCGGAAGAAATGCAGGAATTCATTCAGCTGAACGTCGAGCTGGCAGAGATCTGGCCGAACATCACTGAAAAGAAAGAACCGTTGCCGGATGCCGAAGAGTGGGATGGCGTCAAAGGCAAGATCAAAGACCTCGAGCGCTAATTGCCTCGCGTTCCTGAAAAGGCCCCTTGCGGGCCTTTTTGCGTTTCTGGGAACGGCGTTCTTGCAGTTGGACTTTTCGCCAGGCAAAAAAAGGGGCGGTATGACCCGCCCACATTTTTCCCTAGTCCCTGTGTTCCTTTTCATCGTCCTGATGAATCACTTCCTGCGATGTCCTGACCATCGTCCTTGATGGCTGTGTCTATCCGTCGACACAGGGCTGATATTAGAGAGTTCCCAGATAAGAGCAATCGCACCTGTCCCGGGAAATAGTGTCGAATGACAGTAGAGGAATTAAAAAATATCTTTATAAATCAAATAGATAAAAAATAGCCTAAAGCATTTTAGGCAAGCCTGAAGCACTAGAGAACCGAACACCTACGAAAAAGTAATCTATTGCTTACACGCGAGTTAAGAGTAATCCCATCCTTGATCAGAATCCGAGAACTCAGGGCCAAAACACTCAGCCAATAAAAAGCCCCGAACGAATCGGGGCTCTTGTGGATCAACTCCGGAAGCTACTGGAACAGCGACTCACTGGACAGGCCATTCTTCTCAAGGATCTCCCGCAGACGCTTGAGCCCTTCGACCTGAATCTGCCGAACCCGCTCACGGGTCAGGCCGATCTCCAGGCCTACGTCTTCGAGCGTGCTGCTCTCGTGACCTCGCAGGCCAAAGCGGCGAACCACCACTTCACGCTGCTTTTCAGTCAGCTCGGAAAGCCATTGATCGATGCTTTGTGACAGATCGTCGTCCTGCAACAGCTCACAAGGATCCGTCGGACGGTCATCCGTCAGGGTGTCCAGCAGGGTTTTATCCGAATCCGGTCCCAGCGAGACGTCAACCGAAGAAACCCGCTCATTCAGACCAAGCATGCGTTTGACTTCGGCCACCGGCTTCTCCAGCAGGTTGGCGATTTCTTCGGGAGAGGGTTCATGATCGAGTTTTTGCGTCAACTCACGGGCGGCGCGCAGGTAGACGTTGAGCTCTTTGACCACATGAATCGGCAGCCGAATGGTGCGGGTCTGATTCATGATCGCCCGTTCGATGGTCTGACGAATCCACCAGGTGGCGTAGGTCGAAAAGCGGAAGCCGCGTTCCGGGTCGAACTTCTCCACTGCCCGGATCAGGCCGAGGTTGCCCTCTTCGATCAGATCCAGCAGCGACAAGCCACGATTGACATAGCGCCGGGCGATTTTCACCACCAGTCGCAAGTTACTTTCAATCATGCGTTTGCGCCCGGCCGGGTCACCACTCTGCGACAAACGCGCAAAGTGCACTTCCTCTTCGGGAGAGAGCAACGGAGAAAAACCGATTTCATTGAGATACAACTGCGTCGCATCAAGGGCGCGTGTGTAATCAATGTACTTGTGTTGCTTAAGTGATGCGGAGCTTTTGGATTTGGCGCGAACGGAAGGTGGAGTTGCCCCCTCATTATTCGACATCGAATCCATATCGATGCTGCTCTCCATAAGGAGAACCTCATCGTCGATGTCAAACTCCGGCACTTCTTTACTGAGAGCCATTGTTATAGTCCTTTGGTGAGTTCGACCTCAGGCTCAAGCGACGCCTTAATCCTTGGCAACGCTGGAGCCTGTTCCCTCTACGTGAGTGGAACAGGCTGGTAACCGATCAACGTCGTGGCAGGAATTGCAGCGGATCTACAGGTTTACCTTGTCGGCGAATCTCAAAGTGCAGTTTCACCCGGTCTGTACCAGTTGATCCCATCTCGGCAATTGTCTGTCCGACTTTGACCTGCTGTCCCTCCCGAACCAATAGCTTGCGGTTGTGGCCGTAAGCACTGACGTAGGTTTCGTTGTGTTTGATGATGACTAATTCGCCGTAGCCCCTTAAGCCACTCCCGGCGTAAACCACCGTCCCATCAGACGCAGCTAAAACAGGCTGTCCCAAATCCCCGGCGATATCAATGCCTTTATTCAAACTACCGTTTGAAGAAAACTTTCCAATCAGAACGCCGTTTGAAGGCCAGCCCCAGCCTGTCGGTGCGGGGCCCGCAGGCGTAACCGGGGCAGGCGTTGGCTTGCTGGCAGAGGGGGCTGCGGTGCCCGATGCTGGAGCCGTGGCGGGGGCCGTTGCAGTACCAACAGGACGACGAATAACCGTGGTCTTGCTCGACGACGAAGCACCGGACTGGGTACTGGTGACCACCGTTGCCGGCGCTGCGCCAGTGCGGCCATCGAAGCGAATGGTTTGCCCAGGATGGATGGTATAGGGCTCGGCAATATTGTTACGAGCGGCCAATGCCTTGTAGTCCCAGCCATAGCGGAAGGCAATGGAGAACAAGGTATCGCCACGACGCACCACATATTGCCCGGTAGTGACTGTCGGGCGTTGAGGCGCGGCGGTATTGCTGCGCTCAACCACCCCCACGCTGCTGGACTTGGTGCTGGAACAACCGACCAACAAGGAACTCAAGACAAGGCCAATCATCAGTCGCTGAAAGCTTGATATACCTATTCGCTGCGCAATGACTGTGAGACTCACCCGCCGCTCCCTTTATGGTGGTTGACGATATAGATTGCCTTGCTCAGGCATGAAATGACGCAAGTATAACTGGACGACCGCGCTTTACCGCTGGCACAGCGCACTACACAGTCGCCAGCAATGACCATTGGTGGCCACCCGACTCATTGACGATCGACACGGCACTAAGACACAGCCCATCAAACAGAATTCACCCAGCCCCAACAAATACTCAGGCCAGCGGCCCATTGAGCAGAGGCACAAAGCGCACCGCTCCCAGGACATGTCGGGCAAAACCATGTTCTTCTCGAATGATCAGCATCAACTGCTGCACTTCGCCTGCTCCCACCGGAATCACCAGGCGTCCGCCCGGGGCCAGCTGGTCGAGCAGCGCTTGGGGAACATCAGTGGCCACAGCGGTAACGATGATGCCGTTGTAAGGCGCCAAGGCCGGCCAGCCTTCCCAACCGTCACCCCAGCGAAACACCACATTGCGCAGGTTCAACTCCTGCAACCGCTCCTTGGCCCGGTCCTGCAGGACCTTGATCCGCTCCACCGAAAACACCCGCTCCACCAACTGCGACAGCACCGCCGTCTGATAACCGGATCCAGTGCCTATCTCCAAGACCTTGTCCAGGGGACCGGCCTCCAGCAGCAGCTCGCTCATGCGCGCCACCATATAAGGCTGGGAGATGGTCTGGTTATGGCCGATCGGCAGGGCGGTGTCTTCGTAGGCCCGATGGGCCAGCGCTTCATCTACGAACAGGTGCCGCGGCGTGCGACGAATGACCTCCAACACCTGGGGATTGGACAGCCCTTCATCGTAGAGCCGTTGAATCAGGCGTTCGCGGGTACGCTGGGAAGTCATGCCGATTCCCCGTCGCAGCAAATCGTCTTGCTCACGAGCCATCAGCGCAGCCCCTCCAACCAGCCATCCAGGCTCCGGAACGCGTCATTGAACGTGCGATCCAGCTGCAACGGGGTGATGGAGACGTAACCTTGCATCACCGCATGAAAATCGGTGCCCGGACCGCCATCTTCGGCATCCCCGGCGGCGGCAATCCAGTAACCCGACTTGCCACGGGGATCGACGACCTTCATCGGCGCCGCCGCCCGCGCGCGGTGACCCAGGCGGGTCAGCTGTATGCCACGAATATGATCCAGTGGCAGGTTGGGAATATTCACGTTCAACACCGTCCGTGGTGGCAAATCCAGCAAGCCCTGGGCTTGCACCAGCTTGCGCGCGAAATGGGCCGCCGTGGCAAGGTTTTCCACCTGCCGCGACACCAGCGAAAAGGCAATCGCCGGACGCTGCAGGAAGCGCCCTTCCAGGGCCGCAGCGACCGTTCCGGAGTACAGCACGTCATCCCCGAGGTTGGCCCCCAGGTTGATCCCCGACACCACCATGTCCGGCTCGTGTTCCAGCAGGCCGTTGAGCCCCAGATGAACACAGTCGGTCGGCGTGCCGTTGATGCTGATGAAGCCATTGCCGAGGGTATGCGGGTGCAACGGACGGTCGAGCGTCAGCGAGCTGCTGGCGCCGCTTTTGTCCTGGTCCGGTGCGATCACCACACAGTCGGCGTAATCCGCCAGCGCAGCATGCAGCGCGGCGATACCGGGTGCGGTTACCCCATCATCGTTAGAAATCAGAATACGCATGAGCTGTCCGTCTGCCCCACCGGCACCAGATCGACGAGTTCACGCACCAATGCGGTGGCGAAACACCCGGCCGGCAGGACGAATTCCAGTTGCAGAATGTCAGGCTCGGGATAATGCCACGTCAAACCGCCAATGGGCAGCCGCAGGATGCGTCGTTCGTGGCTCATGCCGGCTTTTATCAACCAATCACACAGTGCCGCCTCACGGCCGGCAATCTGTTGCTCAAGCTCGTGGGACACACCGCCCGCCGGAGAGGCGCCCTCGCCCCACAACGGACCGGTGGGATGCAGGTCGAGAATCGCCAGGCGCGGATCCGAGCACTCGTCGGGCCCGGCCATGAAAAAGCTGCGACTGTCGGTAAACGCCAACAGGTCACCTACCTGCGCCTGCTGCCAGCTGCCGTCCGCCACCCGGGCCGCCAGCACCTGATTGAACAGATAGCTGCGAGCCGTGGAAAGCAGGCGCGAACGCACATTGCGCTGCTCTGGCAGAGCCTGGCGCTCGGCCCAGCCGCGGGCGTCCACCAAGTTGCCGCCGTCGTGACCAAAACGCTGGGCGCCGAAATAGTTGGGAATCCCCTGCTGGGCGATCTGCCGCAAACGCTCATCGATGGCCGCATGATCCGCCGTAAGCTCTGTCAGACGCAGGGTAAAACCGTTGGCCGCATGGGCTCCACGCTGTAGCTTGCGCTTGTGGCGGGTGGCCTTGAGGATTTTCAGGGTGTGGTTTTCCGCCGCGCCAAGGTCCGGATCAGCCTTGCCCGGCAGTTGCACGCTGAACCACTGGCGAGTCAGCGCCTGGCGATCCTTGAGCCCGGCGTAGCTCACGGTGCGCAACGACACTCCGGCGGCCTTGGCAATCCGCCGCGCCGCCTCTTCGGTATTCAGGCCACGCTTTTCCACCCACAGCCACAGGTGCTCGCCTTCACCGCTCAGCGGGATATCGAGCACTTCATCGACTTGGAAATCTTCGGCTGTGGCCTTGAGCACCGCACGGCCCAGGGCATCGCCATAGGCCCGCGGGCCCAGCAGTTGCGATTCATTCATGAGCGTAGCAACAAGGCCACGGAGTGCACCGCGATACCTTCCTCGCGACCGACGAAACCGAGCTTTTCGGTGGTGGTGGCCTTCACGTTCACGTGATCCAGTTCGACTTGCAGGTCCTCGGCGATCAAGGCCCGCATGGTTTCAATATGAGGCGCCATTTTCGGGGCCTGGGCGACGATGGTGTTGTCGACGTTGCCGACCTTCCAGCCTTGGGCGTGGATCAGCGCGACAACATGACGCAGCAGGACGCGGCTGTCGGCACCTTTGAACTGCGGATCGGTGTCCGGAAAATGCTTGCCGATATCCCCCAGCGCCGCGGCGCCCAGCAGGGCATCACTGAGCGCGTGCAACAACACGTCCCCGTCGGAGTGGGCGAGCAACCCAGAATGATGGGCAATGCGCACACCGCCCAAAGTAATGAAGTCGCCCTCAGCGAAACGGTGCACATCGTAGCCGTGGCCAATACGCATAAAAAAACGCCCCGAAAAAGTCAGGGCGTGATTCTACCTGCTTTGGCAGGTATTAGGCGTTAAGAGCACGTGCGTGGTGCCGCAAGTGATCGTCTATAAAGCTGGCGATAAAGAAGTAGCTGTGGTCATAGCCGGGCTGCATGCGCAACGTCAGCTCATGCCCGGCATTCTTTGCCGCTTGCTGCAGCACTTCAGGCTTGAGCTGGCCGGCGAGGAAATCGTCACGATCGCCCTGATCCACCAGCAACGGCAGCTTCTCGGTGGCCTCGGCGATCAATACGCTGGCATCCCACTCGCGCCAGCGTGAGCGCTCTTCCCCCAGATACCGGGAAAATGCCTTCTGCCCCCAAGGACAATCCATGGGATTACTGATAGGCGCGAACGCCGAAACCGACTGATAGCGACCGGGATTACGCAACGCGCAGACCAATGCCCCGTGCCCGCCCATGGAATGCCCGCTGATCCCACGCTTGTCCGACGCGGGAAAGTGCGCCTCCACCAGCTCCGGCAGCTCGTTCACCACATAGTCATGCATCCGATAATGCTGGGCCCAGGGCTCCTGTGTCGCGTTCAGATAGAACCCCGCGCCCAGGCCAAAGTCCCAGGCGCCCTCCGGATCACCGGGCACGCCTGCGCCGCGAGGGCTGGTATCCGGAGCGACGATGATCAGGCCCAGCTCCGCCGCCAGGCGTTGGGCGCCAGCCTTTTGCATGAAGTTCTCGTCGGTGCAGGTCAGGCCGGACAACCAGTAAAGCACCGGCAACTTGCCGCCCTGTTCCGCCTGGGGCGGCAAATACACCGCGAACACCATGTCGCAGCCCAACACCTGGGAATGATGTTTGTAGCGTTTATGCCAGCCGCCGAAGCTTTTCTGGCAGGAAAGGTTTTCCAGACTCATGGCAGACCTCCAGCCACAAGCCGCAAGCTACCCGCCGCAAGTGGGCATTCCCCCTTGGAGCTGGCAACTTGCCGCTTGCCGCTGCTCTTAGAAATGAATGACCGAACGAATGCTCTTGCCTTCGTGCATCAGGTCGAATGCCTTGTTGATGTCTTCCAGGCCCATGGTGTGGGTAATGAAGGTATCCAGCGGGATTTCGCCGGTCTGGGACATTTCCACGTAGCTTGGCAGTTCGCTGCGGCCGCGCACGCCACCGAAAGCCGAACCACGCCATACCCGGCCAGTCACCAACTGGAAGGGACGGGTCGAAATTTCCTGGCCGGCACCGGCCACACCGATGATCACCGACTCGCCCCAGCCCTTGTGGCAGCACTCCAGCGCGGCGCGCATCAGTTGCACGTTGCCGATGCATTCGAAGGAGAAATCCACGCCGCCGTCGGTCATGTCGACAATGACCTCCTGGATCGGACGATCGAAATCCTTGGGGTTGACGCAATCGGTGGCGCCCAGTTGCTTGGCGATCTCGAACTTGGCCGGGTTGATATCAATGGCGATGATGCGCCCGGCCTTGGCCTTGACCGCACCGATTACCGCCGACAGGCCAATACCGCCCAGGCCGAAGATGGCCACGGTGTCACCGGCCTTGACCTTGGCGGTGTTGATCACCGCGCCAATGCCCGTGGTCACACCGCAACCCAGCAGGCAGACCTTCTCCAGAGGCGCCTCCTTGGGGATCTTGGCCACGGAGATTTCCGGCAGCACGGTGTACTCGGAGAATGTCGAGGTGCCCATGTAGTGGAAAATGGGCTGGCCCTTGTAGGAAAAGCGCGTGGTGCCATCCGGCATCAAGCCTTTGCCCTGGGTTGCGCGAATGGCCTGACAGAGGTTGGTCTTGCCCGACAAGCAGAATTTGCACTTGCCGCATTCCGGGGTGTACAGCGGGATCACATGATCACCCACCGCTACAGAGGTCACGCCCTCGCCCACTGCTTCTACAACTGCACCACCTTCGTGGCCGAGGATCGCCGGAAAGATGCCTTCCGGGTCGGCGCCGGACAGGGTGTAGGCGTCGGTGTGGCAGACGCCGGAAGCGACAACCCGCAGCAGTACTTCGCCGGCCTTGGGCATGGCGACATCCACTTCGACGATTTCCAGGGGCTTCTTGGCCTCGAAGGCTACGGCAGCACGTGACTTGATCATCCTGACTCTCCAGCGAATAAAAACGAGGCCGTGAGTGTAAAACAGCGCAAGGCGATGAATAATCCAGGCAAAAGCAAAACATTATTGCCATACAGGGATAATCAATGAGCGAAAACCGTTGGGAAGGCATCGACGAATTCGTCGCGGTCGCCGAATGCAGCCAGTTCACTGCCGCTGCCGAACGCCTGGGGGTGTCCTCTTCTCATATCAGCCGCCAGGTGGTGCGCCTCGAAGAGCGCTTGCAGACCCGCCTGCTGTATCGCAGTACCCGACGGGTGACCCTGACCGAGGCCGGGCAGACCTTTCTCCAGCATTGCCAACGCTTGCAGGACGGGCGCGAGGAAGCGCTGCGGGCCGTGGGGGACCTGACCAGCGAGCCCAAGGGCATGCTGCGCATGACTTGCGCAGTGGCCTATGGCGAGCGTTTTATCGTGCCACTGGTCACGCGTTTCATGGGCCTCTACCCGCAGTTGCGGGTGGACATCGAACTGAGCAACCGTCCCCTGGACCTGGTGCACGAGGGGCTCGACCTGGCCATTCGCCTGGGGCGCCTGCAGGACTCACGCCTGGTTGCCACTCGCCTGGCGCCACGGCGCATGTACCTGTGCGCTTCGCCGTCCTATCTGGAACGCTATGGCCGCCCTCACAGCCTGTCGGAATTGAGCCGGCACAATTGCCTGATCGGCAGCTCGGATATCTGGCAGCTGGAAGTCGATGGGCGCGAATTTTCGCAAAGGGTGCAGGGCAACTGGCGCTGCAATAGCGGACAGGCAGTGCTGGACGCGGCGTTACAAGGCGTCGGACTCTGCCAACTGCCGGACTACTACGTTCTGGAGCACCTGCAGGACGGTACGCTGGTTTCCTTGCTGGAAGCTCACCAGCCGCCCAACACCGCAGTCTGGGCGCTCTATCCCCAGCAACGGCATCTGTCGCCGAAAGTGCGCAAGCTGGTGGATTATCTCAAGCACGGCTTGGCCGAACGCCCGGAATACCGCGATATGTAGCCGCTACCCGCGATCAGCGCCGGTTGGACCAACGCTGGCGCAGCCACTCAAGATCCTCGGGACGAGTGACCTTGAGGTTGTCGGAACGGCCTTCGATCAGGCGTGGCGCCTGCCCGGCCCATTCCATTGCCGAAGCCTCATCGGTGATTGCCACATCAGCCACCAGACTGTCGGCCAGGGCGCGATGCAGCGCGCCAAGCCGGAACATCTGCGGCGTGTAGGCCTGCCAGATCAGGCTGCGATCCACGGTTTCCAGAACCCTTCCGTGCTTGTCGATCCGCTTCAGGGTGTCCCGGGCCGGCACCGCCAGCAGCCCGCCCACCGGGTCGTGTGCCAATTCACTCAGCAGCTTGTCCAGGTCATCTCGGGAAAGATTGGGGCGCGCGGCATCGTGAACCAACACCCAGTCCTCATCGGCCGCGCCTTGGGCATGCAGATGAAGCAGGGCATTGAGCACCGAACCGGAGCGCTCGGCGCCACCTTCGACCCGCTGAATTCGCGAATCATGGGCGCAGGCCAGGGTCGGCCAGTAAGGATCGGCCAGCGCCAGACTGACCACCAGCCCCTTGAGGCCTGGATGGTCGAGAAAACAGCCGAGGCTGTGTTCGAGAATTGTGCGTCCGCCCAGTTGCAGGTACTGCTTGGGACGGTCCGCGGCCATGCGGGCACCGACGCCCGCGGCAGGAATCACGGCCCAGAAGGCCGGCAGCCTAATGCTCATTGGGCCAACTGGTAGAGGGTTTCACCCTCCTTGACCATGCCCAGCTCATGGCGAGCCCGCTCTTCAACGGTCTCCATGCCCTTCTTCAACTCCATGACTTCCGCATCGAGTACGCGATTTCGCTCCAGCAAACGCTCGTTTTCAGCGTGCTGGTCGGCAATCTGCTGAGTCAGGTCAGCTACCTGGGCCAAGCTGCCGTTCCCCACCCACAGGCGGTACTGCAAGCCGGCCAGCAGCAAGAGCAAGACCAGGAACAACCAATTGGGACTGCGCATCGAATATCGGGTATCCAGTGAAAAAAGACAGCCATGCCAACAACTTCGGACCTACTGATAGCACGAAGCCTGGAAGAACCAGGCTTGTGCTCTTAAGGCATCAGATTAGTGGCAAAAAACTCGCTGTAGCGATTTTCCCGACACAATCCGGTGTCTTTTTACCATCTACGGCTTAGCCGCGAAACTCGCCGCGACCGTTGTACTTGGCCTTGCCGTTCAATTGCTCTTCGATACGCAGCAATTGGTTGTACTTGGATACGCGATCGGAACGGCACAGGGAGCCGGTCTTGATCTGGCCAGCCGAGGTACCCACGGCCAGGTCGGCGATGGTCGAATCTTCGGTTTCGCCGGAACGGTGCGAAATCACCGCGGTGTAACCGGCAGCCTTGGCCATCTGAATGGCTTCCAGGGTTTCGGTCAGGGTGCCGATCTGGTTGAACTTGATCAGGATCGAGTTGGCGATCTTCTTGTCGATGCCTTCTTTCAGGATCTTGGTATTGGTCACGAACAGGTCGTCACCCACCAGTTGCACCTTGTCGCCGATCTTGTCGGTGAGGATCTTCCAGCCCGCCCAGTCGGACTCGTCCAGGCCGTCTTCGATGGAGATGATCGGGTAGCGCTGAGTCAGGCCTTTGAGGTACTCGGCGAAACCTTCGGCGGTGAACACCTGGCCTTCGCCGGACAGATTGTACTTACCGTCTTCGTAGAATTCACTGGCAGCGCAGTCCAGAGCCAGGGTCACGTCGGTGCCCAGGGTGTAACCGGCGTTGGCCACCGCTTCGGAGATGACTTTCAGCGCGTCTTCGTTGGAAGCCAGGTTCGGTGCGAAACCGCCTTCGTCGCCCACAGCAGTGTTCAGGCCACGGGCCTTCAGCACGGCTTTGAGGTGATGGAAAATCTCGGTGCCCATGCGCAGACCTTCCGAGAAGGACTTGGCGCCAACCGGCTGCACCATGAATTCCTGGATATCGACGTTGTTATCAGCGTGCTCGCCACCGTTGATGATGTTCATCATCGGCACCGGCATCGAGTAGACGCCTGGGGTGCCGTTGAGGTTGGCGATGTGGGCGTACAGCGGCAGGTCCTGGTCCTGGGCGGCAGCCTTGGCCGCGGCCAGGGACACGGCGAGGATGGCGTTGGCGCCCAGGGACGCTTTGTTCTCGGTACCGTCCAGGGCGATCATCGCGTGATCCAGCGCTTTCTGGTCGATCGGGTCTTTACCCAGCAACAGGTCGCGGATCGGACCGTTGATGTTGGCTACCGCCTTGAGCACGCCCTTGCCCAGGTAACGGCTCTTGTCGCCATCACGCAGCTCCAGCGCTTCGCGCGAGCCGGTGGAGGCACCGGACGGCGCGCAAGCACTGCCGATGATGCCGTTGTCGAGAAGCACGTCCGCTTCGACAGTGGGGTTGCCACGGGAGTCGAGAACTTCACGACCTTTGATGTCGACGATTTTTGCCATTGTTGTAAACACTCCAAAGTTGACGAAAACGACGCAGCTGTAGGAAATCTTTTACCGTCGGCAAGGCGGGGGGAAGCGGGCAGTCTTGCAGACGATAAGGCTCAGGCCCGGGGGCCTGAGCAATAATCGTGCGGTACTTTACCGGAGAAATCGGTTTTACGCGGTTTCTACCGTCGGAAAACTCTTGACCAGTTCGTCCAGAGCCTTGAGCTGAGCCAGGAACGGCTCAAGCTTGTCCAGACGCAGGGCGCAAGGGCCGTCGCACTTGGCGTGGTCGGGATCCGGATGGGCTTCCAGGAACAGCCCGGCCAGGGACTGGCTCATGCCAGCCTTGGCCAGGTCGGTGACCTGGGCCCGGCGACCACCAGCGGAGTCGGCGCGGCCGCCCGGCATCTGCAGGGCATGGGTCACGTCGAAGAACACCGGGTATTCGAACTGTTTCATGATGCCGAAGCCGAGCATGTCCACTACCAGGTTGTTGTAGCCGAAGCTGGAACCGCGTTCGCAGAGGATCAACTGATCGTTGCCCGCCTCTTCGCACTTGCTCAGGATGTGTTTCATTTCCTGGGGCGCGAGGAACTGGGCCTTCTTGATGTTGATCACCGCGCCGGTCTTGGCCATGGCCACCACCAGGTCGGTCTGCCGCGAGAGAAACGCCGGCAGCTGGATGATGTCGCAGACTTCGGCGACCACGGCGGCCTGGGCCGGCTCGTGGACGTCGGTGATGATCGGCACGCCGAAGGCCTGCTTCACGTCTTCGAAAATCCGCATGCCCTCTTCCAGGCCCGGGCCACGGTAGGAGGTTACCGACGAACGATTGGCCTTGTCGAAGCTGGCCTTGAACACGTAGGGGATACCGAGCTTCTCGGTGACCCGCACGTACTCTTCACAGACCTGCATCGCCATGTCGCGGCTTTCCAGCACGTTCATGCCGCCGAACAGCACCATCGGCTTGTCGTTGGCGATCTCGATGTTGCCTACGCGGATGATCTTCTGCGCCATCAGGTTCACGCCTTCTTCTGGTGTTGAGCCAATGCTGCTTTGACGAAACCGCTGAACAGTGGGTGACCGTCACGTGGCGTCGAGGTGAACTCCGGGTGGAACTGGCAAGCGACGAACCATGGATGATCCGCAGCCTCGACCACTTCGACCAGCGCGCCGTCGCCCGAGCGACCGGAGATCTTCAGACCGGCCTCGATCAGCTGTGGCAGCAGCTTGTTGTTCACTTCGTAACGGTGACGGTGACGCTCGACGATCACGTCCTTGGCGTAGCAGTCGTGGACCTTGGAGCCCGCTTCCAGCAAGCATTCCTGAGCGCCCAGGCGCATGGTGCCGCCCAGGTCGGACGCTTCGTTACGCACTTCGACAGCGCCGGTCGCGTCTTCCCACTCGGTGATCAGGCCGACGACCGGGTGGCCGCTGGCGCGATCGAACTCGGTGGAGTTGGCATCTTTCCAGCCCATGACGTTACGGGCGAACTCGATGACCGCCACTTGCATGCCCAGGCAGATACCCAGGTACGGCACCTTGTTCTCGCGAGCGTATTGCACCGCGGTGATCTTGCCTTCCACGCCACGCAGGCCGAAACCGCCTGGAACCAGGATCGCGTCAACGCCTTCCAGCAGCGCGGTGCCTTGGTTTTCGATGTCTTCGGAATCGATGTAGCGCAGGTTGACCTTGGTGCGGTTGGTGATGCCGGCGTGACTCATCGCTTCGATCAGCGACTTGTAGGCGTCCAGCAGCTCCATGTATTTGCCGACCATGGCGATGGTGACTTCGTGCTCAGGGTTGAGCTTGGCGTCCACCACCTTTTCCCACTCGGACAAGTCGGCGCCGTTGCATTGCAGGCCGAAACGCTCGACGACGAAATCGTCCAGGCCCTGGGCGTGCAGCACGGCCGGGATCTTGTAGATGGTGTCGACGTCTTCCAGGGAGATCACCGCACGCTCTTCAACGTTGGTGAACAGGGCGATCTTGCGACGCGAGGACACATCCACCGGATGGTCGGAGCGGCAGATCAGCACGTCAGGCTGCAAGCCGATCGAACGCAGCTCTTTTACCGAGTGCTGGGTCGGCTTGGTCTTGGTTTCGCCAGCGGTGGCGATGTACGGAACCAGGGTCAGGTGCATCAGCATTGCGCGCTTGGAGCCGACTTCGACCCGCAGCTGGCGGATGGCTTCGAGGAACGGTTGCGACTCGATGTCGCCCACGGTACCGCCGATTTCCACCAGGGCCACGTCGGCATCGCCGGCGCCCTTGATGATGCGACGCTTGATCTCGTCGGTGATGTGCGGAATCACCTGGATGGTGGCGCCTAGGTAATCACCACGGCGCTCCTTGCGCAGTACGTGCTCGTA
This sequence comes from Pseudomonas sp. 3MA1, assembly GCF_029237275.1. Taxonomy (NCBI): domain Bacteria; kingdom Pseudomonadati; phylum Pseudomonadota; class Gammaproteobacteria; order Pseudomonadales; family Pseudomonadaceae; genus Pseudomonas; species Pseudomonas sp. 3MA1. The sequence goes on along the minus strand of NZ_JAACFX010000001.1, from coordinate 147,517 downwards.
CACGCGGCCGGTGGTGAAGTTGTTGTTCTGGGTCATGGTCGTGCGGATGAACCGCTCGTAGTGGCCCAGGTCCAGGTCAGTCTCGGCGCCGTCGTGGGTGACGAACACTTCACCGTGCTGGAACGGGCTCATGGTGCCCGGGTCGACGTTGATGTACGGGTCCAGCTTGAGCATGGTGACCTTAAGCCCCCGCGCCTCCAGGATGGCCGCCAATGAAGCCGAGGCAATGCCTTTCCCCAATGAAGAAACAACACCGCCCGTGACGAATATGTAGCGCGTCATGAAAAACCCTAGAAGTCTGCGTTAAAGCGGTCAGTGCCGCCGGGGAAAGCGAAGGAAGGCCGAAGCCCCCGATCACCTGCATTAATCACAGTGCACCTTTCAAAAAAACCGCCGCGTGGTGACAGACCGGATGCAAAAACACCGGTAGGTTGCTCGCTACACATTTTTTGGAATCGCCCAGCAAAGACTGCTTGGTAATCGGCAACTCCTGCAATTCAGGCGAATCCACAGAAGTTGTATCAAGAAGGGAGCGTAGTCTACCGGAAAGCCCCTTTCAGCTCAAACCTTGATCGCTGGTCAGTGGTCGCCAATGCAATTGCCAGCCTGTCGGAGGTTCCGCGCCGGGCCCAGGCAGGTTCGCCAGCGCCAGCAGCCGCTGCCCCTGATACAACAGCGGCAATCTGCCACGGACAAACCCCGGGAGCCCGGCTTCGTTGAGCAGACGCTTGAGGTCACGATGGCCGCGTCCTGCCACCTGCATGATCTCCCCTCCCTGTCGGTAGCCTATGTGCAACGGCCCCAGGGGTGCCCTTGCGCCGAAAAACACCTCGCCATTGCCCGGCAAGCGCAATGGGCGCGTCGGATCCAGCCATTCAACCGGCCCCTGCACCGGCTGCAGCCAGGCACCGGACAGCCACCAGATTCGCCCACACGCACGATGCAGCTCACCATCGGCCAGGCGCCACAATGGTCGCCCATCGGCGCCGGCATCGCGCAGGTTCTCCCACCCGTGCCAATGATCGGTATCGGGCAAGCGGCCAAACCCACCCAGCCAATGACTCAGGGCGTTGCGCTGACGAGCCGGGGACAAGGCCTGCAACGGCGCAAGGGCCAGCGACGGCAGGCCAAGCCAGGGAAAACAGTCGCCGCCCTCGGCCGCCGCCAGGTCCTGCACTGCCAGCTCGTCGAGCAGGCCCTGGGCTTCCCTCAGGTGCTCGGCGCTGCGACTCATGCTGGTCGCCGCCTGAGGCCAGCGCGCCTGCAACAAGGGCATGACCTGATGCCGCAGGTAGTTGCGCGAATACTGGCGATCGGCATTCGAAGGGTCCTCGACCCAACTCAGGCCCTGCTCGGCGGCATAGCGCTCAAGCGCCTGGCGCGACACGCCAAGCAAAGGCCGCAATAACTGCCCGCCCCCCAGAGGCCGGCACGCCGGCATTGCCGACAAGCCACGGACCCCAGCTCCGCGCAACAGACGAAACAGCAGGGTTTCGGCCTGATCCTCACGATGCTGCGCCGTCAGCAGCAGTTCATGGGCCGCGGTGAGCGCGGCAAATGCGCCGTATCGAGCCTCGCGGGCAGCCTGTTCAAGACTGGGACCGGCCCGTACCTGCAGCCGGATCACTTGCAGGGGCACACCCAGAGCATCACAGATCGCCTGGCAATGATCCGGCCAGGCATCCGCCGCTTCTTGCAGCCCATGGTGGACATGCACCGCCATCAGTTTCGGCAAGGGTTGCTGTTGCGCCAGATGGGCAAGCAAGTGCAGCAGGACAGTGGAATCAAGACCACCGGAGAAGGCGACACGCCAGACCTTGGCATCGAGCCAGGGCCTCAGACTGTGCAGCAATTTGGCGCTGAGAGCGTTCATGAAGCGATCAAGACCTGTAGGCGCGGCCGGGTGGCGCAGTCACTTGCCCGCTATAAGCAACGACGCCGCCATCGAATCGATGGCGGCGCCTGGGTCGCGAACGAGCGTGCCCCTACCGGGGAAAGCGCTGCTCGATCAGAGACCGTAGCTCATGAGGCGGTCATAACGACGGGCCAGCAAGGTGTCGTTATCCATTTCCTTGAGCATCGCCAACTGCGAGCTGAGCTCGGCGCGGATCGAAGCGGCAGCCGCCGCCGGATCACGATGGGCGCCACCCAACGGCTCGCTGATGACTTTGTCGACAATGCCCAGGCCTTTGAGACGCTCGGCGGTGATGCCCATGGCCTCGGCCGCATCGGCAGCCTTTTCCGAGGTTTTCCACAGAATCGAGGCGCAGCCTTCCGGCGAGATCACCGCATAAGTGGAATATTGCAGCATGTTCAACTGGTCGCAGACGCCGATGGCCAATGCGCCGCCGGAACCGCCCTCACCGATCACGGTGGCGATGATCGGGGTTTTCAGGCGTGCCATGACCCGCAGGTTCCAGGCAATGGCCTCGCTCTGGTTGCGCTCTTCAGCGTCGATGCCCGGATAGGCGCCCGGGGTGTCGATGAAGGTCAGGATCGGCATCTTGAAGCGCTCGGCCATTTCCATCAGGCGGCAGGCCTTGCGGTAGCCTTCCGGACGCGGCATGCCGAAGTTGCGGCGGACCTTCTCGCGTACTTCACGGCCCTTCTGATGACCGATGATCATCACCGGCTGCTCGTCCAGGCGGGCAACCCCACCGACAATCGCTGCGTCGTCGGAGAAGTGGCGATCGCCATGCAGCTCGTCGAACTCGGTGAAGATGTGCTGGATGTAGTCCAGGGTGTATGGACGACGCGGGTGCCGTGCCAGACGTGCGATCTGCCAGCTGGTGAGCTTGCCGAAGATGTCCTCGGTCAGGGTGTTGCTCTTGTCCTGCAGGCGGGAAATCTCATCGCCGATATTCAGCGAATTGTCATTACCGACCAAGCGCAACTCTTCGATCTTGGCTTGCAGGTCGGCGATCGGCTGTTCGAAATCAAGAAAATTCGGGTTCATAGGCGTCCGTCTGGGCTCGACGTCCAAGGGGGCTTGGGCCGGCCGGTTGTCTATTCGCGCCCTACCTTAAGGGACGGGCGCGTTGAGGTCGAGATTAAAAATTCAAGTGGCGACAAGGCGCAATGCTGGCGCCTTACCGTCAACGGTATTGGAGGAAGACGTTGTCTCGCCCGAACTGGTCACGCAGGGCTTGAATCAAGCTGTCCGCCGGGTCGATCCGCCAGTTCTCGCCAAACTGCAGCAAGGCCTTGGCGTCATGACGGCTGTACTCCATGGTGATCGGGCACGCGCCGCGATGGCGCTTGAACAGCTCGCCCAGCCAGCGTAGCTGATCACCCTTGAGTGCATCGCTATGGACTTTCAGGCGCAGGCTTTCCGCCAGGTTGGTCCGCGCATCTTCCATGCTCATCACCCGCTTGACCCGCAAGCGCAGGCCGCCGGAGAAGTCGTCGTTGCTGACCTCGCCTTCCACCACCACCATGGCGTCGGTCTGCAACAGCGACTGCGCCGAGTGGAAGGCATCGGCGAACAGCGAGGCTTCGATCCTTCCTGAGCGGTCATCGAGGGTGATGAAGCCCATCTTGTCGCCCTTCTTGTTCTTCATCACCCGCAGGGCAATGATCATGCCCGCCACCGTCTGGGTATCCCGGGCCGGCTTCAGATCGATGATGCGCTGACGGGCGAAGCGACGGATCTCGCCTTCATACTCATCGATCGGGTGCCCGGTCAGGTACAGCCCGAGGGTATCTTTCTCGCCCTTCAGGCGCTCCTTGAGGGTCAGTTCCTTGGCCTTGCGGTGGTTGGCATAGACGTCCGCGTCTTCCTCGACAAACACTCCGCCGAACAGGTCGGCGTGACCACTGTCGTGGGTCCGGGCGGTCTGTTCTGCCGCCTTGATCGCCTCTTCCATGGCCGCCAGCAACACCGCGCGGTTCTGGTCGATGTTGGCCTGGTAGGCCTTGGGCTCGTCAAAGAAGTGCGGGCCGAGACGGTCCAGGGCGCCACTGCGAATCAGGCCGTCCAGGGTCCGCTTGTTGATGCGTTTGAGGTCGACCCTGGCGCAGAAATCGAACAGATCCTTGAAAGGGCCTGCCTCACGGGCCTCGGTGATGGCTTCCACCGGCCCCTCGCCGACGCCCTTGATCGCCCCCAGGCCGTAGACGATGCGACCTTCGTCGTTCACCGTGAACTTGAACTCGGAGGTGTTCACATCCGGTGCGTCGAGGCGCAGCTTCATGGTCCGCACTTCCTCGATCAAGGTCACGACCTTGTCGGTGTTGTGCATATCCGCAGACAGTACCGCCGCCATGAACGGCGCCGGGTAGTGCGCCTTGAGCCAGGCAGTCTGGTAGGACACCAGGCCGTAGGCGGCGGAGTGGGATTTGTTGAAGCCGTAACCGGCGAACTTTTCCACCAGGTCGAAGATGTTGCCCGCGAGGTCCGCGTCGATGTTGTTGCTGGCGCAACCCTCAATGAAACCGCCACGCTGCTTGGCCATTTCCTCGGGCTTTTTCTTACCCATGGCCCGACGCAGCATGTCTGCACCACCGAGGGTGTAACCGGCCATGACCTGAGCGATCTGCATCACCTGTTCCTGATACAGGATGATGCCGTAGGTCGGCGCCAGTACCGGGCGCAGGCCATCGTACTGATAATCGGGGTGCGGGTAGGCCAGTTCGGCGCGCCCGTGCTTACGGTTGATGAAGTCATCCACCATGCCCGATTGCAGCGGCCCCGGACGGAACAGGGCCACCAGTGCGATCAGGTCTTCCAGGCAGTCGGGCTTGAGCTTCTTGATCAGCTCCTTCATGCCCCGGGATTCAAGCTGGAACACCGCGGTGGTTTCAGCTTTCTGCAACAGGCTGTAGGTCGGCTTGTCGTCCAGCGGGATAAAGGCGATATCCAGCGGTTCCTCGCCGACCTTGGCGCGGTCGCGGTTAATGGTTTTCAGTGCCCAGTCGATGATGGTCAGGGTCCGCAGACCGAGGAAGTCGAACTTCACCAGACCGGCTGCCTCGACGTCATCCTTGTCGAACTGGGTCACCAGGCCGCCGCCTTCTTCGTCGCAGTAGATCGGCGAGAAGTCAGTGAGCTTGGTCGGCGCGATCACCACGCCCCCGGCGTGTTTACCGACGTTACGCACCACGCCCTCGAGCTTGCGCGCCATCTCCCAGATTTCCGCCGCCTCTTCATCGACCTTGATGAAGTCCCGCAGGATCTCTTCCTGCTCGTAGGCTTTTTCCAGGGTCATGCCGACTTCGAAGGGGATCATCTTCGACAGACGGTCGGCCAGGCCGTAGGATTTGCCCTGGACCCGCGCCACGTCACGCACCACCGCCTTGGCTGCCATGGAACCGAAGGTGATGATCTGGCTCACCGCGTTGCGGCCGTACTTCTCGGCCACGTAGTCGATCACCCGGTCACGACCGTCCATGCAGAAGTCGACGTCGAAGTCGGGCATGGAGACCCGTTCCGGGTTAAGGAAACGTTCGAACAGCAGGTCATATTCCAGCGGGTCGAGGTCGGTGATCTTCTGCACATAGGCCACCAGGGAACCGGCACCCGACCCCCGGCCCGGACCTACCGGCACACCGTTGCTCTTGGCCCACTGGATAAAGTCCATCACGATCAGGAAGTAACCGGGGAAGCCCATCTGGATGATGATATCCAGCTCGAAATTCAGCCGATCGACATAGACCTGGCGCTTGGCCTCGTAGTCCTCGGTGGTGTCCCTGGGCAGCAGCACGCTGAGGCGCTCTTCCAGGCCGTCGAAGGAAACCTTGCGGAAGTACTCATCGATGGTCATGCCATCGGGAATCGGGTAGTCGGGCAAGAAGTGCTTGCCCAGCTTGACCTCGATATTGCAACGCTTGGCGATCTCGACAGTGTTTTCCAAGGCCTCGGGCAGGTCGCTGAACAGCTCGGCCATCTCCTCGGCGCTTTTCAGGTACTGCTGGTCGCTGTAGTTCTTCGAACGGCGCGGATCGTCCAGGGCCCGGCCTTCACCGATGCACACCCGGGTTTCGTGGGCTTCGAAGTCTTCCTGCTTGATGAAGCGCACATCGTTGGTGGCCACCAGCGGCGCGCCGATCTTGTCGGCCAGGGCTACAGCGGCGTGCAGTTGCTCTTCGTCATTGGGTCGGTTGGTGCGCTGCACCTCCAAGTAGAAACGGTCCGGGAACACCGCCATCCACTCCCGGGCCAGGGTCTCGGCGACTTCCAGGTCACCGGCGATCAGCGCCATGCCGATCTCCCCCTCCTTGGCCGCCGAGAGCATGATCAGGCCTTCCGCGGCCTCCGCGACCCATTCGCGCTCGATGATGATCTGGCCGTTGCGCTGGCCATCGATAAAGCCCCGGGAAATCAGCTCGGTCAGATTGCGATAGCCCACGGCGTTCATCACCAACAGGCTGATTCGGCTCAGGGCGTTGTCCGGATCCTTGTTCGACAGCCACAGGTCGGCACCACAGATCGGCTTGATCCCGGCGCCCATGCTGGCCTTGTAGAACTTGACCAGGGAACACATGTTGTTCTGGTCGGTAACCGCTACCGCAGGCATGCCCATGCCGGTCAGGGCTTTGACCAGCGGTTTGATCCGCACCAGGCCGTCGACCAGGGAGTACTCAGTGTGCAGGCGCAGGTGAACGAATGAAGCCGGCATAGTGATCCTGTAATAAGCGCGAAAACAACAAGGCCCGGATTGTACCGGGCCTCGACTAAAACATCAGCCTCAGGACGGCATCTCGCTCCGTGCCTCAAGGGCCTCATAGGCTTGTCGCACCGGGGCGAAGGAACGCCGGTGAATCGGCGTCGGCCCCAGGCGGGCCAGGGCTTCCAGGTGCACCGGCGTCGGATAGCCCTTGTGGCCACCGATACCGTAGCCCGGGTAGATCAGTTCGAATGCGGCCATTTCCCGATCGCGGCTGACCTTGGCCAGAATCGATGCCGCGGCAATCGCTGGAACCTTGCTATCGCCCTTGACCACCGCCTCGGCCGGCATGGCCAGCTTAGGGCAGCGGTTGCCGTCGATCATCGCCAGCTTCGGGGTCACGCTCAGCCCCTCCACCGCCCGCTGCATGGCCAACATGGTGGCGTGGAGGATATTCAATTCGTCGATTTCCTCGACTTCAGCCCGGGCAATGCACCAGCTCAGGGCTTTTTCGCAGATTTCGTCGAACAGCTTCTCGCGACGGGCCTCGGTGAGCTTCTTCGAATCATTGAGACCAAGAATCGGCCGTTTCGGGTCGAGAATCACCGCGGCGGTGACAACGGCTCCGCACAAGGGGCCACGGCCGACTTCATCGACACCGGCCACCAGATCCTCGGCATCCGCCACCAGGGTGAAGTCCAGGCCCATCTGCATCTTCGCGTTACTCATTGTGATTTGCCGATCAGCTCAAGCACCGCTTGCGCGGCCTGGTTGGACGCATCGCGGCGCAAGGTTCGGTGGATCTCGTCAAAACCGCGGGTCTGCTCTTGCCCGCCTTCGATCAGCGGCGACAAGGTTTGCGCGAGGGCTTCGGCGGTGGCGTCATCCTGCAGCAGCTCCGGCACGAGCAGGCGCTGGGCCAGCAGATTCGGCAGGGAAATGTAGGGGCTCTTGACCATGCGCTTGAGAATCCAGAAGGTCAGCGGCGCCAAACGGTAGGCCACCACCATTGGACGCTTGTAGAGCAAGGCTTCGAGGGTCGCGGTGCCCGAAGCGATCAGCACAGCGTCGCAGGCGGCCAGGGCCTTGTGGGACTGGCCATCGAGCAAGGTCAGCGGCAGGTCGCGACTGGCCAGCAGCTCTTCAAGCTGGACCCGACGCTCCGGGCTGGCGCACGGCATGATGAAGCGCACACCGGGGCGCAGGGCACGCAAGCGCTGTGCGGCATCCAGGAACAACGCACCCAGGCGCCCCACTTCACCGCCACGACTGCCGGGCATCAGCGCCACCAAAGGCCCGTCCGGCAGGGCCAATTCGGCACGCGCCGCCGCCCGGTCCGCCTGCAGCGGAATGGCATCGGCCAGAGAGTGGCCGACGAACTTCACCGGTACGCCTTTCTCTTCGTAGAACCTAGCCTCGAAGGGAAACAGCGTGAGCATCAGGTCGCAGCCTTCGCGAATCTTCAGCACCCGCTTCTGGCGCCAGGCCCAGACCGACGGGCTGACGTAGTGCACGGTCTTGATTCCGGCCTGACGCAGCTTGAGTTCGATATTCAGGGTGAAATCCGGCGCATCGATACCGATGAATACATCCGGCTTTTCGGCAATCAGGGTCTGGATCAGCTTCTTGCGTCGCGCCAGCAGCTCGCGCAGTCGCCCAAGCACCTCGACCAACCCCATGACCGCCAGGCGCTCCATGGGGAAGTACGAGGTCAGACCTTCGGCCTGCATCAACGGACCGCCGACACCAATGAATTCGACAGCCGGGTGCTGAGCCTTGAGGGCTCGCATCAGACCGGCGCCGAGAATGTCGCCGGAGGCTTCGCCAGCCACCAGCGCAATACGCAGAGTGTTCATGATTAACGGGTGATGCCGCGAGTCGAAGACTGGATCGAGTCACGAAACACCGCGACTTCCGGGAACTCCACAGCCGCTTCGGCCAGTTCGGCCAAGGCTTGATCCACGGTCAGCCCCTGGCGGTAAACCACCTTGTAGGCACGCCGCAGTGCGTGGATCGCGTCCTCGCTGAAGCCGCGACGGCGCATGCCTTCGAAATTCATGCTGCGGGCTTCGGCCGGGTTGCCGAACACCGTGACGAACGCCGGTACATCCTTGCCAATGGCGGTGCCCATGCCAGAGAAGCTGTGGGCGCCGATATGGCAGTACTGATGCACCAGGGTAAAACCGGAAAGAATCGCCCAGTCGTCGACATGTACATGGCCGGCCAGCGCTGTGTTGTTGACCAGGATGCAGTGGTTGCCAATGACGCTGTCATGACCGATGTGGGCGTAGGCCATGATCAGGTTGTGATCGCCCAGGGTGGTTTCGGAACGGTCCTGGACGGTGCCACGGTGAATGGTCACGCCTTCGCGGATCACGTTGTGGTCACCGATGACCAGGCGGGTTTCCTCGCCTTTGTACTTCAGATCAGGGGTGTCCTCACCTACCGAAGAAAACTGGTAGATGCGGTTGTGCTTACCGATCCGGGTGGGGCCCTTGAGAATGACATGGGGCCCGATCACTGTACCCTCGCCGATTTCCACACCAGCGCCGATGATCGACCACGGGCCAACCTCAACGTCGTCGGCCAGGACGGCCGTCGGATCGATGATTGCGCGAGGGTCAATCAAACTCATAGTTTGCGTTCCGCACAGATGATTTCAGCAGAGCACACCGGCTTGCCGTCGACCGAGGCCTGGCACTCGAACTTCCAGATCTGGCGCTTGCAGCTGATGAACTTGGCTTCAAGAATCAGCTGGTCGCCCGGCAGCACTGGCTGGCGGAAGCGCAGCTTGTCGGAGCCGACGAAGTAATACAGGGTGCCATCGGCTGGCTTCACGTCGAGCATCTTGAAACCGAGAATGCCCGCAGCCTGAGCCATGGCTTCGATGATCAGTACGCCCGGCATGATCGGATGCGCAGGAAAGTGACCATTGAAGAACGGTTCGTTGATGCTGACATTCTTGTAGGCACGAATGCACTTGCCCTCAACATCCAGGTCCACTACCCGATCCACCAACAGGAAAGGGTAACGGTGAGGCAGGTATTCGCGAATCTCGTTGATGTCCATCATTTCGGGGGGAAGCCTGTAGTAAAGAGTGGGAGCGCGCGACTAGCGCACGCCCCTCTAGCAAATCAAGGAGGCCGTCTAGCGGCTGTGCACACTTGATATGGAAATGGTATCAGCCATCTGATGAAGCATTGCCGTCAGGGGTCACGCCCCCAACGCGCTTTTCCAACTGACGCAGGCGTCGCGCAAGATCATCGAGCTGACGGATGCGTGCAGCGCTCTTGCGCCACTCGGCAGCAGGTTGCATGGCTGTACCGGAAGAGTAGGCACCCGGCTCGGTAATCGAGTGAGTCACCATGGTCATTCCAGTGAGGAATACGTTGTCACAAATATCGATGTGCCCGACCAGGCCCACACCGCCGGCGAGCATACAGTGCTTGCCGATCTTGGTGCTGCCGGAAATCCCCACACAAGCGGCCATGGCGGTGTGATCACCGACCTGAACGTTGTGGGCGATCTGAATCTGGTTATCGAGTTTCACGCCATTGCCGATGACGGTGTCGGCCAGGGCACCACGGTCGATGGCGGTGTTGACGCCGATCTCGACATCGTCACCGATGGTCACGCCGCCAATCTGCGCGATCTTCTGCCAGACGCCTTTCTCGTTGGCAAAACCAAAACCTTCGCCCCCCAGCACCGCGCCCGACTGGATAACCACTCGTTCACCGATGCGCACGTCGTGGTACAGGGTGACCCTTGGAGCCAGCCACCCGCCCTCGCCGATCTCGCAGCGGGCGCCGATAAAGCAATGAGCGCCGATGGTCACTCCGGCGCCGATGCGGGCACCACCTTCGATCACCGCAAACGGGCCGATGCTGGCTGTTGGATCCACCTGAGCATCAGCGGCAATCACCGCAGACGGGTGAATACCGGTCGCTGCTTTGGGCTTGGGGTCGAACAGATGGGAAATACGGGCGTAGGACAGGTAAGGATCGGCCACCACCAAGGCGTCGCCGGCATAGGCTTCGGCATCAGCGGCTTTCAACAACACCGCGCCGGCCTGGCAGTCCACCAGGTACTTGCGATATTGCGGGTTTGCCAAAAAGCTCAACTGAGCTGGGCCAGCCTCCTGCAAGGTGGCTAGCCCAGTGATTTCCTTCTCCGCGTCGCCACGCAAGGTGGCGCCGAGGAACTCGGCCAGCTGGCCGAGCTTTATAATCGCGGTCATGGCTTACTTCAGCTGATTCATGCGCTCGATGACTTGGCGAGTGATGTCGTACTGAGGTTTGACATCGATCACTGCGCCACGCTCGAAGACCAGATCGAAACCGCCTTTCTTGATGACTTCTTCAACTGCGCTGTCCAGCTTCGGCTTCAGTTGCTTGAGCATCTCGCGGTCAGCAACAGCCTTGGCTTCGTTCAGTTCCTTGGACTGGAACTGGAAGTCACGTGCCTTTTGCTTGAACTCAAGCTCCAGACGTTCACGTTCGCCCTGCTGCATCTTGTCGCCACCGGCCACCAGACGATCCTGGATGCCCTTGGCGCTGCTTTCCAGGGTTTTCAGCTTGGTCAGTTGCGGACCGAACTTTTTCTCGGCGTCCACTGCGTACTTCTTCGCCGCATCGGATTCCAGCAGTGCCATCTGATAGTTCAGAACGGCGATTTTCATTTCGGCAAACGCCGGGCTCGCGACCAGAACGGAGGCCAGGAGAACCAATTGAGTCAACTTACGCACGATGCACTCCTACAAAATCCATTGTCGTTATCTTGGGTCAGGCTATTAGAAAGTCTGACCGAGGGAGAATTGGAACACCTGGGTCTCAGCGTTATTCGGTTTCTTCACTGGCATTGCCAGGGCGAAGCTCAGTGGACCCAAGGCCGTAACCCAAGTCACACCGACGCCCACGGAGCTGGCCAGATTGCTGAGGCTGATGTCATTGCACTGCGTGTTGGAGGAAACGCCGTTGGTATTTTTCACGTTCGAACATTTGGAATCGAACACGTTACCCACATCCCAGAACACCGACGTCCGCAGGGAACGCTGATCCTTGACGAATGGCAGTGGGAACAACAGCTCGGCACCACCTTGGATCAAGACGTTACCACCGAACGGCAGCGGGTCCTGATCAGTGTCATAAATCGTTCCAGCATTACCAGTTACAGCAGCACCACGACTTGGGGTACTACGCGGACCCAAAGTGCTGTCCTTGAAACCGCGCACCGAGTTGAAACCACCAGCATAGTAGTTCTCGTAGAACGGCAAACCATTGGTTGAACCATAACCATCACCGTAGCCAAGCTCGGTATGGAAGCGCATGGTGTAGTTTTCAGTCAGCGGCTGGAACATCTGGCCACGGTAATCAAGCTTGAAGAACGAAAGATCGCTACCCGGGGTAGTGGCTTCCAAGACCAAACTCTGAGAGTGGCCTCGGGTGGCCAGCACACCTTTATTCAAGGTCGATTCGGACCAGCCGGCGGACGCCTTGAAGTTCAGGTAGTTGCTGCCCTGTTGATTCACGAAGTCGAAAATCTCGTCGACGGTGTATTGACCAGTCTTGATCTTGTCTTGCTGCGCAGTCAGGCCGAAGGTCAGACGCGAAGTCTCACTGATCGGGTAACCCACGCTGACACCGGCACCCAGGCTGTCCACCGCATAGCTGGCCACGTTGACGTCGAGGTCTTTGTAGTCAGTGGTGCGATAGAAGGCGTTGTAGCCCAGGCTCACGCCGTCGGCAGTCCAGTAGGGGTCAACGTAGCCGAAGTTGTAGCGGCTCTGGTACTCGCTGCGGGTCAGGCCGATGCTGACCTTGTTACCGGTACCCAGGAAGTTGTTCTGAGTGATCGAACCACCGAGGATCAGACCGGCACTCTGGGCGAAACCGACGCTGGCGGTGATCGAACCGGAGGCTTGCTCTTCTACCGCGTAGTTCACGTCAACCTGGTCATCGACACCCGGGACGGCCGGAGTCTCGACGTTGACCTCCTTGAAGAAGCCCAGGCGCTCCAGACGAGTCTTGGACTGGTCGATCAGGTAGGTCGAAGCCCAGCCACCTTCCATCTGACGCATTTCACGACGCAGCACTTCATCCTCGGACTTGGTGTTGCCACGGAAGTTGATACGGTTGACGTAGGCACGCTTGCCCGGATCCACCACGAAGGTGATGTCCACTGTGTGATCTTCATCGTGGGGCTGCGGCACGCCGTTGACGTTGGCGAAGGTGTAGCCCTCGTTACCGAGACGACGAGTGATCAGTTCGGAAGTGGTGGTCATCAGCTTGCGCGAGAAGACTTGCCCCTTCTCCACCAGCAACAGGGCCTTGACCTGGTCTTCAGGGACTTTCAGGTCGCCGCTGAGCTTGACGTCGCGAACGCTGTACTTCTCGCCTTCGTTGACGTTGACAGTGATGTAGACGTGCTTCTTGTCCGGGGTGATGGACACCTGGGTCGAAGCGATATCCATGTTGATATAGCCGCGATCGAGGTAATAGGAACGCAGACGCTCCAGGTCACCGGACAGTTTTTCACGGGCGTATTTGTCGTCGTTCTTGAAGAACGACAGCCAGTTGGTGGTCTTGAGCTCGAACAGGCCGATCAGGTCTTCGTCAGGGAAAACCGTGTTGCCCACCACGTTGATGTGCTGGATGGCGGCGACCGTACCTTCGTTGATCTTGACCTTCAGGCCAACCCGGTTGCGTGGTTGCGGCACCACTTCGGTTTCAACGGTAGCCGAGTAACGACCCTGGGCGACATATTGACGCTGCAGTTCGTTACGCACGCCTTCGAGAGTCGCACGCTGGAAGATCTCGCCTTCGGCCAGGCCGGACTGCTTCAGGCCCTTCATCAGGTCTTCGGTAGAGATCGCCTTGTTGCCTTCGATCTCGATACTGGCAACCGACGGCCGTTCGACTACCGTGATGACCAGGACGTTGCCATCGCGGCCCAGCTGGATGTCTTGAAAGAAACCGGTTTTGAACAGCGCACGAGTGGATTCCACCAGGCGACGGTCGTCCGCCTGCTCGCCGACGTTCAACGGCAAGGCACCAAAGACGCTACCCGCGGAAACGCGCTGAAGGCCGTTGACGCGGATATCGGAGATAGTGAAGGACTCGGCGTGAACTTCGGCGATCATCAATACGGTGAGAACCGCAGTTAGCAGCAGACGTTTCATGAAGTCCTTTCTTATTCCAACTGGCAATAAACAAACTGCCGCAAAATGCGGCAGATTCGCAATTCAGCGAAGCGTTACAGACGACCCAGATCGTTGACCAGAGCAAGCAGCATGACTCCGACCACCAAGCTGATACCGATCTGTATCCCCCAACCTTGCACCCGATCCGACAAGGGACGACCACGCGCCCACTCGATCAGATAAAACAACAAATGCCCCCCATCCAGTACCGGGATGGGCAACAAATTCAGAACACCCAGGCTAATACTCAGATAAGCAAGGAAATTCAAGAAATCAGCAATGCCCGACTGGGCAGAAGCGCCCGCCACTTTAGCAATGGTTATCGGTCCACTCAAGTTTTTTACCGAGAGCTCGCCGAACAACATTTTCTTCAGTGATTCCAGGGTCAGGACGCTCATGATCCAGGTCCGCCGGGCCCCTTCGCCAATGGCCTCAAGCGGACCGTAACTGACCTCGCGGAGCATCTCCGGCGGCCAGTCTACCGCCTTCACCCCGGCCCCAAGGTAACCGCTGGGCGCCTTGCTTTCGCCGCGACTGGCCAAAGTTACCGGGATCTCGACCTGAGCACCATCACGCTCCACTTGCAGCACAATCTTGCTGCCAGGATGCGTCCGCACCCAATCGACCACTTGCTGCCAGTCATTGAGCGACTGCCCATCAAGGGCCAGCAGACGATCACCACTTTTCAGGCCCGCGGCCTGGGCCGGGCCTTTCGGGTCCAGCTCAGCCAGCACCGGCGGCAACGCCGGCCGCCATGGGCGAATCCCCAGGGAACGGATAGGGTCCGGCTCATCAGCCCCCTTGAGCCACTTGTCCAACACCAGCTGACGGGGCGACTCCGCAGTCGCGCCCTGCTCGCGCACCAACACCTGCAGAGCGCCACTTTCACCCAAACGACGCACCAACTGCAGATTGACCGCAGCCCAGCCGGAGGTCGGCTCACCATCGATGGCGATGATTTCCTGACCGGCGGCAAGACCGGCCTGCGCGGCGATACTGCCCGCCTCGACATCACCGATAACCGGCCGCACCTGCTGGCTGCCCAGCATCGCCAGGCCCCAGAAGAACACCAGCGCCAGGAGGAAATTGGCAATCGGACCTGCGGCGACAATGGCGATACGCTGGCGAACCGATTTGCGATTGAAGGATTGATCCAGCTCCTCGACCGCCACATCGCCTTCACGCTCATCGAGCATTTTCACGTAACCGCCCAGCGGAATGGCGGCGATCACGAACTCAGTGCCACGACGATCGTGCCAGCGCAGCAGCGGCATGCCGAAGCCCACGGAGAAGCGCAGCACCTTGACGCCACAGCGGCGGGCGACCCAGAAGTGGCCGAATTCGTGGAAGGTGACCAGCACGCCCAGGGCTACCAGGGTGCCGACAATCATATAGAGCGCGCTCATCTACTTTCTCCGCAATCCGGTTCGCCGCCACTCGCGCGGTCGCGCATCCTATCGCCCGTTACGCTGCAACCATTGTTCCGCCAGGCTCCGGGCCTTGGCGTCCGCCGCAAACACCGCATCGAGTTCATTGACTGCGACTACAGGCTCACGGACCAAAACTTCGTCGATGATACTCGCGATTTCCGGATAACGGATGCGCCGTTCGAGAAACGCCGAAACCGCCACTTCGTTGGCCGCATTGAGCATCGCCGGTGCACTACCTCCCGCCTCGGCAGCCTGACGCGCCAGCCGCAGGCAAGGAAACCGCTGCTCGTCGGGCGCTTCGAAGTCCAGACGGGCAATCGCAAACAGATCCAGCGGCGCAACACCGGAGTCAATACGCTCCGGCCAGGCCAGGGCATTGGCGATCGGCGTGCGCATATCAGGATTACCCAACTGCGCCAGCACCGAACCGTCGACATAATCCACCAGGGAGTGAATCACGCTCTGGGGATGCACCACCACTTCAACCTGTGAAGGCCTGGCATCGAACAACCAGCAGGCCTCGATCAGCTCCAGGCCCTTGTTCATCATGCTCGCCGAATCCACGGAAATCTTGCGCCCCATGGACCAGTTCGGATGGGCACACGCCTGCTCGGGCGAGACACGCTCAAGCTCGGCCAGCGGCGTCTGACGGAATGGACCGCCCGAGGCCGTCAGCAGAATCCGTCGCACCCCGATTGCCCCCAATCCCCGAGAGAAGTCGGCGGGCATGCACTGGAAGATCGCATTGTGCTCGCTGTCGATGGGCAGCAGCACCGAACCACTCTTGCCCACCGCCTGCATGAACAGCGCGCCGGACATCACCAATGCTTCCTTGTTGGCCAGCAGAATCTTCTTGCCAGCCTCGACAGCGGCCAGGGTCGGACGCAAACCCGCCGCCCCGACAATCGCCGCCATCACCGCATCGACCTCAGGCGCCGACGCGACGTCACACAAACCTTGCTCACCCACCAGAACCTGGGTCGACAGACCGGCAGCCCGCAGCTCTTCCTGCAAGCGGCTGGCGGCGGCCACCTCCGGCACCACCGCAAAGCGCGGCACGTGGCGAATGCACAATGCCAGCAACTCCGCCAGACGACTGAACCCGGTGAGGGCAAACACCTGATAGCGCTCCGGATGACGGGCAATCACGTCCAAGGTGCTCAGACCTATGGAACCCGTAGCCCCCAGAACCGTTACCTGCTGGACAGCACTCACAGTCCGGCCATCCACAGCAGCACCGCAAACACCGGGATAGCCGCCGTCAGGCTGTCGATCCGATCGAGCACGCCACCATGACCCGGCAACAGGTTACTGCTGTCCTTGATGCCCGACTGACGCTTGAACATGCTCTCGGTCAGATCACCGACCACGGAAATAAACACCACGATGGCTGCTCCCAGCAGCCCCAGCAGGATCTGCCCGACACTCCAGTCACGCACCAACCCGACCACGGCAGTGATCACCAGGCTCAAGGCCAGGCCGCCGTAGACGCCTTCCCAGCTCTTGCCAGGACTGACCTGGGGCGCCAGCTTGCGCTTGCCGAAAGCCTTGCCGGAAAAATAGGCACCAATGTCCGCGCCCCACACCAGCACCATGACCGACATGATCAACCAGTTACCCAGTGGCAGCTGCTTGATGAACACCAGGCCCTGCCAGGCCGGCAACAGGATCAACAGACCAATCACCAGCTTGGGCGCGACTCCCGACCAGTGCTCGCTGGTGCGCGGATAAGTCAGCACCAGGAACGTCGCCACCGCCCACCACAGCACCGCGGCGCCCAGCACCCAAGGCGCAACGCCCGGAGCCAGGTGCATCACCAACAGCATCGCCGCCACCACCAGGGCAAAGGCGACCCGAGCCGGCTGCGCTTCGAAACCGGCCAGGCGCGCCCACTCCCAGGCTCCCAGGCTCACCACCAGACCGATGAACAAGGCAAACCCCGACCCTTCCAGCAGGAAAAACCCGCACAGAGCGATCGGCAGCAGGATCAGTGCCGTAATGATTCGTTGTTTAAGCATTAAACCCGGGCTCCAGCCTCGACCTGCTCGCTCGTCTTACCGAAGCGCCGCTGGCGAGATGCGTAATCGGCCAGCGCATTGCGCATGGCTTCGTGTTTGAAGTCCGGCCAGAACAGGTCGGAGAAATACAACTCGGCATAGGCCAGTTGCCACAGCAGGAAGTTACTGATGCGATGTTCGCCACCGGTACGGATGCACAAGTCCGGCAATGGCAGATCGCCGGTTGCCAGGCAGGTCTGCAACAGGCCCGGAGTGATGTCCTCGGGCCGCAGATGACCGGCCTGGACCTCGCGCGCCAGGCGCTGGGCTGCCTGGGCGATATCCCACTGCCCGCCATAGTTGGCGGCAATCTGCAGGATGAAACGATCAGGACCGGCGGTAATGGCTTCCGCCTCGCGCATCGCCGCCTGCAGTTCGGGATGAAAGCGCGAACGATCGCCAATGATCCGCAAGCTGATGTTGTTCTCGTTGAGGCGCTTGGCCTCACGACGCAACGCCTTGAAGAACAGGTCCATCAAGGCGCTGACTTCATCAGCCGGGCGCTGCCAGTTTTCACTGGAAAAGGCAAACAGGGTCAGCACCTCGACCTTGGCCTCAGCGCACACTTCGATCACTGCACGTACCGCATCGACACCCGCCTTATGCCCGGCAACACCCGGCATGAAGCGTTTTTTGGCCCAGCGGTTATTTCCGTCCATGATGATCGCGACATGGCGCGGCACCGAGGACAACACGGACTGCTTGGTCTTTTCCATGAAAACGCCTGACCCTTAAACGGCCATCAAGTCCTTTTCTTTTTCCTCAGTCGCCTTGGCGATCTGAGCTTCAAAGTCCTTGATCAGCTTGTCGATTTCGGCGCTGCCACGGCGCTCTTCGTCTTCGCTGATTTCCTTGTCCTTGGTCAGCTTCTTCAACTCGCCCAGGGCATCGCGACGAATGTTGCGCACAGCAACCCGTGCATCCTCGGCGGCGGCACGCGCCTGCTTGGTGAAGCCCTTGCGGGTTTCCTCGGTCAGCGGCGCCATCTTGATCAGCAGCAGCTCGCCCAGGTTGGTCGGGTTGAGGTTAAGACCGGCACTGCCAATGGCCTTGTCGATAGCACCGAGCATGTTGCGCTCGAACGGCACGACCTGCAGGGTCTGGGAGTCTTTCACGGTCACGTTGGCAACACCGCTCAACGGCGTGTCGGTACCGTAGTAAGGCACCATCACACTGCCCAGGATACTGGGGTGCGCCTTGCCGGTGCGGATCTGGCCGAATGCATGGGCCAGCGATTCCAGGGACTTCTTCATGCGTTCCTGGGCGTCTTTCTTGATTTCGTTGATCATTGTTCGCCTTCCTCGATCAGGGTTCCTTCAGCGCCACCGTGCACGATATTCAGCAGGGCGCCGGGCTTGTTCATGTTGAATACCCGCAGCGGCATCTTGTGGTCGCGGCACAGGCAGATAGCCGTCAGGTCCATCACTCCCAGCTTGCGATCCAGCACTTCATCGTAAGTCAGATGATCGAACTTCTCGGCATGCGGGTCCTTGAACGGGTCTGCAGTGTAAACACCGTCGACCTTGGTTGCCTTGAGCACGACATCGGCATCGATCTCGATGGCGCGCAGGCAGGCTGCGGAGTCGGTAGTGAAGAACGGGTTACCGGTACCGGCCGCGAAAATCACCACTTCTTTGGAGTTCAGGTGGCGCATGGCCTTGCGACGGTCATAGTGATCGGTCACACCCACCATCGAAATAGCGGACATCACGATGGCCGAGATATTCGCACGTTCCAGCGCATCGCGCATGGCCAGGGCGTTCATCACAGTGGCCAGCATGCCCATGTGGTCGCCCGTGACCCGATCCATCCCGGCTGCGCTCAATGCGGCGCCACGGAACAGGTTGCCACCACCGATCACCAAACCTACCTGGACACCGATGCCAACCAGTTGGCCGACTTCCAGCGCCATGCGATCGAGCACCTTGGGGTCGATCCCGAACTCTTCCGAGCCCATCAGGGCCTCGCCGCTAAGCTTGAGTAGAATGCGTTTATAGCGAGCTTGATAACCACTGCCCTGCTGAGCCATTGCGAATCTCTCCTGCGGCGTATTTAAAAATTCTTTGCGGGCTGTTTTCAGCCTGCGTTCACTCTAGCGTGACGCTGTCACAGCGCCATCAGAACACGACTTTGTAAACCGGTTCCGAGGTAAAACAACAAAATTGCCCTGCCCATTTGAAAAGAGGCTGCGCGCGTGAGCGGGCAGCCTCTTCTGGGCGACAGTTGAAAAACCGTCTTACTGTTGCTTGGCAGCAGCCAGCTGTGCAGCGACTTCTTCAGCGAAGTTGTCTTCTTTCTTCTCGATGCCTTCACCTACGGCGAAACGAGTGAAGGAAACGATTTCAGCGCCGCCTTTCTTGGCCAGAGCACCTACGGTGACTTCTGGATCCTTGACGAACGCTTGCTCAACCAGGCTGGCTTCAGCCAGGAACTTGCTGATACGGCCAGCGATCATTTTCTCGACGATTTCGGCTGGCTTGCCTTTCATCTTGTCTTCGTTCAGCTGCAGGAACACAGCTTTTTCGCGCTCGATGGCTTCGGCAGAAACCTGCGAAGGCAGCAGGAACTCAGGGTTGCTTGCCGCTACGTGCATGGCGATGTCTTTGGCCAGCTCAACGGAGCCGCCCTTCAGAACGACCGCAACACCGATCTTGTTACCGTGCAGGTAAGTACCGACCACGTCACCTTCAACGCGAGCCAGACGACGGATGTTGACGTTCTCGCCGGTCTTGCCGACCAGGATCAGACGATCAGCTTCTTGAGCTTCGATCAGCGGAGCGGCGTCGGTCAGCTTGTCAGCGAACGCTTTTTCAACGCTGGCAGCAACGAATGCCTTGAAGTCGTCCTGCAGAGCCAGGAAGTCGGTCTGCGAGTTCACTTCCAGCAGGACGGCGGCTTTACCGTCGTCCTTGATGGCGATTGCGCCTTCAGCAGCCACGTTGCCTGCTTTCTTGGCAGCCTTGATGGCGCCGGAAGCACGCATGTCATCAATGGCTTTCTCGATGTCGCCGCCGGCCTTGGTCAAGGCCTTTTTGCAATCCATCATGCCTTCGCCGGTACGCTCGCGCAGTTCTTTGACCAACGCTGCAGTAATCTCTGCCATTTTCAAAATCCTCTTGGATAGGTTTTCAACCATTCCACCCGATCGAACGGGCGTTCAATTCTTGGGCGCTGCCCCGAATTCATTTCATAACAGCCCCGGATGACAGAATCTGTCGGGGCGCGACGACGAAATGATTTTCGAGTTGGCAAAAAGGGGGCCAAGCCCCCTTTTTGCGTGCTGAGTAAACGCTAAGCGTCAGTTACTCAGGCTTCAGCCGCCGGTGCTGCAGCTTCTTCGAACACTTCGGTGCCGCCAGCAACGTTGTTGCGACCACGGATCACAGCGTCAGCCATCGAACCCATGTACAGCTGGATGGCGCGAATGGCGTCATCGTTGCCTGGGATGATGTAGTCAACGCCTTCCGGGCTGCTGTTGGTATCGACAACGCCGATGACCGGGATGCCCAGCTTGTTGGCTTCGGTGATCGCGATGCGCTCGTGATCAACGTCGATCACGAACAGTGCGTCAGGCAGGCCGCCCATGTCCTTGATACCACCCAGGGAACGATCCAGCTTTTCCAGATCGCGAGTGCGCATCAGCGCCTCTTTCTTGGTCAGCTTGGCGAAAGTGCCGTCTTCTGCCTGCACTTCAAGGTCACGCAGACGCTTGATGGAAGCACGGATGGTTTTGTAGTTGGTCAGCATGCCGCCCAACCAGCGGTGATCGACGTACGGCGAACCGCAACGTGCTGCTTCTTCAGCAACGATCTTGCCAGCGGAACGCTTGGTGCCGACGAACAGAATCTTGTTTTTGCCCTGGGCCAGACGCTCTACGAAAGTCAGAGCTTCGTTGAACATTGGCAGGGTTTTTTCAAGGTTGATGATGTGAATCTTGTTGCGCGCACCGAAAATGTACTTACCCATTTTCGGGTTCCAGTAACGAGTTTGGTGACCGAAGTGCACACCGGCCTTCAGCATATCGCGCATGTTGACTTGGGACATGATAGTTCCTTAATAAGTCGGGTTAGGCCTCCACGTATCCCAATGACCAACCAACAGCATGTGCTGAGGGCACCCAGGTCATCGTGTCGACACGTGTGTGGGTTTGGGCTTTTCGGGGCATCCCCGGAAAGCGGCGCATTTTATACCACAGCAAGGGCCAAAACGGAACCCGGATTCACATCCGCCGATCCCTGGAGTTTTTGCCCAGTTGTTGGAATCAGCCCAGAATGCGCCATTGTATGCAGACAAGCGCCAGCAGAACCTCAGATTTACACTGAGCGTCTGTTAGAATCGCACCTTTGCGGCTTCCGAAAACCTCACTGATTCCATCCCGGCGCCAGCCTTGCCGGGGCAGGTTTTCAAGCCATTCCGTGTATATCGCGCCACTGAGCGCCAAGAGAGCCTGTATGACCGTCACCCTCAAAACCCCCGAGGACATCGCAAAAATGCGTGTCGCCGGCAAACTGGCCGCCGAAGTGCTGGAAATGATTGCCGAGCATGTCAAACCCGGTGTCACCACCGAAGAACTGGATCGCATCTGCCACGACTACATCGTCAATGTGCAGGGCGCCATCCCGGCACCGCTGAACTACAAGGGCTTCCCCAAGTCGATCTGCACCTCGATCAACCACGTGGTGTGCCACGGCATCCCCAATGAGAAGCCGCTGAAGGATGGCGACACCCTGAACATCGACGTCACCGTCATCAAGGACGGCTACCACGGCGACACCAGCCGCATGTTCCACGTCGGCAACGTGCCGGTCTGGGCCGAGCGCCTGTCGCAGGTGACCCAGGAGTGCATGTACAAGGCCATCGAACTGGTGAAGCCGGGCTGCCGCCTGGGCGACATCGGCGAAGTGATCCAGAAGCACGCGGAAAAGAACGGCTTCTCGGTCGTCCGCGAATTCTGCGGCCACGGCATCGGCAAGGTGTTCCACGAAGAGCCGCAGATCCTGCACTACGGCCGCGCCGGCACCGGCATGGAACTCAAGGCCGGCATGACCTTCACCATCGAGCCGATGATCAACCAGGGCAAGGCCGACACCAAGGTACTGGGCGATGGCTGGACCGCCATCACCAAGGACCGCAAGCTCTCGGCACAGTGGGAACACACCCTGCTGGTCACCGAGACCGGCTACGAGATCTTCACCCTGCGCAGCGATGACACCATCCCCCGGGTATCTGCCTGACCCACAACGCCGCGTCCCGACCTAATAGATAGAAAGGAAAGCCAATCGATGCCGCAGGTGGATCCCGAACTCTTCGACCGTGGCCAGTTCCAGGCGGAACTGGCACTGAAGGCCAGCCCCATCGCCGCCTTCAAGAAAGCCATCCGCCAGGCACGGGAAGTGCTCGACAACCGCTTTCGCAGCGGACGGGAAATCCGCCGGCTGATCGAGGATCGCGCCTGGTTCATCGATAACATCCTGCAAAAGGCCTGGGACCAGTTCACCTGGAGTAAAGAGGCCGACATCGCCCTGGTGGCGGTCGGCGGCTACGGCCGCGGCGAGCTTCACCCCTATTCCGACATTGATCTGCTGATCCTCCTGGACAGCGCCGATCACGAGATCTTTCGCGACTCCATCGAACGTTTCCTCACCCTGCTCTGGGACATCGGCCTGGAAGTCGGGCAAAGCGTGCGTTCGGTGGACGAGTGCGCCGAGGAGGCCCGGGCCGACCTGACGGTGATCACCAACCTAATGGAAAGCCGCACCATCGCTGGCCCCGAGCACCTGCGCCAGCGCATGCTGGACGTCACCAGCACCGCGCACATGTGGCCGAGCAAGGACTTCTTCCTGGCCAAGCGCGCCGAACAGAAGGCCCGCCACCACAAGTACAACGACACCGAATACAACCTGGAGCCCAACGTCAAAGGCTCCCCCGGCGGCCTGCGGGATATCCAGACCATTCTCTGGGTCGCCCGCCGCCAGTACGGCACCCTGAACCTGCGAGCCCTGGCCGGCGAAGGCTTCCTGGTGGAAAGCGAAAACGCCCTGCTGGCCTCCTCCCAGGAGTTCCTGTGGAAGGTCCGCTACGCCCTGCACATGCTCGCCGGTCGCGCCGAAGACCGTCTGCTGCTGGATCACCAACGCTCCATCGCCGAGCTGCTGGGTTTCAGCGGTGAAGACGTCAAGCAGTCGATTGAAAGCTTCATGCAGCAGTACTACCGGGTGGTGATGAGCATCGCCCAGTTGAGCGACCTGATCATCCAGCACTTCGAAGAGGTGATCCTCGCCCCCGAGGACGAAGCCCCGCCACAGCCGATCAACGCGCGCTTCCAACTGCACGACGGCTACATCGAGGCGATCAACGACAACGTGTTCAAACGCACGCCGTTCGCCATGCTGGAAATCTTCGTGCTGATGGCCCAGCACCCGGAGATCAAGGGCGTGCGCGCCGACACCATCCGTCTGCTGCGTGAGCACCGGCACCTGATCGACGACGACTTCCGTCACGACATCCGCAACACCAGCCTGTTTATCGAGCTGTTCAAGTGCGAGATCGGGATTCATAGGAACCTGCGGCGGATGAACCGCTACGGCATCCTCGGGCGCTACCTGCCGGAGTTCGGCTTCATCGTCGGACAGATGCAGCACGACCTGTTCCACATCTATACCGTAGACGCTCACACGCTGAATCTGATCAAGCACCTGCGCAAAATGCAGTACACGCCGATCTCCGAGAAATTCCCCCTGGCCAGCAAGCTCATGGGCAAGCTGCCCAAGCCCGAGCTGATCTACCTGGCCGGCCTCTACCACGACATCGGCAAGGGCCGCCACGGCGACCACTCGGAGATCGGCGCGGTGGATGCCGAGGCCTTCTGCGTGCGCCATCAACTGCCTCTGTGGGACACCCGGCTGATCGTCTGGCTGGTGCAGAACCACCTGGTGATGTCCACCACCGCCCAGCGCAAGGACCTGTCCGACCCGCAGGTGATCCACGACTTCGCCCAGACCGTGGTCGACCAAACCCGCCTCGACTACCTCTACGTGCTGACGGTCGCCGACATCTACGCCACCAACCCGACCCTGTGGAACTCCTGGCGCGCCAGCCTGTTGCGCCAGCTCTACACCGAAACCAAGCGTGCCCTGCGCCGCGGCCTGGAAAACCCGGTGGACCGCGAAGAGCAGATCCGCCAGACCCAGAGCGCCGCCCTGGACATCCTGGTGCGCAACGGCACCGACCCGGACGAAGTCGAGCAACTCTGGTCGCAACTGGGAGACGACTACTTCCTGCGCCACACCGCCGGCGATGTGGCCTGGCACAGCGATGCAATCCTCCAGCAGCCGGCCGACGGCGGGCCACTGGTGCTGATCAAGGAAATCACCCAGCGCGAGTTCGAAGGCGGCACCCAGATCTTCATCTACGCCCCGGACCAGCATGACTTCTTCGCGGTGACCGTGGCCGCCATGGACCAGCTCAACCTGAACATCCATGACGCGCGCATCATCACCTCCAGCAGCCAGTTCACCCTCGACACCTACATCGTCCTGGACAACGACGGCGAGTCCATCGGCAACAACCCGCAACGGGTCGAGCAGATCCGCAAAGGCCTGACCGACGCCCTGCGCAACCCCGACGACTACCCGACCATCATCCAGCGCCGGGTGCCGCGACAGCTCAAGCACTTTGCCTTCGAGCCCGAGGTGACCATCCACAACGACGCCCAGCGCCCGGTGACCGTGCTCGAGCTCAGTGCCCCGGATCGTCCGGGCCTGCTGGCGCGGATCGGCAAGATCTTCCTGGAGTTCGACCTGTCGCTGCAGAATGCCAAGATCGCCACCCTGGGCGAGCGCGTGGAAGACGTGTTCTTCATTACCGATGCGCACAACCAGCCCCTTTCCGACCCCCAGCTGTGCAGCCGCTTGCAGGATGCGATCGTCGAACAGTTGAGTGTCAGCCACGAACCGACTCTCGAAACGACCCGCTTGAGCATCTGAAGGGTCCGAACCGCCGCTTTGAGTGAGAAAACGCACCGATGAACAACGCTCTGAACCAGTTGCAGCCCTACCCGTTCGAAAAGCTGCGGGCCCTGCTCGGCACCGTGACGCCCAACCCGGACAAGCGCCCCATCGCCCTGTCCATCGGCGAGCCCAAGCACCGCTCGCCGAGTTTTGTCGCCGAAGCCCTGGCCAGCAACCTCGATCAGATGGCGGTCTACCCCACGACCCTGGGCATCCCGGCCCTGCGTGAAGCCATCGGCGGCTGGTGCGAGCGACGCTTTGGCGTGCCAAGCGGCTGGATCGACCCGGCGCGCAACGTGTTGCCGGTCAACGGCACCCGCGAAGCCCTGTTCGCCTTCACCCAGACCGTGGTCAACCGCGGCGACGACGCCCTGGTGGTCAGCCCCAACCCGTTCTATCAGATCTACGAAGGCGCAGCCTTCCTCGCCGGAGCCAAGCCGCACTACCTGCCGTGCCTGGACGAAAACGGCTTCAACCCGGATTTCGACGCCGTACCGGCCGAGATCTGGCAGCGCTGCCAGATCCTCTTCCTGTGCTCCCCGGGCAACCCCACCGGCGCACTGATTCCGCTGGACACCCTGAAAAAGCTGATCGCCCTGGCCGACGAACACGACTTCGTGATCGCCGCCGACGAGTGCTACAGCGAGCTGTACTTCGACGAACAGACCCCGCCGCCGGGCCTGCTCAGCGCCTGCGTCGAACTGGGCCGCAAGGACTTCAAGCGTTGCGTGGTGTTCCACAGCCTGTCCAAGCGCTCCAACCTGCCGGGCCTGCGCTCCGGCTTCGTGGCCGGCGACGCCGAGATCCTCAAGGGCTTCCTGCTGTACCGCACCTACCACGGCTGCGCCATGCCGGTGCAGACCCAACTGGCCAGCGTCGCCGCCTGGAACGACGAAGTGCACGTGCGCGCCAACCGCGCCCTGTACCGCGAGAAGTTCGACGCGGTGCTGGCGATCCTCGCGCCGGTAATGGACGTGCAGCGCCCGGATGGCAGCTTCTACCTGTGGCCCAACGTGGCCGGGGATGACGCCGCCTTCTGCCGCGACCTGTTCGAGCAGGAGCACGTGACCGTGGTTCCGGGCTCTTATCTGTCGCGGGATGTGGACGGCACCAACCCCGGTGCCGGACGTGTGCGCATGGCGCTGGTCGCGCCGCTGGCGGAGTGTGTGGAAGCCGCGGAACGGATTCGCGATTTCGTGTTGCGTCGCGCGTGAGGCCCTTCGTCGGCAAGCCGGCTCCTACACCCTCTCTGTAGGAGTCGGCTTGCCGACGAAAGCTTCATTCGTTCACTTCACCACCCCCAGATTCGCCTCGCTCAAATCCAGGTCCGCCAACACCTCACGCAGTACGTCGTCACCAATCTGGTGATGCCGACTCAGGCGGTACAGCTCCAGGCGTTGCGCGCGCAGGGCCTTGAGCCGCAGGCGGCGCTCCAGCAAGTCCATCTGCAACGCCAGGGCCTGGGCCTCGGCGGAGTCGTTGTAGACCTCCAACTGATGCCGGTACTCGGCCATCAAGCGCCCCTTGAGCTCGGTGGCCAGCGCCGCTTGGGCCGCATCCGGAACCTCACTGGTTTCGGCCACTTCCTCGGCTTCCAGGGCATGGATGGCCGCCTCGGCGGTCTTGCGCCAGGCATCGCGAACTTCGCCGCGGCGTTTGTCGTCAGGGCTTTTGACAATGCCGCGCAACAGCAGCGGCAAGGCGATGCAGGCCGCCACCAGGGACAGCAGGATCACCCCGGCGGCAATGAAGATCAGCAGGTCGCGCTCGGGAAAGGCTTCGCCAGCACCGAGCAATAGCGGCACCGACATCACGCCCGCCAGGGTCACCGCCCCGCGCACCCCGCCCACGGTAAGCAGCCAGCAGGAACGCGCGGTGGGCACCAGGGTCAGTTCGCCCTTGCCACGCCAGCGCCGCAGCAGCCCGGACAGGCGCCAGATGCTCTGCACCCAGATAAAGCGCAATACCAACAGCACCAGGAAAATCGCCAGCACATCCAGGCAGCGATAGAACAGGGTCGGCCAGAGTGAGGTTTCATGACTGACCACGGCCTTGATGATGTCCGGCAGTTGCAGTCCCAAGAGCAGGAAAATCAACCCGTTGAAGGCAAACTCCAGCAGCGACCAGACACTGCGATTGAGCAGTCGGGTGCTGGTCTGGCGCGGCAGCAGGTCGAGCCAGCTCTGCATCATCCCCGCCGCCACGGCGGAAAGGATGCCCGAGGCCCCCAGGCGCTCGGCCAGCACATAAGCGGCGAACGGCAACAGCAGCATTAACACCACATGGGTCGCCGGGTCGTCCCAGCCGCGGGCGATCATCCAGGCCCGCAGGCGCCCGACCAACCAGCTCAGGGCCACGCCGACTGCCAGCCCACCCACCGCCACCAGGACAAAGGTCAGGCTGGCATTGGCCAGGGAAAACACCCCGGTCACGGCCGCCACCAGGGCGAACTTGAAGGTCACCAGGCCCGAGGCGTCGTTCATCAAGGCCTCGCCCTGGAGCATGTGCATCAGCGGGGTCGGCAGACGGTTCTGGGAAATCGCCGACACCGCCACGGCGTCGGTGGGCGACAGCACCGCGGCCAGGGCAAAAGCCACCGGCAGAGGAATGGTCGGCAGCAGCCAGTGAATGAAGTACCCGGCCCCGACCACGGTAAACAGCACCAAACCCACCGCCAGGGTCAGGATCGGCCCCCGCAAACGCCAGAATTCACGCTTGGGCATGCGCCAGCCATCGGAAAACAGCAGCGGTGGCAGGAACAGGAAGAGGAACAGCTCAGGGTCCAGGGCCACGTGCAAACCCAGGGTCGGCCAGGCCAGCAAGGCCCCGGCGATAATCTGTACCAGGGGCAAGGGCAATGGAATCACCCGGCCCACCAGCCGCGACAGGCTCACCAGCATCAGCAGGATGAGGACGGTATAGGCAGTCTGCATAAAGCGAAAATCCATGACTCAACAAGAAAAATCGTACCGACCTCTGCCGAGAATCGCCGACGAAGTGCCATATTAGCCGCTTAAACTTGCTGCTGACCGCTGCACATAAGTCGCAAGCCCCACGCCCTGCCACGCAACAACCTGCGACAAAGCCGATTTCAGGCCGACGCCGAAGCGCTGCGGTCGTGGCATAATCCGTGACCTTTGATCTCCAGCATATCCAAAGGGGGCAATTCCTTGACCGCTTCAAGCAAAACCTTGCACCTTTTCGGCATCAAAGCCTGTGACACCATGAAAAAGGCGCGCACCTGGCTCGATGAACACGCTGTCAGCTATGACTTCCACGATTACAAAACCTCCGGCATTGACCGTGAGCACCTGAACCAATGGTGCGACGAGCACGGTTGGCAGGTGGTGTTGAACCGCGCAGGCACGACCTTTCGCAAACTCGATGACGAAAGCAAAGCCGATCTCGACCAGGCGAAAGCCGTTGAACTGATGCTCGCGCAACCCTCGATGATCAAGCGCCCGGTGCTCGATCTCGGAGACAAGACCCTGATTGGCTTCAAGCCAGACCTTTACGCAGCGGCGCTCAAGTAAGCCTGCTCACTCTATTTCGCAAGAGGTAACTGCATGTCCACTACCCTGTTCAGCCTGGCATTCGGTGTCGGCACCCAAAATCGTCAAGGCGCCTGGCTGGAAGTGTTCTACGCATCGCCATTGCTCAATCCTGCCGCCGAAATCGTTGCCGCTGTCGCACCGATCCTCGGCTACAGCGAAGGCAACCAGGCCATCACCTTCACCACCGCCCAGGCCGCGCAAATGGCCGACGCACTGAAGAGCATCGACGCCACCCAGGCCGCCCTGCTGACCCGCCTGGCCGAAAGCCACAAGCCGCTGGTCGCCACCCTGCTGGCCGAAGACGCTCAACTGACCTCCACGCCTGAGGCCTACCTCAAGCTGCACCTGCTGTCCCACCGCCTGGTCAAGCCGCACGGCCTGAGCCTGGCCGGGGTGTTCCCGCTGCTGCCGAACGTGGCCTGGACCAGCCAGGGCGCGATCGATCTGGGCGAGCTGGCCGAGCGTCAACTGGAAGCCCGCCTGCGCGGCGAACTGCTGGAAGTGTTCTCGGTGGACAAGTTCCCGAAGATGACCGACTACGTGGTGCCGAGCGGCGTGCGTATCGCCGACAGCGCGCGGATCCGCCTGGGCGCCTACATCGGCGAAGGCACCACCGTGATGCACGAAGGTTTCGTCAACTTCAACGCTGGCACCGAAGGCCCGGGCATGATCGAAGGCCGTGTATCGGCGGGCGTGTTCGTCGGCAAGGGTTCGGACCTGGGCGGCGGCTGCTCCACCATGGGCACCCTGTCGGGTGGCGGCAACATCGTAATCAAGGTCGGCGAAGGCTGCCTGATCGGCGCCAACGCCGGTATCGGTATCCCATTGGGTGACCGCAACACCGTGGAATCGGGCCTGTACGTGACCGCCGGCACCAAGGTGGCGCTGCTGGACGAGAACAACCAGCTGGTCAAGGTGCTCAAGGCCCGTGAACTGGCCGGCCAGCCGGACCTGCTGTTCCGTCGCAACTCGGAAACCGGCGCCGTGGAGTGCAAGACCCACAAGTCGGCCATCGAGCTCAACGAAGCGCTACACGCTCACAACTAGGCCTGTAGGAAAACTCGCCGAGCAAAGATCAGGCAAGGCAAAAGCAGGCGAGGAAGCGCAGTGTAGGGACCTACATGAGCATTCCGAGCCTGCTTCTGCGTAACGCCGAAGGCGCCCAGCGCGCCGCATGGTCGAAGCGCAGGCAGTTTTCCTGCAGAGCCGAAGCAGCGATTCGGTTTCACTGGAACAGGCCGGGCGCTTATCATCGGCGCCCGGCCTGTTCAAACGAGTTCTGCCACCATGCTTGTACCCTCCCCCTGGCGCGCCGACTTCCCGGCCATCGCCGCCCTGCAACGCCAGGACCAGACCTACCTGGACAACGCCGCCACCACGCAAAAGCCCCAAGCCCTGCTGGACGCCCTGGCCCACTACTACGCCAATGGCGCGGCCAATGTGCATCGCGCGCAACACCTGCCCGGCGCCCACGCCACCCAGGCCTTCGAGGACAGCCGCAGCAAGGTCGGCCAGTGGCTGAATGCCGGTGACAGCGGGCAGATCGTCTTCACCCACGGCGCGACCTCCGCGCTGAATCTCCTGGCCTATGGCCTGGAGCACCAATTTTCCCCGGGCGATGAAATCGTCATCAGCGCCCTGGAGCACCACGCCAACCTGCTGCCCTGGCAGCAACTGGCCGCCCGGCGTCAACTCAAGCTGATCGTCCTGCCGCTGGATGCCGACGGCTTGCTCGATATCGAAGCGGCCAGCCAGCTGATCGGCCCGAGAACCCGGCTGCTGGCGCTGAGCCAGCTGTCCAACGTGCTCGGTGCCTGGCAGCCCTTGAGCCCACTGCTGGCCATGGCCAAGGCCCAGGGTGCACCGACCGTGATCGACGGCGCCCAGGGTGTGGTCCATGGCCGTCATGACGTGCAGGCCCTGGGCTGCGACTTCTATGTGTTCTCCAGCCACAAGCTCTACGGCCCGGACGGGGTCGGCGTGCTATTTGGCCGCCACGAGGCACTCAAGGGGCTGCGCCACTGGCAGTTCGGCGGCGAAATGGTCCAGAACGCCGACTACCATCACGCCAGCTTCCGCCCCGCCCCCCTGGGCTTCGAGGCCGGCACCCCGCCGATTGCCGGGGTCATCGGCCTGGGCGCGACCCTGGATTACCTCGCCGGCCTGGATCAACAGGCCGTGAGCGCCCATGAAGCGGCGCTGCACGCCTACCTGCTGCACGGCCTGCAAGCGCGCAAGGGCATCCGCCTGTTGGGCGCGCCGCAAGTGGCCCTGGCCAGCTTCGTCGTCGACGGCGTGCACAACGCCGATCTGGCCCACCTGCTGACCGAACAAGGCATTGCCGTGCGCGCCGGGCATCACTGCGCCATGCCGCTGATGCAGAGCCTGGGGCTGGCCGGAGCGATCCGCGTGTCCCTGGCGCTGTACAACGACTCCGAGGATCTGGAGCGCTTCTTCGAGGCCCTGGATCAGGCCCTGGAGTTGCTGCGATGAGCCTGCCGGCGGATGCTGTCGCCGCCCTGGAAGTGTTCCAGGGCGCTGCCGGCTGGGAACAGCGGGCGCGCCTGCTGATGCAATGGGGCGAGCGCCTGCCGGCCCTGAGCGAGGACGACAAGGTCGACGCCAATCGAGTCCATGGCTGTGAAAGCCAGGTCTGGCTGGTGGCGGCCCTGGAAAATGGTCATTGGCAGTTTGCCGCCGCCAGCGACGCACGGCTGATTCGCGGCCTGGTGGCCTTGCTGCTGGCCCGGGTCAACGGCCTGACGGCGCAGCAGTTGCGGGAAGTGGACCTGGCGGACTGGTTCAACCAGTTGGGCCTGTCGCGCCAGCTTTCGCCGTCGCGCAGCAATGGCCTGAACGCGGTGCTGCAGCGCATGGGCGAACTGGCTCTATAGGAGCACCCTCTGCGCCCTACCGTAGGAGCCGGCTTGCCGGCGAACAGGGCCTCAAGCCGAGCATCGCCCTCTGGGTCCCTTTCGCTGGCAAGCCAGCTCCTACAACAGCCAGCGTCCGTGCAAGCCGGCCTTATGCGCTGGGCTTGCTGCGTTCGGACGGGCGGCGCACGCCGGCAACAATCTTGTCCACCGCCTTGGTCGCCGCCACCATGCCAAAGGTCGCGGTGACCATCATCACCGCGCCAAAACCGCCGGCGCAGTCGAGCTTGACACCATCGCCGACAAAGCTCTTCTGCAGGCAGATGCTGCCGTCCGGCTTCGGGTAGCGCAGCTGCTCGGTGGAAAACACGCAGGGCACGCTGTAATGCCGGGTCACGGTGCGCGAGAAGCCATAATCGCGGCGCAACGTGGAACGCACCTTGGAGGCCAGCGGGTCATTGAAGGTGCGGTTCAGGTCGCAGACCTGGATCAGCGTCGGATCGATCTGCCCGCCGGCGCCGCCGGTGGTGATGATCTGGATCTTGCGCCGCTTGCACCAGGCGATCAGCGCCGCCTTGGCATTGACGCTGTCGATGCAGTCGATCACACAGTCGATGTTCGGGGTGATGTATTCAGCCATGGTTTCGCGGGTGACGAAGTCCGCCACCGCGTGCACGCGGCAATCCGGGTTGATGCCGCGCAAGCGCTCGGCCATGACCTCGACCTTGGGCTTGCCCACGGTGCTGTCCAGGGCGTGCAACTGACGGTTGCTGTTGCTGACGCAGACATCGTCGAGGTCGAACAGCGAGATCTCGCCTACCCCGCAACGGGCGATGGCTTCCGCCGCCCAGGAGCCGACCCCGCCGACACCGACGATCGCCACATGGGCCGCCCGCAACCGCTCCAGGCCTTCAATGCCATACAAACGGGCGACGCCGGCAAACCGTGGATCTTCTGTACTCATGACCATCACCTAAAAAACCGGCGCGCATTATAGGGTGCGGAAGCGACAAGTTTTAAGCCGCCAGCTACAAGTAAAGAACTTAAACGCAATTCCAGTGCCCAAGGTCTGGCTTTCCTCTGTGCGCTGTACGCTCAGTTGAGGGCCGGTGTAGGATGCCCGCCGTTTGGCGCCTGCCAACCCTTCCCTCGTTCCACACCTTTTGGAACCCGAAATAGCTATGTCATCGCGTAAATTTGGACTCAACCTGGTGATAGTGCTGGCCATTGCCGCGCTCTTTACCGGCTTCTGGGCGTTGATCAATCGCCCGGTCTCGGCCCCCGACTGGCCGGAACAGATCTCCGGTTTTTCCTACTCGCCTTTCCAGCAGGGCCAGTTCCCGCAGAAGGACCAGTACCCGTCCGACGATGAAATGCGTCGCGACCTGGAGATCATGAGCAAACTGACGGACAACATCCGTACCT
Source organism: Pseudomonas sp. 3MA1 (assembly GCF_029237275.1). Taxonomy (NCBI): domain Bacteria; kingdom Pseudomonadati; phylum Pseudomonadota; class Gammaproteobacteria; order Pseudomonadales; family Pseudomonadaceae; genus Pseudomonas; species Pseudomonas sp. 3MA1. Next base: position 114,366 of record NZ_JAACFX010000001.1, on the reverse strand, counting down.
ATTCGGTGGACGGCAGCCTGCAGGATATTCCCAAGCTGGCGGAAGAGTTCGGCCTGCGCGTGACCCTGGGCATCTGGATCAGCCCGGACCTGGAGCGCAACGAGCGGGAAATCATGCGCGCCATCGAACTGGCCAACAGCTCGCGCAGCGTGGTGCGGGTGGTGGTGGGTAACGAAGCGATCTTCCGCAAGGAAATCACCGCCGACCAGTTGTCGGTGCTTCTCGACCGGGTCCGCGCCGCGGTGAAAGTCCCGGTCACCACCTCGGAACAGTGGCACGTCTGGGAAGAGCACCCGGAGCTGGCCAAGCACGTCGACCTGATCGCCGCGCACATCCTGCCCTACTGGGAGTTCATCCCGATGGACAAGGCCGGGCAGTTCGTCCTCGACCGCGCCCGGGACCTGAAGAAGATGTTCCCGAAAAAACCGCTGCTGCTGTCCGAAGTGGGCTGGCCGAGCAACGGCCGTATGCGCGGTGGCGCCGACGCCAGTCCGGCGGACCAGGCGATCTACCTGCGGACCCTGGTCAACAAGCTCAACCGCCAGGGCTACAACTACTTTGTCATCGAAGCCTTCGACCAGCCGTGGAAGGCCAGCGACGAAGGTTCGGTGGGCGCCTACTGGGGCGTGTTCAACGCCGCGCGCCAACAGAAATTCAACTTCGAAGGCCCGGTGGTGGCGATCCCGCAATGGCGGGTGCTGGCCATCGGTTCGGTGGTGCTGGCGCTGCTGTCGCTGACCCTGCTGATGATCGACGGCTCGGCCCTGCGCCAGCGTGGCCGGACCTTCCTGACCTTCATCGCGTTTCTCTGCGGTTCGGTGCTGGTGTGGATCGGCTACGACTACAGCCAGCAATACAGCACCTGGTTCAGCCTGACCGTGGGCTTTTTGCTCGCGCTCGGTGCGCTGGGGGTGTTCATCGTGCTGCTGACCGAGGCCCATGAGCTGGCCGAGGCGGTGTGGATCCACAAGCGCCGGCGCGAGTTCCTGCCGGTGGAAGGCGACTCCAACTACCGGCCGAAAGTCTCGATCCACGTGCCTTGCTACAACGAGCCGCCGGAGATGGTCAAACAGACCCTCAATGCCCTGGCCAACCTCGATTACCCGGACTTCGAAGTCCTGATCATCGACAACAACACCAAGGACCCGGCGGTCTGGGAGCCGGTGCAGGCCTATTGCGAAACCTTAGGGCCGCGCTTCAAGTTCTTCCACGTCGCGCCCTTGGCCGGCTTCAAGGGCGGCGCGCTGAACTACCTGCTGCCGCACACCGCCAAGGATGCCGAAGTGATCGCGGTGATCGACTCCGACTACTGCGTCGACCGCAACTGGCTCAAGCACATGGTGCCGCACTTCGCCGATCCGAAGATCGCCATCGTGCAGTCGCCCCAGGACTACCGCGACCAGAACGAAAGCACCTTCAAGAAGCTCTGCTACGCGGAATACAAGGGCTTCTTCCATATCGGCATGGTCACCCGCAACGACCGCGACGCGATCATCCAGCACGGCACCATGACCATGACCCGGCGCTCGGTGCTGGAAGAATTGGGCTGGGCCGACTGGTGCATCTGCGAAGACGCCGAGCTGGGCCTGCGGGTGTTCGAGAAAGGCCTGTCGGCGGCCTACCACCACGAAAGCTACGGCAAGGGCCTGATGCCCGACACCTTCATCGACTTCAAGAAGCAGCGCTTCCGCTGGGCCTATGGCGCGATCCAGATCATCAAGCGCCACACCGCCAGCCTGCTGCGCGGCAAGGACACCGAGCTGACCCGTGGCCAGCGCTACCACTTCCTCGCGGGCTGGCTGCCGTGGGTGGCCGATGGCATGAACATCTTCTTCACCGTCGGCGCCCTGCTGTGGTCGGCGGCGATGATCATCGTGCCGCAACGGGTCGACCCGCCGCTGCTGATCTTCGCCATCCCGCCGCTGGCGCTGTTCGTGTTCAAGGTCGGCAAGATCATCTTCCTCTACCGTCGGGCGGTGGGGGTCAACCTCAAGGACGCGTTCTGCGCGGCCCTGGCCGGCCTGGCGTTGTCCCACACCATCGCCAAGGCGGTGCTGTACGGCTTCTTCACCAGCAGCATCCCGTTCTTCCGCACGCCGAAGAACGCCGACAACCACGGCTTCTGGGTAGCGATCTCGGAAGCCCGGGAAGAGCTGTTCATCATGCTGCTGTTGTGGGGCGCGGCGCTGGGGATCTTCCTGGTGCAGGGCCTGCCGAGCAACGACATGCGCTTCTGGGTGACCATGCTCCTGGTGCAGTCGCTGCCCTATGTGGCGGCGCTGGTCATGGCCTTCCTTTCGTCGTTGCCAAAACCGGCGGAACACCCCGAGCCGGCTCCAGCCGCCTAAATCGACGCAAAGTACTAAACGGCGGCCTCAGGCCGCCGTTTTGCTTTAAGATATCCGCCATTTTGCGCGCCTAGCCCCGCAGCTCTCCCTGTAGGAGCGAGCGTGCTCGCGATAGAGGTCAAGAATGACGCCAGCACCTGATGCTCTGCGCCGCTCTTGAGTCCATCGCGAGCACGCTCGCTCCTACAACAAGAAAAGAGCCGCGCCTGATCTTGCCTTGCACCGGAGTTCCCCATGACGGCCCACGCCGAGCTTTCGCCGACCCTGCAACTTGCCTGTGATCTGATCCGTCGCCCCTCGGTGACGCCGGTCGACGCCGATTGCCAGAAGCTGATGATGCAGCGCCTGGGCGATGCCGGCTTCAAGCTGGAACCAATGCGCATCGAGGACGTGGACAACTTCTGGGCCACCCATGGCCAGCATGAAGGCCCGGTGCTGTGCTTTGCCGGGCACACCGACGTGGTGCCCACCGGCCCGGTCCAGGCCTGGCAGAACGACCCGTTCGAAGCCCTGATCGATGAACACGGCATGCTCTGCGGCCGTGGCGCGGCGGACATGAAAGGCAGCCTGGCGGCCATGCTGGTGGCCGCCGAGCGCTTTGTCGCCGACTACCCGGACCACAAGGGCTCGGTGGCCTTCCTCATCACCAGCGACGAAGAAGGTCCGGCGCACCACGGCACCAAGGCCGTGGTGGAACGCCTGGCGGCGCGCAAGGAGCGTCTGGACTGGTGCATCGTCGGCGAGCCTTCGAGCACCAGCCTGGTGGGCGACGTGGTCAAGAACGGCCGCCGCGGCTCCCTCGGCGCCAAGCTCACGGTGCGCGGGGTACAGGGCCATGTGGCCTACCCGCACCTGGCGAAGAACCCGATCCACCTGGCGGCGCCGGCCCTGGCGGAACTGGCGGCCGAGCACTGGGACGACGGCAATGCCTTCTTCCCGCCCACCAGCTTCCAGATCTCCAACCTCAATTCCGGCACCGGCGCCACCAACGTGATCCCCGGTGATCTGGTGGCGGTGTTCAACTTCCGCTTCTCCACCGAATCCACCGTGGAAGGCCTGCAGCAACGAGTTGCCGCGATCCTCGACAAGCACGGCCTGGACTGGCACGTGGACTGGGCCCTGTCCGGGCTGCCGTTCCTCACCGAGCCCGGCGCCCTGCTGGACGCGGTTTCGGCCAGCATCAAGCAGGTCACCGGCCGCGAAACCAAGGCGTCCACCAGCGGCGGTACGTCCGACGGGCGTTTCATCGCCACCCTGGGCACCCAGGTGGTGGAGTTGGGCCCGGTCAACGCCACGATCCACCAGGTCAACGAGCGGATCCTGGCCAGCGACCTGGATGTGCTGACCGAGATCTACTACCAGACGCTCGTCAAGTTGCTTGCCTGATGCTGGCCTGTCCTCTTTGCAGCGCCCCGCTGAATGCCGTGGACAACGGCGTGGTCTGCCCGGCCGGGCATCGCTTCGACCGCGCACGCCAGGGCTACCTGAACCTGCTGCCGGTGCAGCACAAGAACAGCCGTGACCCGGGCGACAACCAGGCCATGGTCGAGGCCCGCCGCGACTTCCTCAACGCCGGGCACTACGCCCCGGTGGCCCGGCGCCTGGCCGAGCTGGCGGCCGAACGCGCGCCCCAGCGCTGGGTCGACATCGGCTGTGGCGAGGGTTACTACACCGCGCAGCTGGCCGAGGCCCTGCCCGGTGCCGACGGCTACGCACTGGATATTTCCCGGGAAGCGGTGAAACGCGCCTGCCGCCGCGCGCCGCAACTGACCTGGATGGTCGCCAGCATGGCGCGCATCCCCCTGGCCGATGCCAGCTGCCAGTTTCTCGCCAGCGTCTTCAGCCCCCTGGACTGGCTGGAGGCCAAGCGCCTGTTGAGTCCCGGCGGCGGCCTGATGAAAGTCGGCCCGACCAGCGGCCACCTGATGGAGCTGCGCGAGCGCCTGTACGACGAAGTGCGCGAGTACACCGACGACAAGCACCTGGCCCTGGTGCCTGAGGGCATGACCCAGGCCCACAGCGAAACCCTGGAGTTCAAGCTGCGCCTGGAGCGCCCGGAAGATCGCGCCAACCTGCTGGCCATGACCCCTCACGGCTGGCGCGCCAGCGCCGAACGCCGGGCCGCGGTGATCGAGCAAACCGAGCCTTTCGAGGTCAGCGTGTCGATGCGCTACGATTACTTCGTGCTGCAATAACCCCCACTAGAACCCACGACTTCGGGCATCGGCCCGGGGTCGAAGAAATCCGCGAATGGATTTTTCAGACCGGCAATGAGGACATCCATGCGCCAGCCCGATATCGAGATTTACCTGAAAGACGCCGACGTCGACTACAAGGCCATCGCCGCCTGGCTCGGCGCCGTGCTCGGCCCTTGCAGCGACTGGGTGCAAAAGGGCCAGACCTACAAATGCACCGCAGGCTCGGTACCCGTGACCTGGCTGCCCAAAGCGGTGGGCAAGTGGAACAGCCTGTACCTGGAAAGCGACCAGACCCCGTGGGATGACGACATCGCCTGCGCCCGCGCCGCCTTTGCCGCCTTGAACGTGGAAGTGCGCTGCGCACCGGGCAGCTGGGTCGAGGAAGAAGGTGAAGAGTCCGCCGATCGCTGGATTCGCATCAGCGCCGACGGTGAAGAAGAGATTACCTGGCGCACCGCCTGACGATCCGGTAGGAGCCGGCTTGCCGGCGAAGAGGCCGTCAAGACTTGCGTTCGATAGACGGGCGCCTTCGCTGGCAAGCCAGCTCCTACAAGGTTGGTTACAGGCCGACGACGTCTTCGGCCTGCAGACCTTTCTGGCCTTCAACCACGGCGTACTCCACCTGCTGGCCTTCGGTCAGGGAGCGGTGGCCTTCGCCACGGATCGCCCGATAGTGGACAAACACGTCCGCCCCACCTTCCCGCTGAATAAAGCCGTAGCCCTTGGCGTCGTTGAACCACTTCACATTGCCGGTCTCACGAGTAGTCATGAATCCATACCTCATTTTTTTATTATTGGCCGGATGCACTGCCACCCAGCCTTGAGAACTTTCCCTCGACCTGCCTCTCTATGACAGGAGGCAACACGGCCGCTGGAGAGTCGGCCGAGTATATGACAGGCGTAAAAACTCTCAACTCAATCTTGTTTCGGCGCTTTTTTGCCGATTTTCGACGAATCCGGCACACTACCGGCCCCGAGCAGGTGCTCGGTTTTGTGTTCATCCACATATTCACTCACGCAGAAGCCGTATGACCCGCTCCCCGATCCGCCGTCTCGTGTTTGGCACCTTGCGCCGCCTGCTGTACCTCTGGGTGCGCTCGGAAACCATCAACCAGTCGTCCTTCACCCTCGACCTCGACCGCAGCCGGCCGGTGTTCTACGTCCTGCAAAACCCGTCCCTGACTGATCTGGCGGTGGTCGATACTGAATGCACCAAGGCCGGGCTGCCACGCCCGGTACTGCCGGTGTCGGTGGGCAATCTGCTGGAGCCCGCGGCCTTCTTCTACCTGACCCCGGAGCCCGACTGGCTCGGCCGGCAGGACAAGCGCGGGGCGCCACCGACCCTGACCCGGCTGGTCAGCGCCCTGACCCAGAACGCCGCCGAAGATGCGCAGATCATTCCGGTCAGCGTGTTCTGGGGCCAGTCTCCGGACAGCGAGTCCAGCCCGTGGAAACTGCTGTTCGCCGACAGCTGGGCGGTCACCGGGCGCCTGCGCCGGCTGCTGAGCATCATGATCCTGGGGCGCAAGACCCGGGTGCAGTTCTCCGCGCCGATCAACCTGCGCGAACTGATCGAACACAACAAGGGCCACGAGCGCACCGTGCGCATGGCCCAGCGCATCCTGCGGGTGCACTTTCGCAACCTCAAGGCGGCGGTCATCGGCCCGGACATTTCCCACCGGCGCAACCTGGTCAAGGGCCTGCTCAACCAGCCCCTGGTGAAACAGGCGATTCTGGATGAGGCCGAGCGCGAGAAGATCTCCCCGGAAAAGGCCAAGGCCCAGGCCCTGCGCTACGGCAACGAGATCGCCTCGGACTACACCTACACCGCGATCCGCTTCCTGGAAGTGGTACTCAGCTGGTTCTGGAACAAGATCTACGACGGGATCAAGGTCAACCACCTCGAAGGCGTGCAGAAGATCGCCCAGGGTCACGAAGTGATCTACGTGCCCTGCCACCGCAGCCATATCGACTACCTGTTGCTCTCCTACCTGCTGTTCCGCAACGGCCTGACCCCGCCGCACATCGCCGCCGGGATCAACCTCAACATGCCGGTGATCGGTGGCCTGCTGCGCCGCGGCGGGGCCTTTTTCATGCGCCGCACCTTCAAGGGCAACCCGCTGTACACCTCGGTGTTCAACGAATACCTGCACACCCTGTTCACCAAGGGTTTCCCGGTGGAGTACTTCGTCGAAGGCGGTCGCTCGCGCACCGGACGCATGCTGCAACCCAAGACCGGGATGCTGGCCATCACCCTGCGCAGCTTCCTGCGCAATTCGCGCATGCCGATCGTTTTCGTGCCGGTGTACATCGGCTACGAGCGAGTGCTGGAAGGCCGTACCTACCTGGGCGAACTGCGCGGCGCGAGCAAGAAGAAGGAGTCGATCTTCGACATCTTCAAGGTCATCGGCGCCCTCAAACAGCGCTTCGGCCAGGTGGCGGTGAACTTCGGCGAGCCGATCAAGCTGGCGCAATTCCTCGACCAGGAGCAGCCGGACTGGCGCACTCAGGAACTGGGCCCGCAGTACCGCCCGGCCTGGCTCAACGAAACCACTAATCGCCTGGGCGAACGGGTGGCCCAGCACCTCAATGAAGCCGCGGCGATCAACCCGGTGAATCTGGTGGCCCTGGCCCTGCTCTCCACCAGCCGCCTGGCCCTGGACGAACGCGCCATGGCCCGGGTCCTGGACCTGTACCTGGCACTGTTGCGCCGCGTGCCCTACTCGCCCCACACCACGTTGCCGGAAGGCGATGGCCGGGCGCTGATCCAGCACGTCAAGGACATGGACCTGCTGGCCGAGCAAAGCGACGCTCTGGGCAAGATCCTCTACCTGGACGAGCAGAACGCCGTCCTGATGACCTACTACCGCAACAACGTGCTGCACATCTTCGCCCTGCCGGCGCTGCTGGCGAGCTTCTTCCAGAGTTCGTCGCGCATGAGCCGCGAACAGATCCTGCGCTACACCCGGGCGCTGTATCCCTACCTGCAGGCGGAGCTGTTCATTCGCTGGTCGCTGGAAGAGCTGGATGCGGTGGTGGATCAATGGCTGGAGGCCTTTGTCGAACAGGGCCTGCTGCGCTTCGAGAAAGACCTGTACCTGCGTCCGGCCCCCAGCTCGCGGCATTTTGTCCTGCTGACCCTGCTGTCCAAGAGCATTGCCCAGACCCTGCAACGCTTCTACATGGCCATTTCCCTGCTGCTCAACAGCGGCCAGAACAGCATCAGCGCCGAAGAGCTGGAAGACCTGTGCACGGTCATGGCCCAGCGCCTGTCGATCCTGCATGGCCTCAATGCCCCGGAGTTCTTCGACAAGAGCCTGTTCCGCCACTTCATCCAGACCCTGCTGGACCAGGGCGTGTTGCGCCGCGACGACGCCGGCAAGCTGAGCTACCACCCTCTGCTGGGGGAACTGGCCGAAGGCGCGGCCAAGCGCGTGCTGCCGGCGGAGATTCGCCTGTCGATCCGTCAGGTCGCCCTGCACCGCAGCGAAGATGCCGCCGAGCAGCTCGCGGCGCCGGTGCAAAGCGACTAGATTCTTATCGGCGCCGCAGGATCTGCGGCGCCCCCCGATACGGAGATCCCCAATGAAACAACTCACCCTGCTGGCGGCCACCGCGCTGCTCGGCGCCTGCCAAGCCATGCAGCCTGCGGCCAAGGCCAGCCTCGATGGTGAAGTCTTCTACCTGCAGCGCATCGCCCTGCCACCGGCCGCCACCCTGAGCGTGAGCCTGCAGGACGTATCCCTGGCGGACGCGCCGGCGCAAGTCCTGGCCGAGCAGAGCGGTCCGATCAAGGGCCAGGTGCCGCTGCCGTTCCACCTCAGCTACGACCCGGCCCAGGTCAAGCCCGGCCACCGCTACGCGGTCAGCGCGCGGATCGAGCTGGACGGCAAGCTGATGTTCATCACCACCGAACACAACGGGGTCAATCTCGACGGCAAGGATCCCCAGCCGCTGAGACTCCGTGTCGACGCTGTACGTTAACTCTCATTGTCCAAGGAAGCCGCCATGCTCCGTACTTCGCTCCGCTTCACCAGCCTGTGCGCTGGTCTGTTGATCTCCGCCAGCGCCCTGGCCCTGTCCCTCAGCGACCTGTCCCAGGGTGACGCCAGCGGCGGCCTCAAGGACGCCCTGACCCAGGGCGCGCAGATCGCCGTGAAACAGCTGGGGACCCCTGGCGGTTTCAGCAACAACCCCGATGTGCGCATCGAACTGCCGGGCAACCTGGGCAAAGTGGCGAAGAAGATGAAGCAGTTCGGCATGGGTGATCAGGTCGATCAGCTGGAAACCAGCATGAACAAGGCCGCCGAGGCGGCAGTGCCGCAAGCCCAGGCGCTGCTGGTGGATGCGGTGAAGAAAATGACCGTGGCGGACGCCAAGGGCATTCTCGCCGGTGGCAAGGACTCTGCCACCCAGTACCTGGACAAGAGCAGCCGCGAGCAGATCCGCGCCAAGTTCCTGCCGATCGTCAAGCAGGCCACCGACCAGGTGGGCCTGGCCAAGCAGTACAACTCCTTCGCCGGCCAGGCCGCGACCCTGGGTGTACTGGATGCCAAGAGCGCCAACATCGAAAGCTACGTGACCGAGCAAGCCCTCAATGGCCTGTTCGAAATGATCGGCAAGCAGGAAGAAGCCATTCGCCAGAACCCGGCGGCCGCGGCCACCAGCCTGGCCAAGAAAGTCTTCGGCACCCTGTAAAGACCTTCCCCTCAGCGGTAGGAGCCAGCTGGCTGGCGAAGGCGTCTGTAGGCAGACGCCGGCCTCAAGGGCCTGTTCGCCGGCAAGCCGGCTCCTACGCCAGGTGCAATGCGCGCCCCTTGATCACACCCGCACCGCAAAAGCTGGCTTGCCAGCGAAGGCGTCGCCAGGACAGGCGTCCGCCTCAGGGGCCTGTTCGCCAGCAAACCGGCCCCTACGACTTCTTGACGCGGAACCAGGCCGCGTAAAGGGCCGGCAGGAACAGCAGGGTCAACGCCGTCGCCACGATCAGCCCGCCCATGATGGCCACCGCCATCGGCCCGAAGAACACGCTGCGTGACAGCGGAATCATCGCCAGCACCGCCGCCAGGGCCGTCAGCACGATAGGCCGGAAACGCCGCACCGTGGCTTCGATGATCGCGTCCCAGGGCTGCTGCCCGGCCTTGATGTCCTGCTCGATCTGATCCACCAGGATCACCGAGTTGCGCATGATCATCCCCGACAGGGCAATGGTCCCGAGCATCGCCACGAAGCCGAACGGCTGGCGGAACACCAGCAGGAACAGGGTAACCCCGATCAGCCCCAGGGGCGCGGTGAGAAACACCATGGCCGTGCGCGAGAAACTGCGCAGCTGGATCATCAGCAAGGTCAGCACCACCACGATGAACAGCGGCACGCCAGCCTTCACCGAGTTCTGGCCACGGGTCGAGTCCTCGACGGTGCCGCCCACCTCCAGCAGGTAGCCATCCGGCAGTTCGGCGCGGACCGGCTCCAGGGTCGGCAGAATCTGCTGCACCAGGGTCGCCGGCTGCTCCTTGCCGTAGATATCGGCTCGCACCGTGACGTTGGGCAGGCGGTTGCGGTGCCAGATCACCCCTTCCTCAAAGCCGTATTCCAGGGTCGCCACCTGGGACAGCGACACGCTCTTGCCGTTGTCGGTGGGCACCGCCAAGCTCGGCAGCAGTGCCAGCTCGGTGCGTTCCTGCCGGGTGCCCCGCAGGAGGATCTCGATCAGCTCGTTGTCCTCGCGGTACTGGCTGACGGTGGAGCCGATCAGCGAGCTCTGCAGGAACTTCGACAGGTTGGCGGTGCTGACGCCCAGAGCCCGGGCCCGGTCCTGATCGACGTTCAGGTAGACCACCTTGCTCGGCTCCTCCCAGTCCAGATGCACGTTGACCACATGGGGGTTCTCCCGCACCTTGGCCGCCACCTTGCGGGCCAGGGCGCGAACTTCCTCGATGTGCTCGCCGGTGACCCGGAACTGCACCGGGTAACCCACGGGCGGACCGTTTTCCAGCCGCGTGACCCGCGAGCGCAAGGCCGGGAACTGTTCATTGAGGGTCGAGATCAGCCAGCCCCGCAGGCTTTCGCGCTCCTCGATGGACTTGGCCAGCACCACGAACTGGGCAAAGCTGGTGGCCGGCAGCTGCTGATCCAGCGGCAGGTAGAAACGCGGCGAACCGGTGCCCACATAGGCCACGTAGTTATCGATGCCCGGGTGATCCTTGAGCATCGCCTCCAGGCGCTTGACCTCGTCGGCGGTATTGCTCAGGGACGCGCCCTCCGCCAGCTTCAGGTCGACCATCAGCTCCAGGCGTCCCGAGGCCGGGAAGAACTGCTGCGGAACGAAGCGGAACAGCATGACCGAGCCGACAAACGCCAGGAGGGTCAGAACGATCACGGTCTTGCGCCGCTCCACGCACCAGCCCACCACCCGGCGCACGCGCTGGTAGAAAGGCGTGCCATGGGGATTGGACTCGGCGCCGTGCTTGGCGGCATGGATCTTGGCCAGATCCGGAAGGAGCTTCTCCCCCAGGTAGGGAACGAACACCACGGCGGCGATCCACGACGCCACCAGGGCAATGGTCACCACCTGAAAGATCGAGCGGGTGTACTCGCCAGTGCCGGACTGGGCCGTGGCAATCGGCAAGAAGCCTGCAGCGGTGATCAGGGTGCCGGTGAGCATGGGGAAAGCGGTGCTGGTCCAGGCAAAGCTGGCGGCCTTGATCCGGTCAAAGCCCTGTTCCATCTTGATCGCCATCATCTCCACCGCGATGATCGCGTCGTCCACCAACAGCCCCAGGGCCAGCACCAGCGCGCCGAGGGAAATCTTGTGCAGGCCGATCCCCAGGTAGTACATGGTGGCGAACGTCATCGCCAGCACCAGGGGAATCGCCAGGGCCACCACCATCCCGGTGCGCACGCCCAGCGAGAAGAAGCTCACCAGCAGGACGATGATCAACGCCTCGGCCAGCACCCGCACGAACTCGCCGACCCCGGTCTTCACCGCCGCCGGCTGGTCGGACACCTTGCGCAGCTCCATCCCTGCCGGCAGGCTGTTCTGCAGGCGGGAGAACTCGCCTTCCAGGGCCTTGCCCAGCACCAGGATGTCGCCGCCCTCCTTCATCGCCACCGCCAGGCCGATGGCGTCCTCGCCCATGAAGCGCATGCGGGGGGCCGGTGGATCATTGAAGCCCCGGCGCACATCCGCCACATCACCGATGCGGAAGGTGCGGTCAGCGATGCGGATCGGGAAATTGCGAATCTGCTCCACCGTCTGGAAATTGCCCGATACCCGCAATTGCACCCGCTCGCTGGGGGTCTCGAAGAACCCGGCGGTGGAGACGGCGTTCTGTTCCTCCAGCGCCTGCTGCACCGCGGCCAGCGGCAGACCCAGGGTCGCCAGCTTGACGTTGGACAGTTCGATCCAGATCTTCTCGTCCTGCAGGCCCAGCAGGTCGACCTTGCCCACGTCCTTGACCCGCTGCAGCTGGATCTGGATGCGGTCGGCGTAATCCTTGAGCACGGCGTAGTCGAAGCCCTTGCCCGTCAGCGCATAGATATTGCCGAAGGTGGTGCCGAACTCATCGTTGAAGAACGGCCCCTGGATGCCCGGCGGCAAGGTATGGCGGATGTCGCTGATCTTCTTGCGGACCTGGTACCAGAGATCGGGAATCTCGTTGGAATGCATCGAGTCCCGGGCAATGAAGGTCACCTGGGATTCCCCGGGGCGGGAGAAGGACACGATGCGATCGTATTCACCGGTTTCCATCAGTTTCTTTTCAATGCGCTCGGTGACCTGGCGCGACACTTCCTGGGCCGTGGCCCCCGGCCAGTTGGTGCGGATCACCATGGCCTTGAAGGTGAAAGGCGGGTCTTCGCTCTGGCCCAGCTTGGTGTAGGACAAGGCGCCGACAATGGCTAGCAATAGCATCAGGAACAGGACGATCTGGCGATTGCGCAACGCCCAGGCGGAAAGGTTGAAACCCATCGGGACTACTCCTTGGCCGCCAGGTTGACCACACGATTGGAGCGATCCACCGGGCGTACCTGCAAGCCCTCATGGAGCACATGCACCCCGGCGGCCACCACCCAATCACTGGCACTCAAGCCTTCGAGCACCGGCACGCTCTTCTCGCCAAAGGCACCGACCCGCACCGGCGTCTTGTGCAGGGTGTTGTTGGCGTCGACACGCCAGACGTAGGTCGCGCCACCTTCGGCAGACAGGGCCGACAACGGCACCGACAGCGACTGCGCATCGGTGTGCTGGATAAACACCCGGGCACTCTGGCCCAGCTCCGCCGGAACCTTGCCGGCCATGAAAGCGATGCGTGCGGCAAAGGTTCGGGACTTGGGATCGGCCGCTGGCGACAGCTCGCGGATGCGACCGTCGAAACGCTGGCCCGGCTGGGTCCAGAGCTCCACCGACACCGGCTGGCCAATCTTGAAGCGAGCGTAGTTCTGCTCGGGGAAGCTGATCAGCACTTCACGCTCACCGTCCGTGGCCAGGGTGAACACCGTCTGCCCTGCCGCCACCACTTGCCCGACTTCCACGGCGCGCTTGGCCACCACGCCATCCTGGGGGGCCCGCAGCACGGCATAACCGGCCTGGTTGTTGGCCACGTCGAACTCGGCCTTGATCTGCTTCAGCCGCGCTTCACCGGCGCGGTAGAGGTTTTCGGCATTGTCGTACTGGGAACGGCTGACCATCTGCCGCTCCAGCAGGGTCTTGTAGCGATCGCGCTCGGCACGCACCAGGTTGAGGTTGGCGGTGGCCGCCGTGACCTGGGCCCGGGTGGCTTCAAGCTGCAGGCGCACGTCCTGAGGATCGAGCTCGGCCAGGGGCTGATTGGCCTTGACCCGCTCGCCCTCCTCGACCAGTCGTCGACTGACCTTGCCGCCAATGCGGAATGCCAGCTCGGGCTCGTAACGGGCACGCACCTCGCCGGGATAACTGTCCGCAGCCTGCGCCGAAGGCTCTGGCTGGACCACCATGGCCGGCCGGATACCCATTTGAACGGGCTCTTCGTGCCCACAAGCAGACAGAAAAAAAGCCAGGCTGACTGGCAAGGCATAGCGGAACATGGCGGCGACCCTTCGCTAATGGTGCTTTGAATAATTATACTGGCCGGTATGTTATTAATAGCAAACTCACCAGTCCAGTATTAACAGCGAAAAATGTCCGACAATCTCTCCGCAAACGTTGGGCCAGGCAGGCCCAAGGATCTGGCCAAGCGCCAGGCCATCCTCGAAGCAGCGAAAAACCTGTTTCTGAGCAATGGCTACGCCAGTACCAGCATGGATGCGGTCGCCGCCGAAGCCGGCGTTTCAAAGCTCACGGTGTATAGCCACTTCAATGACAAGGAGACCCTGTTCACCGCCGCGGTGGTGGCCAAGTGCGAAGAACAGCTGCCGACGCTGATCTACGAACTGACGCCCGACACGTCGGTGGAAGGCGTCCTGCTGAACATCGCCCGAGGCTTTCACCAACTGATCAACAGCGACGAGTCGGTGAACCTGCATCGCCTGATCATGGCCCTGGGCAACCAGGATCCCAAGCTCTCGCAGATGTTCATCGAGGCCGGCCCGGAGCGCGTGTTGCAAGGCATGGAACGGCTGCTGAGGCGAATCAATGAGTTGGGCACCTTGCACATCGACAAGCCGCGCAATGCCGCCGAACACTTCTTCTGCATGCTCAAGGGCGGGGCCAACTTCCGCCTGCTCTATGGCTGCGGCGAGCCGTTGAAGGGCGCCGCGGCGGAAGAGCACGTGCAGGAAGTGGTGGCGCTGTTCATCCGCGCCTACCGGCCATAAAAACCGGCATGTGCAGGAGCAGGCTGGCGTAGGAGCTGGCTTGCCAGCGAAGAGGCCCAGAATCGCCTTCGCCGGCAAGCCGGCGCCTACAACCAGGAGCCCTCCCCTGAAACCGCCTAGATCGGATTCAGGCCTTGAGGGCCTTCTTCGGATAGATGTCATAGCGGCTGGACTTGCCCTCCAGCCCGTGACTCGGTTTGGGTCCGTCAATGCACGGTGCCTTGCGCGGACGCTTGACCACCACCCGATGGCTGGCCAGGGCCAGGGCTGCGGCCAGCAGCGCTGGCGCATCGTTGTCATCCCCCACCAGCGGGCGGAACAGGCGCATTTCCTTTTTCACCAAGGCGCTTTTTTCCCGATGGGGAAACATCGGATCGAGGTAGATCACCTGGGGCGGCTCGCCCTCCCAGTTGCGCATCAGCTCGATGGAGTTGCCCTTGAGCAACTGCATGCGAGCCACGATCGGCGCCACTTCGGCGTCCAGCGCGGCACGGGCCAGGCCGTCTTCCAGCAGCGCGCCAATCAACGGCTGGCGTTCGATCAGGCTCATCTCGCACCCAAGGGTGGCCAGGACAAAACCGTCCTTGCCCAACCCCGCCGTGGCATCCAGCACTCGGGGCCGCACGCCTTGCGCCACCCCCACCGCCTTGGCGATCATCTGTCCGCTGCCACCGCCATACAGGCGTCGATGGGCCGCGCCGCCTTCCACGAAGTCGACCCGTACCGGCCCCGGCGCATCGGCCCCCAGTTGCTGCAATTGCAGGCCCTGCTCACCGACCTGCAGGGCGAACTCCGGCTCGTCGATCTGCAAGGGCAGCCCCAGGCGCTCGGCCCATTGCCGCGCCAGGGGCTCGAAGCCAGCGCCCAGGGCCTCGACGTGGATGCGGCAGGCCGCGGGTTGCTCATTCATCTGAAACCACACTCAAAAAATTAATGATCGGCAAAAACTGCCGATAACAGAACTATCGGCCATTTTGCCAGAGCTCAAGCGTCGACCGAGAGCAATGTCAGACATTCAACGCACATCGATAGGTTATATCTCTCGCCACGGCGACTATGGCCTACGCAACTCCCAGGCACTGAGCGGCGTCAGCCATCTGTGGCAGGACTTCTTTGCCCAGGCCCTGGCCGAGCAACGGGGAGATGGCGCGAGCGTTGAAGGGCTGCCGGCAGTTGCCGTCGACGGCCCGGTAGAACCGGCGGGCGGCAGCGATGTGCTGACGCAGATCGTCAATCAGCGCCACTGCGACGTGCAGGACACCGAAGTCCGCCCTCCCGAGCCGCTGTTCCTGCCGATTGCCGAATTCGAACTGGATCTGCTGGACAAACCCGCTGCGCCTTTCCCGCCGGAAGAACTCATCGCCCAGCAACGCCAGCAGGACTTCGAAAGTGGCTGGGTGCGGCCGCTCGTGCTCAATGCCGACCAGCCAGTGCCCGCTCCCGGCCCTGCGCCGGAGCCGCGCCCTCTGCACCTGCCAATTGCCGAATTCGAGCTGGATCTGCTGGATAAGCCGGCCGAACCGTTCCCGCCGGAAGAACTCATCGAACAGCAACGGCAGATGGACTTCGACATCGGCTGGGCACGCCCGCTGATCCTGCAGAACCTGCGCATCGCCGCCTGAGCCGCGCTTTAGCGACACACCCACCAAGGCCCCACATCCAGATGGAAATGGTTGCGGTGCGCGCTGTTGTAGTCCGGCCCCAGCACCACATTGAACGCATCGCAGGCGCCGTCCCGGGCCAAGCGCAAAAAGCGCCCTTCGTTGCTGTCCCTGGGCCAGTCCCGCAGCACGCTGATACTGCGTCCATCGCTCAAACGAAAGCCGGCGATATCCAGGGCATTGGCGCTGGCATGCTGACTGCGCGCCGCCTTTTCGCGGCTATACATATTGCGGCAGGCAAAGCTGCCCAGGTGATCGACCCGCGCCACCGACTGCCCATACACCGCCTGCGCCGCCGGCTGCAGCCCATGACGCTCATACAGGGCAAAAGCCACGGCCAGCGGGCAACTGGCGAGAAAGCTGCTGCTCAACCCAACCGCACCACCTTGCACCCGCAAGGTATTGCTCAGCGGACAGGCCACATCGCCACGACTGTCGGGTTGGCGGCTGGTACGCAAACCGGAGCGCGCCAACACCTGATCGCACAGCTGCGGATCGTCCCGCAGCCGCGCCAGCTTGAAACGGGTCAGCAGATTGGGCTTGGCCTGCACATCCAATGGCGCCCAGGGGTTCCACGCATCAGCCACCGGCAACCAGCCCAGACGGATGCCGATCAACAACAGGACGCCCAGCAGCAACAGGGCGCCCAGCACTTTCAGCCTCCGCACACAAACTCCCTATTCATGGCTGCTTGAACAATTGATTGATCTGTTGGAACGGCATCGCCCGTTCGGCGAAATCGAAGCGACCGTGATCGCGAATGTCCTCAGCCGCGCGGTAGAACGCCCCATAGGCCGCGCGAGCCATGGCCGAACCGACGCTGATGCGCTTGACCCCCAGCTCCGCCAGTTGCGTCACGCTCAGGTTGAGGCCGCCGGCCATCAGCACGTTCACCGGCCAGGGGGCCACGGCCCGCACCACTTGCAGGATTTCCTCGGCACTGCGCAACCCCGGTGCGTAGAGCACATCGGCCCCGGCTTCGGCAAAGGCCTGCAGCCGGCGGATGGTGTCAGGCAGATCGTCGCGGCCGTGGAGCAGATTCTCTGCCCGAGCCGTCAGGGTGAAGGGAAATGGCAGGCTGCGGGCTGCAGCCACACAGGCCTCGATACGTTCCACGGCCAGATTGAAGTCATAAATGGGCTGGTCGGCACGTCCACTGGCATCCTCGATCGAACCGCCCACCACGCCACTGGCCGCCGCCAGCAACAAGGCCTGGGCACAGCCTTCAGGAGTGTCGGAAAAACCGTTTTCCAGGTCCACCGCCACCGGCAAGCTGCTGGCGCCGACAATCCCGCGGACGTTGTTCAAGGTGTCTTCCAGGCTCACCGCGCCCTCGGCGTCCGGACGCCCCAGAGAGAAGGCATAGCCCGCGCTGGTGGTGGCCAGCGCCTCGAAACCAAGGCCGGCCAGCATCCTCGCGGAACCGGCATCCCAGGGATTGGGAATGACAAAGGCACCGGCACGCTCGTGCAGGGCCTTGAAAGCGTTGGCTCGAAGGGATTGCGCGTCCATTTGCTCGCTCCTGAAGAAGGCCATGAAGGCGCCTCAGAGCAGGCCGAGCTGCTCCGCGGCGGGCTCTCTGTATAACTCAGGCAACGCGGGCAAGCCAGGCAAACGTTGCATCAGCCGAGCGTGAAAGCGCCGGGCCAGTTCAGCGGCCAAGCGGTTGTCGGAAGTGTGCAGGAACACATAGGGCGTGCGCCCTTCCTCGATCCAGGTGGCCACCTTGTCGATCCAGGGCAGCAGAAACGGATCATTGGCCTCCAGCTCCGGATGGCCGATGAAACGCACCTGGGGAAACTGCGTGAAAGCCGCCGGACGTGGCGGCACCCGGGGCTTTTTCGACTGCGCATGCAGCACCGCCGGAGCGCTGGAGGTGCAACTGAACAAGGCCCGCGGATCCAGGCAGATACGCTCGACACCCCGCTCACGCAACAATCGGTTGAGCATGCGCTCGGCATCGCCCTTGGCAAAGAACTCCGGGTGCCGGACCTCCACCGCCAGTGGCCGCTGCAGGCCCTCGATAAAACCCGCCAACTCCGCCAGTCGCTGAGGCGCGAAGCTGGCCGGCAGTTGCAACCACAGGGGCGATACCCGGTCACCCAGGGGGCTGAGCAATTGAATGAAGCTCTCGGCCGCGCTCAACTGCTGGCGCAGGTCACCGCCGTGACTGATATCGCCGGGAAACTTGGCGGTGAAACGAAAGTGCTCGGGCATGATCTCGGCCCAGCGCTGCACCGTCGTCGGCGCGGGGCGGGCATAGAAGGTGGTGTTGCCTTCGACGGCGTTGAAGACCTGCGAATACAGACCGAGAAAATCATTCGCCCGGGCGTCTTGCGGATACAGGTACTCACGCCAGGCGTTTTCGCTCCAGGAAGGACAACCGAGGAAATAAGGCAGCATCAGATGTGCAGGTCGAGCCCTACCACTTCCAGATCCCAATCGACAAAGCCGGCGGTGGTCAAGTAGCTGGCCAGGGCATTGGCCACGCTCTTTTTCATCGCGCGCTGGAAGATCATGTCCTGTGGACGGGCGGGGAGATTACCGGTGCGGGGGGCAGAAGCCTGGGAACGGCTTTGGGGTTCGGGCTGGACGTCGACGGCGTCGGCATCATCCAGGGACTCATCTACCAGCACCGGGCCTTTGCGAGGCTTGCGCTTGATGGGGTAGGACTGCGAGGAGATGCCGTCTATGCGCATACTGAAAAGCCCGGGGTCAATGATGGCAATTTAGCGGCACCGCTGCGACTTAGCAAATGCCCGAGTGATAACTAGAACACAGAAAAGCCAAAAGGTTTAAAACCGGGCAAGAGCGATGCACAAAACCAGACGATTGGCGGCTGCCAGCAGCATAAATCTGAACAACCGCAACCACTTGGACAGCCCTCAACGGGCTTTGGGCGTGGCCACCTTATCCCGCAGATAGACCGGTTGTGCCTCATCGGCGACGATCGCCTCGCCCCGCTCCCAGGCAAATTTCGCCAGGGTCAGCAGGTCTTCGGCATGGGGCAGCATGCCCGCGTCCTGAGCGCTGAGCGGCACGGCAATGCGCTCGCCATACCCCCAGCCCGTGCCCGCGCCAAACCAGTCGCCGACGGCGTCTTCCGGCAAGGCCGCGACTTCCGGCGGCAATACCGCCTCGGCACCCACCAGACGCATCTCGCCGGCCGTTTCCCGATAGCAGCCCCAATAGACTTCATCCATGCGCGCATCGATGGCCGCAGCCACCTGGGTCGCACCGTGCTCACGCAACGCGCGCTGGGCCAGCACCGCCAGGTTGGACACCGGCAGCACCGGACGCTCCAGGGCGAAGGCCAGTCCCTGCACCACGCCAATGGCGATCCGCACGCCGGTGAAAGCGCCCGGGCCACGGCCAAAGGCGATGGCATCCACCGCCTGCAGGGTGGTACCGGCATTGGCCAGCAGTTCCTTGATCATCGGCAACAGCTTCTGCGCATGCAGGCGCGGGATCACCTCGTAATGACTCGTGACCTTGCCGTCATGCAGCAAAGCAACGGAGCAAGCTTCAGTCGCGGTGTCCAGGGCCAGCAAGGTGCTCATTCGGGGTTCCATCGGCATTGAAAAAAGTGACGCATTATAAACAGCAACGGCCCGCAAGCGGGCCGTTGAACGATCAAACGATCAGGCAATTCAGCTCAGGGCTTCAAGTACCTTGGCAGTGATCACTTCCACCGAGCCAACACCTGGGATGTGGCTGTACTTCGGCTTGCCCTGGGTCGAGGCCAGTTGCTGGTAGAACTCCACCAGCGGCTTGGTCTGGGAGTGGTAGACCGACAGACGATGACGCACGGTTTCTTCGGTATCGTCCTTGCGCTGCACCAGGTCTTCACCGGTGATGTCGTCCTTGCCGGCGGTCTTCGGCGGGTTGTAGACGGTGTGGTACACACGGCCCGAGGCCTCGTGTACACGGCGACCGGCGATACGCTGGACGATCTCTTCGTCGTCGACCGCGATTTCCACCACGTTATCCAGCTCTACACCGGCCTTGACCAGTGCTTCGGCCTGAGGAATGGTGCGCGGGAAACCGTCGAACAGGAAACCCTTGGCACAGTCAGGCTGGCTGATGCGCTCCTTGACCAGGTTGATGATCAGGTCGTCGGACACCAGGCCACCGCTGTCCATCACGCTCTTGGCCTTCAGGCCCAGCTCGGTGCCGGCCTTGACCGCGGCACGCAGCATGTCGCCGGTGGAGATCTGTGGAATGCCGAACTTTTCGGTGATGAACTTTGCCTGAGTACCTTTACCGGCCCCGGGAGCTCCCAGCAGAATTACGCGCATCGATGTGCTCCTCAATTTTTTATTTAGAAACGCTCGGATTCGCCTCGTGGGGCCAATCTCAAAAATAGGGTGATGACCGCCCAAACGGCCAAAGGCTGATCAAGATACACAGCCGACACAGCCCGCACAAGCAGTCGAAAGTCGGAGGAACCCGGCCTTTTTGTGCCACTTTGGCCGGGTAGAACAAGTCGCAACCCCATAACAAAGTGTCGCCAGATGAATCTGAGCGACACCTTGGGTTTGTCCTGATCGGGGCTGCGCCAGAGCAGGCAAACAGCCCCCTGCCACCTCAGCCGGTATTGCGCAAACCGGCGGCGATACCGGCCACGGAGACCAGCAACGCCTGTTCCACGGGGCTTCCTTGCGGCGCCTCCTGCTTGCGCGAGCGCGCCAGCAGCTCCGCCTGCAGCAGGTGCAGCGGATCCAGGTAGGTATTGCGCAGGCGGATGAACTCCAGGGTATCGGGGCTGTGGGCCAGCAATTGCGACTGTCCGGTCAACCCCAGGACCACCGCGCAGGCCTGCGACAATAGGTCGCGTAAATGCGCCCCCAATGGCAGCAGTTCCGCCTCCACCAGGCGCTCGTCATAGGAGCGGGCAATGTCCGCATCGGCCTTGGCCAGCACCATTTCCAGCATATCGATGCGGGTGCGGAAGAACGGCCATCGCTCGCGCATCTGCCCCAGCAACTCACCCTCGCCCCGGGCCAGCGCCTTGCTCAAGGCGGCCTCCCAGCCGAGCCACGCCGGCAGCATCAGGCGGGTCTGGGTCCAGCCGAAGATCCACGGGATCGCCCGCAGGCTTTCAATCCCACCCGCCCGGCGCTTGGCCGGTCGACTGCCCAGGGGCAGGCGACCCAACTCCTGCTCCGGGGTGGACTGGCGGAAGTACTCGACGAATTGCGGATTGTCCCGCACCACCGCGCGATAGGCCTGGACCCCATCGCTGGCCAGCTCGTCCATCAGGTGACGCCAGGCCGGCTCCGGTGGTGGTGGTGGCAGCAGGGTCGCCTCCAGCACCGCCGCCAGGTAGAGGTTGAGGTTCTGCTCGGCGATGTCCGGCAGGCCGAATTTGAAACGGATCATTTCCCCCTGCTCGGTGGTGCGGAAGCGCCCCGCCACCGAACCCGGCGGCTGCGACAGGATCGCCGCGTGGGCCGGACCGCCGCCGCGCCCCACCGTACCGCCGCGACCGTGGAACAGCAGCAGTTCCACCTGTTGTTCACGGCAGATATCCACCAGCCGCTCCTGCGCCCGATACTGCGCCCAGGCGGCAGCGGTGGTCCCGGCATCCTTGGCCGAATCCGAGTAGCCGATCATCACCTCCTGAGGCCCCTGCAGCCGTGAGCGATAGCCCGGCAAGTGCAGCAGCGTCTCCATCACCGGGCCGGCGTTGTCCAGGTCCGCCAAGGTTTCGAACAGCGGCACCACGCGCATCGGCCGCAGCACCCCGGACTCCTTGAGCAGCAATTGCACCGCCAGCACATCGGAGGCCGCTCCGGCCATGGAAATCACGTAGGACCCCAGGGACGCCGCCGGCGCCTGGGCGATCTCGCGACAGGTGGCGAGCACTTCGGCAGTGTCCGCCGATGGCTTGAAGTAGCCCGGCAACAACGGCCGCCGACTGGCCAGTTCACGATTGAGGAACGTGATGCGGTCCTCTTCGCTCCAGTCGGCATAGCGACCCAGGCCCAGGTAATCGGTGATCTCGGTCATGGCCGAGGTATGCCGACTGGAGTCCTGACGCACATCCAGGCGCACCAGGAACAGGCCGAACGTCACCGCCCGGCGCAAACAGTCAAGCAACGGACCGTCGGCAATCACGCCCATGCCGCATTCGTGCAGCGACTGGTAGCACAGCTGCAAGGGCTCCAGCAGATCGCGATTGTTCTGCAACACCTCGGGCCCGGCCGGCACCGCCGCGCCCAGCGCCGCCTGGGCCCAGTTGCGGGTGGCCCGCAGGCGCTCGCGCAGTTGCTTGAGCAGCGTGCGATAGGGTTCGGCACTGTCCCCGACCTTGGCCAGCAGGGCCGGGCTGGCCTGCTGCATGGACAACTCGGCAGCCAGGTGATCGACGTCACGCAGATACAGATCGGCGGCCATCCAGCGCGCCAGCAGCAACACTTCGCGGGTCACGCTGGCGGTGACATTGGGGTTGCCGTCGCGGTCGCCGCCCATCCACGAAGCGAAACGGATCGGCGCCGACTCCAGGGGCAAACGCAGGCCGGTGGCTTCAAACAGCGCCTTGTCGGCCTTGCGCAGGTAATTGGGGATCGCTTGCCACAGCGAATGCTCGATCACCGCAAAGCCCCACTTGGCCTCATCCACCGGGGTCGGCCGGGTACGGCGGATTTCCTCGGTGTGCCAGGCTTCGGCGATCAGTCGTTGCAGGCGTTCCTGGATCTGCCCGCGCTCGGCGCTGGTCAGATCGCGATGGTCCTGGGCCGCCAACTGCGCGGCAATCGCATCGTACTTCTGGATCAGGGTGCGGCGCGCCACTTCGGTGGGGTGGGCGGTGAGCACCAGCTCGATGTCCAGACGCGCCAACTGCCGGGCCAGGGCGTCGGCGGAGTGCCCCTCGGCCCGCAACCGCGCCAGCAGCTCCGGCAGCACCCGGGCTTCGAAGGGCGCCGGTTGCGACTCGTCGCGGCGGTGAATCAACTGATATTGCTCGGCGATGTTCGCCAGGTTGAGGAACTGGTTGAAGGCCCGCGCCACCGGCAGCAATTCGTCTTCGCTCAGCGAGTCGAGACTGGCGCTCAATTCGGCCCCGGGCGAGCCCCGGCGATCGGCCTTGGCGCCCTTGCGGATCTGCTCGATCTTGTCGAGGAAAGCCTCCCCGTACTGATCACGGATGGTATTGCCCAACAGTTCGCCCAAGAGGTGAACGTCTTCGCGCAAGCGCGCATCAATATCGGTCATCGAGGTGTTCTCCAGCAGACTCAAGGCGGCACGGAAGGCTCAAGAGTGCCGCCTGCACGCCTGCCTTAGCAAGCCTGCGAGCTGATCCCGGGCAACCCTGGCCGCAGGGGCTAATCTCAAGGGTAGGCCGCACAAGGGCCACGCACCGGCCCCGGCCGGTCACTCAACCCAACCTGCCACGAGCAGGCGTTCATCGAGGTCAGCATGAAAATCCGTGAACTCGCACAACACTGGGAAGAAAACGCCAAGGGGCGCCTGAGCAAGACCGCCTACCGGATTCACCTGGACGTGGAAGCCGCCGCGCGCCTGGCCGCCCTCTCCGAGATGTACCCCAAACGCCAGACCGAGGAATTGCTCGGCGAACTGATCGGCGCCGCCCTGGAAGAGCTGGAGGCGAGCTTCCCCTACATCCAGGGCCAGCACGTCGTGGCCACCGATGAAGAGGGCGATCCGCTGTACGAAGATATCGGTCCGACCCCGCGTTTTCTGGCCCTGTCACGCCAGCATCTGCAGCTCATGGCCAGCCAGTCCGACAAGCCGAAGCACTGAGTCGGCGCCTTCTCCAAAGCCTGTTGAACGTCATCCTCCCCGGCCCTGAACAGGGCCGGGCATACCCCGCTGCACGGCAAAAGTTCCCGATTTAGAGCCTTGTCCGAGCCGTCAGTTTTTTTCCGGCCAATCGCCATCTTTCTCTGAACTATTCAAAAAAGCCTCGGGTCACACCCAGTAGCCATCACTGGAACGGCCGTTTCAAATTTTGCCATCAGCGCCCGTCACTTAAGCGTCACGGCGCCAGGACCGGGATGGATATTGATGTTTTTCAGGAGTTACCCAATGGAGTTGAAGACCATGAAGATCAGCACTGCCAAATCCTCGTTCACCTCTCTGCGCGGGCTGAAGCTGGCCGCGCTGGCCCTCGGTAGCAGCATGGTACTGGCCGGTTGTGCCGGTAACCCGCCTTCCGAGCAGTACGCGGTCACGCAATCTGCGGTCAATAGCGCAGTGAGCGCAGGCGGCACCGAGTTCGCCGCCGTGGAAATGAAGTCGGCCCAGGACAAGCTCAAGCAAGCCGAGATCGCCATGCACGACAAGAAGTACGACGAAGCCCGTCGCCTGGCCGAACAAGCCGAGTGGGACGCCCGCGTCGCCGAACGCAAGGCCCAGGCCGCCAAGGCCGAGCAGGCGCTGAAAGACTCGCAGAAAGGCGTTCAGGAACTGCGTCAGGAAGGTATGCGCAGCGTGCAGTAAGCCGCCGCCGATTCCCACGTACTCGTATTTGATTGAAAGGACGAACCATTATGCGCAAACAACTGATGATCCCTGCCCTGTTGGCCATGAGCGTAGCCCTGGCGGCCTGCTCCACCCCGCCCAACGCCAACCTGGAAAACGCCCGGACCAACTTCTCCGGCCTGCAAGCCAACCCGCAGGCGAGCAAAGTCGCGGCCCTGGAAACCAAGGACGCCGCCGACTGGATGGACAAGGCCGACAAGGCCTACCTGAACAAGGAAGACGAGAAGAAGGTCGACCAACTGGCCTACCTGACCAACCAGCGGGTTGAAGTGGCCAAGGAAACCATCGCCCTGCGCACCGCCGAAGCCAAGCTCAAGGACGCCGGCGACCAGCGTGCCCGCGCGATCCTCGAAGCCCGTGACGCGCAGATCAAGCAGCTGCAGGACAGCCTCAACGCCAAGCAGACCGATCGCGGCACCCTGGTGACCTTTGGTGACGTGTTGTTCGCCACCAACAAGTCCGACCTGAAGTCCAGCGGCCTGGTGAACATCAACAAGCTGGCGCAATTTCTCCAGCAGAACCCGGACCGCAAGGTGATCGTCGAAGGCTACACCGACAGCACCGGCAGCGATTCCTACAACCAGTCCCTGTCCGAGCGCCGTGCCGGCTCGGTACAGATGGCCCTGATCCGCATGGGCGTCGACCCATCGCGCATCGTCAGCCAGGGGTATGGCAAGGAATATCCGGTGGCCGATAACGGCAGCGTGTCCGGTCGCGCCATGAACCGTCGGGTGGAAGTGACCATTTCCAACGACAACCAGCCGGTGGCGCCACGTTCGGCCATCAGCCGCAACTGATGCCGCTCCTGCCTTATATAGGCAGGTGAAACGCAACGCCGCCGACCTCTTCAGGTCGGCGGCGTTTTTGTGTGCGGTTATCCCTTGAGCAGCCGGCTTGCCGGCGAACCTATCACTGCTGCAGTTGCGGAGTCTCCTGGCCCATGCAGCGCACGGCCTGCTTCTTCTTGTTCACCAGGACCCCGGTCAGGCCCTTCTGCTGGGTGTCGAACAGCACCAGCACGCCATCGATGCACTGGGCCACTTCATCGGCCGGTTGCAGGGAGATCTTGTAGTCCTCGCCCGGCACGGTCTTGAGCATGGTGAAGTCGCTGAGCAGCAGCGCGTCTTCCGGTTTGGCGAAGTGCAGGTAGCCGTAGTACCACAGGCTGCCCACGGTAACGATGATGCTGCAGATACCGGTGATGATCATTGGAATGGCGTTGCGTTCTTCACTCATTGCGGACTCTCTGGAGGTTCAACGGCTGAATTCGGGGGCGTCGGGTAATTGGGGATTTCCCCCAGGCGACGCAACCCGTCGAAATGCTGCGGATCATCGAGGTAGCGCAGCATCACGCTGCGCCAGGTCGGATCGGCAAAGGTTTGCACATGGCCGCCGCGGGTCAGTTGCAGGACCCTGGGCGGGGGCGCAGCTTGATACACGCGGATGCCATTGGAAAGGGGCACGATCGGATCGTCGATGCTGTGGTAGATGAGTTTCGGCACCCCGGTCAGGCGCGGCAGCGAGTTGATCGCGCTGTCGGCGTCCGGCACCAGCCACGACAGCGGCACCTGCAGCGGCCAGGTCAGCCAGGAGGTGCTCAGGGCATAACGCCCGACATCGCGATAACTGGCCGGCACGCCATCGAGGACGATGGCCTTGAGCCGGGCCTGACGCTCGGGGTGCTCCACCAGATAGTGAATGGCCAGGGCGCCACCCAGGCTTTGTCCGAGCACGATCAAGGGTTTGCCCTGCACCTCAGGCGCCTGGTCCAACCACTTGAACGCGGCATCGACGTCCTGGTAGATCGCCGGCAGGCTCGGCGCCCCTTCGGACAGGCCATAACCGCGATAGTCCAGCAGCAGCACCTGATAGCCCTGCTCCGGCAGCCACCAACTGCCCCCCAGGTGCCAGGCCATATTGCCGCCGTTGCCATGCAGGTGCAGCACCGTTCCCTTGACCGCCACTCCCGGCTTGGCCGGCAGCCACCAGCCATGCAGCTTGAGGCCATCGGCGCTGGTCAGGGTCACGTCACGGTATTCAAGCTTGGCCCGTTCGGGGGTGAAGGGCAGCCCGGGTTCGGGATAGAACAGCAGCGAGCTGCAGCCATTGAGGCACAGCAACAGGGTCAGTGCGGCCAGGATGCGCATCATCGGCCACTCCGTGCAGCTATCAATACGTCCATGTGTGCCCCCCGGAACGATTCAAAGGATATTGGAGTAGTCCGCCTCGATCCGGTCCAGGCTCAAGTGGTTGAGGAAGTTGGAGAAACACATCCAGGCCGACAGGGCATTCAGGTCACGGAACTGGTCCGGCAGGTACTTGGGTGGCACCACCAGGCCTTCATCCACCAGTTGGCGCAAGGTGCGCATGTCTTCCAGAGTGGTCTTGCCGCAGAACAGCAAGGGGATCTGCTCCAGCTTGCCCTTGCGCACAGCCAGCTGAATGTAGTTGTAAACCATGATGAAGCCCTTGAGATAGGACAAGTCTTTGGTAAACGGCAGCCCGTTGGGCACCGAACCGCGGAACACCCGGCTGGCATTGCCGTAGCTCTCGGCCATCTCAAAACCCTGTTCGCGGAAGAACTCGAACACCTGCAGGAAGTCCGCGCCCTCCTCCACCATGTGGATGGCCCGGGTGCGGTTGGTCAGCTTGCGCAGGCGGCTGGGGTAGGAGGCGAAGGTGATGATCTCCATCAGGATCGCCAGGCCTTCCTGGGTCACCGTGGACGACGGCGGGCCCTTGGCCAGGAAGGTGCAGATCGGCTGGTTCAGGCCGTTGAGGGTGGTGCCCACATGCACCAGCCCCTCATGGACTTCCAGGGCCCGCACATCGCGCTCGTTGAACATCGCGTCGCTGCGGATCTTGATGTAGTCGGCGCCCGCCGCGGCGTCGGCGACGATACCGTCGGACTCGAACACGCGGATGGTTTCCTCGGCCTCGCCGAACACCTTGTTCAGCCGGCTCTGCAACAGGCTGACCGCCTGCTTGGCACTGAGCACCTTGGGTTCGTCCTTGAGATCGCCACGCCCGTCGATGTTGTTCAGGTAGTCGGACATCATCAGCCCGAGGTCCGCCAGGGTCGGGTCGCCGGCGTGGAAGGCATCGGAGGCGGCGCCGTAGAGCTCCTGGGAAATCAGCCCGAAGTCGCCGGTGCCGCGGGCTTCGAGCATGCGCACCACCATGCGGTATTCCTTGCACATGCGGCGCATGATCTGCCCCACCGGGCTGAACTGCCCCAACTGCCGGGTGATGTCGCGCTCGATGTTCTGGAATTCCAGCTTTACCGCTCCGGAATCGAAGGACAGCGGCCGTCCTTCGTAATAGGCGCGATCCACGGCGGGCATCTCCTTGCCCTTGGCCTTGAGAAAGCCCTTGCGGATGTTCTCGTCCCACTTCACCGCATCCAGTACGCGGATCGGGGTCTGTGCCAGCACTATGCGATCGGACAAAGTGCGTATCGTCTGCTGGTAATCGTCCACCGGAAGTTCCTATTGATTGGGTCTGTGGCGCAGGCTCAGCGGGCCACGCGCTTGAAACGTGCCGTCTCGACGAACAGGTCGGAGTTGGCGGGATCGTCAAGGTAAGCGAAGACCTCGGGCAACGGACTGCTGATCAGCAGCCCCTCGCCCTCGGCCGTGGGCATGGGCTCCCCGCTCAGGGCCTTTTGACCCAGGGACTGGCGAATCTGTTCCAGGTCCAGGGTGTAGAGCACCAGCTCGTGCCTGGCCGTCAGTTCGAACCCGGCAATGCTGTAGTGCCCGCCGAAGGCCTGGGGCACCGCGGCCGACAGGTACCAGCGATTGCCATGTTGCGACACCGTGAACTCGTAGGTGTCGCGCGGGCGCGCCGTGCCGCCGGGGAAGCTCGCGGCCCGATAGCGGTTGGCGCCGATCTGGCGCACCTCGATGTTCAGCGGCTCGCCCCAGGCATTGTGGCTGGCCCATTTGCCCAGCAACGCGGCAGGCGCTGCCTGCTCGGCCGGCAGCGGCTCCTTGAAGACCACCAGGCAACCACTGAGCAGAAGAAACGCCAGAGCCATCAGGACCCGACAGGCTTGCATGCCACTCTCCCTTGAACACCAGAATCACTGTAGCCGCTGACGCCGGCTGCACCGCCTGAATCGCGGCGCCAGCCCGGGACGGATGAATCAGACCGATGCCAGCACCAGGTGCATGTAGCGGGTGAGGATGCCCAGCATCTCCTCCTCCGCCTGTGGCTCGCTGTCGTTGAGCAGGCCCTGATATTCCATCCGGCCGATTATAGACGTCAACACCTTGGCATCCTGCTGCGGCTCCCGCGAGCCCAGGACCTGGAAGAACTGGCAGGTGCCCTGGAGCAGGATCTGCTGGTGCGAGCGCACCAGCTGCGCCAGGCGCGGGTTGAGCAGCGCCTCCTGGCGGAACGCCTGCTCGGCCATCAGGTGCTCGCGACGGGTGTGCAACTGACGCTGGACGTAGTCGGCGGTCAGGCGGGCAATGTCATCGGCCAATTGCGAGCGCGACGCCGGGCTGCCATCACCGTAGGCGACCATCTCGCGCAGCAACCCTTCGTTGCTGGCCCACAGCTTGGCCATGAACGCCGCGCTGCGCTCGACGTACTGGGCGAAGGTATCGGTGAGCAGGTCATCGATGTCCTTGAAGTAATAAGTGGTGGCCGACAAGGGCACACCGGCTTCGGCGGCCACCGCGCGGTGACGCACGGCCCGCACACCGTCACGCACGACAATGCGCATGGCGGCGTCGAGAATCTCCTGTCTGCGCTGTTCACTGCCCTGTCGGCTGGCCTTGCGCCCCTGGTACTGAACACTTTCAGCCACCGCAGTGGCGATGCCAGCTGCACCTTCTTGAGCAATTGCGCGGTTCACGACAGGTATTCCCTCTGAAAAATCACACAGAATTAGAAGCGGTACGTCAGTTCCAGCCAGACAATAAAAAGCCGCCTGTTGAAGGCGGCTTCTTGTTCACAACGCTTAAGCTTGCGGCCGCATGTGCGGGAACAGGATCACGTCGCGGATCGACGGCGAGTTGGTCAGCAGCATCACCAGGCGGTCGATGCCGATACCTTCACCGGCCGTGGGCGGCATGCCGTACTCCAGGGCGCGGACGAAGTCGGCGTCGTAGTGCATGGCTTCGTCGTCGCCGGCGTCCTTGTCCGCCACCTGGGCCATGAAACGCTCGGCCTGGTCTTCCGCGTCATTGAGCTCGGAGTAGGCGTTGGCGATTTCGCGGCCGCCAATGAACAGCTCGAAACGGTCGGTGACGTTGGGGTTGTCGTCGTTGCGACGGGCCAGCGGCGACACTTCGAACGGGTACTGGGTGATGAAGTGCGGCTGCTCCAGCTTGTGCTCCACCAGCTCTTCGAAAATCATCACCTGCAGCTTGCCCAGGCCTTCGAAGCCCAGCACCTTGGCCCCGGCTTTCTTGGCGATGGCGCGGGCCTTGTCGATGTCGTTCAGATCATCTGCGGTCAGCTCGGGGTTGTACTTGAGGATCGAGTCGAACACCGACAGGCGGGCGAACGGCTCGCCGAAGTGGAACACCTTGTCGCCATACGGCACGTCGGTGCTGCCCAGTACCAGCTGCGCCAGTTCACGGAACAGTTCTTCGGTCAGGTCCATGTTGTCTTCGTAGTCGGCGTAAGCCTGGTAGAACTCCAACATGGTGAATTCAGGGTTGTGCCGGGTCGAAACGCCTTCGTTACGGAAGTTGCGGTTGATCTCGAACACCTTCTCGAAACCACCGACCACCAGACGCTTGAGGTACAGCTCAGGCGCGATACGCAGGAACATTTCCATGTCCAGGGCGTTATGGTGGGTTTCGAACGGCTTGGCCGCGGCGCCGCCCGGAATGGTCTGCAGCATCGGCGTTTCGACTTCGAGGAAGTCGCGCTTCATCAGGAAGCTGCGGATGTGCGCGATCACTTGCGAACGCACGCGGAAAGTCTGGCGTACCTCTTCGTTGACGATCAGGTCGACGTAGCGCTGGCGGTAGCGCTGTTCGGTATCGGTCAGGCCGTGGTGCTTGTCCGGCAGCGGGCGCAGGGACTTGGTCAGCAGGCGCACGTGAGTCATTTCAACGTACAGGTCACCCTTGCCGGAACGGGCCAGGGTGCCTTCGGCGGCAATGATGTCGCCCATGTCCCAGGTTTTCACCGCGGCCAGGGTTTCTTCGGACAGGGTCTTGCGGTTGACGTAGACCTGGATGCGCCCGGTCATGTCCTGGATCACCATGAACGAGCCACGGTTGAGCATGATGCGACCGGCGACCTTGACCGGGATCGCCGCCTCTGCGAGCTCTTCCTTGGTCTTGTCGGCGTACTGCTTCTGCAGGTCCTGGCAGTAGTTTTCGCGGCGGAAGTCGTTCGGGAAGGCATTGCCCTTGGCGCGCTCGGCAGCAAGCTTTTCCTTGCGCAGGGCGATCAGGGAGTTCTCTTCCTGTTGCAGGGCTTGCGGGTCGAGTTGTTGGTCGCTCATGTCTTTAGATATTCCATCAGGTTCGTTGCCCCCGGGCCTTGCGGCCCGGGGATCGCCAGCAGAGCTGGCTCCTACAGGGATCGCGTTGAGTCAGCCGATCCTGTATCGCGTCTGTTTACAGTCCGGATTTCAGGCTGGCTTCCAGGTATTCGTCGATGTCGCCGTCGAGCACCTTGTCGCAGTCGCTGCGTTCGATGTTGGTGCGCAGGTCCTTGATCCGCGACGCGTCGAGCACGTAGGAGCGGATCTGGTGACCCCAGCCGATGTCCGACTTGGTGTCTTCCAGGGCCTGGGACGCCGCGTTGCGCTTCTGCATTTCCTGCTCGTACAACTTGGCCCGCAGCATTTTCATGGCGGTGTCCTTGTTGGCGTGCTGGGAACGTTCGTTCTGGCAGCTGACCACGGTGTTGGTCGGTACGTGGGTGATACGCACCGCCGAGTCGGTGGTGTTTACGTGCTGACCACCGGCACCGGAGGAACGGTAGGTGTCGATCCGCAGGTCGGCCGGGTTGATCTCGATTTCCACCTTGTCGTCGATCTCGGGCGAGACGAACACCGCGGAGAACGAGGTGTGGCGACGGTTGCCGGAGTCGAACGGGCTCTTGCGCACCAGACGATGCACGCCGATTTCGGTACGCAGCCAACCGAAGGCGTACTCGCCCTTGATGTGCACGGTCGCGCCCTTGATCCCGGCCACTTCACCGGCCGACAGCTCCATGATGGTCGCTTCGAAACCGCGCTTGTCGGCCCAGCGCAGGTACATGCGCAGCAGGATGTTGGCCCAGTCCTGGGCTTCGGTGCCGCCGGAACCGGCCTGGATGTCCAGGTAGGCGTTGTTCGGGTCCATTTCATGGCTGAACATGCGGCGAAATTCCAGCTTGGCGAGGTTTTCCTCAAGCCGGGCCAGCTCGGCGACCACATCGCCCACTGCGCCTTCATCTTCTTCCTCGACCGCCATGTCCAGCAGGTCGCGGCAATCGGCCAGACCGCTGTTCAGCTCGTCCAGGGTCTCGACGATCTGTGCCAGCGCAGCGCGCTCGCGGCCCAGCTCCTGGGCGTATTCGGGTTTGTTCCAGACACTCGGATCTTCAAGCTCGCGATTGACCTCGGTCAGACGCTCATGCTTTTGATCGTAGTCAAAGATACCCCCGAATAGTTTCGGAGCGCTCGGACAGGTCCTTGATGGTGTTCAGGATCGGGTTGATTTCCATGGGGGGCGGCACTCGTTGGCGAACTTTTGAAAGCCGGCGATTATAACGGAATCACCGAATCACGGCAGCCCGCTTAGCGGCTTTAGCGGCGAATCGGCCATCTAATTTCAGTGACAGCCCCACTGAAATCCAAGTGCACACTGAATTTTATTCTCATCACTTACCTGCAAGCCCTGCTCGGCAAGACACACCGCCTTCGATGCTCACGGGCTGCAATGTGCAACCACGGAGCTCTTGAGACCGGCCAGCGCTATACAATCCCAGCCGAAATGACAAGGAAGCATCAGGCTCATGGGACGCACACTCAACAGCGCAGAAATAGAAAACATCCAGCGCAGGGAGCGCCGAAACTGGAGAGGCGTCCAGGCGTTTTTCGCTGCGCTCTTCAGCGCACTGGCCTTTATGCCATTGATGGGAATCTGGCTGATGGTCTCACCGGCACTGGCCTGCGCCCTGGTAGTGCCCTGGCTGATCTTTTTGTGGTGGTGGATCTACTACCGCACAAGAATGCTGGCGGATGAGGTCGGTGAGCGAACCCAATGGCTGCAGGCCAGGTTCAGCTGTCGCTGGGTCCACGTTTACAGGGGCGGCTACATGGACTACAGCTTTGGCGACTATCCGATCGCCCCTGGCAACCTGCTGAACAACTGGTTCATCGATAAGACACTCAACACCTACACCACCTATCGCATCGAAGCGGTAAAGCTCACGTGTCGGCACACCGCGAGCCACAGCTACTACCTGTTCAGAGACACCCTGGTGGAGGTTGCACAGGATCAGGCGCCGACCACGGAAATGGCTGACGCCTAGAGGACAAGCGGAAACTGCCTACTCGATCCCGACCTGATTGCGACCGTTGTTTTTCGCCAGGTACAGCCCCTTGTCCGCCGCCGAAATCAACTGCCGGCAATGGCTGTTGGGCTGCGGGGTGATGGTGGAAAGACCGATGCTGATGGTCAGGCTGGAGCCTTCCACCGGGGCGTTATGGGGAATTTTCAGGGCTTCGACGGTCTGCCGCAGTTTCTCGGCCACCAGCCGCGCCCCTCCCGGCGAAGTGTTGGGCAGCACCAGCACGAACTCCTCGCCGCCATAGCGCGCCGGCAGGTCCGAGGGCCGGCTGCTGGCCTCGCGAATCGCCGTGGCGACCTTGCGCAGGGCTTCATCGCCCTCCAGGTGGCCAAAGGTGTCGTTGTAGATCTTGAAGTAGTCGACGTCGATCATCAGCAACGACAGCTGACTCTGCTCGCGCATCGCCCGGCGCCATTCCAGCTCCAGGTATTCGTCGAAGTGCCGGCGGTTGGACAGTCCGGTCAGGCCGTCGGAGTTCATCAGCCGCTGCAACACCAGGTTGGTGTCCAGCAACTGCTGCTGGCTGACCCGCAGCGCCCGATAGGCGGCGTCGCGTTGCAGCAGGGTCATGTAGGAGCGCGAGTGATAGCGGATCCGCGCTACCAGCTCGATGTTGTCCGGCAGCTTGACCAGGTAGTCGTTGGCCCCGGCGGCAAAGGCCGCGCTCTTGATCAGCGGGTCTTCCTTAGTGGAGAGGACGATGATCGGGATGTTCTGGGTCGCCGGATGGTTGCGGTACTCACGCACCAGGGTCAGGCCGTCCAGCCCCGGCATCACCAGGTCCTGGAGAATCACCGTGGGCTTGATGCGGATCGCCTGGGCAATGGCCTGGTGCGGATCGGCGCAAAAGTGGAAATCGATGTTTTCCTCATTCGCCAACCCACGCCGAACCGCTTCGCCGATCATGGCCTGGTCGTCCACCAGCAACACCATGGCGGCATTTTCATCGGTCTTGAATTCGTCGAGCTGTAAATCATTCATGGGTTGTCACCTGAGTTGCTACCTGGCCAGGACAGCTGCGTTTATCAGTCATTTGGCAAATATCTCCAGCAAACGTGGAGCGATCTTGTCCAGTGGGCGAATCTCTGTGGCGGCGCCGATGGCAGCCGCCGCCTTGGGCATGCCATACACCGCGCTACTGTTCTGGTCCTGAGCGATGGTCAAAAATCCCTGGTCGCGCATCAGTTTCAAGCCCTGGGCGCCGTCACGGCCCATGCCGGTCAGCAGCACCCCCACCGCATCGCCATTCCAGTAGCTGGCGACGCTTTCGAAAAACACGTCGATGGAGGGCCGGTAGATCTCGTTCACCGGCTCGGCGGTGTAGGCCAGGGTGCCGTTCTTCAGCAAACGGATGTGATGGTTGGTGCCCGCCAGCAATACCGTGCCACTTTGCGGCGGCTCGCCCTCCCGGGCCAGGCGCACCCGCAGGCCGGAGGCGCTGCTGAGCCATTCGGCCATGCCCGCGGCAAACACCTGATCGACATGCTGGACCAGCACGATGGCGGCGGGGAAGTCCTTTGGCAAGGCTTTGAGCAACACCTCCAGGGCGGCCGGGCCTCCGGCGGAGGAGCCAATGGCCACCAGGCCCTGGCGGGGAGCGCCGCTGCGCAAGGGCACCGGTGCCGACCGTACCCGGCTGCCACGCTGGCCGATCAGCCAGCCGATATTGAGGATCTTGCGCAAGAGCGGCGCCGCCGCCTCCTGGGCATTGCCGGCTCCCAGGGCCGGGGTATCGACCACGTCCAGCGCGCCGTGGCCCATGGCCTCGAACACTCTGTGGACATTCTGCTGGCGGTCGACGGTAACGATCACGATGGCGCACGGCGACTCGGCCATGATCCGCCGCGTGGCCTCGACGCCGTCCATCACCGGCATGATCAGGTCCATGAGAATCAGGTCCGGGGTCAGCTCGGCGCAGTACTTCACCGCTTCGGCGCCATTGGTGGCGACCCACACCACTTCATGGCTGGGGTCGAAGGCCAGTGCCCGGCGCAGGGCCTCCACCGCCATGGGCATGTCGTTGACTATGGCGATCTTCATGCCCGTGCGCCTCCAATCAGTTCCACCACCGCATCCAGCAGCGCGTCGTCATGGAAGCTGGCCTTGGCAAGATAGTAGTCGGCGCCGGCGTCCAGGCCACGGCGCCGGTCCTCCTCACGATCCTTGTAGGACACCACCATCACCGGCAGGGATTGCAGGCGATTGTCGCGACGCAAGAGTGTGACCAATTCAATTCCGTCCATTCGCGGCATGTCGATATCGGTGATCAGCAAGTCGAAGCTTTCCGAACGCAAGGCATTCCAGCCGTCCATGCCATCCACCGCCACGGCCACGTCGTAGCCGCGGTTGATCAACAGCTTGCGTTGCAACTCACGCACCGTGAGTGAGTCGTCGACCACCAGAATACGCTTGCGCGCGGCCTGTGCGTGCAACGGATGATTGCCCGCGATGCGCTCCAGGCGCCCGGTATTGAGCAGCTTGTCCACCGAACGCAGCATGTCCTCGACA
Source organism: Pseudomonas sp. 3MA1 (assembly GCF_029237275.1). Taxonomy (NCBI): domain Bacteria; kingdom Pseudomonadati; phylum Pseudomonadota; class Gammaproteobacteria; order Pseudomonadales; family Pseudomonadaceae; genus Pseudomonas; species Pseudomonas sp. 3MA1. The sequence goes on along the minus strand of NZ_JAACFX010000001.1, from coordinate 78,819 downwards.
TCCACGATCAGCGCCACCCGGCCATCATCGAGCAGGGCTCCGGCGGAAATGTCCTGAATCTTGCCCAAGCGGTCGTCCAGGGGCAGCACCACCAGGGTGCGCTCGCCAATGAAGCGCTCCACGGCGATGCCGTACACCGCGTCGCGCTCACGGATCACCACCACCTTGAGGGTGGGCGTGCTGCTCTGGGTCGCCGGGCGCTGCAACAGCTGACTGGCCGCCACCAGGCCGACATGCTGCCCCTCGTGCCAGAAATGCTGGCGCCCTTCGACCTGGACGATCTCCTCCGGCTGCAGATCGCACATGCGCTCGATGTGCGCCAGGGGAAAGGCATAGGCCTCGTCGCCGACTTCCACCACCAGACTGCGCACCACCGACAGGGTCAGCGGCACCTCCAGGTGGAAGCGACTGCCCTGGCCGCTGGTCTGCTCCAGCAGCACCGCCCCGCGCAACTGCCGCACCATGTGCTGCACCGCATCCAGGCCGACGCCGCGCCCGGACACTTCGGTGACCTTGTCCCGCAGGCTGAAGCCCGGGAGAAACAGGAACGTCAGCAACTCTTCCTCGCTGAGCTGGGCGGCGGTCTGCGCCGGTGACAGCTGGCGCTCGACAATGCTCTGGCGCAGGCGCTCAAGATCGACGCCGTTGCCGTCGTCGCCCAGCTCCAGCACCAGCAGGCCGGCCTGGTGCGAAGCCCGCAGGCGGATCACCCCTTCTGCCGGCTTGCCCGCCAGCAAGCGCTGCTCGGGCAATTCGATGCCATGGTCGACGGCGTTGCGCAGCAGATGGGTCAGCGGCGCTTCGAGTTTCTCCAGCACGTCGCGATCGACCTGGGTCTTCTCACCCTCGATCTCCAGCCGCACCTGCTTGCCCAGGCTGCGTCCCAGGTCACGGACCATGCGCGCCTGACCGCTGAGCACATCGGCAAAGGGCCGCATGCGACAGGCCAGGGCCGTGTCATACAGCACCTGGGCCCGCTGGCTGGCCTGCCAGCCGAACTCGTCCAGCTCGGCGGTCTTTTCCGCCAGCAGTTGCTGCGACTCGGCCAGCAGCCGCCGCGCATCCCCCAGGGCTTCCTGGGCCTCCAGGCTCAGGCTGTGTTCCTTGAGGTGCAGGTTGAGGTTTTCCAGGGCGGTGAGGCTGTTGCTCTGAATCCGCCGCAGACGCTGCAGGGTCGCCAGATAGGGCTTGAGCCGCTGGGTTTCCACCAGGGACTTGCTCGACAGGTCCAGCAGGCTGTTGAGACGCTCGGCGGTGACCCGCAGCACCCGCTCGCCGCCCTCGGTCATGCGCCTGCCCGGACGCGCCGGGTTCAGATTCGATTCCAGCGCCGGCTCATTCGACAACACCTGGGATTCGGGCTCGCTGAAGGCCTCCGGCATGGCGTCCAGCGGCGTGGGCGGCGCGGGCTCCGGCACCGCGGGCAAGGGCGCGTCCGGCAGCGCCGGGCCATGGCTCAGCAGGCGCTCCATCAGCGCCACGTAGGCAAGCACGTCCGGGGCGGCCTGTTCGGCGCCTCCGGGCGTGGCAATCCGCATCAGCAGGTCGGTGCCCTGCAACAGCGCATCGATGTGCTCAGGCTGCAGGTACAGTCGCCCCTCCTGGGCGCTGACCAGGCAGTCCTCCATCACGTGGGCGACGCTGACCCCGGCATCGACCCCGACAATCCGCGCCGCGCCCTTGAGGGAGTGGGCCGCGCGCATGCAGGCTTCCAGCTGGTCGGCCTGGGTCGGATTGCGTTCCAGCGCCAGCAGTCCGGCACTGAGCACCTGGGTCTGGGCCTCGGCTTCCAGGCTGAACAGCTCCAGCAACGAGGCATCGCGCATTTGATCGGGGGTCATGTCAGGCTCCGGGTCACGGCCAAGAGCAACTGCTCTTCATCCAGCAAGCGCAGGCTGCGGCCCCGCCATTGCAACACGCCACGGGTGTACTTGGCGTTGGCCTGCTCGCCGGACAGCGCCGCGCCCGCAAGAATGCGCTCGTCGATGGCATGGATACCGTCCACCTCATCCACCGGCACCACCACCGGGCCGCCCTCGGCGCCAATGATCAGCATCCGCGGCATGACCCGTGCCGAAGGGGCGGCGCCGGCTGGCGCGCCATCGAGCCCCAGCAGCTCGCTCAACGACAGGCAGGCCACCAGCGCCCCGCGCACGTTGGCCACCCCCAGCAGCGCCCGCGAACGCTGGTGAGGCAAGGAATGGATCGCCTGCAGCGGCGCCACTTCCAGCAGGCAGCGAGTGGCCAGCCCCAGCCACTCCTCGCCCAGACGCAGGATCAGCAGCGAGCGGGTGACCACATCGCTGTCGGGTGAAAGGGCCACCGATTGCTCGCGGTCCTCCTGGCGCAACGAATAGCGATCCAGCAGGCGCGTGGCGGCGGCGGAGTACACCGAACAGTTGCGGCAATGAATGTGCTCGGCCAGCAACGGGCAGGACTTGTCGCCGTGGATGCCGATGCGGTTCCAGCAATCGTCGATGGCCTGGGCATCTTCACGGGTCAGGTCCAATGAGAGGGAATGGCTCATCGTTTCAACTCACTGTCGGCAGCGCGGGTGCTGCGCACCGCCCGCGCCTGCAATCGTTGGGCGCCGGCCACATCGCCCTGGGACGCCAGCAGCGCCGCCAGGTGCGCCAGGGCCTCGGGGTGCTGGGGCGCCAGGTACAAGGCCTTGCGGTAAAAGCCCTGGGCCTCCATGGCATTGCCGGCCACGTCGCTGAGCAGGCCCAGCCAGTAGAACACCTGGGCCACCGGCTCATGCTGCTGCAGGTAGCGCTCACAGGCGGCACGGGCCTCGGCGCTCTTGCCCTCGTTGGCCAGGGTGGCAATGCTGGCCAGCAGGCTCGCCGCATCGCTGGGCGGCGGGTTGTCCAGCGCTGGAGCGGGGGCCGGGGCCGTGCGGCTGGCAAAGGGCCGTGGCCGCGGCGCCGGGGCTGGCGGATGCGGCGCTCGCAGCGGCAAGGGCGGGGGCTTGGGCAAGCTCACCGGCAGCGGCGCCGGCTCCGGTTCCTGCTGCCGGCTGAAGGCAAAGGACTGGGGAATGCCGATCGAACGCATGCCCAGGCGCCCCAGCAGACTGCCCTCGGCGGGGCCGATGAACAGTACGCCCTCTTCATGGGTCAGGCGCTTGAGCACCTCGAACACCTGGCGCTGGGTCGGCTGGTCGAAATAGATCAGCAGGTTGCGGCAGAAGACAAAGTCGAAAGGCGGCTCGGCGGCCAGCAATCCGGGGTCCAGGACATTGCCCACCTGCAGCCGCACCTGCTCGCGCACCCGCTCGCTGAGGCAATACCGATCGCCCTCGACATGAAAGTGCCGCTCACGAAACTCGGTGTGCTGGCCGCGAAAGGAGTTCTTGCCATAGCGGGCGGCCCGGGCCCGCTCCACCGACAGCGGACTCACATCCAGGCCGTCGACCTTGAATTGATGGGGTGCCAGGCCGCCGTCGAGCAGGGCCATGGCGATCGAATAGGGTTCTTCGCCGGTGGAGCACGGCAGGCTCAGCAGGCGCAGGGCGCGCATGCCGTTGATCTGTCCCAGACGGGCCTTGGCCAGCTTGACCAGGGTGGCGAAGGATTCCGGGTAGCGGAAAAACCAGGTTTCCGGAACGATCACCGCCTCGATCAGGGCCTGCTGCTCTTCCCGGGAGCCCTGCAGTTTCTGCCAGTATTCGTCGCTGCTGTGGGCGTACAGCGCATTGCAGCGCTGGCGCACCGCGCGCTCGATGATCGCCGGGCCGACCGACGCCACATCCAGGCCGATGCGCTCCTTGAGAAAATCGAAAAACCGTTGCTCGTCACTCATCGAGACTCCTCAAGCGACGCCGGGTCCAGAGGCTCCTCGGGAAACAGCAGCTCGCGCACCTCGGCCGCCAGCAAGTCGTCGACCCGCACCCATTGCAGCAGCCCCTGTGCATCCTCCCGCACCGGCCCCAGATAAGGGGCCTGGCGGTTGTCCAGGCCGTAAGGCTGAAATTCCCGCGGATCGCAGCGCAGGGTGTCATTGGCCTGCTCCAGCAACAGCCCCAGCACCCGTGGCGGCCGCTGGGCATCGCTGCGGTAGTGCACCAGCACCAGCCGGGTACTGGTGCGCAACTGCGCCGGACGGCCGAAGGTCAGCTCGCACAGATCAATCACCGGCACCACCACGCCGCGGTAGGCAAACACCCCAGCGACCCAGGACGGCGCCCGGGCAATGGGCTTGAGCTGCAGGCGCGGCAGCACCTCCACCACATCCACGGCCTGCAAGGCATAGCGCTCCTGACCGATGCGAAACATCAGGAACAGAGCGGTTTTCGCCCCGGCAGCGCCACTGCGCTTGTGCGCCAGTTCGTCCATCAGACTTTGAAACGCGAAACGCCGCTGCGCAGGCCTACCGCCACCTGGCTCAGCTCATCGATGGCAAAGCTGGCCTGGCGCAGGGACTCGACGGTCTGGCTGCTGGCATCGCCCAATTGCACCAGGGCGTGGTTGATCTGCTCGGCACCGGTGGCCTGGGCCTGCATGCCTTCGTTGACCATCAGCACCCGCGGCGCCAGGGCCTGGACCTGATGGATGATCTGCGACAGTTGCTCGCCCACCTGCTGCACTTCGGCCATGCCGCGACGCACCTCCTCGGAGAACTTGTCCATGCCCATGACCCCCGCCGACACCGCCGACTGGATCTCGCGGACCATCTGTTCAATGTCGTAGGTGGCGACGGCGGTCTGGTCCGCCAGGCGTCGCACCTCGGTGGCCACCACGGCGAAGCCGCGGCCGTATTCCCCGGCCTTTTCCGCCTCGATGGCGGCGTTGAGCGACAACAGGTTGGTCTGGTCGGCCACCTTGACGATGGTCACCACCACCTGATTGATGTTGCCGGCCTTCTCGTTGAGGATCGCCAGCTTGGCGTTCACCAGGTCCGCGGCGCCCATCACCGAGTGCATGGTGTCTTCCATCCGCGCCAGGCCCTGCTGGCCCGACCCGGCGAGCACCGAGGCCTGGTCGGCGGCACTGGACACTTCGGTCATGGTGCGCACCAGATCCCGGGAGGTCGCAGCGATCTCCCGCGAAGTGGCGCCGATTTCCGTGGTAGTGGCCGCCGTCTCGGTGGCGGTGGCCTGTTGCTGCTTGGACGTGGCGGCAATTTCGGTCACCGAGGTGGTCACCTGCACCGACGAACGCTGGGCCTGGGACACCAGGGCGGTGAGCTCGGTCATCATGTCGTTGAAGCCGGTTTCCACGGCGCCGAACTCGTCCTTGCGGTCCAGGTTCAGGCGGCCGCTCAAGTCGCCGGTGCGCATCACATCCAGAATGCTCACGATGCGGTTCATCGGCGCCATGATCGCCCGCATCAGCAGCAGGCCACACAGACCGGCGGCAAGAATGGCCACCAGCAACGACACGCCCATGCTGACCTTGGCCGTCGCCACCGCCTCGTCGATGGCGTCGCTGGCGGCATCGGCCACGGCCTTGTTCTCGCGGATGATGTCATTGAGCTTCATCCGTCCGGCCACCCAGGCCGGCGTCAGTTGCTCGTTGAACAGGCGAATCGCCTCGGCTTCCTGACGCTTGGAATGCAGATCGAGCACCGCGGCCTGGATGCGATTGAAATCCTGATGGTCTTTCTCGAAGGCATCGAACTCGGTCTGATCCTCGCGACTGTTGATGGTCTGCTTGTAGTTGTTCATCTGCGCCTGCAGGCGCTCTTCAAATGCCTTGAAGTCGGCCTTGTCTTCGGAACTGATGTCCTGATTCTGCTTGAGGCCGATGATCTCCTGAGTCTGCAGGTAGGTGTCGACCCAGGCGCTGCGGATCATCGAACTGAAATAGACCCCGGGGATCGCATCGTCACGCATGCTGTTTTCACCGGCTTCGATCTTCAACAGGCGCGAGTACGAGACGACGACCATCAGCAGCATGATGGCGATAATCACCGCAAAGCTCGCCAAAATGCGTTGGCGCAACGTCCAGTTCTTCACAGTCAGTCCTCGGGGCCATTCGAAAATGGAGGGAGTATAGCCGAGGACGATAGCGGTTTTACGGGTGGTTTAACGACACAGGCAGCACTTTGGGCAAATTTGCGCGCCCGCTCTGGCTCGCGGTTTAGCGGGCCTTTCTCGACCCGCAAGGCATATCGGCAAATCCCCCGGGCAGAACCGCCATCCATGGCCAAGGGAGCGACCGCGAACGTCAGCCAGCGCTCTGGCGCACCTGGTTTTCCAGTTCGGCCTTGAGCCCCGCTGGCAGTTGCAGCTGGCGCGCCAGCTCATCCAGGTAGGCCTTCTCCATGAAGTGCTCTTCATCCACCAGCATCACGCTGGCCAGGTACATCTCGGCGGCCATCTCCGGGGTGCTGGCGGCGCGGGCCACGTCCGCCGGGTCCAGCGGCTTGTGCAACTCGCTGTGCAGCCACTGCTGCAGTTGCGGGTCGTTGTCGAGCTTGCGCAGCTGTTCCTCGATCAGCGCCCGCTCGCGCTCGTCGACATGGCCGTCGGCCTTGGCCGCCGCCACCAGGGCCTTGAGGATCGCCTGGCTGTGCTGCTCGACCTGCTGCGCCGGCAACCGGTCGAGGGTCCGCGGCTCATGGCCCGGGGCCGCGCCCTGTTGCGCCTGCCAGTTGCCATAGGCCTTGTAGGCCAGCACGCCGAGGGCCGCGAGGCCACCATAGGTCAGGGCCTTGCCGCCGAACTTGCGGGCCTTCTTGTTGCCCAGCAGCAAGCCCATGGCCCCGGCGGCCAGGGCCCCGCCGCCAGCGCCGCCGAGCAATGCGCCAAGACCGCCGGACTTGCCCCCGAGCAAACCGCCAAGGCCGCCCTGCTGGGCCTTGCCGCGCTCGCCTGAGGCGCTGCCGGTCTGGTTCTGCAACAGTTCCTGGCCGGACCTGAGCAATTGATCGAGCAATCCACGGGTGTTCATCTGCCGCCTCCGCACAGTCAGTGTCATGTCGACACGTAAGGCCGCAAGCCTAGAGAGAAGTGCCGGGGGCCAGGGGACGATAGTGCTTCTGAATGTTGCTTTCGCCGGATCAGGGAAAGGTGCTAAACAAGGCATCGGTTTTACCAATACAGCGCCCAATACTTCTAAAAAGCCGCCCGGTAGCCCCGCCATGATGACCTTGCGCCAGATCCGTCACTTTATCGCCGTGGCCGAAACCGGCTCGATCTCCGCCGCCGCCCAGGCGGTGTTCATTTCCCAGTCGACCCTGACCCTGGCCATCCAGCAACTGGAGCAGGAAATCGGCGTCACCCTCTTCAACCGCCATGCCAAGGGCATGACCCTGACCCACCAGGGGCATCAGTTCCTGCGTCAGGCGCACCTGATCCTGGCCACGGTGGACAACGCCAAGCGCAGCCTGCAACAGAACAGCGACCCGGTGGCCGGGCAGTTGACCGTGGGGGTGACCAGCCTGGTGGCCGGCTATTACCTGGCCGACCTGCTGACCCGTTTCCAGCGCGCCTACCCCAATGTCGACATCCGCGTCATGGAGGACGAACGCCCCTATATCGAGCACCTGCTGGTCAGCGGCGAAATCGACGTCGGGGTGCTGATCCTGTCCAACCTCGAAGACCGCCACGCCCTGCAGACCGAAGTCCTGACCCACTCGCCGCACCGCCTCTGGCTGCCGCCCCAGCACCCCTTGCTGGAACACGACAGCATCAACCTGGCGGACGTGGCCCGGGAGCCGCTGATCCAGCTCAACGTCGACGAAATGGAACGCAACGCCCAGCGCCTGTGGAGCCTGGCCGGGCTGCAGCCACGGATCAGCCTGCGCACCGCCTCCACCGAAGCGGTGCGCAGCCTGGTGGCCGCCGGGCTCGGCCTGTCGATCCAGCCGGACATGACCTACCGTCCCTGGTCCCTGGAGGGCGACATCATCGAGGCCCGGCCCCTGGCCGATCTCAACCAGACCCTGGATGTCGGCCTGGCCTGGCGCCGGGGCACCGCGCGCCCGGCCCTGGTGGACCCCTTCCTCACCGTGGCCCGGGAGCAGCCTCCGGGCGGGCGCAAGCCATCTATTTAATCGAACGCCCCCTTGAGTATTAAGAATTTGTCGACCTCAGGCCCCGCCACTAGTCTCTGGGCATTCCCGACAAGAGCAGGCCGGGCCCTCACCCCAGGGGAGCCCCATGGCCCTAGCAGAAAAGAGAACCCGCAAAATGGCTGGCCCACAGACTCCGCTGTGCACGGCGTTGCTGATCGATGGCGAACTGGTAAGCGGCCAGGGCCGGGTCGAGCCGATTCTCAACCCGGCCACCGGCGAGGTGCTGACGCAGATCGCCGAAGCCAGCAGCGAACAGGTGGAAAGCGCGATCCTCGCCGCCCACCGGGCGTTCTCCAGCTGGTCGCGGACCACCCCGCAGCAACGCGCGAACCTGCTCCTGGCGATTGCCGACAGCCTGGAAAAACAGGCCGACTACCTGGCCCGCCTGGAAGCCCTGAACTGCGGCAAACCGCTGCACCTGGCGCGCCAGGACGACCTCGGCGCCAGCATCGATGTGTTCCGTTTCTTCGCCGGCGCGGTGCGCTGCCAGAACGGCCAGTTGAGCGGTGAGTACCTGCCGGGCTACACCAGCATGGTGCGCCGCGACCCCCTGGGCGTGGTGGCCTCGATCGCGCCCTGGAACTACCCGATCATGATGGCCGCCTGGAAGATCGCCCCGGCCCTGGCGGCGGGCAACACCCTGGTGTTCAAGCCCTCGGAACACACCCCGCTGTCGATCCTGGCCCTGGCCCCGAGCCTGGCGCAGTTGCTGCCCCGGGGCGTGATCAACATCGTCTGCGGTGGCGGCGAAGGGGTCGGCAGCCATCTGGTCAGCCATCCGAAAGTGCGCATGGTGTCCCTCACCGGCGACATAGTCACCGGCCAGAAAATCCTCCAGGCCGCGGCCAAAACCCTCAAGCGCACCCACCTGGAACTGGGGGGCAAGGCACCGGTGATCGTCTGCGACGATGCCGACCTGGAGGCCGTGGTCGAGGGCGTGCGCAGCTACGGCTACTACAACGCCGGCCAGGACTGCACCGCCGCTTGCCGGGTCTACGCCCAGGCCGGTATCCACGAGCGCCTGGTGGCCGAGCTGGGCAGCGCCGTCGGCAGCCTGCGCTTTGCCAGCAAGCGCGACGCCGACAACGAAATCGGTCCGCTGATCAGCACCCGCCAGCGCGATCGGGTGGCCAGCTTCGTCGAGCGCGCCCTGAGCCAGCCCCACATCGAACGCATCACCGGCGCGGCGGTGCACTCCGGCGCCGGCTTCTACTACCAGCCGACCCTGCTGGCCGGCTGCCGGCAGAACGACGAGATCGTCCAGCGCGAGGTGTTCGGCCCGGTGGTCACCGTTACCCGCTTCGAACAACTGGAGCAGGCGGTGGACTGGGCCAACGACTCGGAATACGGCCTGGCCTCCTCGGTCTGGACGCAAAACCTGGACAAGGCCATGCAAGTGGCGGCGCGCCTGCAATACGGCTGCACCTGGATCAACAGCCATTTCATGCTGGCCAGTGAAATGCCCCACGGCGGCCTCAAGCGCTCCGGCTACGGCAAGGACCTGTCCAGCGATTCACTGCAGGACTACAGCGTGGTGCGCCACATCATGGCGCGCCACGGCAACGAGCTGAAATAACACCACTACGCTAATAACAAGCCGTCCGCGGCCGCAGCACCCCATCGTCAACCACTGCCCCAATCCTAATAAAAGCAGAGGCAATCCCCATGTCCGCGCACAAGACCGCAATCCTCAGTGCTCTCACCACCGCCCTGCTGGCCAGCGCCAGCCTGCAGGCCGCCGAACCGCTCAAGGCCGTGGGTCCCGGCGAAGGCCAACTGGATATCGTCGCCTGGCCGGGGTACATCGAACGGGGCGAGAGCGACAAGAGTTACGACTGGGTCACCGGCTTCGAGCAGGAAACCGGCTGCAAGGTCAACGTCAAGACCGCCGCCACCTCCGACGAGATGGTCAGCCTCATGGCCAAGGGCGGCTACGACCTGGTGACCGCTTCCGGCGACGCCTCCCTGCGATTGATCGCCGGCAAGCGCGTGCAACCGATCAACACCGCGCTGATCGGCAACTGGAAGAACCTCGACCCGCGCCTCAAGGACGGCCCCTGGTACGTGGTCGAGCAAAAGACCTACGGCACGCCCTACCAATGGGGCCCCAACGTGCTGATGTACAAAACCCAGGTGTTCAAGCAGGCACCCACCAGCTGGGACGTGGTGTTCAAGGCGCAGAACCTGCCGGACGGCAAGCCCAACAAAGGCCGCGTGCAGGCCTATGACGGCCCGATCTACATCGCCGACGCGGCGCTGTACCTGAAGAGCGCACGGCCGGAACTGGGGATCCAGAGCCCCTATGAACTGACCGAGGCCCAGTACCAGGCGGTGCTCGATCTGCTGCGCGCCCAGCAACCGCTGATCCACCGCTACTGGCACGACACCACGGTGCAGATGAGCGACTTCAAGAACGAGGGCGTGGTGGCCTCCAGCGCCTGGCCCTATCAGGTCAATGGCCTGGTCAACGAGAAACAGCCGATTGCCTCGACCATTCCCAAGGAAGGCGCCACCGGCTGGGCCGACACCACCATGCTGCACGCCGAGGCCAAGCACCCCAACTGCGCCTACAAATGGATGGACTGGTCGCTCAAGCCCAAGGTCCAGGGCGATGTCGCTGCCTGGTTCGGCTCGCTGCCGGCGGTGCCAGCGGCCTGCAAAGAGAGCGAGCTGCTGGGGGCCGAGGGTTGCAAGACCAACGGTTTCGACCAGTTCGACAAGATCGCCTTCTGGAAAACCCCGCAGGCCGAGGGCGGCAAGTTCGTGCCCTACAGCCGCTGGACCCAGGACTACATCGCGATCATGGGCGGTCGTTAAGCGCCTGCGCCAGCAAACCGGCTCCTGAACCCATCCCCAGGAGCCGGCTTGCCGGTGCCCCCACCCATCGAGCAAGACCCAGGCAGCGCCTGCGACAGGCCGCGCCTTCTCGGAGCAGTGCACCATGACCCTTGCAGTCCAGTTCACCCAGGTTTCCCGGCAGTTCGGCGAGGTCAAGGCCGTCGACCGGGTGTCCATCGATATCCACGACGGTGAATTCTTCTCCATGCTCGGCCCGTCCGGTTCGGGCAAGACCACCTGCCTGCGGCTGATTGCCGGCTTCGAGCAGCCCAGCGCCGGTTCGATCCGCATCCACGGCGCCGAGGCCGCGGGCTTGCCGCCCTATCAACGGGACGTCAACACGGTGTTCCAGGACTACGCGCTGTTCCCCCACATGAACGTGCGGGACAACGTCGCCTACGGCCTGAAGGTCAAGGGCGTGGCCCGCCACGAACGCCTGGAGCGCGCCGAGGCGGCCCTGGAGATGGTGGCCCTGGGCGGCTATGGCGAGCGCAAGCCGGCGCAACTGTCCGGTGGCCAGCGCCAGCGGGTGGCCCTGGCCCGGGCCCTGGTCAACCGGCCACGGGTATTGCTGCTGGACGAACCCCTGGGGGCCCTGGACCTGAAACTGCGGGAGCAGATGCAGGGCGAACTGAAGAAGCTCCAACGCCAGCTGGGCATCACCTTCATCTTCGTCACCCACGATCAGACCGAGGCCCTGTCGATGTCCGACCGGGTGGCGGTATTCAACAAGGGCCGCATCGAACAGGTGGACAGCCCGCGCAACCTGTACATGAAACCCGCCACCTCCTTCGTCGCCGAGTTCGTCGGCACCTCCAACGTGATTCGCGGCGAGCTGGCGCAACAGCTCAGCGGCAGCCCGCAGCCCTTTTCCATCCGCCCGGAACACGTGCGTTTCGCCCAAGGTCCGCTGGCGGCCTCGGAGATCGAAATCAGCGGCCTGCTCCACGATATCCAGTACCAGGGCAGCGCCACCCGCTTCGAAGTGAAACTGGACAACGGCCAGACCCTGAACATCAGCCAGGCCAACAACCAGTGGCAGGACACCGGCAGCAGCCACTGCACCGGACAACGCATCAGCGCCCGCTGGGCCCGGGAGGCGATGATCCCGCTGACCGACAGCGTGACGGACGAGGTCTGAAATGAGCACCCAGGCCCTCGTCCAAGGCAGCGGCGACTCGCCCCTGCGGCGCTTGTCCAACCTGCTGTACCGGCGCCCCAACCTGTACCTGACGCTGCTGCTGGTGCCGCCGCTGATCTGGTTCGGCGCGATCTACCTCGGCTCCCTGCTGACCCTGCTGTGGCAGGGTTTCTACACCTTCGACGACTTCACCATGGCGGTCACCCCGGAGCTGACCCTGGGCAACTTCGCCGCGCTGCTGCAGCCGTCGAACGCCGACATCATCCTGCGCACCCTGGGCATGGCCGTGGCGGTGTCCATCGCCAGCGCCATCGTCGCCTTTCCCATCGCCTACTACATGGCCCGTTACACCAGCGGCAAGACCAAGGCGTTCTTCTACATCGCGGTGATGCTGCCGATGTGGGCCAGCTACATCGTCAAGGCCTATGCCTGGACCCTGCTGCTGGCCAAGGGCGGCGTGGCCCAGTGGTTCATCCAGCACCTGGGGCTGGAGGCGCCGCTGCAATGGCTGCTGGGCGTTCCCGGGGTCGGCGGCAGCACCCTGTCGACCTCGCACCTGGGGCGCTTCCTGGTGTTCGTCTACATCTGGCTGCCGTTCATGATCCTGCCGATCCAGGCGTCCCTGGAGCGCCTGCCGCCCTCGCTGCTGCAGGCCTCGGCGGACCTCGGGGCGACGCCGCGCCAGACCTTCATGCTGGTGATCCTGCCGCTGGCGGTGCCGGGCATCGCCGCCGGCTCGATCTTCACCTTCTCCCTGACCCTGGGGGACTTCATCGTGCCGCAACTGGTGGGCCCGCCGGGCTACTTCGTCGGCAGCATGGTCTACGCCCAGCAAGGCGCCATCGGCAACCTGCCGATGGCCGCCGCCTTCACCCTGGTGCCCATCGTGCTGATCGCCATCTACCTGTCCATCGTCAAACGCCTGGGGGCCTTCGATGCACTCTGAACAAGCATCCCTGGGCCTGCGCCTGGCGGCCTGGGGCGGGCTGGTGTTCCTGCACTTCCCGATCCTGATCATCTTCCTCTACGCCTTCAACACCGAAGACGCGGCCTTCAGCTTTCCACCCCGGGGCCTGACCCTGAAGTGGTTCAGCGTGGCCTTCAGCCGCCCCGACGTGCTGGACGCCATCCAGCTGTCGCTGCAGATCGCCGCCATCGCCACCCTGATCGCCCTGGTCCTCGGCACCCTGGCGTCGGCGGCCCTGTACCGCCGCGAGTTCTTCGGCAAGCAGGGCATCTCGCTGATGCTGATCCTGCCCATCGCCCTGCCGGGCATCATCACCGGCATCGCCCTGCTGGCGACCTTCAAGACCCTGGGCATCGAGCCGGGCCTGTTCACCATCGTCGTCGGCCACGCCACCTTCTGCGTGGTGATCGTCCACAACAACGTGATCGCCCGGCTGCGGCGCACCTCCCACAGCCTGATCGAAGCCTCCATGGACCTGGGCGCCGACGGCTGGCAGACCTTCCGCTACATCATCCTGCCCAACCTCGGTTCGGCCTTGCTGGCCGGGGGCATGCTGGCGTTCGCCCTGTCGTTCGATGAAATCATCGTCACCACCTTCACCGCCGGCCATGAACGCACCCTGCCGCTGTGGCTGCTCAACCAGTTGAGCCGGCCCCGGGACGTGCCGGTGACCAACGTGGTAGCCATGCTGGTGATGCTGGTGACCATGCTGCCGATCCTCGGCGCCTACTACCTGACCCGTGGCGGCGAGAGCGTGGCCGGCAGCGGCGGCAAATGATCCGCGTCCCTACCCCAAGCGCCAAGAAAGGAGATGAACATGCAGACCAAATTGCTGATCAACGGCCAACTGGTGGCCGGCGAGGGGCCGGCCCAGCCGGTGTACAACCCGGCCCTGGGCCGCGTGCTGGTTGAGATCAACGAGGCCAGCCAGGCCCAGGTGGATGCTGCGGTGCAGGCCGCCGACAGCGCCTTCGCCGGCTGGTCGCAGACCCCGCCCAAGGACCGCTCGCTGCTGTTGCTCAAGCTCGCCGACACCATCGAGGCCCACGGCGCCGAGCTGGCCAGGCTGGAATCGGACAACTGCGGCAAGCCCCTGAGCGCGGCCCTGAATGACGAAATCCCGGCGATCGCCGACGTGTTCCGCTTCTTCGCCGGCGCCAGCCGCTGCCTGGGCGGCTCGGCGGCGGGGGAATACCTGCCCGGGCACACCTCGATGATCCGCCGCGACCCGGTGGGGGTGATCGCCTCCATCGCCCCCTGGAACTACCCGCTGATGATGGTCGCCTGGAAGATCGCCCCGGCCCTGGCCGCCGGCAACACCGTGGTGCTCAAGCCCTCGGAGCAGACCCCGCTGACCGCCCTGCGCCTGGCCCAGTTGGCCAGCGAGATTTTCCCGGCCGGCGTGCTCAACCTGGTGTTCGGCCGTGGCCCGAGCGTCGGCCAGCCGCTGGTGAGCCATCCCAAGGTCCGCATGGTGTCGCTCACCGGTTCGATCGCCACCGGCGCGAACATCATTTCCAGCACCGCCGACAGCGTCAAACGCATGCACATGGAACTGGGGGGCAAGGCCCCGGTGATCATCTTCGACGACGCCGATATCGACGCCGCGGTGGAAGGCATCCGCGCCTTCGGCTTCTACAACGCCGGCCAGGACTGCACCGCCGCTTGCCGGATCTACGTGCAGGACGGGGTCTACGAACGCTTCGTCGAGCAGCTCGGCGCCGCCGTCGGCAGCATCCGCCACGGCCTGCAGGACGACCCGGCGACCGAGCTGGGGCCACTGATCACTGCCGCGCATCGCGAGCGCGTGGCCGGCTTTGTCGAGCGCGCCCTCGCCCAGCCGCACATACGCCTGGTCACCGGGGGCAAGGCGGTGCCGGGAGACGGCTACTTCTTCGAACCCACGGTGCTGGCCGACGCCCGGCAGGACGACGAAATCGTCCGCCGCGAAGTCTTCGGCCCGGTGGTGTCGGTGACCCGCTTCGAGGATGAAGCCCAGGTCCTGGGGTGGGCCAACGACTCGGACTACGGCCTGGCCTCCTCGGTGTGGACCGCCGACGTCGGCCGCGCCCATCGCTTGTCGGCACGCCTGCAATACGGCTGCACCTGGGTCAACACTCACTTCATGCTGGTCAGCGAAATGCCCCACGGCGGCCAGAAACTCTCCGGCTACGGCAAGGACATGTCCCTGTATGGCCTGGAGGACTACACCACAGTGCGTCACGTCATGTTCAAGCACTGACCGCCCCTCGCCACCGGCAGGCGCTGGCTGACCAGCGCCTGCAGATCGGTCCTGCGCTGCCAGACTGGATAAGCGCCCCCAGTTGCGGCACTATCCGCCGCCTGAAAACCCCGCTACCCGCGACCGCAATCGCCGAACGCCTTCAGGCAGCAAGGATGCGCCCATGCCCCGCCCCGCCACCGCCCGCAAGTGCCGTCCATGAGCCTGGACGCCTCAAGCCGCTATCACCTGCTGCGCATTTGCACCAGCCTGGTGCCGCTGGCGCTGCCGGCGCCGCTGTTCTATCTGGCGCATGTCTGGGGCGTACCGCTGTATCGCAGCCACTTCGGCGCCCTGGCCAAGGGCTTTGGCCTGGGGGTGATGGTGGATCTACTGTTTTATCTGCTGATCATCGTCAGCGTGCTGGTGGCCCTGGTGCCCAACCTGAAGGCCAAGCTGGGCCTGGTCGGCGCTCTGGTGCTGTTCACCGCTTGGGCGATGTTTCCCGACCATCCGATCCGCGGCTACGTCTATTGCCTGCTGATGAGCGTGCCACCGCTGCTGGCGATCGCTCTGGCGCAGTGGCTGTGCCGCCGCTTCGTGCCCGCGCCGGCCCCGGACACCCCATGACCGCCGCTCCGTCTTCCACCTCTACGAGTTCGCCGATGCCCGCCCTTCGTCATCTGTTGCGCCCACTGTGCGCCGCCCTGTTGCTCGGTGCTGCCGCTCAAGTGGCCCAGGCTGCTGCCCCCGCCTGCCCGTCCAGCGACCTGCCGACCTTCCTCCAGGCCTTTGCCAGCAGCCCGCAGCTGCAGCAGGCGTTCACCGATTCGCCGCTGATCGAACAGCGCCCGGGCCGTGACGAATACGGACGCGAGATCACCACCCGGCACAAGCTGACGGGCGATACTCGGCACCTGCTGACCCTACTCGATCCACAGGCCCAGGCCCGGGCCGGACTGCAAACTTTCTGGGAGAGCCAGACCCTGGTGGTGCATGACCCGCAGGGCGACGTGCTCCAGGCCTTCGTCTTTCAACAGGGCGCCTGCTGGCAACTGGTGCGGGTGGAGCAGTGGTCCATGGACGGCCTGCTCAACCAGGACGCCCCGGCCAATGAAACCGCCCTGCAGCGGCAGATGCGCAAGGCCGATCTGTTCCTGGGCTACGGAGGTCGGGAGCAGTACCTGTTGACCAAGTACTTCTTCGAGCTGGGCCAGCAGCTTCTGCTGGACGCCGCCCGCCATGGCTCGGCCAAGGCGGCCGTGCAGGCAGTGAGCCTGGGTTACTCGGGCATGGCGCCGGAGCTCAAGCCCGGGGAGCCGGAAGAACTGCTGCTGCCTTACACGGCGACCGATGCCGAGGCGGCGTTGATGCTGTCGATGTACTACTGCGATCCGCTCGGCGATGGCTCGGTCAATGAATGCCAGCAACCACGCAAGTCCGAAGAGCTGGTGCTGCGCACCGCCCGGGAACTGGACTCGGCCGACGCCTACTACTACCTGGGCAGCGGCTACGCCGAGGGCAAGTGGGGCACCACCGATGCCCCCCGGGCCCTGGCCTGCTATCGGGAAGCGATCAAGCGCGGCGACCTGAACAGCCTCCGGCCCCTGACCTGGTGGACCAAAAAAGGCGAAACGCCCGCCGCCGGAGCCCAGTGCCTGCCGGCGCAGAGCTGAACCCGGAGCGGCGTGCCAGCCCTGGGGCGGACAGGGCGGCGCAGGCCCATTGACTTTTTTTCACAAGAGTTTGATTGCCCCCTCGCCGCCTGATCGCGTTAATTGAGCCTTCACTCCTTTAACCGACAGGCCAGCCCATGCCCCTCGTCCCCCTGCAACACGCCCTGTTGACCGGGTCCCGAAAATGAACGCGCCATTGCCGCGCCAGGTGGCGCGCCTGCAGCAGGTGGACGCCCTGCGCGGCTTCGCGCTACTGGGCATCCTGGCGGTGAACATCTGGTCGTTCGCCGATCCCTACTACGCCTCGCCGGTCAGCAACCCGGCCTACGCCAGCGACCTCGACCACCTGATCCGCTGGCTGGTGTCGGTGCTGTTCGAGGCCAAGTTCTACCTGCTGTTCTCCTTCCTGTTCGGCTACAGCTTCACCCTGCAGATGGCTTCCGCCGAGCGGGCGGGCGAACCTTTCGTGCCGCGCATGCTGCGCCGGCAGCTGGCCTTGCTGGCCATCGGCCTGGTGCATGGTGCGCTGTTGTTCTATGGCGAGATCCTCACCCTGTACGCCTTGCTGGGCCTGGTGCTGCTGGCCTTGCGCGGGCTGACGGCGCGGGTCGCGGCCATCCTGGCGATCCTGTTGATCGGCACCACGGCGCTGCTGATTCTGCTGTTCGGCATCGAGCTGCTGAACGCCGGCCTCTCTACCGGGGCCGCCGACGGCCAGCCGCTGCTCAAGGAGCGGGCCCTGGGCGCCGATGCGCTGGACACCCTCAGCTACAACGCGGCGCATTTGCTGGAAACCGCCTCGGCCCTGTGGCTGCTGCAAGGGCCCAGCACCCTGGCGATGTTCCTCCTGGGTTATGTGGCCGGACGCAAAGGCCTGCTGGTGGCGCCCGAGCGCTTTGCCACGCGGGTGCCCCGGCTGCTGGCCCTGACCCTGCCCATCGGCCTGGGGGGCGCCCTGCTCTACGGTTACTGCAGCGCCTACGCACCCGGTGGCGGGCTGGAAGTCATCGGCTACGGCATCAGCCAGATCAGCGCACCGCTGCTCTCGGCCAGCTACGCCATGCTGCTGCTCCGGGCCTTCGACTCGCCTCTGGGCCAGCGCCTGTGCCAATGCCTGGCGCCACTGGGACGCATGTCATTGAGCAACTACCTGCTGCAATCGCTGATCCTCTGCCTGCTGTTCACCGGCTATGGACTGGGGCTGATCAACCACCTGTCGCCGCTGTGGATTCCCCTGCTGGTGATCGCCATCTACCTGTTGCAGATGCAACTCAGCGCCCTGTGGCTGCGCACTCATCAGTACGGCCCTTGCGAGTGGCTGCTGCGCGCGGTGACCCTCGGTGCCTGGCCGCACTGGCGCAAGCGCGCGCCGGCTTAAACCAGCCGCAGACAGAGGTGGATATCCTCGGGCTCGATGCGCAGCAGCTCCGGGTCCGGGACGGCCAGCAGCTCACAGCCCAGGCCAGTATAAAAATCCACGGTGTGCCGCGACGGCGTGGCCGACACGTACAGGCCCTGGGCGCCCATGGCCAGGGCCTGCTCCCGGGCCAGGGCGAACAGCTGGCGGCCCAGGCCGAGGCCGCGATAAGCCTGGCTCACATGGAGGAATTTCAACTGCCGCAAATCCAGCCCGGCGCACTCGATCGCCAGGCAATCGACCACCGCTGCCGCCACCAAGACCTCACCGTCGAAGACCCCATGCAACCAGCCGCCACGCTGGTAACACTGCTGCAAGATCAGCGCGTCATGCTCGGCCTCGCCCTCCGGCCACCCCGTCACCACCTCGTGCTGGGCATAGCCGATCAGACGGCCAGCCTGCACCCGGTAGAAGCCGTTGATGACTTCGGCGCGGTCGATCCATTTGAGCTGCGGAATATCGTTTGCGGTAAGGGCACGCAGGTGCAACATGAGGCCGGTTCCTGAGGCGATTCAAGTGGTTACCAATGGACACAAGCTAAGCATTTTTCTGCCCGGGGCGAACCGTTTATTCTACCGACCCTCTATTTATCGTCCGCTGCGTCTGGCCAATGGCATGGCCGGACCTCACCTTGCGATCCCCCCAGTCAGCCAGGAGCGGCTGACGATCCCAGCCCCCCACAAGGTTCATCTATGCACCGCAGGCACCTCCTCAAAGCTTCCATGGCCCTGGCGGCCTACACCGGCCTCTCGGCCAGCGGGCTGCTGGCCGCCCGAGCCTGGGCCGGCGCCGCTGATGGCGAGGCCCAGGCCTTCGATTTCGAGCGCCTCAAGGCCCAGGCCAAGCAATTGGCCGCCAAGCAATACCTGGACACCAAGCAGGTGCTGCCACCGACCCTGGCGCAGATGACGCCGCAGCACTTCAACGCCATCCAGTACGACAGCCAGCACTCGCTGTGGAATGACCTGAATGGCCAGCTGAACGTGCAGTTCTTCCACGTCGGTATGGGCTTCAAGCAACCGGTGCGCATGCACAGCGTCGACCCCAAGACCCGCCTGGCCCGGGAGGTGCACTTCCGCCCGTCGCTGTTCAACTACCAGAACACCCGCGTCGACACTGCCCAGCTCAAGGGCGACCTGGGCTTTGCCGGGTTCAAGCTGTTCAAGGCCCCGGAGCTGGACAAGCACGACGTGGTGTCCTTCCTCGGCGCCAGCTACTTCCGGGCGGTGGACGCCACCGGCCAGTACGGCCTCTCGGCCCGGGGCCTGGCCATCGACACCTACGCCAAGCGCCGCGAGGAATTCCCCGACTTCACCCAGTTCTGGTTCGAGACCCCGGACAAGGACAGCACCCGTTTCGTGGTCTACGCCCTGCTGGATTCGCCGAGCGCCACCGGTGCCTACCGCTTCGACATCGACTGCCAGGCCGAGCGCGTGGTGATGGAGATCGACGCCCACATCAACGCCCGCACCGCCATCGAACAACTGGGTATCGCACCGATGACCAGCATGTTCAGCTGCGGCACCCATGAACGGCGCATGTGCGACACCATCCACCCACAGATCCACGACTCCGACCGCCTGGCCATGTGGCGCGGCAATGGCGAGTGGATCTGCCGCCCGCTGAACAACCCGGCGACCCTGCAATTCAACGCCTTCGCCGACACCAACCCGAAAGGCTTCGGCCTGGTGCAGACCGACCATGAATTCGCCAGCTACCAGGACACCGTGGACTGGTACAGCCGCCGCCCGAGCCTGTGGGTCGAGCCCACCACCGCCTGGGGCGAAGGCAGCATCGACCTGCTGGAAATCCCCACCACCGGCGAAACCATGGACAACATCGTGGCCTTCTGGACCCCGAAACAACCCGTGGCCGCCGGCGACTCGCTGAACTACGGCTACAAGCTCTACTGGAGCGCCCTGCCGCCGGTGGGCACGCCGTTGGCGCGAGTGCATGCCACCCGCTCCGGCATGGGCGGCTTCGTCGAGGGCTGGGCCCCGGGCGAGCATTACCCGCCAGTCTGGGCCCGACGCTTTGCCGTGGACTTCACCGGCGGCGGCCTCGACCGCCTGCCCGCCGGCACCGGCATCGAGCCGGTGGTCACCGCTTCCAACGGCGAGGTCAAGGACTTCAGCATCCTGGTACTGGACGAGATCAAGGGCTACCGCATCCTCTTCGACTGGTACCCAACCAACGACAGCGTCGATCCGGTGGAACTGCGGCTGTTCATCCGCACCCACGATCGCACCCTGAGCGAAACCTGGCTGTACCAGTACTTCCCACCGGCGCCGGACAAGCGCAAATACCCCTGATCCAGGCCTGAGGAGCCAACCGCTGATCGTGGCGAGGGAGCTTGCTCCCGCTGGGGCGACCTGTCGCCCCCCATGGCCACCACCACCGGGGGCCCAGCGCACACCCCGCCCTCAGGCTCTACGGCCGCTGCGCGACCGAGCGGGAGCAAGCTCCCTCGCCACTGATAGCAAAAAAAACGCCGCGTTATCTCACGATAAAGCGGCGTTTTTTCATTTCCCGATGGCTACTCGCGCAAGTCCGACTCATGAATCGGCTGGTCCCTGTGGGTCGCCCGCTGATACTGCGCCGGCCAGATTGCCTTGCGCCCGCCCAGGTCGTCATCGGCGTGCAGCGGCCAGTAAGGGTCGCGCAGCAGCTCCCGGGCCAGGAAGATGATGTCCGCCTGGCAGGTGCGCAGAATGTGCTCGGCCTGAGCCGGTTCGGTGATCAAGCCCACGGTGCCGGTGGCCATTCCCGATTCCTTGCGCACCCGCTCGGCAAAGCGCGTCTGATAACCCGGCCCGGTGGGAATCTCGGCATTGGCCGCGGTGCCGCCGGACGACACATCGATCAAATCCACCCCCAGGTCCTTGAGGCGCCGCGCCAGCTCCACGGTTTCGTCGGGGTTCCAGCCGTCTTCCACCCAATCGGTGGCCGACACCCGCACGAACAGCGGCAGCTCCTCGGGCCACACCCCGCGTACCGCCTCGGTCACCTGCAACACCAGGCGAATGCGGTTTTCGAACGAGCCGCCGTATTGATCCTGGCGCTGGTTGCTCAGGGGCGAGAGGAACTGATGCAACAGGTAGCCATGGGCGGCATGCACTTCCACCACTTTGAAACCGGCCTCCAGCGCGCGTTTGGCCGCCTCAACGAAGGCCTGGATGATCTCGCCGATCTGCCCCTCGTCCAGCTGGGTGGGCGGCGTGTGCTGCGGGTCGAAGGCAATTCGCGAGGGCCCCACCGGCACCCAGCCACCGTCCTCGGGCTTGACGCTGCCGGACTTGCCGAGCCAGGGCCGGTGGGTACTGGCCTTGCGCCCGGCATGGGCCAGCTGAATGCCGGCCACCGCGCCCTGGGCGGTGATGAAACGGGTGATGCGCTGCAAGGGTTCGATCTGCGCGTCGTTCCACAGGCCCAGGTCCTGGGCGGTGATCCGGCCGTCGGCGGTGACCGCCGTGGCCTCGGTGAAAATCAACCCGGCGCCGCCGACGGCGCGGCTGCCCAGGTGCACCAGATGCCAGTCGTTGGCCAGCCCGTCCACCGACGAGTACTGGCACATGGGCGACACGGCGATGCGGTTGAGCAGGGTCAGTTGACGCAAGGTATAGGGTTCAAGCAGCAGACTCATGGGGCACCTCTCGATCAATGGTCAGGCTCCAGGGTTCTGTTTGAACGGTCGACGAGTGACTGCGAAGTGAAGCGCCCGCCCCCGCGGGAAGATGGATGACAAAAGGTCACAAGGCCAATCAGACAGTGCTTAGAGACTAGTCGACAACACTGCCGCTGGCAGGGTTCCTGATGGGTGCCGGGCAAAAAACTGTTGCCCTGGCCGCTGCCAGCGGCAGCGGCCAGGGCATGGCGAACCCTTTCATTGGCCAGATCGTGGGCAGGATTACGACGGGAAGAAGGAGGGGAAACAGGCGGATCGGGAACGATCTTTTTCATGGTGTAGCTCCTCGACGATGAAGCCTCCATACCTAAAGCTGCTAGACGTTTGAAAAGGGTGGCGGCTGTACGCCGGCTAGCAGACCGGGTCGAGGAACCGGTGCGCCCGAAAGCGCCCCCACGCACAGCCGCCATAACAGCACACTGCAAATCTGAATTGCAGTGCTGATGGCATCGCTTGCGCTCGACCCGGGCGGCTATTACCAATCACTGACGGGCAGTGATTGAACCGAGACTAGTCAGCGGAGTAGATCGCCACAAGCGCCGGGAGTGCGCTCGGCCCCCCCTTACAAAAGAAAGAGACATCCCCCCATCCCGCTTTCCAAAAGTCTGGCAAAACCACCCGCGTCGCCTACTGCCAGTCGAGGACAAACACTGCACTTGTGGCGAGGGAGCTTGCTCCCGCTGGGGCGCGCAGCGGCCCTAAAAATGGAACTGCTACGCCCCGGAGCGCTGGCCGGCCCCACGGGAGCAAGCTCCCTCGCCACAGTTTATTTATTGCTCGCTCTGGCGTTGAGCCGATCGGCAGTACCCGCCTCAACGCGGTTCGATATGGGCAATCATCAACTGCACGGTTTCCTGGCCACGGAACTCGTTAAGGTCGAGCTTGTAGGCCAGTTCCACCCAGCGAATGGTCGGGTTGGGCCAGACTTCACGGTCGATGCCGAAGGCGATGCCGTCCAGCTTCAGCGAGCCGCATTCGCTGCGTAGCACCACTTTCAGGTGACGCTCGCCGACGATGCGTTGCTCCACCAGTTCGAACACCCCGTGGAACATCGGCTCGGGGAAGTGCTGGCCCCAGGGGCCGGCATGGCGCAGGGCGCGGGCCAGTTCCAGGTGGAACTCTTCCACCGCCAGGGTGCCGTCCGACAGCAGGCGCCCGGTGAGGTCTTCTTCGCGCAGCTGGCGCCGCACTTCTTCGTCGAAGGCCTCGGCAAAGGCCGGGAAGTTCTGCTCCGGCAGCGACAGGCCGGCGGCCATGGCGTGGCCGCCGAACTTGCTGATCAGTTGCGGATGGCGCGCGGCTACGGCGTCCAGGGCGTCACGGATGTGGAAGCCCGGCACCGAACGGGCCGAGCCCTTGAGCATGCCCTCGCCAGCGTCGGCAAAGGCGATGGTCGGACGGTGGTAACGCTCTTTCAGGCGCGAAGCGAGAATCCCGATCACCCCCTGGTGCCAGTCGGCGTCGAACAGGCACAGGCCGAACGGCATCGACTCCACCGGCAGCTCCTTGAGCTGGGCCAGGGCTTCGCGCTGCATGCCCTGCTCGATGGATTTGCGGTCCTGGTTCAGCTCATCCAGCTGGGCGGCCATGGCCCGGGCGGCGGAAACGTCGTCGCTGAGCAGGCATTCGATGCCCAGGCTCATGTCGTCCAGGCGCCCGGCGGCGTTGAGCCGCGGGCCGAGGATAAAGCCCAGGTCGGTGGAGGTGATGCGCGAATGATCGCGCTTGGCCACTTCGAGAATCGCCTTGAGCCCCGGCCGCGCGCGACCGGCGCGAATCCGCTCCAGGCCCTGGTGCACCAGGATGCGGTTGTTGGCGTCCAGGGGCACCACGTCCGCCACGCTGCCCAGGGCCACCAGGTCCAGCAGCTCGCCGATGTTCGGCTGCGGCCGGTTTTCATAGCGACCCAGGCTGCGCAAACGGGCGCGCAGGGCCATCAGCACGTAGAAGATCACCCCGACCCCGGCCAGGGCCTTGCTCGGGAACTCGCAGCCCGGCTGGTTGGGGTTGACGATGGCGTCCGCCGCGGGCAGTTCATGGCCGGGCAAGTGGTGGTCGGTGACCAGTACTTGCAACCCCGCCGCCTTGGCCGCCGCCACGCCTTCGACGCTGGAGATGCCGTTGTCCACGGTGATCAGCAACTGCGGCTCGCGCTGCAGGGCCACGGCAACGATTTCCGGGGTCAGGCCGTAGCCGTATTCGAAGCGGTTGGGCACCAGGTAATCGACATGGGCCGCGCCCAGCAGGCGCAGGCCCAGC
This sequence comes from Pseudomonas sp. 3MA1, assembly GCF_029237275.1. Classification (NCBI taxonomy): domain Bacteria; kingdom Pseudomonadati; phylum Pseudomonadota; class Gammaproteobacteria; order Pseudomonadales; family Pseudomonadaceae; genus Pseudomonas; species Pseudomonas sp. 3MA1. Next base: position 54,593 of record NZ_JAACFX010000001.1, on the reverse strand, counting down.
ACACCCACGGTGCTGGCGGTGGCGCCGTCGGCATCGAAGTCGCCGACGATGAGAATGCGCTGGCGCTGGTCCAGGGCGGTCACCAGCAGGTCCACCGCGGCGTCGATGCCCTTGAGCTGCTGATACGGGATCAGCCGCGCCAGGCTCTTGTCCAGCTCCTCCACCGACTGCACGCCACGGGCGGCATAAAGGCGGGTCAGCAGTGGCGGCAGATCGCCGAGAAAGGGCAGGACGGCGGGCAACTCACGGGGTTCGATACGCATGGGCTAACAGCAACTTCTCTGGGGGGACGGTGGATCGTTCAGGGGCGGAGCGGGCAATCAGCCGCGCTCGCCCAGCAGCCATTCCAGCTGCACTTCGTGCTGGCCGCGATCATCGGTGACGAAGATCGTGCCTTCGCTGATCATCACGTCCCACTTGATGACGCGTGGCATGTCCTTGGCCAGGGTTTCGAGAACCTCCTGGGGCACGCCGGCGATGTTGAGGTTCTTCAGGTTCTTCACCGCGTCCAGCACCCGGGTCTGCCAGACCCGCAGGCTGCCGTAGGCCAGCAGGCTGGTGCGCTCGGTGCGGCGCGAGCACCAGGTCAGGCGATCGGCGTCCGGCTGGCCGACTTCGATCCAGTGCAGCACGCGGTCGTCCAGGCTCTTTTCCCACAGTGCCGGCTCGTCCACATCCGACAGACCCCGACCGAACGACAGGTGCTCGTTGTACCAGAAGGCGTAGGCCAGCAGCCGCACGGTCATGCGCTCTTCGGTTTCCGAAGGGTGACGGGCGATGGTCTGCTTGACGCTTTCGTAGACCCCACGGTCGAGGTCGGTCAGGTTCAGTTCGAATTTGTAGGTGGTGGACGGCTGGGCCATGTGCGGGCTTCTTGAGTGTGCGAAAAGGCGGCAAGTCTAACCCGAAACCTGCCGCCCTGCCCGACCGCTGACCGGCCAGCGGCCCTGGCGCTGAAATCCGCTGAAATGCATTGCCTCGGTAAAGTCGGTTGCCAGCCTGCCGCCCGGGTTTTATAACCCCCGCGCGAATCGGCTGGCGCGCATCGCGCCTAAGCCGCAGTTCAATAGAAAAGGACGTCCATGACCCTCTTTGTCACCCTGCTTGTCATCGTGCTGCTGTTCATCGCACTGATTTTGTACTCCCGCCAGAAAACCGCCGATCGAAACGAGGACCTGGAGCTGACCAGCAACCTCACCGCGCAGATCAATCAGACCCTGCTGCTGAGCAAGGCCGAACCGCTGCTGGCGCTGAAACTGGCAGAGACGCTACCCGGCGAAGCCCGGGAACTGGCCTTGCAACTGGTGGCCAGCGAGCTCTACCTGGCAGGCCACAAAACCCAGGCCCGGGAGCTGTACCAGCAACTGCCGCCTCACGCCCGGGACTACGTGCTCAATACCCTGATCGAAACCCTGCTCGACAGCGACGACACCCAGGCCTGCCTGGAACTCCTGGAGAACTGGGGGGAATCCCTGCCCAGCTGGCCGCTGCTGCAAGTACGTATCCTCCAGGCCCGTGGCGAACAGGAGCGGGCCCTGGCCGTGCTGGGCGAACTGAGCGACCCGCGCCAAGCGGCCGCCCATGAACGCCAGAGCATCGGCAACCTGCTGATCCTGGCGCGCCTGCAGCATCAGGCCGGGATGCAGGACGCGGCGCTGGCCAGCGTCGAGCTCGCCTGGTCGGCGTTTGACCAATCCGAGGACGGCCATCGCCAGTCAACGCTGCGCAGCCTGTTCGAAGCCTGCGCAACCCTGGGTCAGTTCGACACGATCCTCACCCGGGCCGCGCCCCTGCCGGCAGAAGAACGGGCCCAGGCAGTCGCCGCCCTGATCCAGGCCGCTCAGCTGGACGCTGCCCTCAACCTGCTGGCCCCCATCAGCGAAGACCTCTACTCCACCACCCACAGCGAACTGATGGACCTGGCCCTGGCGCGGCCTCCCATCGACAACGCCCTGCGCCTGCTGGAGAAGGCCCCCGACCTGCATCGCTACAGCCTGCTGCTGAGCCTGCTGAGCCACCTGGCGACACAAGGCCGGACCGCAGAGGCCGAAGCGTTGCTGCTGAGCCTGGAACCTGAACCGAGCCAGCATCCGGGGCTGATGCTCAGTCTCTGTGAGCAGCACCACGCCACCCAGCCGCAATGGGCCGAGGCACTGCTGGCCAAGGCGCTGCAACAGATCGACGGTTACAAGAATGACCAGGAGTTCTGGAGCGGCATGCGCATGCAGGCCCTGTACACCCAACTACAGCTGCAAAGCCGACTGCCGGCCCATCGCCGGGACAGTTGGCTGGTGCGCAGCAGCCTTGAGGAATGGCAGCGCTTGCATCAGCAGCAAGACGGCGAACAGCAATTGCTGTGCATTCGCGAGCAGACCAGGCTGCTGCACGACCTGGGGCAGACCGCCCAGGCCAGGACCCTGCTGGAGCAGGCCCTGGAGTTGCTGGACAGCGACCGCCTGCCGGAGGTCGATGAAATGGACAAAACCTTCTACCTGGAGGACATCGCCAGCGCCTACCTGAGCATCGACGAGGCGCAGCAAGCCCAGGTCCTGCAGGATCGGTTGCACAGCCTGGAGGCCGGTAGTCGCGACCTGGAAGAGGACCTGCTGCTCAATCACATCCAGCACCAGCGCTTCGCCCAGGCCATCGAAGCCCTGAACCTGAGCGTCCTGCTCAGCGACAAGAAGCCGCTATCACGCCTGTATCAGGCCCTGGAGGAGCTGCACCAGCGCGCCCCCGAGCGCGCCGCCGAACTTCAGCAACAACTGATGGAGCGGTTCAGCAGCGGGCAGGCCTGGCGCACCTCTCAAGCGAATTGACTCAGCGGCCTTTTGCGCGCCCCCAACGGGGCGCTGTGTTGGCGTCCAGAGTCTTGAGCCGTTCTCGCCCCCAAGGAAAGCCGAATCATGGAAGTGCTTATCATCCTGCTGCTCATCACCGGCGTGATCTCGCTGCTGGTGGTCTATGCCCACAAGGGCAGCAGCAATGACCAGGGCAGCAGCCCGGGCATCAACCTGGACGAGGAGGCGCAGATCAATCGCGCCGCGTACCTGAGCGCTGTCGAACCGCAGGTGGCCCTGCAACTGGCCCAGCGCCTGACGGGCAAAGCCCGGCAACAGGGGCTGCTGCAGATACCCGCCGCGCTGTACCGGCAAGGCAACCAGGCCCAGGCTCTGGAAGTCCTGGCCGAGCTCGACGAAACCTACCAGCCCATGGCGCTGTACCGACTGCTCGAAACCCTGCTCGACAAGGACGGCCCGCAGGCGGTGCTGAGCCTGTTGGAGCGCCTGCACCAGCCCCTGCCGTCAGCACCCCTGCTGCGCATCCCACTGTTGGTGGCTCGCGGTGAACTTGAGCAGGCCCGCGCCTTGCTGGTGACCTTCGGTGTCGCGCAGTTGAACCAGGGCTGTGCCAGTGAGCACCGGAAGTTGGCGACCCTGCAACGCAGTGTGGGACAGGCCGAGCAAGCTGCCATCAGCCTCGGCCTGGCCTGGCAACTGCTGCTCAAACAGCCGGCCGACGAACTGGACCCGTATGAACTGGAACAGACCCTGCGCGAATACCGTGCCCAAGGGCAGGACGCGCAGTTCCCGGCCATGGCCGCGCAATTGCCCGTATCGGCCCAGATCATCGTCGTGGTCTTGCTGATGCAAGCCGGGGAATTCGACGCCGGGTTCGAACTGCTGGCGCAGAACCCCGAGCCCGAGGACTACTGCGGCTACCCAGCGCTGCTCAAGCTGATCCTGGACGCCAGCCGCCCGGACCTGGCGGCACAGCTGATCGCCCAGGTGCCGGTGAGACACGCCAGCGAGATGCTGCTGAGCCTGTTGCACTGGCATGTCGCGCGCCATGAGGTGGCCGAGGCCGAGGCGGCCTTGCAGGCCTGCGCGGTCGCGCCCTCGCAGCGTCTCTGGTGCCTGCTCTCTCTGTGGCGCACCTACCTTGAGGAGCACCCGCATTGGTGCGCCCACCTGCTGGAGCAGGCCCTGCTGACACTGGAGACCTGGCGTGGCGCTGAGCAATGGCCGTGGCATCGCCTGCTGATCGTGGAAACCCAGTTGTGGGTGCAGGCGGCCCTGGCGCCCCAGCGCCGCGACAGCGAGCTGATCCGCAACGGTCTTGAGGAAGTGGCGCTCCTCAACACCCAGCTCGAATATGCCGATCGCCCGGTGAAACAGGCAGCACAGGCCAAATTGCTGCACGACCTGGAACAGACCCGGCAAGCCATCGAACGGCTGGACCAGACCGTGCAAGCGCTCGACGACGAAGCTCAGAATGCGGCGCTGGACCCAGCGGAAAAAAACTACCACCTGGCACAGCTGGCACTGGTCTACCTGTACATCGACGAGCAGGCAAAGGCCGCCGAGCTCAAGAGCCGCCTGGAACAGAACATTTCCTATGCCAGCCAGTTAAGCCACGCCACGCTGCTGAACCATATCCGCCAGCAACGTTTCGAAGAAGCCATTGCCGGCTTGGAACTGGGCAGCCTGTTTAGCAGCGAAAACCCGCTGCAGCAGTTGCACCTGGCCCTGGAAACCCTGAGCCAGAGCGCCCCGGAACAGACCCATAGGTTGCGCCAGAAACTCCTCGACAGGCTGGCCGACGACAGCCTCTGGAGTCAGCCGAACGCCGCCTGAGGCGGGGTGCTGGCCCGCCGCGGCACGACTTAACGCGGCGCGTAGCGGGCCCAGAGTTCGTTGAACTCCTTGAGGTAACTGGCCACCAGTTGCGGGTGGTCGATCACCAGCAGGTTTTCCTCATTGCCGGTGGTGGCGCTGCGGGTCCAGTTGAAGCTGCCGTTGAGCAGGGTCCGGCCATCGAACACGGCGAACTTGTGGTGCATGTGGAACGGCGTGTCGTCGATCCGCACCGGCACGCCGGCCTCGCGCAGCACGGCGATGTCGCTGCCGACATCGAACTGCTTTTCACTGTCGCTGATCACCCGCACGGCCACGCCGCGCCGGTGGCAGGCGCGGATTTCGTCGCTCAGTTGATCGTCGGAAATGGTGAACACGCAGATATCCACCGAGACTCGCGCCTGACGGCACAGGTCACGGATCTTGCGCCGGCAATCCTCGCCCGGGCTGAAGTGGGCGCTGGCCATGTCGCGCACCGGGGCGCTCTGGGTGTCCAGGGTCTTGATCACCTGCTCCAGCCATTTCAGCGCCGGCAGCACATTGGCGCTGTCTGTCAGCGCCAGCTCGCGCACCAGATCAAAGGCCCGGTTGCGCAGGTAGCGCACCTGGTCGCTGCCCAGTTGACGATCTTCTTGTGCATGACCTTGATCAGCGGCAGGAAGCTGTTCTACAGGTGCTCGGAAAGGTTTTCCAGCCCTTCGCGCAGGTCATGCTGCTCGGGCCGGGCCTAGCCGCGTCCCCCTTCCACCAGGTCGTTGAGCTGGGCCACGACGCGGGTGCCGACATCGCTGTCGCTGCCGCCCATGGAGCGGTTGCACACGAAGTCGCGCTTGATCTGGGTCCAGCGCTCGCTCTGCTCCGGGGTCTGGTTGCCGCGCAGTTCGGCGAGCTTGAGCAGGTTTTCCTCGGCACCGGTGGTCAGCAGCTGGGACTCGCCCTGGTAGTGGTCGGCCAACAGTTGCAGCAGCTCGGCGTCGTTCATCACCGCCGAGATCTTCTCGGCCATCTTGTTCATGTTGCGGTGGTGGACGGCTGGGCCATGTGCGGGCTTCTTGAGTGTGCGAAAAGGCGGCAAGTCTAATCCGAAAGCTTCCGCCCTGCTCGACTGCTAACACGCCGTCGGGCATCTCAGATCAATCCCAAAACCACTCGGATTGACAGATCTCGACTTGCCAGCTACCGCCCAGGTCCTTATAAGCCACATCCTAAATAGGCAATGCATGACGCACAGCCGCATAAACGAAGTAGCGGAGAGGAACTCCATGGATGCTGTTATTAGTCTTGTTCTGTTCGTCGTATTAGTCATCATCATGGCCTTCATGTTTTTTCGCGACAACGGTGACAGCAAGCCTCCGCTACGCAACACCGAAACACCGATACACAACACCGAAATACCGATACACAACACCGAAACACCGACAGAGGACGAGCGCCAAAAAATAGAGCGCCTGCTGCTGCTCAATACTTATGACACTGAACTGACTTGTATCCTCGCACAGCGCCTGAGCCCGGTAGCGAGGCCTCTGGTCATGCACCATGTCGTTCCTGCATTGCTCAACGCAGGTCAGCGCGACAGAGCATTGGTCATTCTGAAAGAGCTCAACCCACCGCAAAAAGAGATCGCGCTGGCTAACATGCTCACTTTATTGTTCAGGCAAAACTTGCCGGAGGCTGCCCTGGCCTTGCTTGAGCACACCGACAACCCAGAATTTTTGCCCCCCATATCAACCCTGCAGATTTATCAAGCCCGCGGCGATTCAGAGAGTGTCCGACGATTGATGACAGAACTCGGTGCATTGTCGAAGCAGTCCAGTGCCCATACTTTGAGCGGCCCTGACAATCTGCTGCTGGCCAGGCTGCAATATGCCTCGGGACTCAAAGAGGAAGCGGCCGTCAGCCTCCAAAATGCCTGGGCCTGGGTAGTCCAACATCAAACCTTCCCCGGTGAAATGCGGGCCGTCCTGCTTGAATACCTGACACAGGGACGAACTCAGGAGATTCCTGGACTGACTGCGCAACTGCAACCTGCCAACCAAGTCACTGCAGGTGCAGTACTGCTTGAAGCCGAACAACCTGAATTGGCCTTTGACTTGCTTGCGCAGGCTGACGATACAAACTCACATCAGACCTACGTTGATCTGATGCAGTCGATCCTGGAAAAAAACCAGAGCACTGTCGCTCGGCGTCTGCTCGAATCTGCACCAAGCGAGATAGCTGATCATCTCCTGCTGCTGTTGTTACTGTGGCATGCCGAACGCAACGCGACCGTCGAAGCGCAGGCCTTGCTCGATAGCCACGCAATGTCCCATGAGAGACGTTACTACCTGCTGCTCAACCTGTGGGCAAATGTTGCTGCGCATGCACCATGGCGCACCTCTCTCTTTACTCAAGCCATGGACGAGTTGGAACGACTGCGCGCAGATGAAACTTGGCCATTACTCAGAATGACCGCACTGGAGATCCAGGTACAGGTTCAGGTCCGCCTGCCGTCCCTGCAACGGGACAGCTGGCTGATACGTAACTGCCTGGACGAAATGGCCCGACTCAATGAGCAACTGCAAGCCTCGGATCGACTCGACAAGTACCGTGTACAAGCCTCTCTGCTACACCAGTTGGGTGAAACGCAGCAAGCCGAACAACTGCTGGACAAAGCCTTGAAGCTGCTGGAAGAACAGAACGACCCGGAGTTCAGCGAAATCCATCACATCTACCATCGGGCTTTCATTGCGAGAAACTACCTGGACATCGGACATTTGGAAAAATCCGAAGCTATTTACACTCAACTGGGCCAAAAGACATATGCCACTGTGCCTCTCGAACGCGAGTTGCTGAATAACTACATAGAGCAGCTCCGCCTTGAAGAAGCGGTCGACATACTCACCCTGCATAGTATGTGCAACGAGAGCAACCCTCTGTCACGACTAAACGAAGCCCTCAATAATCTGCAAAGCACAGCCCCCGAACGCATCCGTAGGCTGAAACAACAGCTACTGGATAAGCTTGATAGCGAACCGTTCTGGAACGAACCGCCAAGGCTTTACTGATCACATAATCGTAGTGCGCCTCCTCCTCTAGTAACGCACCGCGTTTCAACGCCGTGCGTAGCAGGCTAAACGTTGACCGTTCCACTTATCCCACTAATAAACGGAGGCCATAAAACGAAATTCCATGAGTATCGTTTATTACTTGTCATCATCTTCATGCTGTTGGTTATCTTTTTGACATTCCCAGCCAATGATCACAGCGATTCGCCTCCCGCCGGTGCACCCGACCTGACAAAAGAGGAGGTGCGTAGGCTACAGCGTTTTGCTTTTCTCAACGCCTGGGCCGGACAGCCCGGCCCAGGCTACTCAGCGACATCGTCGTTGCCATGTTTGTGAATGGTCAATCTGACAGAGCCATGCTCATCCTCAACGAGCTCAGCCCAGCCCACCAAGACCAGGTACTGGGTTCAATACTCGATTCCCTGTTCCTACAAGGAAAACCCGAGGCGGCCATCGACATACTCAAGCTCAACGTCGTGTGCCTTACAAACGCCCCCCCAGCAGCGACTGCACAAAGCGCTCAACAGCCAACAGGGCACCGATTCCGAACGCGTCGGTGAGATGAAACAACGACTTCTGGACAAACTTTCCGATGTTCTGTTGTGAAGCGACCTACCAGTCATCTGAGGCGGCAGGCGCTTTTTGATCAACGGCATAGACAGTCCAGAAGCTCGGGGTCATCAGGCATTGGTGTGAGATTCCCCCCTCAACGCGGCGCGTAGCGGGCCCAGAGCTCGTTGAACTCCTTGAGGTAACTGGCCACCAGTTGCGGGTGGTCGATCACCAGCAGGTTTTCCTCATTGCCGGTGGTGGCGCTGCGGGTCCAGTTGAAGCTGCCGTTGAGCAAGGTTCGGCCATCGAACACGGCGAACTTGTGGTGCATGTGGAACGGCGTGTCGTCGATCCGCACCGGCACCCCGGCTTCGCGTAGCGCGGCGATATCGCTGCCGACGTCGTACTGTTTTTCGCTGTCGCTGATCACCCGCACGGCCACGCCGCGCTGGTGGCAGGCGCGGATTTCGTCGCTCAGTTGATCGTCGGAAATGGTGAACACGCAGATATCCACCGAGACTCGCGCCTGGCGGCACAGGTCACGGATCTTGCGCCGGCAATCCTCGCCCGGGCTGAAGTGGGCGCTGGCCATGTCGCGCACCGGGGCGCTCTGGGTGTCCAGGGTCTTGATCACCTGCTCCAGCCATTTCAGCGCCGGCAGCACATTGGCGCTGTCTGTCAGCGCCAGCTCGCGCACCAGATCAAAGGCCCGGTTGCGCAGGTAGCGCACCTGGTCGCTGCCCAGTTCGCTGCCCAGCTGGCGCAGTTCGTCGCGTTCTTCGTTGCTCAGTTTCAGGTCCAGCAGGCTGTCGCGCAGTTGCTGGTCCAGGTGGGCAAAATCCATGTCGTGATCCTTGGCTGTGCGCCGGCAAGCCGGCAGCGGCTATTGGGGGTCCTTGAGGGTGGGCACATCGCCGTGGCTGAGCATGCGGCTCAATTCGTCCACACGCGTGGCGATGTCGCCGATGCGCTGGTGGCTGTGCAGGTCGACGTCGATCTTCTTGTGCATGACCTTGATCAGCGGCAGGAAGCTGTTCTCCAGGTGCTCGGAGAGGTTTTCCAGCACTTCGCGCAGGTCATGCTGCTGCGCAGGCCGGGCCAGGCCGCGCACGCCTTCCACCAGATCGTTGAGCTGGGCCACGACCCGGGTGCCGACATCGCTGTCGCTGCCGCCCATGGAGCGGTTGCGCACGAAGTCGCGCTTGATCTGGGCCCAGCGCTCGCTCTGCTCCGGGGTCTGGTTACCCCGCAGTTCGGCGAGCTTGAGCAGGTTTTCCTCGGCGCCGGTGGTCAGCAACTGGGATTCGCCCTGGTAGTGGTCGGCCAAGAGTTGCAGCAGCTCGGCGTCGTTCATCACCGCCGAGATCTTCTCGGCCATCTTGTTCATGTTGCGGTAGCTGCCTTGCAGCTTGAACGGTGGCTCGCTGCGGTACTGGTCGGCCTGGGCGGCGCTGGCGATGTACTGCTGGTTGACCCGCAGCACCACGTCGCGCACCTGCATCAGGCGTTGCAGGGTGGTGGTGATCTCGTTGATCTCGGCGCCGCTGTAGCTGTGGCTCAGCTCGTTGCTGGAGAAGGCCTTGCCTTCGGCCTTGGCGACGAAGCGGTAGACGTCCGCCATGTCGCGGGTGGCCAATGGCGCCAGCACCGGGTTGGAGGTCAGGCCGTTCTCGATGTAACTCAGGGCGAAGGCTTCCTGCATGCCGCCCAGGGTGTCGCCGAGGTTATAGATGTCGGCCCGGTTGGCCAGCATGTCGGGGATCTTGAACACTTCGCCGGACTCGGTGTACGGGTTGCCCGACATCACCACGCAGAACTTCTTGCCGCGCATGTCGTAGGTCTTGGTGCGGCCTTTCCACACGCCTTCGATGCGCCGGGTGCCGTCGCACAGCGAGATGAATTTCTGCAGGAATTCCGGGTGGGTGTGCTGGATGTCGTCGACATAGAGCATCACGTTGTTGCCCATCTCCAGGGCCAGGTTGAGTTTCTCCAGTTCCTGGCGCGAGGTAGCGTCCGGCGCCTGGGCCGGGTCCAGGGAGCGCACCTGATGGCCCAGGGCCGGGCCGTTGATCTTCATGAAGATCAAGCCCAGGCGGTGCGCCACGTATTCCATCAGGGTGGTCTTGCCGTAGCCCGGTGGCGAAATCAGCATCAAGAGGCCCATCAGGTCGGTGCGCTTGTTCTCGCCCACGGTGCCCATCTGCTTGGCCAGGTTGTCGCCGATAAAGCCCAGGTACACATCGTTGATCAGCTTGTTGCGCACGAACGAACTCAGCGGCCGCGGCTTGAATTCGCTCAGGCGCAGGGCCGAGCGCTCACGGCTGATGATGCCCTGGCGCAGCGTCTGGTAGCGCTGCAGGCCGGGCAGGAACTGCTCGCGGTGGGCCCGCAGGCGGGCAAAGAAACCGTCCACGGTGAGGGGCAGGCTGCGCTCCTGGATGCGCGGGTGTTCGCCCATCAGGTTGTCGACCTTGAATCGCAGGTCGACTTCGGTGATGCGCTTGGCAAAGTCCTCCCGCAGCAGCGACAGGGCCACGGCCTCGGGCACGTAGTCGGCCCACTCGGCGAACTCACCTTCGGCACATAAGGCCGAGAGCCAGTTGTCGGCCAGCGCCCACTGCGCGGCGGGGCGCTCGGCCAGCTGGGCCAGGGCCTGCTGGTAGTCGTCCCACATGCGTGCGCCTTGCAGGCGCAGGGTCAGGGCTTCCTGCAGTTGCTTGGCGTATTTGCTGAAGGTGAATTCGATGCGCTCCGCCGCCAGCTCCTGCACCAGGTATTCGGCGGCTTCCGGCAGCAGTTCCGCCGGCAGGCTGAAGGCCTGCTGCTGGCGCCAGTCCTGCAGCGCCAGGAAGATTTCTTCCTGCAATTGCAGCAAGCCTTCACGACGGCCGAACAGTTGCTGGATATGCCGGCTGGTGCGAGCCCGTTCGGCCCATTGCTGCGGTTGCGGCGAGTGCTGCTGGCGGTCCCAGAACAGCGCGGCGAAGGCCCGCGCCGCCGCGCCGAAGCGCAGCAGGCCGGCGCTGTCGCGCAGCGGTAGCAGTTGCAGCAGGATCGCCGCCGCGTCGTGGTCGTGAATGCCCTTCTCGTAGCCTTCCTTGTAACGCGGCGCGGCGAAGTCGCGGATCACCCGCGCCAGTTCCTCGGGCTGCGCCAGCAAGGGTTTCAGGCTTTCCAGGCTCAGGCCCTCCTGGCCCTGGTCGGCGGCGTCCAGCACTTGCCCGGCCAGGTATTCGGCGCGGTACAGCTGGGCCGATTCCGACTCCAGGGCCACCTGCCAGAAGTCGCGCAGGGCTTCCAGCTCGGGGTCGCGCAGGGGTTCGAGGAAATCCGTGCCGGTCAGGTGCAGGTGCAGTTCGTCGCCCCGGGGCATCAGGGTCAGGTCCAGCTCCTGGGTGTTGACGCTGAAGCGGTGGCGCGGCCCCAGCTTGATGACGTTGCCGCCCTCTTCGAACAGTTCGGTCTTGTCGCGCAGGGCGCGCACCGCCTGATCCCGGGCGCCCTTGAGGCGCGACTCGACATCGTCGGCCTTGACGCTGTCCTTGAGCTCGCGCAGGCGCTCGGCCAGTTCCCGCAGCTTGAGGATCAGTGGGTCGGCGGCGAAGAACGCATTGAGCTCCTCGGCCTGGGTGAACTTGGCGGTGCGCCGGCCGAGGCTGTCGAGAATCCGCCGCGCCGCGTCCAGCAGGCCCTGGGCCTTGCGCTGGCGCTCGTCGAGCAGCGATTGCTTGTGGGCCTCGAAGGTTTCCAGCAGCTCCTCGCGCTTGCCGAGGATGTCGCCGAGGAACTGTTCGTGATCGCCAAAGCGGCTTTCCAGCTCCTCCAGTTGCACCAGCAAGCGCGACAGTTGCTCGTCGCAACGCTCGGGGTCCTGGGCCTGGGCCAGGGCGTTGGTGATGCCCTGGCTGAAGAGTTTGAACTGGGCGCCGAACTGCGCGACGGTCTCGGTCGAGCCCAGGCCCTTGCGCCGTTGCTCGGCGCGGGCCTTGGCCTGGTTCAGGCGGGCGTAGATCTGCGAGATGGATTCGATGATCCGGGTGCGCTGGGTGGCGTCGTCGATCTGTAGCGAGGCCATCAGGCTCGACAGCATGTCCAGGTCGCCGGCCATGGCTTGCAGGGCGCCCAGGGGCTCACTGAGCTGGGCCACGGTTTCGGCTTTCTGCGCCTGGGCGTCGAGGGTTTCCAGCTGGCTGACGAAGGGTTGCAGGGCCTGGTCGCTGGCGAGGAAGGTCGCGGTGCCGGCGGCGGTGCGTTCCTGGGCCTTGAGCAGCTCGGCTTCCATGGCGTCGATGCGCGCCACGTCGATGTAGCGGTAGTCGCGAATGGTCAGCAGCAGGCCGCGCTGGGCGGTGATGCCGTTCAGCGCATCGACGAAGCTCTGCACCTGATCCCAGCTGTCCACCAGCAGGCTGTCGAGCAGGGTTTTCTGCTTGACCTCGGCGGCCCCCATGGCCTGGTCCGACTGGCGGCGGATGCTTTCGACTTTCTCGTACTCATCCAGCACCAGCTCCGAGGTGGAAGCCACTTCCCGCAGCAGCGGCGCCAGGCCGTCGAGCTCGGCGCTGCCCAGCCAGTGGTACACATCGAACAGCCGCCGGGTGTTCTGGCACAGCAGCGAATAGCGCTGCACCGACACCGCCGGGGTGTCGATCTCGCGGCACAGGTCATAGAGATCGGAAACGCTGCGCACCAGTTCGGCATTGCCGATGCGTCCGAGAAAACCGCTGCGGGTCGGTTGCCGCGCGGCGTATTCCTCGGTGAAGAACGGCGTCTGCCAGACCTGCATCGGGTGGACCCGGGTCGGCTCGTCGCCTTCGGCGGCGAAGATCACCATGCGCCCGTCTTCCAGGCGCGCGTAGCCGTGGCCGAACAGCGGGTTCTGCAACTGGCGGTTGATCATGTTGTAGGTCAGCAGCACCGAGCGGCCCTGCTCCGGGTGGTAGAAGATGTATTGCACATCTTCACCATTGGGCGAGCGCACCGAGCGCTTGAAGCGCATGCCGTCCATGGACTGTTCGAAGGTCTTGTACTCGCCGCTTTGCAGGTAATAGCCGCCGGGGAAGATGATCCCGTGGTCTTCCGGCAGTTGCACGCAGGCCAGGCCGATGGCGTCGATGCGCTCCACCTGGCGAGTCAGGCTGTTGAACACCAGATAGCGCCACTGCTCTTCGCGGTACGGCAGGACCTTGAGCAGGATCAGGCTGCCCAGGCGGGCGAATTCGATCTGCGAGTCGTCCAGGGACTGGGTCTTGTCCAGCACCTCTTCACGGTAGATGCCCAGGCCCGATTCGGTGTTGTTCTCGACCTTGATGGTCAGGTCGCCGCCGATGGTTTCGACGAACACCGTGTCGAGGATGTTCAGGTGCGGGAAGCGGCCTTCGACCACCATCTCGCGGGTGGCTTTCTTCCATTCGAAGTCGAAGGGCGCCGGCAGGGCGATGTCCCGCTCGCCACGGTTGTCGATGTAACGGACTTCACGCCCGTCCACCGAGATCGACCAGCGGAACACCCGCACATCGGTGACGCGCTCGCCGATCTGGAAACTCGCCAGCAGCTTGCCGTCACGGATCGCCAGTTGCAGCAGGCGGGTGTTCTTGTAATAGGTGTAGAGCTCGTTGAAATCGTTGAGGAAGCCCTGGGCAGAAAGGAAGCTGCCGTCCAGGGGCACGGGTTCGGCTTCGTAGCCTTCACCCTCTTCCACCAGCCGGTAGAGGGAAAACACGTCGGCGACGCTGGTTTCCTTCTTCAGGCCGATAAACACGTTGTAGCCGAACAACAGGCAGTCGCCGACCTGGACGATGTCCCGGGCGATGCAGTTGTTCTCGGTGCGGATGCGCACCCGCCCGACCACTTCCATGCGGCTGTTGCCGAACTCGTCGAGACGCCTCTGGTTGAGGTCGTCGGTGGTGGCCCGCAGGCGCTGGCCCTGGTCCAGCAGGCGCTTGTGCAGCACCTCATAGGCGCCGCCTTCGGCGACAGCCTTGTCCAATACGTCCTGCGGGGGAGTTGCGACTTGAGCGTCCGACATCGTGGCCTTCCTGGATCTACGGCGGTGTGCAAAAAAGCGGGCTCCTCAAACCTGGAGCCCGGTGCCCGACACGGACCTGCAGCGGAGCTGCGCCAGACACTTGAGGACCATCAGGCCCTCAAGGGCTGCGCCTCCTGCGGAGTCGTTCGCAGCCTTCGGCAGCGGCTACAGGTGTGTCAGGTGTGGGTCAGGCTTCGGCAGACGGCGCGTCGGCCTTGCGCGAGACGGCAGCGGCCGCCAGTTCAGCGGCAACCGCCGGGGCGCCCTTGCCATTGAGCAGGCGTGCCAGGACGTCCTGGACCACCGGGCTCTTGCCCACCACGCCCTCGATGGCCTTGCCCACCGACAGCGACTTGGCGAAGGAATTGAAGAAGTCGCCTTCGCCGCCGACGATCTCGATCTTGGCCTTGCTGAGGGCGGCCGAGAGCACTTCGGCCTGGTCCTTGGCGATGTCCTTGTTGGCGGCGATGGCGGCCATCGCTTCCTCGAAGTTCTTCTCCAGTTGCATGCGGAACTCTTCGTGCTGACGCGCGCTGTCGCTAAGGGAATCCAGGGCACCGAACTTCTTGCCCAGGCCTTCGGCTTCGGCGTTCAGGCGTTGCAGCAGCACTTCGGCTTCGGCCGAACCCAGGTCCTTGGTGGCCTTGGCCTTGGCCGCGCCCAGTTGCTCTTCGCCACGGGCCTGAGCCCCGAGTTTCTCTTCCATGACCTTGGCTTCGGCCAGGCCGTCCTTCTCTTTGGCAGCCGCCTGGGCTTCCATGATGCGGGCGTCGGCCAGGCCTTTTTCCTGCTCGCCACGGGCTTCGGCAATCAACTGCTCGGTGCGCACGCGAGCCTGGGCCAGGCCTTCTTTTTCCTGGGCCGCCGCGGTGATTTCCAGCACCCGGGCATCGGCCAGGCCAGGCGCGGCACGCTCGGCTTCCAGGCCTTCGGCCAGGCGCTTCTTGGCTTCGGCCTGCTTGGCCGCCGCTTCCAGTTCGGCCTGGGCCAGGTTGTTGATTTCCACCGCCTTGTGCTTGGAGCGGGTTTCGTCGGCTTCGGCCTGTTTGACCTGGCGCACCAGATCCTGCTCGGCTTCGGCCTGGGCCTGGATCACCACCACTTGCTTGGCGCGCTCGGCTTCGGAGACTTCGCGTACTTCCTTGATCCGCTCTTCTTCCTGGGCCACGGTCTTCTCTACCGCGACCCGCTCACGGATCACCGTGGCGATGTTCTTGCGCTGCTCTTCCAGGGCCTTTTCTTTCTCGATGCGCTGCAGTTCCACTTCACGCTCGCGGGCCACCACTTCCAGGTCCTTGGCGCGGGTGACTTTCTCCACTTCGATGACCACCGCGCGCTGGCGGTTCTGCTGGGCCACTTCGACTTCGCGCTGATGGTTCTCGGTGCGCACGTCGATTTCCTGCTGCGCCTGAATGCGCGCCTGTTCGGCCTTCAGCCGCTCTTCTTCCTTGACCTTGGCGGTCTCGGCTTCTTCGCGGGCGCGGATGGTTTCGATCTCGCGCTTCTGCCGGGCTTCGGCATCGGCCTGCTGGCGCTCGAGGGACAGCGAGGCTTCGCGAGTCTCGACGTTCTTTTTCTGGATCGCCAGTTCCTGGTTGCGCTCCAGTTCGTTGGTGATGACGTTCTGCGCCGCGGTCAGCTCGGTGATCTTGCGGATACCCTCGGCGTCGAGAATGTTGCTCGGGTCCAGGGAATGCTTGGCGGTCTGTTCCAGGTAGTCGATGGCCACGTCTTCCAGCACATAGCCGTTGAGATCGTTGCCGATGATCTCGATGATGCGGTCGCGGAAGTCCTGGCGGTTCTCGAACAGCTGCACGAAGTCGAACTGCTTGCCCACGGTCTTCAGCGCTTCGGAGAACTTGGCGTTGAACAACTCGTTGACCGCCGCGCGGTCGGAGGCACGGTCGACACCGATGGCCTTGGCCACCTTGAGCACGTCTTCCTGGGTTTCATTGACCCGCAGGTAGAAGGCCACGGTGATGTCGGCGCGCATGTTGTCGCGGCAGATCAGACCATCCTTGGCCCGACGGTCGACTTCCAGGGTGATCAGCGAGATGCGCATGAACTCCTTGAGGTGGATGACCGGGTACACCAGGGCGCCGGTGAAGTGCACCTTGGGCGTCGAGGACATGTCGTTGACGATCAGCGCCGTGCCTTGGGGGACCTTGATGTAGAAGGCCTTGAACAGGGCCAGCAGGCCGAAGACCACCAGGACGACGAGGCCGATCCCGAGCAGGATGGGCAGCAGCGACGGTAAATTCATGCAATCAATCTCCTTTGATTCTGAGGAAGCCCGGGCTCAGAGGCCGCGAAACTCGTCCTCGGTAATGACCCGATAGGCGTGTTGCGCCTCCAGATACTCCAGTAACACGACGCGATCGCCGCGTTTGAAAGCTCGTGCCTCATCGGCACGCACACGCAGGATCAGGCCCGCGCCGCCGTTCTCGAGCACGGCTTCGCCGTGTTCCAGGGTGACTCTGCCGCTGCGTACCACGGCGGTCTGCCCCAGCACCGACTGGCTGCTGGTGGCTTCCATCTTGTGAAACAGCGAACGCAGCGGGCGACAGATGGCCGCACTGATGGGCGCCGCCAGGAACAGCGCAAGCACTGCCAGCAACAGGCCCAGGGGATAGCGCAGCCAACCCAGGGGCAGGTGGCTGAGGACGTAGAGTTCGGCGAAGTAGGTCAGGAACCAGCTGAAGAACATCAGCAGGGTCAGCACCAGGGTGACCGGCACCCCGTTGAGCTTGAACTTGATCAGCAGCCCGGCCAGGCCTTCGCCGGCGTGGGCGCTGTCGAGCAGCGAATCGGCCTCGAAGTCCAGCAGATCGACTTCAAGCATGCCCATGGCCACCACGGCCCAGTAGATCACCGCCAGGCAGAGCATGAAGCTGAACAGCACTGTGGGGAACGACAACACTGTCTGCAGGAAGATTTCCATTGCTTTCCTATCCCTGAAAAAGCCGGGCAAGGCCCATCGGCCCCGCCCCTACAACACAACGGTGAATCAGGACTTGCTACGGTCCTTGAGGCGCGCCAGCACGCTGTCGGCGCTGGTGCTGCCGGCGACGATCCCGGCTTCGCGCAACTTGGCGTCCAGGGCATCGTCGGGGTTGCTGGTGCTGGCCAGTTCCGCTGCGGCTTCCATCTTCGCCGCACGCTCGGCCTGCTTCTGCTTGATCCGCTCCAGGGACTCCACCGCGGTGTGCAGCTTGCTCTGTGAGCCGCCGTAGCGCTGGGCCACGGCCTGCTGGGCCTTCTGCACGCTTTCGGTGGCCTTGACGGTATCCACCTGTTGTTTCAGATGTTTGATATTGCCTTCGGCCTGGGTCACGGCCTTGCGCAACTGGGCCACGCTGGCGGCGAAACCGTCGGCCTGCTCGCGCTCCACGGCCAGGTCGTTTTCCAGGTTGGCGATTTTCTGCGCCACTTCCTGGGCAAGATTTTCATTACCCGCTTCCAGGGCCTTGAGGGCATAGCTTTCATACTCGGCGATCTTCGCCGCGCTGCCATTGGCGCGCTCGGCGGCGAGTTTCTGCCGGGCCATGATCTCGGCCAGGGCTTCCTTGGACTTGCGCAGTTCCTGGTCGGCGTCGCGGATTTCCTGATCGAGAATCCTCAGCGCCTGACTGTCCACCAGGGCCTCGCCCGCCTCATTGGCACCACCGCGCAGCGCGGTGAGCAACTTGCTCCATACGTTCATGTGCATTCCTCCAGGTCAGGCCTGAGCCTTCAGGTAGCCTTCGTAGGCCTCGGTAGCCCTGATCACGTTGCTGGCCAGGGTTTCGATCTCATACAGCACGTTGGAGAGGATCGAGGTGGCGCTGAGCGCACCGAACATCATGTAGAAGCGCTCGCCGCCCAAGCCGGTTTCCAGGCCGATGCTCGACAGCGGGAACAACTGGCGGCTGAGCAGCACTTCTTCGTTGAAAACCTGCACATCGGTGACTTCGCTTTGCGGCCAGAGCAGGGCTTCGACCAGAATCTGCTCGCCGGACAGGGCGACGAACAGCGGCAGGTCGCCGTATTCGCGCATGGTCACGTGCAAGCTCGGCTCGGCGCCTTCAAGCAGTTCAACGCTGGCTTCGCCGCTGCTGAACAACTCGGTGGCCATCAGTGCCTGGCACAGCGATCGGGCATTCCAGATCTGCGGCATGCTCATTTCTCCATCCTTTTCCACAGGAGCCAGCCCTTCGAAGGGCTGACGCAGTTTGCGTTCAACCGCCAGCAACGCCTGGGCGTTCTCCGGCAGTATCCAGACTTCCTTTTTCACCAGGCCCTGATCACGCAGGCGCTGGCGGAATAAACGTTGGTAATGGGCTGAGGATTTGTTTTCCATGGCGCACAGACTAGAGCATCACATGTAAGGAGTTCAATTCATTACATGTAAGTTTTTGACCGGGTATTTGTAACGAGATTTATCAGAAATGCCACTCAGGTAAGCGTCACGGGCATAGACCAGATTGCGTCCTTTGCAAGGGCTTTTTCTCGAACGGCGTCATTAAACCCGTCACGAAAGGGAATGAGAAGCACAATTATCCCTTCACCCACCTGCAAATAATGAATAAAGGCCAACGCCGGGCGCTGCCTTAATGGCAACCAATGGTCTAGGCTAGGCGGATTTTCCTGCCCAGCGGATGCCCCATGAACAGTCTCAGCAAGCCCCTCGCCGGATTGAAAGTGATCGAACTCGGCACCCTGATCGCCGGCCCCTTCGCCTCGCGCATCTGCGCCGAGTTCGGTGCCGAGGTGATCAAGGTCGAGTCCCCGGACGGCGGCGATCCGTTGCGCAAGTGGCGCAAGCTGTATGAAGGCACTTCGCTGTGGTGGTTCGTCCAGGCCCGCAACAAGAAATCCCTGACCCTGAACCTCAAGCACCCCGAAGGCCTGGCAGTGCTCAAGCAGCTGCTGGGCGAAGCGGACATCCTGATCGAGAACTTCCGCCCCGGCGTGCTGGAGAAACTCGGCCTGGGCTGGGACGTGCTGCACGCCCTGAACCCGAAACTGGTGATGGTGCGCCTGTCGGGCTTCGGCCAGACGGGACCGATGAAGGACCAGCCGGGGTTCGGCGCCGTAGGCGAATCCATGGGCGGCCTGCGTTACATCACTGGCTTCGAGGATCGTCCGCCGGTGCGTACCGGGATCTCCATCGGCGACTCCATCGCGGCCCTGTGGGGCGTGATCGGCGCCCTGATGGCCCTGCGTCATCGCGAGGTCAACGGCGGCCAGGGGCAAGTGGTGGACGTGGCGCTGTACGAGGCGATCTTCGCCATGATGGAAAGCATGGTTCCGGAGTTCGACGTGTTCGGCTTTATCCGCGAGCGCAGCGGCAACATCATGCCCGGCATCACCCCGTCTTCGATCCACACCAGCCTGGACGGCAAGCATGTACAGATCGGCGCCAACGGCGACGCGATCTTCAAGCGCTTCATGCTGCTTATCGGCCGCGACGACCTGGCCAACGATCCCGCCCTGGCCAGCAACGACGGACGCGACACCCGCCGCGACGAGCTGTACGGGGTGATCGATCGCTGGGTGGCGTCCCTGCCCCTGGAACGGGTGCTGGAGCAACTGAATCAGGCCGAAGTCCCGGCCAGCCGGATCTTCAGCGCCGAAGACATGTTCAACGATCCGCAATTTCTGGCCCGGGAAATGTTCCTCCAGGCCAAGCTGCCGGACGGCAAGGCCTTCAAGATGCCCGGCATCGTGCCGAAACTCTCTGAGACGCCCGGCTCCGCGGACTGGGTCGGGCCCGAGCTCGGCGAACATTCGGCCGAGGTCCTGGCAGGCCTGGGCTACAGCAGCGAACAGATCCAACACTTGCGCAACTCTGGGGCAATCTAACCTGAAACAGCCGTCTCACACCGACGCTCCACAACCGGCACATCGACGCTCGAACCCCGGCCCTGGCCGACTGACGATGGCGCTCGCGGCGTGCCTGCTGTGGTTGCCCTGCACACCCGGCCACGCCGGGGAAATGCTCACCTGGCTGTTGCGCGACCTGCCACCGCTGAATGTGTTCGAAGGCCAGCAGAAGGGCCGCGGGGTCGTCGACCTGCTGATGCCGCAACTGATCGCCAGCCTGCCCGAGTACCAGCACGAACTGGTGCGGGTCAATCGCGCCCGGGGCATGCAGATGCTGCGCGAGCCCAGCTTCACCTGCGACCCGGCGCTGATCTGGAGCAAGGAGCGCGCGCAGTGGGTCGCCTTCTCCATCACCAGCTTTCGCGTATTGAGCAATGGCCTGGCGATCCGTCGCGCCGACCGCGCGCAACTCGCGCACTTCCTCCACGATGGCAAGGTCGACCTGCGTGGCCTGCTCGAGAGCAGCAAGGAACTGATTGGCGTGGTAGCCGAGCGCAGCTACGGGCAACAGCTCGACAACCTGCTACAGCAAGTGTCGCCGCAGCAGATTCGCGCCCACTATGGCAACGATGCCCTGGGCAGCCTGCTGCAGATGCAGCGCCTGGGCCGCCTGCAACTGCTCCTGGGCTACTGGCCGGAAATCCGCTATCAAGCCGTGCAGCAGGGGATCGACCCGCAGGATCTGGAGTTCTATCCGATCGAAGGCACCAGCAAGTATCAGGAAATCCACATCGGCTGCTCCGACACCCCGCAGGGCAGGCAGGCCATCACCCGGATCAACCAGGCCCTGCTCAAGCTGCGCGAAGAGCAGTTGGTGGAGTTGTACGCCGCCTGGCTGGACCCCGGGATGCGCGACGAATACCGCGCTGACGCCCGCGCCTACTTCCAGAACCTGCAGGAGCACTGACAAATCCCGGGCAAAAAGAAACCCCGAGAAGTGGGGAGACGACTCGGGGTTAAACGCGGTCTTTGACGACCGGTATCAGCCGGCTACAAGCACCGGAGCACAATGCCTGATCCTGCTGATACTGAGTCTGACTGATACACGGGCGGGAAGGTTCCGTAAAAATGTGCATCAGCGGTGCTGATCGAACACCTTGCCTTCGGCGGCGTGGCGCAAGGCTGCGATCACACAAGGCTCCAGCCGCCCTTCGGCGATCAGCACATCACGATGCAGCCCATCGACCACATCGGTCAGCAGGCGCTTGTCAGTGAGCTGGGCCTGATTGACCTCACGCTCCACGACAATCGCGCCAGCGGCGTTCTTCAGGATCACCAGGCATTCGCCGTGGGCGCCCGATGGGGCAAGAGTTACTTGATACGGGCTCAAAGCTTCACCCAGCAATAGGCTGATACTTTCCATCTCGATCACCACTCAATAGTCCGAAACAAGTGCCCAAGGGCGTTTCCACAGTAAATGACCACCGGCCCGAGAAGAAAGTTCGCACCGTAAAAAAGCCTGTTACGCGGTATGTATTCGAGCATGCACGGACAAGATGACAAGGATAAAACGGCGACGACCGCCAATCGCCAGAGCCCTCCCCCCCTCTTGGCTTTGCCGCGGCCTTGAGTGTTTTGCGCAGCGGCGACACCTACTTGCGGGCAATAAAAAAGCCCGTCCGGAGACGGGCTGTTTTTCAGTCAAGCCACGGTATCAGAGCGGCTTGCCACGATTGCCGTGCTGGCTGACGAAAGCCTGCACCGCTTTCAGGTCGTTGGCCAGGACCGTGCAGCGTTCTTCGCGCTGGAACAGGTCGGACAGGTGCGCCGGCAGTTCCAGGGCCTTGCCGACACCGGCTTTCTCCACCGCGTCCGGGAACTTGACCGGGTGCGCGGTGCCCAGGATCACCATCGGCGTGTCCAGGCTGCGACGGCATTCACGGGCGGCCTTGACGCCGATCGCGGTGTGCGGGTCCAGTACTTCACCGGTCTGGGCGAAGACTTCGGCGATGGTTTCGCAGGTCTGCTCGTCGTTCACCGCCAGGGAATCGAACAGCTTGCGTGCTTCGGTCCAGCGATCTTCTTCGACGCTGAAACCGCCGCCTTGCTTGAAGCTGTCCATCAACGCGGCCAGGGCCGCGCCATTGCGCCCGTGCAGGTCGAACAGCAGGCGTTCGAAGTTCGACGACACCATGATGTCCATGGACGGCGACAGGGTCGCGTGCAGGGTTTCCTTGACGTACTGATTGCCGCTCATGAAGCGGTGCAGGATGTCGTTGCGGTTGGTGGCGACGATCAGCTGGCTGATCGGCAGGCCCATGTTGCGTGCCAGGTAGCCGGCGAAGATGTCACCGAAGTTGCCGGTGGGCACCGAGAACGCGATGGAGCGCGCCGGACCGCCCAGCTGCAGGGCCGCGTGGAAGTAGTAGACGATCTGGGCCATGATCCGCGCCCAGTTGATCGAGTTCACCGCCACCAGGCGCGTGCCCTTGAGGAAGCCCTGGTCGGCGAAGCTGGCCTTGACCATTTCCTGGCAGTCGTCGAAGTTGCCTTCGATGGCGATGTTGTGGATGTTCTCGCCGAGGATGGTGGTCATCTGCCGGCGCTGCACTTCCGATACACGGTTGTGCGGATGCAGGATGAAGATGTCGACGTTGTCGCAACGCTTGCAACCTTCGATGGCCGCCGAACCGGTGTCACCGGAGGTGGCGCCGATGATCACCACGCGCTCGCCGCGCTTCTCCAGCACGTAATCCAGCAGGCGACCCAGCAGTTGCAGGGCGAAGTCCTTGAACGCCAGGGTCGGGCCGTGGAACAGCTCCAGCACCCACTCATTGCCGTTGAGCTGGCGCAGCGGCGCGATGGCGTTGTGGGAGAAGGCCGCGTAGGTTTCTTCGAGGATTTTCTTGAAGTCGGCATCCGGAATGCTGCCGGTGACGAACGGGCGCATGACCCGGAACGCCAGCTCGTGATACGGCAGGCCGGCCCAGGAAGCGATTTCTTCCTGGGTAAAGCGCGGCAGGTTCTCTGGCACGTAGAGACCGCCGTCGCTAGCCAGGCCGGCCAGCAGCACATCTTCGAAATTCAGGGCCGGTGCCTGGCCACGAGTACTGATATAGCGCATGGGGACAAACCTTCGGTTTGAGCTGCAAGTTGCAAGCTACAAGCGACAAGTCAGAGCAGTTGCGCTTCTGGCTTGCCGCTTGGCACTTGAAGCTTGCCGCTGCTTCAATTGAGATGTTCGACGCGGATACGGACCACTGGGCCGACGACGCCCTGCAGGGCCTCCAGGGCGGTGATCGCATCATTGATGTGCTGCTCCAGAACGCGGTGGGTCAGGAGGATCATCGGCACCAGGCCGTCCTGCTCTTCCACTTCCTTCTGCATGATCGATTCGATGTTGATGCCGCGCTCCGAGAGGATGCTCGCCACCTGGGCCAATACGCCCGGGTGATCCTTGGCCTGGATGCGCAGGTAGTAGGCGCTCTCGCAGGACTCGATCGGCAGGATCGGGTGATCCGACAGAGAATCAGGCTGGAACGCCAGGTGCGGCACGCGGTTTTCCGGGTCGCTGGTCATGGCGCGAACCACGTCCACCAGGTCGGCCACCACCGAGGAAGCGGTCGGCTCCATGCCGGCGCCGGCGCCGTAGAACAGGGTCGAACCGGCAGCATCGCCATTGACCATGACTGCGTTCATCACGCCGTTGACATTGGCGATCAGGCGGTCGGCCGGGATCAGGGTCGGGTGCACCCGCAGCTCGATGCCGGCCTCGGTGCGGCGCGCCACGCCCAGGTGCTTGATGCGGTAGCCCAGGGCTTCGGCGTAGTTCACATCGGCGGTGGTCAGCTTGGTGATGCCTTCGGTGTAGGCCTTGTCGAACTGCAGCGGGATACCAAAGGCGATGGACGCCAGGATGGTCAGCTTGTGCGCGGCATCGATACCTTCAACGTCGAAGGTCGGGTCGGCTTCGGCGTAACCCAGGGCCTGGGCTTCGGCCAGCACGTCTTCGAAGGTGCGGCCCTTCTCGCGCATTTCCGAGAGGATGAAGTTGCCGGTGCCGTTGATGATCCCCGCCAGCCAGTTGATGCGGTTGGCCGACAGCCCTTCGCGGATCGCCTTGATCACCGGGATGCCACCGGCCACGGCGGCTTCGAAGGCCACGATCACGCCCTTCTCCTGGGCCTTGGCGAAGATTTCGTTGCCGTGCACGGCGATCAGCGCCTTGTTCGCGGTAACCACGTGCTTGCCGTTCTCGATGGCCTTGAGCACCAGGTCACGGGCCACGGTGTAGCCGCCCACCAGCTCGATGACGATATCGATCTCGGGGTTGGTGGCCACGGCGAAGACATCGTGGGTCATCGCAATACCGGTCGTTTGGAACTGCGGCTTTGGCGTACGGGTAGCAATTTGCGCTACTTCGATTCCACGCCCGGCACGGCGGGCAATCTCCTCGGCGTTGCGCTGAAGTACGTTTAGGGTACCGCCACCGACAGTACCCAGCCCACAGATGCCTACTTTGACCGGATTCACTCTGAACTCCCCATAAAACGGCCGACTCAAGGCCGGCCGTGGAAAACAACCGCAAACAGCGCGGCTCTCTATTAATGCCCCTCCGGTTGCACCCGGAGGGGCATGATCGTCAAAGGCTAGCGTGACGATGCAGGATTATTTCGCACCCAGGGCCAATTTGGCGATCTGTGGTGCTGGCTGATAACCAGGAATGACCTGGCCATCGGCAAGGACGATGGCCGGGGTGCCGTTGACACCGATCGACTGGCCCAGGGCGAACTGCTTGGCAACCGGGTTTTCGCACTTGGCGGCCTTGATTTCCTTGCCGTCGACCATCTTGTCCATCGCGGCTTTCTTGTCCGCCGAGCACCAGACCGCCTGCAGCTGTTCGTCACCCGGCGAGCCCAGGCCCTGGCGCGGGAACGCTACGTAGCGCACTTCCACGCCCTGCTTGTTCAACGCCGGGATTTCCGCGTGCAGCTTGTGGCAGTACGGGCAGGTGGTGTCGGTAAATACGGTGATGTGGGTCTTGGTTTCGCCAATGGCCGGATAGACCACAGTTTCTGCGACCGGAATGCCGTTGATCAACTTGGAAATGCCCAGACGCTCGGTTTTTTCCGTGAGGTTGACCGGCTTGCCGTCCTTGAGCTGGAACAGATAGCCCTGAACCACGAACTGGCCGTCGGCGCTGGCGTACAGCACGCGGCTGCCCTTGAGCTTGACCTCATACAGGCCCGCCAGGGGGCTGGCGGTGATGCTCTCCACTGGCACTTCGAGCTGCAGCGTCTCGAGGCTCTTGCGGATGGCTTTCTCGGCACTGTCATCGGCCACGGCGAAGGTGCTGAGCAACGCCAGGGAGGCGGCGGCAATAATCTGGGTCAAACGCATGGGAACTCCTGAAGGCGGGCAAATGGGCAAGCGCCAGCGCGGGTCGGGACCAAACGCGGGCAAACAGCCTTTTTGCAAACCGGCAAAGCCTATCACATCTGTTTGCCGGCACCGACTACGGGCGACGCAAAGCGCCGCACGGACGCCCAATCAACCCCTTGGATGATGCTTGGCGTGCAGATCCTGCAGCCGCGCGCGGGCCACGTGGGTGTAGATCTGGGTGGTGGACAGGTCGCTGTGCCCCAGCAGCATCTGTACCACCCGCAAATCGGCGCCGTGGTTGAGCAGGTGCGTTGCAAACGCGTGGCGCAGGGTATGGGGCGACAGCGCCTTGCCGATCCCGGCGACCTTGGCCTGATGCTTGATCCGATGCCAGAAGGTCTGCCGGGTCATTTGTTCGCCGCGCTGGCTGGGAAACAGCACGTCGCTGGGTCGCCCGCCCAGCAACTCGGCACGGCCATCGCGCAGGTAGCGCTCGACCCAGACAATCGCCTCTTCGCCCATGGGCACCAGGCGTTCCTTGCTGCCCTTGCCCATGACCCGCAACACGCCCTGGCGCAGGTTGACCTGCTCCAGGGTCAGGCTGATCAGCTCGGTGACCCGCAACCCGCAGGCATAGAGCACTTCGAGCATGGCGCGGTCGCGCTGGCCGATGGCCTCGCTCAGGTCCGGGGCGGCCAGCAGCGCCTCGACATCCGCTTCCGACAGCGACTTGGGCAGCGGCCGCCCCAGTTGCGGCATGTCGATCCGCAGGGTCGGGTCGACCTCAATCAGCTTTTCCCTGAGCAGATAGCGATAGAACCCGCGCAGGCCGGAGAGAAACCGCGCCGTCGAACGGGGCTTGTAGGCTTGCTCCACGCGCCAGGCCAGGTGATCGAGGATCAACTCGCGACCGGCTCGCGGCAGCTCCAGCCCCTGCTCCTGCAGCCAGCCGTTGAACAGCGCCAGATCGCTGCGATAGGCATCGCGGGTGTTGTCGGACAAGCCTTTCTCCAACCACAGGGCATCGAGAAAACGGTCGATCAGGGGGTGGTCGATGGCAGGCATAAGGACTCGAAAGGCTCGGCCCAGGGGCCGCGGGTAAAAAAATAGTGAACTGCACGGAGGGTCGCTAGTCTTTCATAGCCAGCCATTTCAAGGAACAGGGTGCATTGATGAGCGAACAACAGATTCTGCTGGCCTTCGGCGGCATCGGCGCGGCGGCACTGGGCTGCCAGTGGCTGGCCTGGAGGCTGAAGCTGCCGGCCATTCTGTTCCTGCTGCTCAGCGGCATCCTGGCCGGCCCCGTGCTTGGCTGGCTCGACCCGCAGGAAATGTTCGGCCCGCTGCTGATGCCCCTGGTGTCGCTGGCGGTGGCGCTGATCCTGTTCGAAGGCAGCCTGACCCTGCACCTCTCGGAGTGGCGCGAGATCGGCAGCGTGGTGCGCCGCCTGGTGACCCTCGGGGCGCTGTCCACCTGGGCGGTAATCACCCTGGCCACCCACTGGCTGCTGGGCTTCGACTGGATGCTGGCCCTGCTGTTCGGCACCCTGACCCTGGTCACCGGGCCGACGGTGATCGTGCCCATGCTGCGCGTGGTGCGGCCCAAGGCCTCGATCGCCAATATCCTGCGCTGGGAAGGCATCGTCATCGATCCCATCGGCGCCCTGCTGGCGGTGGTGGTCTACAGCTTCATCATTGCCAGTGCCGCCGGCGATGGCCTGAGCCACAGCCTGCTGACCTTCGGCGGCGTGCTGCTGTGCGGCGGCCTGTTCGGTATCGCCGGCGGCTGGATCCTGGGCAGCATCATGCGTCGCCAGTGGCTGCCGGAATACCTGCACAACCTGGCAAGCCTGGCCGGGGTGCTGGGAATCTTCATTGCCGCCAACCAGGTGATGCACGAATCCGGGCTGCTGGCGGTGACCCTGATGGGCATGTGGATGGCCAACATGAAGGGCGTGGACGTGCGACACATCCTGCACTTCAAGGAAAACCTCAGCGTGCTGCTGATCTCCGGCTTGTTCATCCTGCTGGCAGCGCGCCTGGACCTCAAGGCGCTGATCGCCCTGGGCCCGCTGGTGCTGATTCTGCTGCTGGTGATCCAGTTCATCGCCCGCCCGCTGAACGTGCTGCTGTCCACCGCCGGCTCCAGCCTCAACTGGCGCGAACGGGCGTTGCTGGCGTGGATTGCGCCACGGGGGATTGTCGCCGCCGCGGTGTCGGCGATCTTCGCCATCCGCCTGGACGAAGCCGGCCATCAGGGGGCGCTGCTGCTGGTGCCGCTGACCTTTGCCGTGATCATCGGCACCGTGGTGCTGCAAAGCGCCACGGCTCGTCCCCTGGCGCGCCTGCTGAAGGTCGCCGAACCGGCGCCCAGCGGCTTTCTGATAGTCGGGGCCAACGGCCCGGCCCGTACCCTGGGCAAGGCCCTGCAGCAACTGGGCAGCCGGGTGCTGCTGACCGACTCCAGCTGGGAGAACATCCGGACAGCGCGCATGGAAGGCCTGCCGACCTACTTCGGCAACCCGGCCTCGCAGCACGCCGACGCGCACCTGGACCTGGTGGGCCTGGGGCATCTGCTGGCGCTCTCGCCTTCCGGCGAGCTCAACACCCTGGCGGCCATGCGCTTTCGTCACGACTTCGGTCATCAGCGCCTGTTCGCCCTGGCCAACAGCCAGGAAAGCCGGCGCACCGACAAGCACCGCGCCAGTCACGAGCACCGTGGCCAGCTACTGGGCAGTGAGGCCCTGACCTACACCAAGCTGGCCAGCCTACTGGCCCAGGGTGCCGAGCTGTACAGCACGAACCTGACCGAGGCCTTCGGCTGGGACGATTACCAGGCCCTGCACGGCGAACGCGCCACCCTGCTGTTCGCCCGCGACAGCAACGGCTGGGTGCACGTCGTCACCCCAGAAAGCGCCCTCAAGCCGGCACCGGACTGGACCCTGCTGGCGCTGATCCAACCCGAATCCCTGTAACCGAGCTCCCCACCTGGCTTGCCAGCGAAGAGGCCCGAGCCCCCGCTCGCCGGCAAGCCGGCTCCTACGCGGAAAACCCTGGAAGCACCGGCACCGGGCGCTTGTCGTCGTCGATGGCAACAAAGCTGAACAGGCCATGGATGGCTTTCTCCCGCCCATCACAGCTCATGCTTTCGACAAACACCTCGACTTCGACCTTGAGGCTGGTGTTGCCCACCGTCACCACCCGCCCGACCAACTCGACGATCGAACCCGCGGCAATTGGATGCTTGAAATCAATGCGGTCGGTGGACACCGTCACCAGCGGCAAACGACAGAAACGCGT
The DNA here is from genome assembly GCF_029237275.1 of Pseudomonas sp. 3MA1. Taxonomy (NCBI): domain Bacteria; kingdom Pseudomonadati; phylum Pseudomonadota; class Gammaproteobacteria; order Pseudomonadales; family Pseudomonadaceae; genus Pseudomonas; species Pseudomonas sp. 3MA1. Next base: position 25,845 of record NZ_JAACFX010000001.1, on the reverse strand, counting down.
GGCCGCAATGAACGAAACCTCATCCATCCAGGCCAGGGCCGTGCCGCCGAACAGGGTGTTGTGGTGGTTGGTGGTGGACGGGAATACCGCCTTGGTCACGCGGGTCACCGAGAGTTCGGTGCGGCGCTGGATTTCTTGCTCGCGAGGGGACATGGATCAACTGCCTGAAACACTGAAGAGGGATAAATGACGGGCAACAAAAAAGCAGCCCGTAGGCTGCTTTTTTCTGCATCGGAAGCTGGACTTAAGCCAGTTTTTCCTTGATGCGAGCTGCTTTACCCGACAGGTCGCGCAGGTAGTACAGCTTGGCTTTACGCACGTCACCGCGACGCTTGACAGCCATGCTGTCGATCTGCGGGGAGTAGGTCTGGAAAGTACGCTCTACGCCAACACCGTTGGAGATTTTACGTACGGTGAACGCGCTGTTCACACCGCGGTTGCGCTTGGCGATCACTACGCCTTCGAACGCCTGCAGACGGGAACGATCACCTTCCTTCACTTTCACCTGAACGACAATGGTGTCGCCCGGGGCAAAGGCTGGGATCTCTTTGGTCATCTGCTCTGCTTCGAGTGCAAGGATGATTTTGTTGGTCATGCTGTGCTCCTAAGGTAAATCGTCGGATCTACCATCGATACGTTGTTAACTATCGTCCCGCTCGCGGAGATATTCCTCGAGCAGCTTCTTCTCTTCTCCAGAAAGCGAGCGGCTTTCCAGAAGATCGGCGCGTCGTTCATAGGTCCGACCAAGGGACTGCTGTAAACGCCAACGCCGGATGTGTGCGTGATTGCCACTTAGCAATACGTCGGGAACACGCTGATCCGCATACACCTCCGGTCGGGTGTAGTGCGGGCAATCCAGCAGACCGTCCGTGAAGGAATCTTCCTCCGCGGAATCCACATGCCCTAAAGCTCCGGGCAGCAGTCGCGTAACCGCATCAATCAGGACCATCGCCGGCAGCTCGCCACCGGAGAGTACATAGTCGCCAATCGACCACTCTTCATCGACATGAGCTTCAATAAACCGCTCGTCAATGCCTTCATAACGACCAGCAATCAGGATCAATGCATCCTCATTCGCCAACTCGCGCACCGCCGACTGATTCAGTTGACGGCCTTGGGGCGACAGGTAGATCACCTTCGCACCCTCCCCGGCTGCGTTTCTGGCCTGAACCAGTGCATCCTCCAGAGGCTTGATCTTCATCACCATGCCCGGACCACCGCCAAACGGGCGATCGTCCACAGTGTGATGTCGATCCGTGGTGTAGTCTCGCGGATTCCAACAGGTCAGCTGCAACAGCCCCTGTTTCACCGCGCGGCTGGTTATGCCGTACTCGCTGATGGCGGAAAACATCTCGGGAAACAAGCTGATCACTTCTACGCGCAAGTTAGCCACGCTTAGAAATCCGCGTCCCATTCCACCTTCATCTCGCCCGCGGCCAGGTCGACGGCCAACACGCATTGCTCGGTATAGGGCAACAGGCGTTCGCGATCATCCAGGCTGCCAGCGCAAGGCTTGACCACCATTACATCGTTCGAGCCGGTCTCCAGCAGGTGATCGATCTGCCCGAGCAGTTGCCCGAGGGTGTCGATGACCTTGAGACCTTGCAGCTGGTACCAGTAGTACTCGCCGTCGGTCAGTTCAGGGAACAGGCTGCGCGGCACGCAGATCTCGTAACCGGCCAGAAGACGAGCTTCTTCGCGATCATCAAGACCCTTGAGCTTTGCGACCAGGAACTTGTCGTTCCCGCGTCCGCTGACCAGCTCAACCTGCTTCACGCTACCTTCGCGCTTGAGCGTCCAGGTTTTGTAGTCCAACAGGTTTTTAATCGGATCAGTAAAGGAAAAGACCTTCACTTCGCCGCGAACGCCATGAACAGAGTAGATTTTGCCGATAACGATCAAATCATCAGCAGGAGCTGGCGTCGCGTTCATAGGGTTCAGGCTGCAGCCTTAGCCGATTCCTTCAGCAACTGAGCAACGCGCTCAGAAGGCTGTGCACCCACGCTCAGCCAGTAGGCTACGCGCTCTTGGTTCACGGACAGGCGGACTTCTTGACCACGAGCGATCGGGTTGAAGAAGCCAACTTGTTCTTTGTGCGAACCGTCACGTGGGTTACGGCTGTCGGTCACGGTCAAGTGGTAAAACGGGCGCTTTTTGGAGCCGCCAAGGGCAAGACGGATTGTTAGCATGTGAACATCGTTCCTGTAGTCGGTGCTGCAAATCTAAATGCACAGCGGGCATGGGTGCCCGAAAGGCCGCATATTCTAAGGAATATCCGGACTTTTGCAAATGACTTTTTCCGGCGCCTATCGGCTGCCACTCAGATTTGCTATGGAGCCGTCGCAAGCGACAGCGAGTGAGCGCGCCCCAATCGAGGGTTTGCTCGAGATTCCACGTCCCCGTGGAAAAGCGCCGGCATGACTGCCGGCGCGGATTCTTCAGATCTTCGGCATGCCGCCGCCGGGCAACATGCCGCCCATGCCGCGCATCATCTTGGCCATCCCGCCCTTGGCGGAGAACTTCTTCATCATCTTCTGCATCTGCTTGTGCTGCTTGATCAAGCGGCCGATATCCTGCACCTGGGTGCCAGAGCCCATGGCGATCCGACGCTTGCGCGAACCGCTGATCAGCTCAGGGTCGCGGCGCTCGGCCGGGGTCATGGAGTTGATGATGGCTTCCATCTGCTTGAACTGCTTTTCAGCAGCGCTCTGTGCATTGCCCATCTGCGCCAGATTGACGCCGCCGATGTTCGGCAGCTTGTCCATCAGGCCGCCCAGGCCGCCCATGTTCTTCATCTGTTGCAGCTGATCGCGGAAGTCTTCGAGGTCGAAGCCCTTGCCCTTCTTCAGCTTCTTGGCCAGCTTGTCGGCCTTTTCCTTGTCGAGGGTCTGCTCGGCCTGTTCGATCAGGCTGAGCACGTCGCCCATGCCGAGGATCCGCGAAGCGATACGTTCCGGGTGGAACGGCTCCAGGGCCTCGGACTTCTCGCCCATGCCGATGAACTTGATCGGCTTGCCGGTGATGGCCCGTACCGACAGCGCGGCACCACCACGGGCGTCGCCGTCGACCTTGGTCAGGATCACCCCGGTCAGCGGCAGCGCGTCGCCAAAGGCCTTGGCGGTGTTGGCGGCGTCCTGACCGGTCATGGCGTCGACCACGAACAGGGTTTCCACCGGCTTGATCGCCGCGTGCAGCGCCTGGATCTCGTCCATCATCTCGCTGTCGACGTGCAGGCGACCGGCGGTGTCGACGATCACCACGTCGATGAACTTGAGTTTTGCTTCCTTAATAGCCGCTTCGGCGATGGCCACCGGCTTCTGGCTCAGGTCCGACGGGAAGAAGGTCACGCCGATGTCGTTGGCCAGGGTTTCCAGCTGCTTGATCGCCGCCGGGCGGTAAACGTCGGCGGACACCACCATCACGCTCTTTTTCTTGCGCTCTTTAAGGAAGCGCGCAAGCTTGCCGGCGGTGGTGGTCTTGCCCGCACCTTGCAGACCGGCCATCAGCACCACCGCTGGCGGCACGGCGCTGAGGTTGAGGTCTTCGTTGGCCGCGCCCATCAGGCTTTCCAGCTCGGCCTGGACAATCTTCACAAAGGCCTGGCCCGGGGTCAGGCTGCGGGACACTTCGGTGCCGACCGCACGCTCCTTCACCGAGTTGACGAAGTCCTTGACCACCGGCAACGCAACGTCGGCTTCGAGCAGCGCCATGCGCACTTCGCGCAGGGTGTCTTTGATGTTGTCCTCGGTCAGCTTGGCCTTGCCGGTGACATGGCGCAGCGTCTGCGAGAGACGGTCGGTTAGGTTTTCAAACATGCTCGATCCTTTCAGGCCCAAGGTAGACCGGGGTAATGGCGGCCCAGAGCGTAATAAACAAGTGCTCGATGAGCCTGCGGCGTGGGCAGGTCGCGGATTATAGCGAAGACTGTGCGTGGCGGACACCTCGCCGTCTGCTTGCGTGGTCTTTCAGGGCTGTGGGTTCTATGCCAAACTCAGCGACTTTCGGGCCTGCCTAACAGGATTTATGCTCCCCTTGTCACCCAGCTTGCTACCCACTCTCGCCGCCGCCGTCCTTTATGCCGCTGCGACCTTCTATCAAGGCTCTCGCCTGGCCTCCGGCGCCAAGGCAAACAAGCGCCTGCTGGTTACGCTGGGCATCCTGGCCCTGCTCGCCCATGGCATCAGCCTGCTGACCCATCTGCTGACCCCGGCAGGCCTGGGCCTGGACTTCTTCAGCGCCGCCAGCCTGATCGCCGCGGCGGTCATCGCCCTGACCCTGCTGGCCTGCTGGCGGATTCCGGTGGAAAACCTGCTGGTGCTGTTATTCCCCCTGGGCGCGCTGACGGCCCTGCTGGCGCAGTTCGTGCCAACCGGCACCGTGCCTGTGATCGATGAGGAGCCGGGGATTCTCGCCCACATCCTGTTGTCGATCCTGGCCTACGGCATGTTCACCATCGCGGTGTTCCAGGCCTTGCTGCTGCTGGTGCAGGACCATCAGTTGAAGAACAAGCATCCGTCCGGCCTGATCAGGAACTTCCCGCCCCTGCAGACCATGGAAAGCCTGCTGTTCGGCTTTCTCTGGGCCGGCTGGACCCTGCTCTCGCTGTCGCTGATCTCCGGCTGGCTGTTCGTCGAAAACCTGTTCGCCCAGCACCTGGTGCACAAGACCCTGCTGGCTTGCCTGGCCTGGGTGGTGTTCAGCGTGCTGCTGTGGGGCCGCAACCGCCTGGGCTGGCGCGGGCACAAGGCGATTCGCTGGACCCTCGCGGGTTTCTGCCTGCTGATGCTGGCGTACTTCGGCAGCAAGCTGGTTCGTGAATACATCCTGCACATCTGACGACCGGCCATGACCGACTCCCTGCCCTCCGGGCCCATGCTCGCGGTAATCGCCCTGCTGATCGTCTGGTCGGGGCTGTTCACGGCCATCGATGCCGCGCAACAGCACCTGCTGACCCAACGCAACGGCTCGCGCTCCGGCGACAAGCCGACAGCGCGACTGGCCTTCCCCAAGGAAAGCCTGATTCTGTGCAATACCCTGTGCCGGGTCCTGGCGGTGGTCATCAGCACCTTGCTGGCGCTGTTCTACTGGGCGGAAGAAGGCCCCTGGCTGGCCTGTCTGATCAGCACCAGCGGCTTGCTGGTGCTGGCCGAGTACCTGCCCCGTACCCTGGCATTGCGCTATCCGGAAGGCACCCTGAGCTTTGGCAACAGCCTGCTGGCCATCCCCATGAAGCTTGTCTACCCCTTGGCCTGGCTGCTCAACGCCATCGGCCAGCTGCTGTTGCGCCCGTTCGCTGCCAAGGCCAGCGCGGTCAAGCACAGCGACGACGATCCGGCACTACTTGACGACGAACCCACGCCCCAGGAACCACATGCGCTGTCCGGCATCCACGCCCTGGACAACATCACGGTCAACGACATCCTGGTGCCCCGCAGCGAAGTCGACGGCATCAACCTGGATGACCCGATCGAGGAAATCATCGCTCAGTTGCGCGCGAACAAACGCACCCGGCTGCCGGTGTTCCACAGCGATATCAATCAGGTCGAAGCGGTGCTCAACACCCGGCAGATCCGCCACCTGCTGCCGGACGCCAGCCTGACCAAGGAAGCCCTGCTGGCCGCCTGCCACGAGCCCTACTTCGTTCCGGAAAGCACCCCGCTGCAGCTGCAACTGCTCAACTTCCACAAGCAGCAACGGCGCCTGGGCATGGTGGTGGACGAATACGGCGAAGTGCTGGGCATCGTCACCCTGGAAGACATCCTCGAAGAAATCGTCGGCGAGTTCGAAAGCGAGCACAGCCTGGACAACCCCCACATCCATCCCCAGGCCGACGGGCGCTATGTGGTGGAAGGCGCAGCCTCGATTCGCGAACTGAACAAGAGCCTGGGCTGGCACCTGCCTTGCGACGGCCCCAAGACCCTCAACGGCCTGGTCACCGAAGCCCTGGAAACCATTCCCGACAGCGCCGTGTGCCTGAAGATCGGCCGCTACCGCCTGGAGATCCTCGAAACCGAGGAAAACCGCGTCAGCCGCGTGCTGCTCTGGCACACCAGCAGCCCTCCCGCCCGGGCCTGACTCGTCACCGATACGCCCCCCCTACAGGCTGATGACCAGGCCTTGAACCTGTGCCAAGAGCTTTCGGGGCCCGGCGCAGTCACGCAACCCCGGCAACCGCCACAGCCCTTGTTGGATCGTTAGCCACCTTTCTATAATCGCGCTGCTTACCCAAGCCCCGCAGATCCACGTGCTACCCGCACCGAGAACGATCCTGCATGCATCACCCGCCACCGTTCGACGCCACTTGCATCCCGAGTGACGACCGCGCCAAACCCACATCCCTGGGTGCTCGACCACAATAATTCGCTCCACAGGAGCACAGACTGTCAGGGATACCCGCATGACGACCAACACCGCCTACAGCGCCTCCGTACCCACTCAACCAAGCAATTCCGCGACCCGGGTGGCCACCGCCAGCTTTATCGGCACCGCCATCGAGTTCTACGACTTCTACGTTTACGCCACCGCCGCCGCGCTGGTGATCGGACCGGTGTTCTTCCCCCAGAGCTCCGGCACCGCACAGATGCTCTCGGCCTTTTTGACCTTCGGCATCGCCTTTCTCGCCCGCCCCCTGGGTTCGGCGCTGTTCGGCCATTTCGGCGACCGCATCGGGCGCAAATCGACCCTGGTCGCTTCGCTGCTGCTGATGGGGGTCTGCACCACCCTGATTGGCGTGTTGCCGGGCTATGACAGCATTGGCGCCTGGGCGCCGATCCTGCTCTGCGTGCTGCGCTTCGGCCAAGGCCTCGGACTGGGCGGTGAATGGGGCGGCGCCGCTCTGCTGGCCACGGAAAACGCTCCGGCCGGCAAACGCGCCTGGTTCGGCATGTTCCCGCAACTGGGGCCTTCCATCGGCTTTCTCGCCGCCAACGGCCTGTTCCTGGCCCTGGCCATGGGCCTGGACGACGCGCAGTTCCGCGCCTGGGGCTGGCGCATTCCGTTCCTGCTCAGCGCCGCGCTGGTGATGGTGGGGCTCTACGTGCGCCTGAAGCTGCACGAAACCCCGGTGTTCGCCAACGCCGTGGCGCGCCAGGAACGAGTGAAGATGCCGCTGGTGGAACTCTTCAGCCAATACTGGATGCCGGTGCTGCTGGGCGCGGCCTCGATGGTGGTGTGCTACGCCCTGTTCTACATCTCCACGGTGTTTTCCCTGAGCTACGGCGTCGCCACCCTGGGCTACAGCCGGGAAACCTTCCTCGGCCTGCTGTGCTTTGCCGTGCTGTTCATGGCGGCGGCGACCCCGCTGTCGGCCTGGGCCAGCGACCGTTTCGGGCGCAAGCCGGTGCTGGTGGTTGGCGGCGTGCTGGCGATTCTGTCCGGCTTCACCATGGAACCGTTGCTGACCCAGGGCTCCACCGCCGGCGTGGCGCTGTTCCTGTGCATCGAGCTGTTTCTGATGGGGGTCACCTTCGCCCCGATGGGCGCGCTGCTGCCGGAACTGTTTCCGACCCACGTGCGCTATACCGGCGCTTCGGCGGCTTACAACCTGGGGGGCATTGTCGGTGCTTCGGCGGCGCCCTTCTTCGCCCAGAAGCTGGTGGCGATGGGCGGGCTGAGCTGGGTTGGGGGGTATGTGTCGGGGGCGGCGATCCTGAGTTTGATCGCGGTGCTGTGCTTGAAGGAAACGCGGAACAACGATTTGAATCGGGTCGCGTGAACAAGGGCTTCGCGAGCAAGCTCGCTCCTACAGGTTCAACGCAAACCTTGTAGGAGCGAGCTTGCTCGCGATGCTTCTCAGAGCTCGACCACTACCGCTTGCGCAGCACGGGTCGCCTTGGCCCGGGCAGCCTCGATCGACTCATCACGGGCCAGGGCCACGCCCATGCGCCGCTGGCCGTTGACTTCCGGCTTGCCGAACAGGCGCAGCGCGGTGTCCGGCTCGCTCAGGGCGGCGCCAAGGTTGGCGAAGGCGGTCTGGGTGGATTTGCCTTCCACCAGGATCACCGCCGAGGCCGAAGGCCCGAACTGGCGGATCTGCGGGATCGGCAGGCCGAGAATCGCCCGCGCATGCAGGGCGAACTGCGACAGATCCTGGGAAATCAGGGTCACCAGGCCGGTGTCGTGAGGGCGCGGCGACACTTCGCTGAACCACACCTGATCGCCCTTGATGAACAGCTCCACGCCGAACAGGCCGCGGCCGCCCAGGGCTTCAGTGACGGCCTTGGCCACGCGCTCGGACTCGGCCAGGGCTTTGGGGCTCATGGCCTGCGGCTGCCAGGATTCCTGGTAGTCGCCCTTCTCCTGACGATGGCCGACCGGCGCGCAGAAAGTGGTGCCGCCCACGTGACGCACGGTCAGCAGGGTGATCTCGTAGTCAAAATCGATGAAGCCCTCGATGATCACCCGGCCCTTGCCGGCACGCCCGCCTTCCTGGGCGTAGTCCCAGGCTTTCTGCACGTCGTCGGCGCTGCGCAGCAGGCTCTGGCCCTTGCCCGAAGAGCTCATCACCGGCTTGACCACGCACGGGAAGCCCAGGTCTTGCACGGCCTTGGAATAGTCTTCGAAGGTGTCGGCGAAGTGGTACGGCGAGGTCGGCAGGTCCAGCTCTTCGGCGGCCAGGCGGCGGATGCCTTCGCGGTTCATGGTCAGCGAAGTGGCCCGGGCGGTCGGGATCACGGTAAAGCCTTCGGCTTCCAGCTCCACCAGGGTCGCGGTGGCGATGGCCTCGATTTCCGGAACGATGAAGTGCGGCTTCTCGGCCTCGATCACTGCACGCAGGGCCGCGCCGTCGAGCATGTTGATCACGTGGCTGCGATGGGCCACCTGCATCGCCGGGGCGTTGGCGTAGCGGTCCACGGCAATCACCTCGACACCCAGGCGTTGCAGCTCGATCACCACTTCCTTGCCCAACTCACCACAGCCACAAAGCAAGACGCGGGTCGCGGTTGGCGACAATGGAGTTCCGATACGAGTCATCTGAAGGTCCTCAAAGGAGCGGATCATCGAGGGCCGAGCGCCAGGCGGGCGACCCATGGGGAAAGAGCGCGGCATTTTACATGAACCGCGGCCTTTGGCTCAGCCGGCGCACGCCGCTTTGCGCAAACGCCAGGCCATGGCCAGCCAGACCACGGTGACCCCGGCGAACTTCGACCCCAGGGCGGTCAACACGACCCCAGGGGTCAGGGCATCGATCATGCCGTAGAAGATGAAGGTATCCAGGGGAATGCTCAGGGCCGAACTGATCCACAGGCGATCATGCAGGGGCCGCTTGGTGATGCTGAACACCAGCCAGTCAATGCATTCCGAGACGGCGAACGCCGTGGCGCTGGCCAGGGCGATGGTCGGGTCGGAGGTGACATAGGACAACACCAGGGCCGCCAGCATGGCGACGATGGCGCCATGACCGAAGCGCGTCTGCACCATGTCCCGCAGGACAAACACCAGCCCGCCCCAGGCCGACCAGACGATATCCAGCTGCGGCGCGACGGAAAAGGCGTAGTTGATCAGCACGACGCTGCTGATATAGGTGATCAGGAAAAGCATGGGGCCAAGGGTACCTATCGGGAAGGCGCACAGGTTACTGCAGCCCCGGGGTTGGGCCAAGAAACCCTTTCGCCGGCAAGCTGGCCCCTACTCAGGATTGCAGGAACCGGCTTGCCGTCGACTGGCCAGGTCAGCTCGTCGAGCTGGAGCCGACCATCCACAGCAAGCCACTGGATTTGGCCCGCTCATGGCACAGGGCCAGGACTGCACGGCGCTCGCTGTTGTCCATGCGGCTCCAGCGGGTGATTTCATCCACCGTGCGCTGACAACCGGTGCAGATGTCCTGCTCATCCAGGGCACAGATGCTCACACAAGGCGAGGCGACGGGTCTTTCAGGGGTGGTCATTGTTCTTGCTCAACCAGATCTCGGGCATAACGCTGGCCATTATGAACGTAGTGGGCAGCGCTGGCTTCGAGCATTTTCTTCTGTGCCTCGGTCAGTTCGCGCACCACCTTGCCGGGCGAGCCCATGACCAGCGAACCGTCGGGTATTTCCTTGCCTTCACCGATCAGCGCGTTGGCGCCGATGATGCAGTACTTGCCGATCTTCGCGCCATTGAGCACCACCGCATTGATGCCGATCAGGCTGTAATCGCCCACGGTGCAGCCATGCAGCATGGCGTTGTGGCCGATGGTCACGCCAGTGCCCAGGCTCAGTGGAAAGCCCATGTCGGTGTGCATCACGGCCCCGTCCTGAACGTTGCTGTGCTTGCCGATCAGGATCAGTTCGTTGTCGCCACGCAGCACGGCGTTGAACCACACGCTGGCCCCCTCTTCCAGCTTGACCTTGCCCACCAAGGTGGCATTCGGGGCCACCCAGCTCTGTGGATGGGTGTCGACTCGGGCGTCGCCCAGGCGGTATTTCATCTTGTTGTCCTTATGCTTCAGGCAGTCGCGGGGTGATGCCAGGCCAAGCCATGGCCTCACGTGTCGATAAAGGTTTTCGGCGGGTGATGCAGACTGATGTTGGCGTCGTACAGCAGGTTGACCAGTTCGACCACCATGATCGCGGTCAGGCCCCAGATCTTGTACTCGCCGAAGCGGTAGCTGGGGACGTACCAGCTGCGGCCCTGATAGTCGATACGGTGGGTGTGTTCGCGAGGGTCCTGGCGGAAGAATTCCAGAGGCACGCTGAAAACAGCGGCAATCTCGGCATCATTGGCCCGGTATTCGACGTAGTCGGGAATCACCCCGACATAGGGCGTGACCTTGATCCCGTGCAGGGAAATCAGCGGGCTCAAGGGGCCGATGACCTCCACCAGTCCGGGCGGCAGACCGATCTCTTCTTCGGCCTCGCGCAGGGCGGTGAAGATCAGGTCCGGGTCTTCCGGATCGCGCCGGCCACCGGGAAAGGCCACTTCACCACCATGGGTCGACAGCCCGCTGGCGCGCAGGGTCAGCACCAATTCCGGTTCGTCGCTGCGGGTGATGGGCACCAGCACCGCAGCCTCGGGGAAACGTCGGTCGGTCTCCAGGGTTCGTGGCGTGTAATGGCTTACCCGATGAAGTAGCTCGTCCAGCATGAGGCATCTCGATCTGTTGGCTACCGTGCATCATGCACCAATCCAATCGGTGGCCCAACCCCCGCTCCCGGGCATGTCGCTTAACGACAACTTGCCGACAACCGGGCGGCGCGCCAAGATAGCCCCAGCCTTTGCGGATACCCCTCATGAAATTTTGCAGCCAGTGCGGCAACCCGGTGACCCAGCGCATTCCCGACGGCGATTCACGCCTGCGCTTTGTCTGCGATCACTGCCAGACCATCCATTACCAGAACCCCAACATCGTTGCCGGCTGCCTGGCGACCTGGGAGGGCAAGGTATTGCTCTGCCGCCGCGCCATCGAACCGCGCCTGGGTTACTGGACCCTGCCGGCGGGCTTCATGGAAAACGGCGAGACGGTGGAACAGGCGGCCATCCGCGAAACCTTCGAAGAAGCCTGCGCCCGGGTGCGCAACCTGAATATCTACACCCTGATCGACGTGCCGCACATCAGCCAGGTGCATGTGTTCTTTCGCGCCGAGCTGGCCGACCTGGACTTCGCCGCCGGCCCCGAGAGCCTGGAAGTGCAGTTGTTCGACGAAGCCGATATCCCTTGGTCCGAGCTGGCTTTTCGCACCGTCGGTCGTACCTTAGAATGCTTCTTCGCTGACCGGCGGGCACAGGCTTATGCCGTTCGCTCCGAATCCATTCCGCCGCTCTCTCAGCCTGCCATCAGTTAAACAATAAAAACGTGCACGGACTCCGTGCGCGCCTGGGGATATCGTGTCAATGCGCTGGTTGCTTGCCCTGCTGTGCTGTTCCGTCGTCACTCTGTCTCAGGCCTCCACGGTGGAAACCCTGGACGGCAAGGTCATCGAAAAGGTCCTGGTGCTCAAGTCCGCCCATCAACTGCAGTTGATCAATGGCGGCAAGCCCCTGAAAACCTACCGGATCTCCCTGGGCAAGAAGCCCAAGGGGCCCAAGCTCATGGAAGGCGATAAACGCACTCCCGAAGGCCTCTACTGGCTCGACTGGCGCAAGACCAGCGACCGCTACAACCTGGCCATGCACATCTCCTACCCGAACATCACCGATGCCGCCCGCTCGCGTCGCGAAGGGGTCAATCCCGGCGGCATGATCATGATCCACGGCACCCCGGACACCGAAGAGTTCCCCGAGCAGTACTTCCACACCCTGGACTGGACCGATGGCTGCATCGCCATGCGCAACGTCGACATGCGCGAGGTCTGGGGCCTGGTGAAAGACGGCACGCTGATCGAAATCCGCCCTTAACCGCCGCCCGGCAAAAAATATTTCTCCCCCCGCCGCCCTCCCCGGGCGCGCATACCACTTGGCGACCTGCCGCGGGTCGCCACCTCGACCTATAGCCTTCGCGGCCAGACCTGCCTAATACCACTTCAATCCTTTATCCTCCCAAGCACCCCGAAAGCGCCGGATTTACTGCACCTCCACCGGATAGGTGGCGTTGACATGGTATTTAAGTGGTATTAGTTTTTCGGCATTACCGGGCGACAACAACCTCATAACCGCATCGGAAAACCTACAGATGAATCACCTCCTGACCCTGCGTCCCGACGATTCCCAGCCGACCCCGCTGTACCTGCAACTGGCCCGCAACCTGGAAGCCGCGATCCACTCCGGCCAATGGAAAGCCGAGCAGGCACTGCCTTCGGAACGCAACCTCAGCGAACTGCTGGGCATCTCCCGGGTGACTGCGCGCAAGGCCCTGGAAGTGCTTCTCGAACGAGGCCTGATTCGTCGCAGCCAGGGCTCGGGCACCTTCATCACGCCACGCCTCGAACAACCGCTGTCGCGCCTTTCCGGCTTCAGCGAGATGCTGCGCCTCAAAGGCTTCGTCCCCGGCTCGCAGTGGCTGGAACGCACCCTCACCCCGCCGACCCACGAAGAGCTGATCCGCCTCGGCCTGTCGCCCAACGACAAGGTGGCGCGGCTCAAGCGCCTGCGCAAAGCCGACGACGCGGTCATGGCCATCGAGATGAGCACCCTGCCGGCCAGCATCATTGCCCAGCCCGAGGCGGTCGGTGACTCGCTCTACGAGTACCTCGACAGCATCGGCCGCCCGGTGGTCCGGGCCCTGCAGCACATCCAGGCAATCAATGCCTCGGACGAATTCGCCGCCCTGGTGGGCATTGCCCCCGGCACCGCCATGCTGCTGATGACCCGGGTCGGCTACCTGGAAGACAACACGCCGATCGAAGTCACCGACACCTATTGCCGCAACGACTACTACGACTTCGTCGCCGAACTGCGACGCTGAATCCGCCCCCTGGAGCCAGAGAAACGCCCATGTCCGAAGACAACATCCTCACGCCCCAAGGCTGGGTCCGTGGCCGCCTGATCCATGAGCACGGCAAGGTCGTCGCCATCGAAGGCAGCCCCTGCGACCCGGCGGACAATGACCTGCCCTACCTGCTGCCGGGCTTTATCGACCTGCACGTCCACGGCGGTGGCGGCCAGGACATCATGCAAGGCCGCCCGGCCTTCGAAACCATCACCCGCACCCATCTGCGTTTCGGCACCACCGCGCTGCTGGCCACCACCATGACCGCCCCCAGCGCGGAAATCAGCCAGGTCCTGGCCGAGCTCGGGGTCTACGCCGAACACCGCCCCAAGGGCTGTGCCCGGGTGCTCGGCGTGCACCTGGAAGGCCCCTACATCAACCCCGGCAAGCTCGGCGCCCAACCCAACTTCGCCCACACCGCGCTCCTGGCGGAAGTGGAGAAGTACCTGCAACTGGCGCCCATCCGGGTGATCACCATCGCCCCGGAAATCGCCGGCCACGACGCCCTGATCCGTGAACTCAGCGCCCGCGGCGTGCGCATGCAGATCGGCCACACCCTGGGCAGCTACGAAGAAGGCGTGGCCGCCCTCGCCGCCGGCGCCACCAGCTTCACTCACCTGTACAACGCCATGAGCCCGCTGCATCACCGCGAGCCCGGGATTGTCGGTGCGGCCCTGGCCCATGCCCAGTACGCCGAACTGATCCCCGACCTGCTGCACGTACACCCCGGCGCCATGCGCGTGGCCCTGCGCTCGATCCCGTGCCTGTATTGCGTCACCGACTCCACCGCCGCCGCCGGCATGCCCGACGGCGAGTACCAGCTGGGCAGCCACACCGTGACCAAGTGCCTGGGCGGCGTGCGCCTGGCCGACGGCACCCTGGCCGGCAGCACCCTGACCATGGACCAGGCCCTGCGCAATCTGGTGAAGATCGGCTTGCCCCTGGCCGAAGCCTCCCAGCGCCTGTCGCAATTTCCCGCCGATTACCTCGGCATCCCTGAACGCGGCCGCCTGCAACCCGGCAGCTGGGCCGACAGCGTGCGCCTGGACCGCGCACTCACACTGACCGCCGTCATGGTCGAAGGAGAAGACATTGACTTCAAAAATGCTTGAAGAGGCCCTGTCCTCGCACACCGCCGTCAGCAGCCAGTTGCAGCACCTGGACCCGTTCCTGGTCGAGGTCGCCGGCCGCCTGCGACGCCAGCCGCCACAAGTGGCCATGACCGTGGCCCGGGGCAGCTCCGACCATGCCGCCAGCTACTTCGCCTACCTGACCATGCAACAGGTGGGCATCCCGGTGGCCTCGCTGCCGATGTCGGTGGTGACCATGCAGCAAGCGCCCTTGCGGGTCAGCGGCCAGGCGGTGTTCGCCTTCTCGCAATCGGGCCAGAGCCCGGATCTGGTGAACAGCGTGCGCCTGCTGCGCAAGCGCGGGGCCCTGAGCGTGGCCATGGTCAACGCACAAAACAGCCCGCTGGAAGCCGCCAGCGAATTCTCCCTGCCGCTGTTCGCCGGCACCGAGCAGAGCGTGGCCGCGACCAAGAGCTTTATCGCCACCCTCAGCGCCAGCGCCCGGCTGATCGGTCACTGGAACGAGGACAGCCACCTGCTGGAGGCCGGCCTGGCCCTGCCCGAAGGCTTGCAGCAGGCCGCAACCCAGGACTGGAACCTGGCGGTCAACGCCCTGCGCGATTGCCAGCGACTGATGGTGATCGGCCGTGGTGCCGGCTTCGCTATCGCCCAGGAAGCGGCGCTCAAGCTCAAGGAAACCTCGGCGATCCAGGCCGAAGCCTTCAGCAGCGCCGAAGTGCGCCATGGCCCGATGGCCCTGATCGACCACGACTACCCGTTGCTGGTGTTCGCCCCCCGGGGCGCCGAACAGGGCGGCCTGCTGAGCCTGGCCGCCGACATGCGCCAGCGCGGCGCCAAGGTGCTGCTGGCGGCGCCGGATGACATCGGCGAGCGCGACTTGACCCTGAACCGCGCCGAACACCCGGCGCTGGATCCGATCCTGGCGATCCAGAGCTTCTATGTGATGGCCGCCGGCCTGGCCGAGGCCCGCAGCATGGACCCGGACCAGCCGCGTCACCTGAGCAAAGTGACCCGCACGCACTAAGCCACCTTTGATCGATGAGTACTGCGCCATGCACAACAACAATAACGACCTGACGCTCAGTGCCCCCCTCAGCGGGCCTGTCCTGCCGCTGCACAGCGTCCCCGACCCGGTGTTCGCCAGTGGCGCCATGGGTGACGGGATTGCCATCGACCCGCTCGACGACACCCTGCACGCCCCTTGTGCCGGGCAAGTGATCCAGATCGCGCGCACCGGCCATGCCGTGACGCTGCGGGCCGCCAACGGTGCCGAGTGGCTGCTGCACCTGGGCCTGGACACCGTTGAACTGCAAGGCGAAGGCTTCGCCCTGCTGGTGGAACAAGGCCAGCAAGTCAGCGCCGGCCAGCCCCTGCTGCGGGTTGACCTGGACCATGTGGCGCAGCACTGCCGGAGCCTGATCAGCCTGATGATCCTGACCAACGGCGAACACTTCGACCTGCGCCACCTGGACCTGTCCTCGGTCAAGGTCGGCGAGCCGCTGCTGCATATCAGCCGCCGCACGGATGCCGCCGGGCCGGAGCTTTCCCGGACCGACGCCGGCGAGCAGGCCAGCGCCCGGATCAGGGTCGCCCACCGCGGCGGGCTGCACGCTCGCCCAGCCGCCCTGGTGCGCCAGACCGCGGCGGCATTCAGCAGCCACTCGCAGTTGAGCTTCAAGAACAAAAGCGCGCCCTGCACCAGCCTGATCGCCCTGATGGGCCTGGGCATCGGCGAACAGGATGAAGTGCAAGTCAGTTGCCAGGGCGACGATTGCCAGGCCGCCTTGCAGGCGCTGCTCAAGACCCTCGGCAGCGCCCTGGCGGACGATGTCCACGCCGCTGCGCCCACAGCGGCGCTCCAGGTGCCGCGCCCGGCCCGCGAGGATGGCGTGTTGCACGGCGTGTGCGCGGCACCCGGGCTGGTCTGCGGCCCCCTGCTGCGGCTCAACGCCATGGAGCTCCCCCCGGACCGCGGCCAGCATCAGCCCGAGCCGCAACGACAAGCCCTGAACGCGGCCCTGGAGCAGGTGCGCGGGGAAATCCTGCGCACCCTGGAACAGGCCCGGCAACGCCACGACCAGCAGGAGCAGGACATCTTCAACGCCCACCTGGGACTGCTGGAAGACCCGACCCTGCTGGACGCGGCCGACGCGGCCATCGCCCAGGGACGCGCCGCCACCCATGCCTGGAGCGCGGCGATTGCCGAGCAGTGCCAGGTCCTGCAACAACTGGACAATCCGCTGCTGGCCGAGCGCGCCAACGACCTGCGGGACCTGCAACAACGGGTGCTGCGGGCCTTGCTCGGCGAAGCCTGGCATTACGACCTGCCGCCCGGGGCTCTGGTCGCCGCCGAGGAGCTGACCCCGTCCGACCTGCTGCAACTCAGCGCCCAGGGCGTGGCCGGCCTGTGCATGGCCGCCGGTGGCGCCACCTCCCACGTGGCCATCCTCGCCCGGGGCAAGGGCCTGCCCTGCCTGGTGGCCCTGGGCCCGGAGCTGCTTGAAATCGAGGGTGGGCAAACCGTGGTGCTGGATGCCGATGGCGGCCGCCTGGAACTGGCGCCAGACCCGCAACGCATCGCCCAGGTGCGGCAAGCCGCGCAAGCCCGGCGTCAACGCCGCGAACGGCAACAGCAACAAGCCCATGGTCCGGCCCTGACCCGGGACGGCCAGCCGATCGAAGTGGCGGCCAATGTCGCCTCCAGCGCCGAAGCCCGGGACGCCCACCTGGGTGGCGCCGATGGCGTCGGCCTGCTGCGCACCGAGTTCCTGTTCGTCGATCGGCAGACCGCCCCCGATGAAGCCGAGCAGCTAAAGGCCTATCAGGCAGTTCTGGACGCCATGGGCGACAAGCCGGTGATCATCCGCACCATCGATGTCGGCGGCGACAAGCAGCTGGATTACTTGCCATTGCCGGTGGAAGCCAACCCGGTGCTGGGCCTGCGC
Organism: Pseudomonas sp. 3MA1; assembly: GCF_029237275.1. Taxonomy (NCBI): domain Bacteria; kingdom Pseudomonadati; phylum Pseudomonadota; class Gammaproteobacteria; order Pseudomonadales; family Pseudomonadaceae; genus Pseudomonas; species Pseudomonas sp. 3MA1. The sequence continues at coordinate 8,465 of NZ_JAACFX010000001.1, read as the reverse complement.
GGCATCCGCCTGGCCCAGGCAAGGCCGGAACTGCTGGAGCAGCAACTGCGCGCACTGCTGCAGGTCAGTCCGGTGCAACGCTGCCGGGTGATGCTGCCGATGGTCACCGAAGTGGCCGAGCTGCTGCACATCCGTCAGCGCCTGGATCAGCTCGCCGCCGAACTGGGCCTTGCCCAGCAGCCGGAGCTGGGGGTGATGATCGAGGTGCCGGCCGCGGCCCTGATGGCCGAGCAACTGGCGGAACACGCCGACTTCCTGTCCATCGGCACCAACGACCTGTCCCAGTACACCCTGGCCATGGACCGTGACCACGCCGGACTGGCAGCACGGGTCGACGCCCTGCACCCGGCCCTGCTGCGGCTGATCGCCCAGACCTGCGCCGGTGCCGAACGCCATGGACGCTGGGTCGGCGTCTGCGGCGCCCTGGCGTCCGATCCCCTGGCCACCCCGGTGCTGATCGGCCTGGGCGTGCACGAACTGTCGGTGAGCCCGCCGCAGGTGGGTGAAATCAAGGACCGGGTGCGCCAGCTGGATGCCGCCGCGTGCCGCCGGCTGAGCCGGCCGCTGCTCGACCTCCCGGGTGCCGGCGCGGTGCGCGAGGCCTGCGCTCGGCACTGGCCCCTGAACCCATAACAAGAACTCCAGGAGAGACGCCATGTACCAGTACTTCATCGAGGGCCTGCAACGCCTCGGCCGCGCCCTGATGCTGCCCATCGCCATCCTGCCGATTGCCGGCCTGCTGCTGCGCCTGGGCGACACCGACCTGCTGAACATCGCCATCATCCACGATGCCGGGCAATCGATCTTCGGCAACCTGGCGCTGATCTTTGCCATCGGCATCGCCGTGGGCTTTGCCCGGGACAACAACGGCACCGCCGGGCTGGCCGGGGCCATCGGCTACCTGGTGATGATCTCGACCCTCAAGGTGCTGGACGCCAGCATCAACATGGGCATGCTGGCCGGGATCATCAGCGGGCTGATGGCCGGCGCGCTGTACAACCGCTTCAAGGACATCAAGCTGCCGGAATACCTGGCGTTCTTCGGCGGCCGGCGCTTCGTGCCCATCGCCACCGGCTTTAGCGCGGTGGGCCTGGGGCTGGTGTTCGGCCTGATCTGGCCGCCGATCCAGCACGGCATCAACAGCTTCGGCCAGTTGCTGCTGGAAAGCGGCAGCTTCGGCGCCTTTGTCTTCGGCGTGTTCAACCGCCTGCTGATCGTCACCGGCCTGCACCACATCCTCAACAACATGGCCTGGTTCATCTTCGGCAGCTTCACCGACCCGAGCACCGGCGCGGTGGTCACCGGCGACCTGACCCGCTACTTCGCCGGCGACCCGAAAGGCGGCCAGTTCATGACCGGGATGTTCCCGATGATGCTGTTCGGCCTGCCCGCCGCCTGCCTGGCGATGTACCGCAACACCCTGCCGGAGCGGCGCAAGGTGATGGGCGGGATCTTCCTGTCCATGGCCCTGACTTCGTTCCTCACCGGGGTCACCGAGCCGATCGAGTTCGCCTTCATGTTCCTCGCCCCGCTGCTGTATCTGGTGCATGCGCTGCTCACCGGCCTGGCCATGGCCCTGACCAACCTCTTGAACATCCACCTGGGGTTCACCTTCTCCGGCGGCGCCATCGACATGGCCCTAGGCTGGGGACGTTCCACCAATGGCTGGAAAGTGTTTCCGGTGGGGCTGCTGTATGCGGTGGTGTACTACCTGGTGTTCGACTACTGCATCCGCCGCTTCAACCTCAAGACCCCGGGGCGCGAAGACAGCCCCACCGGGGAGAAGAGCGAACTCGACGCCGATCAGCGCGCCGCGGCCTATATCAAGGCCCTGGGCGGCGCGCGCAACCTGATCACCGTCGGCGCCTGCACCACGCGCCTGCGCCTGGAACTGGCGGATCGCAACCTGGCCGCGGACGCCGAATTGAAAGCCCTGGGCGCCCTGGCCGTGGTGCGCCCCGGCAAGGGCGGCAGCTTGCAGGTGGTGGTGGGACCGATGGCCGACAGTATCGCCGACCAGATTCGTCTGGCGCTGCCGACGGCCGCCCAAGCCGCGGCGCCAGCGGCACCTGCCGAGGCGCCCCGGTCGATCCAAGTCTCCACCCAGGAAGCCCAGCAATGGCTCAACGCCCTGGGCGGTCGGGACAATCTGTTGCAGAGCGATTGCGTCGCCCTGACCCGGTTGCGGGTGCAGTTGAGCGACAGCCGCAGCCTGTCGGAGTCGGCCCTCAAGGGCCTGGGCTGCCAGGGAGCGCGGCGCGTGGAGGGGGATGTCTGGCACGTGCTGATCGGCGAGAAGGCCGGGGGATTGCAGGCTGCTCTGCAAACGCTGCTGCACAGGAAGGTGGAGGCGGGAGTCTGACGACTCCTTCGCCGGCAAGCCTTCGCCTGCAGGCGAAGGTCCACAAAAAAACCCGCTGACCGTCTCCGGTGCAGCGGGCTTTTTATCGGTGGATAACCTCAGAACGCTTCCAGGCGCCAGACTTCATAAGCCGGCGTCTCGTAGGGGTGGCTCTGCTTGAGGGCCGCCACTGCATCAGCAATCAGTTCATCGGCCACCACCAGCTCGACCTTCCATTCCTCCACTCGCTCCACCTGACCGGTCTGCCCGAGAAACGGCTGGCTGCCGTCCAACGGGCGAAACTGGCCCTGGCCGAGCACCTGCCAGGCGCATTGGTCATAAGCGCCGATACGTCCGCCACCGGCGGCAAATACGGCGCTCTTGACCAACTCCACATGGCTGGGAGGCACGAAGAAGCTGAGCTTGTACATCGGCCTCAGTTCACCCAGGCGCGAGCGTTGCGGAACATGCGCATCCACGCCGCGTCTTCGTTCCAGTCATCCGGACGCCAGGAGTTCTGCACGGCACGGAATACCCGCTCAGGGTGCGGCATCATGATGGTGACGCGACCGTCGCGGCTGGTGAGGCCGGTGATCCCGCGCGGCGAGCCGTTCGGGTTGGCCGGGTAACGCTCGGTGACCTTGCCGTGGTTGTCGACGAAGCGCAGGGCCACACAGCCGGACAGATCGGCTTCCAGCAGCGCCTCTTCGCTTTCGAATTCCGCATGGCCTTCGCCGTGGGCGATGGCGATCGGCATCCGCGAACCGGCCATGCCCTGCAGGAAGATCGAGTTCGACTCCTGGACCTGGACCATGGCCACCCGGGCTTCGAACTGCTCGGAGCGGTTGCGCACGAAGTGCGGCCAGTATTCGCTGCCCGGGATCAGCTCGTGCAGGTTGGACATCATCTGGCAACCGTTGCACACACCCAGGGTGAAGCTGTCGGTCCGCTCGAAGAAGCTCTGGAAGGCATCCCGCGCGCGGCTGTTGAACAGCGCCGACTTGGCCCAGCCTTCACCGGCGCCCAGTACGTCGCCGTAGGAGAAGCCGCCGCAGGCAACCATGCCCTTGAAGTCGTTGAGGTCGACACGACCGGCGAGGATGTCGCTCATGTGCACGTCGATGGCGTTGAAGCCGGCGCGGTCGAAAGCCGCGGCCATTTCCACCTGGCCGTTGACGCCCTGCTCGCGCAGCACCGCCACCTGGGGACGCACGCCTTTCTTGATGTAAGGCGCGGCGATGTCCTGGTTAACGTCAAAGCCCAGCTTGACGCTCAGGCCCGGGTTGTCTTCTTCCAGCAGGACGTCGAACTCCTGCTCGGCGCACTCGGCGTTGTCCCGCAGGCGCTGGATCTGGTAGCTGGTTTCCGCCCACTGACGCTGCAGCAGACGGCGCTGGCCGGCGAACACGCTTTCGCCGTTGTAGGAGATGCTTACTTCACCGTTGTTGATCGGCTGGCCGATCACCGCCACGCAGTCGCCCAGGCCGGCAGCGCTGAACTGGGCCAGCACGTCCGGGGTCGCGTCCTGACGCACCTGGATCACCGCACCCAGTTCTTCGTTGAACAGGATGGCGGCGATTTCCGCGGCGTTTTCCGCCACGGCGTCGAGGCTCAGGTTCAGACCGCAGTGACCGGCGAAGGCCATTTCCAGGGCGGTGACCAGCAGACCGCCATCGGAACGGTCGTGGTAGGCCAGCAGGTGACCGTCGGCGTTGAGGCCCTGGATCACCGCGAAGAAGGCTTTCAGGTCTTCGGCGTCATCGACGTCCGGCGCTTGCTTGCCGAGCTTGCCGTGGGTCTGGGCCAGGATCGAGGCGCCCATGCGGTTCTGACCGCGACCGAGGTCGATCAGGATCAGGTCGGTGGTGCCCTTGTCCATGCGCAGTTGCGGGGTCAGGGTCTGACGGATGTCCGCCACTGGCGCGAAGCCGGTGACGATCAGCGACAGCGGCGAGGTGACGCTCTTGTCCACGCCCTCTTCGTTCCAGCGGGTGGCCATGGACATCGAGTCCTTGCCCACCGGGATGGTGATGCCCAGCTCGGGGCACAGCTCCATGCCCACCGCCTTGACCGTGTCGTACAGGCGCGCGTCTTCACCCGGGTGGCCGGCAGCGGACATCCAGTTGGCGGAGAGCTTGATGTCGCTGATCTTGTTGATCCGCGAGGCCGCAATGTTGGTCAGGGTTTCGCCGATCGCCATGCGGCCGGACGCCGGGGCATCCAGCAGGGCCAGCGGCGTGCGCTCGCCCATGGCCATGGCTTCACCGGTGTAGACGTCAAAGCTGGTGGCGGTCACGGCCACGTCGGCCACCGGCACCTGCCACGGGCCGACCATCTGGTCGCGGGCCACGAGGCCGGTGATGGTGCGGTCGCCGATGGTGATCAGGAAGCTCTTGCTGGCCACAGCCGGGTGATGCAGAACGCGCTCGATGCTCTCGGCGATGTCCAGGGTGCTTGGATCGAAATCGTCGCCCAGCTCGGTTTCACGAACCGCCGAACGGTGCATGCGCGGGGCCTTGCCCAGCAGCACTTCCAGGGGCATGTCCACCGGGCTGTTGCCGAAGTGGCTGTCGGTCACGGTCAGCTGTGGCTCGGCAGTGGCTTCGCCGACCACCGCGAACGGGCAGCGCTCGCGCTCGCAGATGGCCTTGAAGCGTTCGAAATCCGCCGCGCCCACCGCCAGGACATAACGCTCCTGGGATTCGTTGGACCAGATTTCGTGCGGGGCCATGCCCGGCTCGTCGTTGGGGATGTTGCGCAGTTCGAAGCGACCACCGCGGCCGCCATCGTTGACCAGCTCCGGGAAGGCGTTGGACAGGCCGCCGGCGCCGACGTCGTGGATGAAGCTGATGGGGTTGTTCTCGCCCAGCTGCCAGCAACGGTCGATGACCTCCTGGCAACGGCGCTCCATCTCAGGGTTTTCACGCTGTACCGAAGCGAAATCCAGGTCCGCCGAGCTGGTGCCGGTGGCCATGGAGGAAGCGGCGCCGCCGCCCAGGCCGATAAGCATGGCCGGGCCGCCGAGCACGATCAGCTTGGAGCCGACGGTGATCTCGCCTTTCTGCACGTGCTCGTCACGGATGTTGCCCATGCCGCCGGCCAGCATGATCGGCTTGTGGTAACCACGAACTTCATCGCCACGCGGGGTGGTAATGGATTGCTCGAAGGTACGGAAATAACCGGTCAGGGCCGGACGGCCGAATTCGTTGTTGAACGCAGCGCCGCCCAGGGGGCCTTCGATCATGATGTCGAGGGCGTTGACGATACGCTCGGGCTTGCCGTAGGGCACTTCCCACGGCTGTTCGAAGCCCGGGATCTGCAGGTTGGACACGGTGAAGCCGGTGAGGCCGGCTTTCGGCTTGGCGCCGCGGCCGGTGGCGCCTTCGTCGCGGATCTCGCCGCCGGAACCGGTGGAAGCCCCCGGGAACGGCGCGATGGCGGTCGGGTGGTTGTGAGTCTCGACCTTCATCAGGATGTGCACCGGCTCCTGCACCGCGCCGTACTGGCGGGTTTCAGGGTTCGGGTAGAAACGCCCGGCAACCGAACCGACGATCACCGCGGCGTTGTCCTTGTAGGCGGACAACACACCTTCACTGTGCATCTGATAGGTGTTCTTGATCATGCCGAACAGGCTTTTTTCCTGGCTCTGGCCGTCGATGTCCCAACTGGCGTTGAAGATCTTGTGACGGCAGTGCTCGGAGTTGGCCTGGGCGAACATCATCAGTTCGATGTCGTGGGGATTACGCTTGAGGCCCTGGAAGGCGTTCATCAGGTAATCGATTTCGTCTTCGGCCAGGGCCAGGCCCAGTTCGCTGTTGGCTTTTTCCAGCGCGGCACGGCCACCGCCGAGGATGTCGATGGCGGTCAGTGGCTTGGGTTCGGCGTGGCTGAACAGGCCGGCGGCCTGCTCCAGGTTGGCCACCACGATCTGGGTCATGCGGTCGTGCAGGGCATCGGCGATCGACTGGGCGTCGGCATCGCTGAACTCGCCGGTCACGTAGAAAGCGATACCGCGCTCCAGGCGCTGGACTTTGGCCAGGCCACAGTTACGGGCGATGTCGCTGGCCTTGCTCGACCAGGGCGAGATGGTGCCGAAACGCGGCAGGACCAGGAACAGACGACCGCTCGGCTCTTGTACCGGAACGCTGGGGCCGTACTTCAGAAGGCGCGCAAGCACCTGCTGTTCGTCGCCGGTCAGGACGCCGGTAACCTCGGCGAAGTGAGCGAATTCAGCATACAGGCCAGTGACAGCTGGAACCTTCTGGCTCAGTTGTTCAAGGAGTTTGCTGTGGCGAAAGGCAGAAAGGGCAGGAGCGCCGCGCAGGATCAACATCTTCGGGACAGCCTCGGGAAGGGGGTGTGCTTTGAGGCCGTGCATTCTAACGTAAACCGTTGCCATCGGCACTCGAAACCCAACCCCGGGTGGCGCCCGGACGTCGGCCCGGCCCCGGCGCCCTGTAACAAAGGCTCATCAGGGTCATTGCCGCGGGTTATTTTAATCGTCACATTGACCACCGAGGCCCCATTCTTGAGGCCTCCAGCCCAGGCCGACGCTGGCTAGCAGACAAGCCCTTCGCTGTCGAGATATGGCGGCCGTTATCCTTTGCGTATACTGCGCCAATGTTTTCCCCTATGGCTTTACGTCCGCGCTGCGCCAAGTGGCTCATCGTAACCGGACTCTTCCTGATGCTCGGCGCCTGCGTTGAAAAACCCAGCACCCTTGAGCGCGTAAAGGAGGATGGTGTGCTGCGGGTGATCACCCGTAACAGCCCCGCCACCTACTTTCAGGACCGCAACGGCGAAACCGGCTTCGAATACGAGCTGGTGAAGCGCTTTGCCGACGATCTGGGCGTGGAGCTGAAGATCGAGACGGCCGACAATCTCGACGACCTGTACGACCAGTTGGGCCAGCCCAAAGGCCCGGTGCTGGCTGCCGCCGGCCTGGTGAGCAGCGAGCAGCGCAAGCAGCAGGTGCGGTTTTCCCACCCTTATCTGGAAGTCACCCCGCAGATCATCTATCGCAACGGCCAGTCCCGCCCCACCAGTGAACAGAACCTGGTGGGCAAGCACATCATGGTGCTCAAGGGCAGCAGCCACGCCGAACAACTGGCACAGCTCAAGCTCAAGTACCCCGGCATCGAATACGAAGAGTCGGACGCCGTCGAAGTCGTCGACCTGCTGCGCATGGTGGACGAAGGCCAGATCGACCTGACTCTGGTGGACTCCAACGAACTGGCGATGAACCAGGTGTACTTCCCCAATGTGCGGGTCGCCTTCGACCTGGGGGATGCCCGCAGTCAGAGCTGGGCGGTCGCCGCCGGCGATGACAACAGCCTGCTCAACGAGATCAACAGCTTCCTCGACAAGGTGGAGAAGAACGGCACCCTGCAACGCCTCAAGGACCGCTATTACGGCCACGTGGACGTGCTCGGTTATGTCGGTGCCTACACCTTCGCCCAACACCTGCAGCAGCGCCTGCCCAAGTACGAGAAACACTTCAAGAATTCGGCCAAGCAGGAGAAGCTCGACTGGCGCCTGCTGGCGGCCGTGGGCTACCAGGAATCCATGTGGCAGGCCGAGGTCACCTCCAAGACCGGCGTGCGCGGGCTGATGATGCTGACCCAGAACACCGCCCAGGCCATGGGCGTGTCCAACCGCCTGGACCCCAAGCAGAGCATCAGCGGCGGGGCCAAGTACCTGGCGTATATCAAGGAACAGCTGGACGACAAGATCGAGGAGCCGGACCGCACCTGGTTCGCCCTCGCCGCCTACAACGTCGGCACCGGCCACCTGGACGACGCCCGCAAGCTGGCGGAACGGGAAGGCCTGAACCCGAACAAATGGCTGGATGTGAAGAAGATGCTGCCACGGCTGTCGCAGAAGCAGTGGTACAGCAAGACCCGCTACGGCTACGCCCGGGGCGGCGAGCCGGTGCACTTTGTCGCCAACATCCGCCGCTACTACGACATCCTGACCTGGGTAACCCAGCCGCAGCTGGAAGGCGATCAGGTCGCCGAGGGCAACCTGCACGTGCCCGGGGTCAACAAGACCAAGCCGACGGAAGACAATCCACCGCTCTAAAAGCCTTCGCCGGCCAGCCGGCTCCTACAGAGACTGCGTAGGA